>JAXMBX010000063.1:0-26089 GCA_046349635.1 Planctomycetales bacterium
TCAGAAAGCTCGATCCGGGGTCGTCCAGAGCATTTTTTGGAACAGAATTCAGACGAAGCGCGTCTCGGAACTATCCTCGGAAATCTCGGACAGCAGCCGGATAAACTCGGGCAGGTCATACAAGGCTTCCAGATCGGGATCGGCCGCCATGTGGTCGGCATCGTCGTAGCCCTGATCCACCGCCCGCCGCAGGACCTGGACCGCTTCCTGGAGGTGTCCGCACAGGGCCTGACTGCAACCCAGGTTATACAACACAACCGGATTGTTCGGGCGGAGTTGCGCGTGTCGCAGGTCGATTTCCAGCGCCTCCGCGTGCCGATTCTTGAGGGTGAAAATCTGCCCCATCTGGGTCAGTACTTCGGAGTAGGCGGCATTATTCTTGAGGATGTTGCCGTAGAACTCCAATTCAAAGTCGGTCTGCGAGCGTTTCACGATGGCGGCCAGTTCCATGGGAACGGAAGCCTCGGGAACATCGGACGAGTAAGACGCAGAACCTCGAGTCATGGCAAACCCATTCTGAGAAGCCGCGAGCCCCTGAATCTTATTTCGGTTCAAACCGGGCTGCGTTGTCAGTTGGAATTATAGAGCCTGTCGAGTTTTCAACAACTGCAAAGCTCATGCCAGTGGTAGACCCCGAAAGTCCCCCTCGGGTTCTCCCGAAATGAGCCTGTTTTTCTCGGAAAATTGTGTATTTCATGTGGAAAGTTCCGGGAAGCATGCCCCTTTGGCGCCCCGGGAGACTGCCCGTCAAATTGGCACGCTCGACCAGCTCTCCGCCAACGACTCGTCCAATGGCGGCCAGGCCCATAAAAAAAGGGCCCTCGCTGGAGGGCCCTTGGGCTGGTTTCAGTTCGTCATGAACCGGCAGGAATCGCCACAGTCGTGGCTCGAACAGAGGCGGATCCCGAATCAATGACTGTTGATCGGTCCCTCCTCCTGCCCGGCTGCCGAATTCTTCCGCGGCGCCGAGTCAGGGACTATTCGAAGTCTTCTTCCTCTTCTTCCTCCCCGTCCTCCTCGTCGAGATCATCATCATCGAATTCTTCGTCGTCGAATTCGTCGAGGTCTTCATCTTCGAGTTCCTCGTCATCGAATTCTTCATCGTCGAATTCTTCATCATCATCGTCGTCATCGAGGTCATCGTCCTCGAATTCCTCGTCTTCCTCATCCTCCCGGCGGAGCCACCAGGTTTGCGAGGTTTGCAGACGACTCTGTGCCCCCACAGCCAGGCGGTCTCCGAGCACCTCCGAGCCTTCCGCCAGAACGGAACGCATCAGAGTGTTACGCATCTCTCCATCAATTTTGTAACCCGTGACCATCGTATTTAAACCTCTTGAACTTTTTAGAAACGTCGTCTTTCGAACCCGTCCCGTTGCCTCCGCAAGATGAGGAATTGCAAGAGGACGAAGTTCGACGTCAGAAATCAAACCTGCCGCGTCACTCTACGATGGAATTCTTCCACCGCAAATGTAACCCATCGGACCGCGCTGAGCCCGCCGTCCCAGGTGAGACAAACGGGTCATGGTGATACTCGGTTTCAAGCTCCCAAAACAATACGCAAAAGCATTATTTCAGCCCATCCCCTTTGTCAAGGGGCCCGGATCTCCGGAATCTTCGGAAAACCCTTCCAACGCCTGCCGTTTTCGAGCGGGTTTCAGGCGGGCATTCAAGCCTCTTCGGAAAATGCTCCGATGAACCTGAATTCCCGCAGAATCTCCCTTAAAAATCCCTCTGTCGGGGAGCCTTCGCGGGAAAGTAATCCGCCAAACTGATGTTGTCAACTGTTTGAACCCAGAACTCCGATTTTTCGCAAACTTTTCCTGGCTCCGGTCCCGGCCGTTCGCGTCCCACCGGAGTCGTTTCCAACGCAGGATCGTTGCCGTCCTCGTTCGGGCAGGCCCCGCTTGTTCTGTTGAGGAATTTCGCCCCCTCCTCGCTGTCCCGAACGGCATTCGATAAGATAAAAACAGATATCCGGGGCTCATTTTTTCCCCAAACTCGCAGTTGCTTGCTTTCATCTATTAAGAAGGGTGTTCCCATGGTCGTCAGTCCTGGTCAAGTGGTTTTCCATTGAGTATGTCCTGCGGGACAAGAGGGGAATATCCTCGACAGCACCGAGGCCGGGGAGCCCGCTCGCCTATTTATGGCAGAAGAAGGAGAGATCATTCCGGGGCTGGAACAGGCCCTGGAGGGGAAATCCGTTCCCTCCGACTTCAAGGTTGTCATTCCCGCTGAGGATGCGTACGGCGAGCGCGACGAAGACCTCGTTTATGAAGTCGATCGCGAAAGTTTTGAAGAAGGAGAAGCGATTGAGATCGGCATGCAGTTCGAGACTGAGATCGACGGCGAACTGCAGATCGTGACCGTCGTCGGTATTCAGGGCGAAGACGTCGTCGTTGATGCCAATCATGAACTCGCCGGTAAGGAACTTTACTTCGAAGGCAAGATTGTCGACATTCGCCCCGCGACTCCCGAAGAGATGGAGCATGGCCACGTCCACGGCGAGGGATGCGATCATGACCACGATTTCGACGACGATGACGACGACGAGGCCTGATACTCTTTCGGGCTGGAGACTTTGACAGCGCTCTCGAACGGACAGCATATCGAAATCGGAAGGATGATCCCAAAGTTATGGCGAGGGCACCGAAGATTCTGGCATTTTCCGGCAGCTTGCGGGCTGGATCCTTTAATCAAACCCTGATTCGGATCGGAGTGCAAGGAGCCGCCGCCGCAGGTGCGGAGGTGACTGTCATCAGTCTGCGGGATTATCCGTTGCCGGTGTTCGATCAGGACATTGAGGCCCGCGAAGTTCCGGACAATGCACTCAAACTGCTGGAACTGTTCCGAATGCACGATGGACTGTTGATCGCTTCTCCGGAATACAACAGCTCCGTCACCGCGGCTCTTAAGAACGCCATCGATTGGGTTTCCAGGCCCTTGAATGGCGCTCCAGGGCTGGTGGGGTTCTCGGGCAAAGTTGCCGGCCTGATGAGCGCCTCGCCAGGGGCGCTGGGAGGGCTGCGGGGTCTCGTCCATCTGCGGGCCATCCTCTCCAATATCCAGGTTCTGGTGATTCCGGATCAGATTGCCATCAGTCAGGCCCACCAGGCCTTCGACGAGCAGGGGCAACTCAAGGACAAGGGGCAGCAACAGCGAGTTGAAGAGATCGGTAAAAAGACCGCGGAGCTGATTCGTAAACTGAACGCGGTTTGACTCACGTCTCAAATCCCCCCGGTCCCATTTAAAGGCCGCGGTAATTTCAGCGAGGAGTAACGCATGTCACGGGAGAATCCTCCGGCTGCAACGGGACCGGTCCGACGCTTTTCCCGGATCAGCGGCAGGCGCCTCTGTCTCTATAGTTTCTGGCTCGCCGTGGCCTGTCTGGTTCTGGTGTGGGGCTGGCCGGACATCGAGAGGGTCTTTCGAGTGGGAGGAACACTCCTGTTCGGAGGACTCGCCGGGATCCTGTTGGGACTGTGGTTCTTTCTGTTCAGCGGTTGGTCGCGGCGGGTCAAGTTCATCACCGCAACGGCTCTTGCCTTGTTCGTGGTGGTCGCCATCGCGCTCCTCCGAGTCAAGGAGTTCTCAGGTGATGTCGTTCCCATCCTGACCTGGAGGTGGACTCCCGTCAGCGATCAGACGCTGCAGACCGCTCCTTCGGAGCAGATTGCGGCTCAGCCCCTGAAGTTTCCACACGGCAGCCGGGCGACGGATGCACCTCGATTCCTGGGATCGGACGGGCGGGGTGAAATTCATGGGCTGAAGTTGGAGACCGACTGGGAGAAACATCCTCCCCGGGAAGTCTGGAAGATCCCGATGGGGGCCGGGTGGGGCGGTTTCGCGGTCGTTGGAAACTATGCGATCACACAGGAGCAGCGTGGAGCGCAGGAATGCGTTAACTGCTATGACGTGAACAACGGGAAACTGCTCTGGAGCCATCAGGATGTCGTGCGTTTCTCGGAAGTCCTGGGAGGGGACGGTCCCCGGGCCACACCCACAATCGAGGACGGGCGGGTCTATGCACTCGGCGCGACGGGGATTCTGAATTGCCTGGAAGGGAAACGGGCAAGTCAGTCTGGACGCGCAAATACTCTGAAAGAACTGGGCCAGCTGAACCTGGAGTGGGGCAAAGCTCCTCTCCCGCTGATCGTCAGAAAATCTGGTGATCATCAGCCTCGGAAAACCTCTCCCGGAGGTCATAAAACACTTCCCTCCCTGTCGGATGGTCTGGCGGCTTTTCATCGGGATACGGGAAGCTCGTCTAGGAAGGCAGGCCGGGATTACGCCTGTTATTCGTCCCCCGTCCTCGCGAAGTTTGCCGGCATGCCTCAAGTTTTGAGTTTGAACGCGACCAGCCTTTCCGCACATGATCCGCACACCGGGTGGATTCTGGCCGGTCACATCCCTGGCCGGGAACTCATCCCAAGTGCTCCAACCCCTTGTGATTGAGGGGGATCGCGTGCTGCTCTCCGCGGGTTACGGTTTGGGGAAGTGCTCCGCAAGAGGTAACTCGCACGGGGAACGCCCGATGGAAAATCGAGGAGCAATGGCGGCTTCCCGGCAGCTGAAGACCCGTTTTACGAACGTCGTCCTCCGGAACGATTCCATCTACGGCCTCGATGACGGAATTCTCTGTTGTGTCGATGTGGAGACGGGAAAAACGCGGCTGCAGCGGAACGGACGCTACAGTCACGGGCAGATTCTTCTGGTGGAGGATCTGCTGCTCGTGCAGGCCGAAAATGGAGACCTGGCGGCTGGTCCGTGCCGATCCGCATGCGTACAGGAACTCGCCCGCGTTCCCGCCCTCACGGGGAAGACGTGGAATAATCCGACCCTCTGCGGAAATCGGCTCCTGGTCCGTAACGCGGAGCAGGCGATCTGCTTTGAACTGGCGCTGCGCGACCCGTCCCGGCAGGCGCAATAAAAAAACCTCCCCGTGAATCGCATCACGAGGAGGTTCTGTGTTTTCTCAGGCCGAGTCGTTCGACCACGAGCGGGACTTACCAGTTGTCCCGACCGCGTCCGCCCCCTCCGCCGTAGCCGCCGCGACCGCCACGGCCACCACCACCACCGCCGCCGCCACGATCTTCGCGCGGGCGGGCTTCATTGACCGTCAGGGGACGGCCATTGAGCTCCTTGCCATTCATCGCTTCGATCGCGGCCTGGGCTTCCTGATCGTTCGGCATTTCGACGAAGCCGAAACCCTTCGAGCGACCGGATTCCCGATCCATGATCACCTGGGCAGAACCGACAGACCCGTGTTGCGAGAACATTTGTTCGAGATCTTTGTCGGTCACGGAATAGGGCAGATTGCCCACGTACAGTTTTTTCGCCACGTTTTGGACTCCAGCAGAAACATTCACGCAACTCAGGCCAGACCCACCACGGGCTGATGCCGTCGCACGATAACCACAATTTGTAAACCGGCCTGGGGCGAAAGGGAGTCACAAAGGAAGGAGCAACGGGGGTTGCCACTGCGGCAGGTGATCTCGACTGAACCTTACAGAACATTCCGAAACAGGCGATTATTAAAGCATCAACCTGCTACGGCGATTGTCAAAGCTCTTTTTCAACCCAAAGTCACTAGCATTGTAGGTCAACTGCTCGCGGATTTTCAACACAATCCCGATCCCGGGAAACGGATTCGGAACCTTCCTGAAAAATCCGGAATTTACAGTTGATCGTAGGGGATCTTGAAGGTATCCCCCTGTTTCATATCTCCGGTCTTGAATCCCTTGGTGAACCACCGCACCCGCTGCTGTGAGGTTCCGTGCGTAAAAGAGTCCGGAACGACATAGCCCGTCGACCGTTTTTGCAGCCGGTCGTCGCCGATCTGCGACGCGGCATTCAGCGCCTCTTCGATGTCCCCTTCCTCCAGGATATTCTTCATCTTCTGAGCATGATGCGCCCAGACTCCCGCCAGGAAATCCGCTTGCAGTTCGAGCCGGACCGAGGCCTTGTTGTATTCCGCCTCGCTCACCCGTCCCCGGAGCGCGTGGACCTGATCCGAGATCCCCAGCAGGTTTTGCACGTGATGACCCACTTCATGCGCGATCACGTACGCCTGGGCGAAATCCCCCGGCGCATTCAGCTTTCGCTTGAGGTCATTGTAGAAGCTCAGGTCGATGTAGACGTTTCGATCCCCCGGGCAATAAAAAGGCCCCACCGCCGTGGAGGCCTGGCCGCAGGCGGAATTCACGCTGTTTCGGAACAGGACCAGTTTGGGATCCTGATAGCGCCTGTTTTGCTGCAGGAACAATTCGCCCCATACCACTTCGGTATCGCGCAGGACGACGGATACGAATTTTTTGAGTTGCTCTTCCTCGGGAGTCGTCTCGATCGGGCGATTATCATTGACCGCCGCGGGAGGGGGAGCGGCATTCTGCACCTGGTTCATGATCTGCAGAACAATCCGGGGATCTCCCCCCAGCAGTGCCACCACGATGACGATGACCAGGGTGCCAATTCCCCCGCCGACCATGAGTGGGCGTCCACGCCCCTGGCCGCGACGGTCCTCTACATTCGCGCTCTCTTCGTCTCCCTGCCAACGCATGATCTGGTCTCCTGTTGCGCAGTCAATTCCCTATCGCGTCTGTCGCGGTGTATCGCATTACAAAACCATCGATTTCGAGGCGACACAAAAGTATTGCATACTCCTGTGATCCCGGCAGTTCATCACGGCGAGACAACTCCCGCACGGAAAATTCCCGCCCCGAAAATTCTCTCACAGTGGAGCAGGGGGGACAACCCCGCCTCAACGCGGAGGGGTATGCGGCTTGCGGCTACTGCTGCGGCGAAACATCCACGGCCACGTGCATCGTGTGCGTGCCTCCGCCGACGTACACTCCCTTGATCGGGCTGACGTCGCTGTAGTCCCGGCCCCAGGCCACGGTCACGTGCCGCCCGTTCGGAATTACGTTGTTCGTCGGGTCCAGGTCCACCCATCCGTATTCCGGCACGAAGACCGACAACCAGGCATGGGAGGCATCCGCCCCGATCAGTTTCGGTTTTCCGGGAGGAGGTTCCGTCAAGAGGTAGCCGCTGACGTACCGCGCCGCCAATCCCAGCTCCCGCAGCACCGTGATTTGCAAGTGGGCAAAATCCTGGCAGACTCCGCACCGCTGCCGGAACACCTCCGCCGTCGTCGTCGTGATCGCCGTGGAGGAGGGAGCATACTTAAAATCGTTGTGGATGCGGGCGGTCAAATCCAGCGCCCCCTCCAGGATCGGTCGCCCGGGGGTGAAGCTGGTCAACCCGTACTCACGCGCTTCCTCCAGAAAACGGATAAACGGTGATTCATAACGAAACTGCACTGCTTCGAACTCTTCTCCCGACTGGGCATCGACCAGCAGATCCCGAACTTCTTCCCAGGGAAGAGTTTGATTCTCGTCCGGAGGAGGGGCAGGGTGCGATTCCACCACGCTCCGGGCCGTGACCGTCAACTGCTGGTGCGGATGCTCGATCGAGACGTATCGGACGCCGTTTCCGAAATCGTCCTGCCAGTCTTTCGAAAAGATCGGCTCCGGAAATATCTCGATTTCACACTTCAGCGACCTCTGCGACGGAGTTTCCCGCGGCCTGACCCGGATCTGGTTCTGGCACAACGATACCGGGTCGGAGTAGAAATACGTCGTGGTGTGGCGGACGTTGTACAACATGCGAGCGATCATGTTTTCTGTCGGCGTGCAAGTCACCGGAATGCCCTCAACATCAAACGGCTTGACGATATCAAGTCCGGCCGCGGCCTGACAACTCTGTTCCCTTTCATCGCATCGTCGCCACGGGATCGATCGGACGGGATTCCACTCCCATCGTCTCGAGTTGTCGCGACGAAACAGTATGCGTCAGATACGTGTGAGTCATCGTTTCCGCCAGCGCATGCAGATCCGTCGTCAACTGTTTCAGGAATTCCCGCAGTTGGATGCGGTCTCGCACTCCGTCGACGGAGGAAAGAGACTCGACATCCGCCAGCCGCAGCGCCGCCTGCGAACTGAGGACCAGCTTTTGTTCGGGCCTGCGGACGGCAGCGCTCCCGTCGACATTCAGGCTCCGCAGATGCTCCGCGAGTGCCGCCAGTTGGAAGCCGACCGCGCGAGGGTTCGTCTCGTCGATCAGGACCAGGTCCAGTACAGGCGCCAGTTGTAGTGTTGTCAGGTAGCGATAACGATAGGTCATCGAACTGTCGGCGATTTCCAGCATCGCCTCCAGGCGCGGAAGAAGATCGGTGCTGACGTCGACCAGGAGCCCGTCCAGAATGCGGATCGTCTGCAACGCCCGTTCAATACGGCGTCCGATGTCGAGGAACCGCCAGCCGGGGCCGCGCGTCATGCTATCCGCCGAGAGTCCGCTGAACGCGGAAATCAGCATCAGCAGTTGATTCAGCGGCAGAAGCGATTCGCCCAGATCTGCCGCCCCACCCCCGGTTTCCCGGATCATTGGCGGTTGCAGATCGAGTTGATTGATGATTCGCCAACTGTCGATGGAGATCCGGTCCCGCACGATTGAGGCGGTGCGGTGGGCCGTCTGCAGCGTGTCGTGCAAACCCCTCTTCCGGCTCGGTTGATACAAAAATGCCCAGACCGCGTCCCGCAGCAAAGCCCACGCCATCGGGTCTTCCGGTGTGACCATTCCCAGAGGGGATTCCCCCGGCTCATCGAGCGCCACGGTCAGCAGCAGCAACTCCGCAATCCCGGCGGGCTGCAGTTCGCTCGTCAACCGTGCGATAATGCTTCGCGAATGCCGCACGAATGACTCCGCCCGTTCCATCACCCGCCCCAGCCAGAACAGATGGTCCGCGGCGCGACTCGGGAGGTCGTTCCCGCTGCGCCGCAACTCCAGCGAGCTCCGGGCCGGACGGAGCAGCGTCACCGTTTCCACGGGCTGGTCAGAAAGAATCCAGACATCCTTGCTCCGCTGTCCGGCGGCCATCGATTCCGCCAGCATGTCGGCATTCGACGCCGCGCGCGACAGGCCGCCCGGCATCACCTGGTAGTCTCCGTTCACCGAGACGGCGAACGTTCGGAGTGTGATGTGCCACGGTTCCAGATCCCGTCCCGTCCAGACCGGTGCCGTGGAGCCGCTGACTGCTTCCTGCGCAATGAATCGTGCCGGATTCGCCCGCATACGGGACAGCAATTCCGATTTCTGATCTGCGGAGAGGAGCCAACCGTGGTGCGATTGCAGCTTGCGGTGTTCAAACGCAGACCGGACGATGAGCTGATCGAGGTGCGTCTCGACGTAGCCCAGGCTGTCCGCATCCGCGCACCACCACGTGCGAGGGGCGTTCAGCTTCAGATTTTCACCCAGCAGGAACTTACAGATTTCCGGCAGGAAGGCCTGCAACACCGGCGCCTCGAGGAATCCGCTTCCCAGGGCATTTGCGACGACCACCTGGCCGTCGCGCACGGCTTGGACCAGCCCCGGTATCCCAAACCACGAATTAGGATTCAATTCCAGGGGATCGCAGTCGGCGTCGATCACCCGCCGCAGGATCACGTCAATCTGCAGCAAACCTCCCAATGTCTTCAGGAACACGCCGTCTCCGCGAACCGTCAGATCACCCCCTTCGACTAGCGTGTATCCGAGGTAACGGGCCAGATAGACGTCCTCGAAGTAGCGGGAGCTGCTTGGCCCCGGCGACAGCAGCACCACTCGCGGATTGTCCCGATGGTGGGCCGCCTGGTCATTCAGCGTGTTTTGCAGCGTTTTGAAGAACGACGCCAAGCGCACCACGTTCAGATTCTGGAAATGCTGCGGCAGTGTCCGCGAGACGACAATCCGGTTCTCGACGGAATAGCCCGCCCCGGAGGCTCCCTGCCCCCGGTCCCCCAGCAGCAGCCACGTTCCCTGGGAGTCTCGCGCCAGTTGCGCCGCGTAGAAATGGAGAAATGTTCCCGACGGGGGAGAAATCCCCACGCAGGGATGCAGATACCCCGGATGCCGGAATAGCAAGTCCGGCGGAATAACACCCGACTTGAGAAGTTCCTGCGGTCCGTAAACGTCCGCCAGCAATCGATCCAGCAACCGTGCCCGCTGCCGGACCGCCGTACTCAGTTCTTCCCATTCTGAACGAGCGATCAAGAGGGGAAGGGGATCGAGTTCCCAGGGACGTTCAAGATCCTGGGAAGCACCGTAAACGTTGTACGTGACCCCATTTTCGCGCAGCAGGCGTCGTGCCTGTTCGGTGCGGTTCGACAAACCTTCCGACTGCAGTTCATCCAGGGTTCTCGCCAGCGGTTTCCACGCGGGTCGAATCTCACCCGCCGCGGTCCGCATTTCATCGAACAAATGCGGGGGGGGGTGATAGCGGTTTGTGAACTCGCCGGCCGGGTGAGCGCTCACCGCACCGGTACTGTCATTCATGATCCTGCCTGCTCCTTATCGGACGAGTCATTCGTCCCCGTGAGAGTCGTCCTACCCCACACCCGGCATCGTGGCCTTCAGTGGCCTCCGCAAGTCCAGCGTCAACGGATAGTCCGCGTTCAATTCCACCTCTGGAATCGGACAAGCCCCCGTAGTTTGCCCGATGGGGAAGAATCGTGCCACTCTGCGGCTTTCTGCTTCGTAAGAGTTCACGGGCAACGTGTCGAAGCTTCGACCTCCCGGATGGCTCACATGCCACGTGCAACCCCCCATGGAACGGTTGTTCCACGTGTCCACGATATCGAACACGAGGGGGCTGTGGACGCCAATCGTCGGATGCAGGCAGGAGGGAGGCTGCCAGGCCCGGAACCGCACGCCGGCGACCGCTTCTCCCTGTGTTCCCGTCGGACGCAAGGGAACCCGCCGGCCATTACAACTGATGACGTACCGCGGATCGGTCCAGCCCTGGACCCGTACCTGGACACGCTCGACGGATGAATCCACGAACCGTGCCGTGCCTCCGCCTGCCGGTTCTTCCCCCAGCACGTGCCACGGCTCGATCGCCTGCCGCAGTTCCAGCACAATCCCGCGCTGAGCGACTTTCCCGATCAACGGGAACCGGAACTCAAAATGCGGATCGAACCAGCCAATATCAAATTCGAATCCCGCCCGCTTCAGGTCAAACAAGACCTCTTCCAGATCCTGCTCCACAAAATGGGGCAGCATGAAGCGGTCGTGCAGCGTCGTTCCCCAGCGGATCAGCGGCAATTTGTAAGGTGACTGCCAGAAGTGGGCCACGAGAGAGCGGACCAACAACTGTTGTGCCAGGCTCATCCGTTCGTGCGGAGGCATCTCGAAGCCCCGCAGTTCCACCAGGCCAAGCCGTCCCGAGGCGCTATCCGGCGAGAACAGCTTGTCGATGCAGAATTCCGCGCGGTGCGTGTTTCCCGTCAGGTCGACCAGCAGATGCCGAAACACCCGGTCCACCAGCCACGAAGGAGTGGGGCCATGGTCGGGCAACTGGGCGCAGGCCGTTTCCAGTTCGTACAGGCTCTCATGCCGCGCTTCATCGGCCCGCGGCGCCTGGCTCGTCGGGCCGATAAACAACCCAGAGAACAGGTAAGAAAGTGAGGGATGGTTGTTCCAGTAGGCCACGAGGCTGCGCAGCAGATCGGGCCTCCGCAGGAAGGGACTCTCGGCGGGAGTCGGTCCCCCCAGGACGATATGATTTCCGCCCCCGGTTCCTGTGTGCCGACCGTCGATCATGAACTTTTCGGTGCACAGCCGCACCTTCCGCGCTTCTTCGTACAGAGTGTCGGTGTTGTGAACCAGTTCCCGCCACGACTTCGCCGGCTGCAAGTTGACTTCGATGACGCCCGGATCGGGGGTTACGCCGAAGGATTCCAGCCGGTAATCGCGGGGCGGGGTGTATCCTTCAATCCGCACCGGCAACTCAAATTGCTCCGCGACAATCTCAATCGCGTGTACCAGATCCAGATAATGTTCCAGCCTGCTTACCGGAGGCATGAAAAGGTGCAGAATCCCGTCGCGCGATTCCGCGCATAATGCGGTCCGGACGATGTCCGAAGCCGATTCCTGGAATCCCGGCGGGTGCTGGCCGTTTGATTC
This sequence comes from Planctomycetales bacterium, assembly GCA_046349635.1. Lineage (GTDB taxonomy): Bacteria > Planctomycetota > Planctomycetia > Planctomycetales > Planctomycetaceae > JAXMBX01. Next base: position 11,995 of record JAXMBX010000063.1, read on the forward strand.
CGGTTCCTCGGGAACGGACCACCCTGGGAAATTTGCATCTCCATTGACGTTCACTCCGGCGATCTGCGGGATCCAGACCGCTTCCGCCGTAGGCGCATTCACCAGGCCTCTCTGGCGTCGCAGCAATTCCTGACGGATGTTCCGCGGCAGTTCCGAACGCTCCGCCAGGGGATCCATCTCCAGCACGTGGGGATAATCCTGCGGTGCGACCCACGGCAGGGAATCGAGCGGCAGCCGATAGCCCATCGGAGAATCTCCCGGAATCAGGAACATCCGTTCCTGCCGCAGAAACCAGGGCCCAGTTCTCCAGCGCGGCTGTGTTCCGACCTGGTGAGGACTGGGGCACAGCGGCAGGACATACCCGACCACCTGCTCCAAACCTTTTTCGAAAATTCGTGCCAGCCGCTCCCTTTCCTCCGGATCCTTCAGGTTCGATTGAATGGGATCGACGTTGACCGGGAGTTTTCGCTCCCGCCACAGGTAATACCAGGAATCTTCGAATCCCGGGAGAATGTGTGACTGGGTGACTCCCAGTTGTTCGGCGAGGGCCTGCAGGAAGAGCAGGGCTGTCTGTTCTCCGCAGCCATAGTCCTTGTTGTCTTCGGCCACCAGATCCGAACGAGACCAGATCGGCTCCAGATCGCGCCGCCAGTAGCAATTCAATGCCCACCGGGGCAACGATTCACCGGGATACCATTTCCCCTGGCCGAAGTGCATCAGGGGGGCGGTCGCGAATCGCTTCGCCAGTCCCCGGAATAATTGTCCCCCGAGTCGCCGTTTGGAAGGGCCGAGGGCCGCTGTGTTCCATTCCGGAGCATCCCGGTCATCCATCGATACGAACGTCGGCTCGCCCCCCATGGTCAGGCTGCGAGGCCCTTGTGCGAGAGAGCGGTCCACCCGTTCACCCAGGCATTCGATCCTCTGCCACTGCTCATCGGTGTAGGGCTTTGTGACGCGCGGGTCTTCGTGAACCCGTGTCACGGACATTTCAAAGTCAAAGTCCACCTTGCATTCATCGACCCCACCGGTGATCGGTGCGGCAGACTCCGGATCGGGTGTCGCGGCCAATGGGAGATGCCCTTCTCCCGCAAGCAGTCCCGACGTCGGATCGAGTCCCACCCACCCCGCTCCGGGAAGATAAACTTCCGCCCACGCGTGCAGGTCGCTGAAATCGGTCTCCGAACCCGCCGGGCCATCCAGCGGCTTCACGTCCGGCTTCAGTTGGATCAGATAACCGGAGACGAATCGCGCCGCCAGTCCCAGGTGACGCAAGGTCTGGACCAAAAGCCAGGCGGAGTCGCGGCAGGAACCGCTCCGCAGTTCCAATGTTTGTTCGCAGGTCTGCACCCCCGGCTCCAGGCGGATCACGTAGCCCACGGCGTTGTGGACGTACTGATTCAAGTCCACCAGAAAATCGACCGTACCGGTTGCCCGGTCCGGTACGCCGTTCACGAACGCCCGCATCGTCTCCGACATCGGAGTGACCGCCAGATACGGCTGCAACTGATGCAACAGGGCCGGGGAGTAATTGAACGGCAGCTCGGTCGCATCCGGCTCCAAAAAGAAGTCGAACGGATTGATGACCGTCAGTTCCGTGATCAACTCCACGTTCACGGAAAATTCACGGGTCAGCTCCGGAAAGACCAGTCGGGCCAGGTAGTTTCCATACGGATCCTGCTGCCAGTTCAGGAACTGTTCCTCAGGCTGGATGTTCAGGGCATAGCTCACCACGGGAGTGCGGCAGTGAGGGGCCGGTCTCAGCCGGATCACCTGCGGGGAAAGTCGCACCGGGCGGTCATAGGTATAGTGGGTCTTGTGATGCAGTGCAACGCGGATAGTCATGCAACGTTATTCCTGGGATGTCGACGAAAAGAACTCCGACAAAATGCGGTTGGTGATCACACGGAATCTTGAATTTTTAGAAACCGTGATTCGTCCGGAGCATTTTGTCAGATGACTCGTGCATCCCTGCGAAGTTCTCTGGTCCTGCGAGGCGATTTTTATTGTCCAACGAGTATGCGCCCTCAGGCAGACCCGTGTCGCACAAATATTTCCTGTTTTTGGTTCTGTGATTGGCTTGGGGAATGATCGGTCTCAAAAAAGGATTCCCGGATGGCATCGCCGACCACGTTTAATTGCGTTTGCAACTGGTCAATGAACTCATGCAGTCCCCCGGCGATAATTTCATCAATATTGGCATAATCCAACCCCGCCCGCAGGCGTCCCAGCCGCTGCTCCGCCTTGTTGCTGAACGTCCCGGGAGCGGTTCCCGTGATCGTCAACATCGATTGCTCCGCCCGAGCGACGCAGAACCGGATGGCCCGGGGGAAATCCCGGTTCAGGATCAGGAAGTTGGCGACGTTGGTCGGCGTAATTCGTCCATGGATCTGTCGGTACATCTCGAACGCGCTCACGCTCTTTAACAGCGATGTCCACTGCAGCGTATCCAGGGGTGTCCCGACGTCCGAGGCATTCGGCAGCAGCAGAAAGTATTTCACGTCCACGATTCGCGAAGTCTTGTCCGCACGTTCGAGCATCCGTCCCAGCCTTCGGAAGTGCCAGGCTTCTCCGTGCGACATTGTCGCCTCGGTCACCCCCTCCAGCACGTATCCGGCCTGCTTGATCTTTTCGAAAAATTCAAACGTCGCCTCGATGGAATTGTGCGGCTGCTGGGCCGCATTCATGACCATCAGGTAAAACTTGTTCAGCTCCTCCCACATCGGCGTGCTGATCATTTCCCGGATCGTCCGGGCATTTTCCCGCGCCCCACGCAGGCAGGAGAGGACGCTGTTCGGATTCTCCTCGTCAAACGTCAGGAACTGGACCACATTTTCCTGAGACGCGAATTTGTATTTTTCGATAAAAGGCTTGTAGTCCCCGGTCGTCTGCACCAGCGGTCCCCACTGGTCCGTCATCTCGGGACCGAGGTCCAAAGCCATATTCAATTTGACGTCTACAAACCGCGCGACGTTCTCCGCGCGTTCCAGATAGCGACTCATCCAGAAAATCGAGTCGGCAACACGGCTTAACATGGTTTCGGGTCTTTCGTCGGCTCAGGCTGGTGTATATCGGAGTTTCAGGAAATCGCTCTGTGGAACAGTTTAATGTCCATTCCCGTTGCGTTCTCCGTTCCCTCCGTTTTTCAGCACCCACGTATCCTTGCTCCCTCCTCCTTGCGAGGAGTTCACGACAAGGGACCCTTTCACCAATGCCACCCGCGTCAGGCCGCCCGGCAGAATGTAAATGTCCTCCCCATACAGGATATAAGGCCTCAGATCCACGTGTCGTCCTTCCAGGGTGTCACTGCCGCAGACCGTGGGAACCCGCGAGAGGCTGAGCATCGGCTGGGCGACGTAGTTGCGCGGATTCTTCAGGATCAGCTCCCGGTATTGTTCCCGCTGCTCGGGGGTGGCTTTCGGACCCAGCAGGATGCCGTAGCCCCCGGACTCGTTGGCCGGCTTGATCACCAGCTTGTCCAGATTCTGCAGCACGTGGGCCCGCTCTTTTTCATCCGCACAGATAAATGTCGGAACGTTCGGCAGCTTGATGTCTTCGCCGAGGTAATACTTGATCATCTTCGGCACGTAGGCATAGACCGCCTTGTCGTCCGCGATCCCGGTCCCCGGAGCATTCGCCAATGCGACCCGTCCCGCCCGATAGACATCCATCAGTCCGGGGACGCCGAGCATCGAATCGGCCCGGAAGCATTTCGGATCGAGGAAAGCGTCATCGACACGGCGGTAGATCACGTCGACCCGTTGCAGCCCCTGTGTGGTCCGCATGTGGACGTAGCCGTCGCTGACGACCAGGTCCGAACCCTGGACCAGTTCCACTCCCATCTGCTGGGCGAGGAAGCAATGTTCGAAGTACGCCGAGTTGTACGCACCCGGGGTCAACACCACGACCGTCGGATCGCGTGTCGTCTGCGGCGCGATGTACTGCAGCATCTTCAATAGCTGCTCGGGGTATTCTTCCACCCGCTGCACGCTCAGGCCGTCGAAGAGACGCGGGAACGTCCGCTTCATCACTTCTCGATTCTCGAGAACGTACGACACGCCGGATGGGCAGCGAAGGTTATCCTCCAGCACATAAATCTGGCCGTCCTTGTCCCGCACCAAGTCAGTCCCGGTGATGTGGCACCAGATGCCACGCGGGGGATTCAGTCCGGCGACCGGATGCAGGTAGTTCGCCGCGGAACTGGCCATGTACTCCGGGAAGACTTTATCCTTCACGATCTTCTGATCGTGATACATATCATCGATGAACAGATTCAGCGCGTGGATCCGCTGCCGCAAACCATCCGCGACGTAGTTCCATTCCTGCTGTTCAATCACGCGGGGAATCAGGTCGAAGGGCCAGACCTTTTCGGTTCCGGCTTCATGTCCGTAGACATTGAACGTGATCCCCATATTGAGGAGCATCGCATCGGCGGTTTTCTGCCGCCGGGAGAGATCCTCATACGTCAAACCCGCCAGCCGTTCCGCCAGCAATCGCACTGGCGGACGCGGGACTCCCGACGAGTCGAACATCTCGTCGTAAAAGCCTTCAGGGTCGTAACGCAACGCACGGGTATTTTCTTCGAGTTTCGCGGTCAGCATGAGTCGAGCCCCTCATCCTTGCGAATAACTGACAATCTGCCGTTACTGACTAGTTTGACGCGAGTCTGGCCTCCAACCCAAGTCATTCCAGCATCTTGTCATCAAAATGGCCGGTAATGGGTCTCCAGAACGGGCGCGAATTGACCCCCCAAGAATTGCTGAATTCTCAGGCGATGATCGCGGCACATCTAGGCATAACCTCCTGTCATTACCGGGTTTCCTGTTGTTTTTCTGAAAACGCAAATGCCATGCCACGCGTCCTTTCCAGCATCTAACCCCGTTACAATCGGCATCCCGTCTTCGATTCCCTCTCTCAGTCGCAAATTTCCGCAACTCTGTCTAGGCCACTCTCTTTCCTCTCCCCGAAAATCGTACATTGGGACATAAGTCGAAATTCCAGGTTCTCCACAGTTTTTCCGGATGACATTCAGAATGGATTGGTCTGCCGCAGATTTGTTCCCCTCCTGGGGAGGGAGGCGCCGACGGTCCGGTTGTACCCCCGCGTGGGGGGAGTCTCTGGAATCGCGCACGTTGTTATCCGCGACGTTCCAGCAGTCCCCGCAGCACGAGGCCCAGGCGCTTCCCGCGAAGCATTCTCCCCCCGGCCAGTTGCACTTCCACATCATCCCCAGCCAGGGAGTTGCCGGTCAGACAATCGGCCTGCAGATCACCGTCGAAGACTCTTTGGGAAACTTGATCAGAAAAGGGAAACCGATGGTCTCTCTTTCCATTACCTCCGGACCGGGCCAGTTTGAGGCTGGATCCAATCTTCAGGTCAAAGCGAAACACGGCCTCGCGTTCTTTAATACTCTGCGGCTGAACACCGCGGGTTATTATCTCCTCGCCGCGATGGCGAGTGGCCTGATCCCCTCGACGACTGCCGGAATGAATATTCTGGCCGCCGCACCGACTCAACTCACGTTTGTGCAGACTCCTGCGCAGGGGACAGTCGGCCAGCCTCTCGGTTCCAGCGTCAAAGTGGCGTTGAAAGACCAGTTCGGCAATCTCGCAACGAATGCGGTCTCCACGATTTCCCTGTCGATCCAATCCGGCCCCGGCCATCTTGTGGGCGGACCGACGGTGAGTGTCGGTACGGTGAATGGAGTCGCCACTTTTAACGGACTCACCTTTGACGCGGCGGGCGCTTATCGACTCACAGCCGGCGCGACGGGTCTCACCGCGGCAACCTCCGGAACAATCACACTCACTGCGGCCATTCCGGTCGTGGGGCCGAACATTCTCCTCACGCCGGATGTCCTCACCAAACTCCGCGCGGCCGCAGCCGCGAATACGCCCCAATGGCAAGCCTTTAAGGCCCGGCTCGATCAGAATCTCACCGTGGTCCTGAACGAAGGGGACTACCAAGGCTCGGAACTGAGTTGGATCAGCGATTACGCGCTCGGTTATCAGGTTCTCAAGAACCTGAATCCGCTCACAGCCGCGAACTATGCCGACAAGGCCATCGCACTGATGAAATCCGGCTTGCGAGACTTTCAGAAAGCGGGCTGGGAAGCACGGCAGTTCCTGGCCCAGGGGGACGGCAGCACCAAGACGTTCACCCTTCCGAATGCCGATTTGATCCCCTCCACACTGCGGGTGTATATCTCCGATGTCACCACCAAAGCCGTCACGCACGGAACGGCGAATGGTCAGGATAGCGTAGATAGCTATCAGATTTTTCTGGGTGCCAGCAAGTCGCCCAAGGCCAATTACTACCAGCAAGGGACCGATTGGCGCTACTCCGGCGACTATCAGAATGATCAGATCGACTGGTCTCTCTCTGGAGCGGAACCTGCAACAGGAGGGACGTACTACGTCACGATGACCTCCGGCTTGAACGCCGTGCAGACGCAGGCGTATACCCTGAATGGAAACAAGATCACGTTCGACAGCCCACTCCCCGCGGGAAAAGCGGTCTTCGTGGAGTACATCTACGGCACGCACTCAGCGGACGGCTCGACGCTCGCCTATCAGCAGACCGGAGCCGGGGATGGCGGTTTCAATTCCATCTACGTCGATACGGGATACACGTCTCGGTATCTCGGCAAACATATCGCGATGGGACTCGACTGGCTCGACGGTTATGCGGGCTTCTCGCCGGCATTGAAAACTGAAGCGATCAACATGCTGGTCCGCTGGTCGGACTATATCCGGGACAACGGCTATCTGGCCGGCAATCCAGCCAGCAACTACGAAGCGGGAGCTTACGTCTCGCGAGTCATGACCGCACTGGCTTTGCAGGGCCGCGACCCCCGTGCTGCAAATCTCCTCTCCCAGGTTCTCACCTATCGCACGCAGAAGGTTGTCCCGCTGTTGCAGAATCCCACCACCAGCCTGAAGGGGGGCTTCTGGGCGGAAGGGTGGTCGTACGGGGCGCTCGCGACGGAGAATCTGCTGCTGGCGGGACAGGCGTTGGAATCGGCCGGGAAAGTGACCGCGGCAGCGGAACATCAGTGGGCCAATGAAGTCGTCGAGAATCTCATCAGCGAACAGTCTTCGATCAACAATCTGTACGATGGGGGGCAATGGTACGATTATCCGGCCAGGCTGCCGACACGCGAATTGTTTTACTCCCTCTCGTCGATGGCAGGGAATGCGGCCGACCGGGCGTATGCGAACTATATCATTCAGAAATATCCCGACTCCGCGTTTGCAAACTCCACGGACACGCATGATTTCACGGATCTGCTGCAGCGTGATCCCACTGCGGTCGCGACCTTCTGGTCGGCACTGCCGTTGCAGAATTTTGCGACCGGCACCGGCCTCCTGACCGCCCGCTCCGATTGGGGGACCACACCCAATTGGATGTCGATCGAGATGGGGAACCTGCTGGGGGCGGACCATCAGACCTACAGCCCCGGCCACATGGAACTGGCGCGCGGTGCGGACCAGTTGCTGGTCAATGCCAACGTCCTCGGCTCGACTCTCGACTACCTGAATCCCGGGCAGCTAAGCCAGTATGCGAACACGGTCGCGGTGAACGATAACGGGGAAGGAATGCTGATCTACCCATACGGCATGGGAAGTTGGTACGGCACGCCGGGAGTGGTGACAAAAGCCTATGAAGCGGACGCGAGCCATGTCTATTTCTCAGGGGATTATCACGCGGCGTATTCCTCGCCGACGGATCCCGGAGCGGGGGGGCCGACGAGTGAATTGACCCGGCAGGTGGTCTACCTGCGGCCCGATTTCGTGGTGGTGTACGACCGCGTGACAACGCTCAAGGATACCTACGCGAAAGAACTCCGCTGGCATTTCGCGCAAGCTCCGACGATGAACGGCAACACGTTCGTGGAGACGGTCGGCAGCAGCAAGCTCTTCGGCGCGACTTTCTCTGAACAGCCTATCAAGACGTCACTCTCCTCCGTGAAGCTGGGGAACAACGTGACGGTCCAGCGGGTGACGACGCAGAACGCGAATCCCTCGACCAGTGCGCGGTTTGTGACCGCGTTTCAGTTGACCGGTTCCGGCACTTCCCAGATGGTCGCGACGCAGCACATCACGAGCACCGACGGGCGGATGGAGGGAGTGCAGATGGGGAACCAGCTGGTCGTGTTCGGCAGGGATGGGGACGTCGATCTCAACACGCCGATCAATTACTCCGTGAATGTGACGAGCGTCACGCACAACTTGCTTACGAATCTGGTAGCCGGGCAGAAGTACGATGTGGTCCTGAACAACAGCAGCCATGTGGTCCTGACCGCGAGCACGGCAGGGACGATTGCGTTCGATCCGCCCTTGACCGGAACGGTTTCCATTCAGGTGAAGAAAGTCCCGTGAAAGGCTCCCCCAGAGGTTTAACGTTTGTTTATGATGCTTTCGTGGCGATCGTGAGAGAGAAGCCAACGGAAGGACAACCGGAACTGCCATGACGAAGAATCGGCTGGAGGCGTTCAGTGATGGGGTGCTGGCGATCATCATCACGATCATGGTGTTGACGCTGAAGGTGCCGGAGGGGACAGAGCTGGCGGATTTGAAGCCGTTAATTCCGACACTGCTCGCGTATGTGCTCAGCTTCGTCCACGTGGGGATCTACTGGAACAATCACCATCACTTGTTTCAGGCGGTGGAGCAGGTGACCGGGCCGGTGCTGTGGGCGAACCTGCATCTGCTATTCTGGCTGTCATTGATCCCGGTCACGACCGACTGGATCGGCGCGGGGAATTTTGCCCTGTGGCCGGTCATCGTGTATGGGATGGTACTCTTCTGTTCGGCGAGCGCGTTTGTGATCCTCACGCATAAGTTAATGGCGAATCACGAGCCGGATTCGACACTGCGGCGGGCGATCGGCGATGACTTCAAGGGAAAGATTTCTCTGGCCGTGTATGTCGCCGGGATCCTCGCCGCGTTCATCCATCCGTACCTGGCCTGTGTCGCATATTCTGCAGTCGCAATCATTTGGCTGATCCCGGATCGACGGATCGAGGAAAAGATCACGTGAAAAACCAAGCTCAATGACGCCCGGTACAGCCCGACCTGCAAATCAGTGCATCGACTCGGCGAGGGACTTGATTTGGGCATGCATCTCCGCGGCGGGGAGGTGGACGCGCTGGCCGTGGCCGGGGAGCACCCATTCGAACTGATAGTTCGCGAGGTTGGCCATGGAGTCGGCTTGCTGAGGCCAGGAGTACCAGCAGTAGTTTTCTGACGCGGCGAGGGCTTTGCGATCGCGGTCCCAGTCGAGGTGATCGCCGGTAAAGAGAAAGCGGTCCCGAAACAGCAGAACGCAATGCCCTTTCGTATGTCCGGGGGTGGAGAGGGCGAGGAAATCGGGGCCGAACTGCCACGGGCCGTTCCCTTCCAGGACTCGTTCGGCGCCCGGCTGGGAGAGCAGCTCTTCCTTGTGAATGATCCGCTCTGCGTGGAAGTGGGCGGCGTAGCGGTCGGCGTCGGCGACGTCGTCTCGATGCGTCAGGAAGATGCGGCGGACTCCGCCGAGGACTTCAAGTTGTTTCACGAGTGGAGCGATGAACTTGGGGGAATCGACGAGCCAGTTGCCGTCAGCGTGTCGGATGAAGTAACTGTTGCCGCCGTAGGACTTGGGGGAGTTGTAGCCGCAGTAGAAGACGGGATCTTCAATCAGCAGCGGGAAGTCCTGCATGACCGCTTTGATGTTATTTTCTCCCTGGCAGCCGATTGATCCGGTGGGGCAGGCGAGGAGCGCGTGCAGGGCGGCACGACGTTCGTCAGGTGACGTCGGTTGTTTGCTGACGAAGGAGGTGTCGGGCGCCTGGCCGAAGGTCGTGGGAGCGAGTTGGCGGCAGGTATCGCAGTCGATGCAGGTGGCGTCGACGAAGAAATCGCCGGGGATATTCTGGGGGACACTTTTCTCGAAATTGGCCATGCGAAGAATCTTTTCACGAGAATAATAATCCATCTGATTATTCTAGTCGCCGACGAATTGGAAAATAGAGAGAATGTCGGAATTCCGGTGACTCCTCAGTCCATTGGCGATCAATCACAGAGTACAGAGGTTCGTTTCTGGTTATTCGTCCAGTCAACGTGTCGAATCAGGTTACCTCGCAGTTTCGTCGTCCGGATTCAAGAATTCGGGCGATTGGCGAAAGGACGATGGGGAAACAGCCACCCATTGGTCAGCCATCAGGAAATAACTTTGACGGTGATGTCCTCAATGACGGCCTTGGGGGCGCTTTTCGAGACGGACTTGATCCCCGTGTGGACCCCGGTGGTATTGGCATAGGCTTCACTCATGCCAATCACCTGCTGGTTTTTCCCTTTCAGGACGAAGTAGTGACAGCCGGCCTTGTTGGTCCGCATCTCGAATCGGTCAGCGTCGGCGGCGTTGGCCTGGATGGCTGCGATCCCTTTTTTGGCGGTCGCCTTGGACGCGTACATCTGGCTGGTGAGAATCACTTCGCCGTTCTGAGAGAGAAGATGGAAGTAGAACTTGCCGTTTTTTGCTTTCTGAATCTGAAACCGGGCGGACATGGTGCATCCTTTCTGAAGTGGAAAAATCCGCCAGAGGGAGAGCCCGTGCCGACAGTCAGGAGTTGAAAGTCAGGATCCGGTGGCGGACTTGGCCGGGGTGTTTGCGCGGCTGGTCTTGGGGGTATCCTTGTCAGGTTTAGCGGCTAAGGGAATTTCTTTGGCTCCAGAATCGGGGTGGCGCGTCAGGAGTTCGGTGAGTTGGAAGTGGTGGTACTTCTGGTTGGCGGCGGGTTTCTTGTCGGGTGAGGCATTCGCAACCCACAGCTTGGTGCTCTTCGGTTCGAACAGGGCGTTATGCAGATTGCTGTCCATCGCGACCGGACAATCCATCAGATGCCGCGCGGAGTTCACATCGAACTTGCCGTGCTGGGCCTTGGTCCGCTTGACGAGTTCGACGTAGCGGTCGTTGGCGGAGAGGAGAACGGTGTCCTTGACTCCATCGGGGAGTTCTGTGACGCTTTCCCCCGGTTTCACCAGCATGAAACGGTTCCAGGAGGCTTCCATCCCGATGGCGCGGTTCGTCTTTCCATCGGCGATCACGAAGAAGTACTGGCAGGTGCGGGGATTGTTCTTGAAGACGTCGATGGCTTTATCCAGGTCGCCAGCCGTTTCGAGGACTTCGCGGACGAGGAAGGACATGGGGACGCCGTCCCAGTGGCCGAGTCCTTTGCCCCCCATTTCCCCGATGGAAACATGCGCCGCGTTCATACCGGTGACGGAGCCGACAAAGCCGGCGTAGGCCACGTTGACGAAGGGGATGCCACCTTTCGGTTCGGCGACGATCAGGACCGCGTGTTCCTGGAGCTTCCAGTCGATGGCGTAGTCGAGAACGCGACCGTGGTACAGCGTGCCGTCCTTGGTGGCGGAGTTCATGATGGCGAAGCCGCTGCAGTGGAAGAGTTCCGGGATGAAGTTTGCGGCGGAGGCATCGAGTTCGCTGACACCAGCGCCGGCAGCGAGTCCCTTGATCTCCTCGAAGTATTTCGCAGGGACGAATTTCTTCTGCAGGGCGATGATGCTGTTGATGACCTGTTTGGGACGCTGTTTCACCTTGACCGGGCCAAGTTCCACTTCGACCGCTTCGTTCCCTTTTTCCTCCAGGATGTAGTGCATATTGGCACGGACATGGTCCTTGAGAAGGGCGCCGTGCTGGTAGCCCATTTCGTAGGGAGTCCCCTTGAGATGCAGGACGAGGTAGCCGTCAATCCGTTCCAGCCAGCCCTGGCCGCAGCGGGCGATGGTTTCGGCGCAGAGATCGCCTGTCAGCAGGAGCGAAAGGAGGCAAGTGAAGAGGAGGTGACGGGCGCGCATGGTTCGAGACTCCTGATGGATCAGCCACAGAGAGGTGACGATTCAAATCCAGAATAACGACGGGACTGCCTGCGGGCGAGAGCAGGGGGGCGGTCGAGGTGGTGAGAATGAGAGCAGAGACGCCTGCATGGCCCTCTCGCTCGGCCCGGCGGCCACCTTCTCCCACGGGGGGAGAAGGGGCACAATTTGCCGCTGTGGAATCAACGTTCTCCTGTCAGGGAGAACAGCTTGTTACTGCGTCGTCAGATCCCATTTGAGATCCGTTTGCGGCTTGCCGGCCTCGACGACCAGTTTCATCATGCCCGGGCCGTTGCCGCGATACTTCGTATAGAAGGCACCCATTTTGGGGTCATAGTTGGGTGCTTTCGTGGCGATTTCGGGGAGGGTTTCCTGGACGTCCAACGCTCGGGCTAGATCCTCCCTGTCATCACGGTTTTCCGGATCAATCTGAGGCAGCCAGCGAAACACGACCAGATATTCCCCAGGGTTGAGCCCGTCTCCATAACTGAAAGTCGAGCACCTCCACTTTCCATCTTTATCGGTGAACACCTCATGGCCGACGTGTTTGAAAGACCTGTTTTCAGCGGGGGCCTTTTGCGCCTCGTCGGGGGGGCAGATCAGAACCTGAACCATGGGAATGGGAGTGCCATCAATAGTGACGGTGCCGCCGATCTTGACCAGGCCTGGAGGAGGCTTGGCCCCCGGCCCTCCAGAGGCTTCGTTGCGCTCGATTTTTTTCTCACCGCAACCCGACAGCGCCAACAGGACCATGATGAAAGAGAAATAGCGGGAGATCTGGATCTGTTCCATTGTGGCATTGAACTCCATAACCTGATTGTATGAGCCGATCCGCGAAGCTTCAGAGTTTTGCTGAGGCAAAGGCATTAAGGACTGCATACACGATTGATTGAGTACCCCTGCCGTTGCAGCCTGGCAAACGGAAAGGTTCCTAAACTGAATGGGACCGTCCCTCTCGGTGATCGGGAAAGCCCAGCGAATCGAGAGAAACTGCGACGAAAAATATCAGCCCTGCGAATCGAAACGATTCGCAGGGCTTTTGTCGACATAAAATGCGTCAACTCTGATGAGCTGACGCGGTTGCATTACCAGTCACCGATCGGGCTGTCGGCACGACCACGGCTGATCAAGCAGTAGATCGTGGCGCGATTCGTGTTGTCGTTCAGGAACCGGGCGGAACCGTCGCACAGCAGAACCGTGACCCCGTTCGTGTGGAAGCTGAACATACCACGGGAGTCGTTAGAACCACCACCAGCAGGACAGTCGTTGACAGGAATGCCGTTCGCACCAGTTTCGGTGTGAGTCGAGTCATCGCAGCCCCATGTCCGGGCGTTAGCACAGTTGACGATACACTGCTTGGCGCTACCACTGGTGGAGGCACCGGAGAAGTCGGAACCGGAGAGCCACAGGAAGTTCTGGCCGTCGGCCCACGTTCCACCGCTGTAGTTCACGGCCCAATCCTGGGCGGACTTGAAGCCGAGGGTGGCATCCGGGGTGTTGGTGGTGTTCTTGACCACCAGGCCGAAGCCGTAGCGGCCGTTCGGATCGCTGGAGCGAACCCAGAACTGGTCGCGGGCGGCGGCTTCAACAAGCAGAAGTGTATTGGAGGGGCCGTCGACGACCCACTTCAGTCCAACTTTCTGATCGTTTGTCGAACCGTAGTTCGCACCAACTTCGTCCAGATCCAGATTTTCGACGAGCGCGGTCGCGTTGCGGTCGATGGAGATCGAAGCATTCGGGGTAATCGACGCTTGGCCACCTTCCAGGGCGCTGGAGAACTGTTCCTTGGCGATGCAACTGTAATCGTTGGTCCCGGCTGTGAACGTGTAGTTCTGGGTCAGCGGGGTGATACCGGCTGCGGCGAAACCGGCATCAGGAGTGACCTGGACCGAACTGTTTCGCATGATCTTCTTCCAAATACCGAGGTTGCCGGCCGTCAGCTTGTTGAAGGTGATGGTGACGACGTTTTCACCGGGGCTGGAGGGGCACTTGAAGGCGGGGACGTAGGTCTTGATTGCGGTCTGGTTATTCGGAGAGTACCAGGGGATGCTGCTATTGTACTTGGCGTACGTGGGAGCCTGGTCGAGGTACGGCAGGAGAGCCGGTCCCCAACCCTGGTAGTTGACCATCATGATCCCGCCGGGATAGGTGCTGTTCACCGCATCAAATCCGGACCGTGGCCAGGCGTTGTAGACGTCGTTGTAGTTGTGGAACGCAAG
>JAXMBX010000064.1:0-25906 GCA_046349635.1 Planctomycetales bacterium
TGTCCTGAAGCTGATCGTGACGGCCCCGGCAAAACCAGGTCCGCTCAACGAAACATTCACCCTGACGATCGCCGGTAGTTCGACGCCGTTGACGTTCAAGGCCATCGGTAAGGTCGAAGCGAGCAATACCACCGCCTCTGCAACAGAGTGATCCTGGTACGCGGTTGATTTCAATAAATAAAACGACCGGAACCTGAGAAGGGTTCCGGTCGTTTTTTGTTTCTGCCGGATAAACTGCTTAGACGGGTTCAATTATTCCCTTGCAGGTGGGCCTCGACGAACCAGAGCTTCTTATCCAGGTCGCGAGAGATTCCGGTGAACAGATCCGCGGTGTCGGCGTCTCCCAATTCATCGGACTGATCGATGGCAGCCCGGACGGATTTGCCCATTGTGGCAAGAGCGGTGGAGAGGGCCTCAACGTGATCGCGCCCGCTGGTGATGGTCAGCGGGTAGGCGGGAAGTTTCGACTTTTGACTGACCGCGGCAATGGTTCCTTCCGCGGTTCCGCCGAGGGCGGTAATCCGTTCGGCGACATCATCCACAAAGCCGAGGACTTCACCGGCAACGCTATCGAAGAGTTCGTGCAGGGCGATGAAGTGGGGGCCCTTGACGTTCCAGTGGGCCTGTTTGGTCTGAAGCTGAAGGTTGATGAGATCGGCCAGGTGCTGGTTGAGGAGTTGGCAGATTTGAGTCCGCTTGTCGGCGGGAAGGTCGTTCTTAGTGGGATTCATGGAGTTCTCCGGTCGTATTGAAATAGCAGGATTTCGGTAATTCTAGCGATCGGACGATGGGCGACCAGTGGCGGAAGTTCACTGCGGTCGGGGATTGACCGAACTCCAGTAAGAGTCGACGTGTCAAATATTTGGGGCGTGGAATGACGGAATGGAGTGGCTTGACTTCGGGGGTCGTTCGGCTATATTCGGAATCACGCTGCAAGCAGCGGGCACCCTTAGCTCAATTGGATAGAGCATCGGTCTACGGAACCGAAGGTTTCAGGTTCGAGCCCTGAAGGGTGTATTCGTTTTTGTGGGGATTTTAAGCTCTTGCATGGCAAGAGCTTTTGTCGTTCTTTGGGGGGGCTGTTTGCGGTTGCTCCTCGTTCCCCGGGAGTTTCCCCGGTGATAATACAGGACGCCAATAAACGAATGTTTCCACCCTTG
Source organism: Planctomycetales bacterium (assembly GCA_046349635.1). GTDB lineage: Bacteria > Planctomycetota > Planctomycetia > Planctomycetales > Planctomycetaceae > JAXMBX01. The sequence goes on from JAXMBX010000064.1 coordinate 1,161, forward strand.
AGGATCTCATGCCGCCGATAACCGGAACACTCCTGATTCCCAGGGATGTGGGGGCGGCGTGGTGCACGGAGCAGATCGAGGAGTTGGCCCGTAGGCTGGGGGAACGCCTGAGCCAGCCGGTCATTGTGGGATTCCCGGATGATCCCGAGTGTTCGATTCCTCACGGGATTGAAGCGCTGATCAATGCAGGGGTGAACGACCTGGTGGTCGTCCCATTCGGTGTTCTTCCCATTCCGAGGGAGGGAAGAATTCATCAATCCCTCGTCTGGGCGAGGGAGAAGTGGCCCGCAGTTGCAGTCCGGATCGCGGCACCGCTGACGTGGCTGGAATGGAGCGACTGGATTCGGCGATCCGCCCTGGATGCCCTCAAGGAATGGATGCTCGATCCGGAGATGACTGCCGTTCTGCTCGTGGGACAAGGTTCCCCCGATTCTCTCGCGAATGCCAATCTCGCACGACTGTCACACCTGATTCAGGAAGATGACTCCCTCCCCTGCGTGAAGTATGCATTTTTGTATGGAGTCCGCCCCGGAATCCCTGGCCAGATCGATGCCATCGCCCGGGAAAGATACCAGCACGTCGTCGTTATTCCCTGGCTGCTCGGAGAAGGGGAACTGCTGCAGCAGTTACGGATGGAGTTGAAGCGGGTGACGCAGGGGTATCATCTCAATGCCGCGGTCCTTACTCCCCCTGTGGCGCATGGCTCGCTGGTGAACTTCCTGGCATCAAACCAGTATGCAGCCGTATCGGATGATGAAGGGATGTTTTCCAAATCGGAGACCAGCGATCCAACGGATGGTCTCACGGATTCCGAACGGGTGGAACTGCAGGAACTGGAGCAGCGCATCAACGCGTTGCTCCCTCCGGAGTACAAGGGACGCTTCCAGGAAGTCCGGCCTCGATCGATGGGAACGGCCAAGTTGAAATATGACAGTCAGGGGAATGTCGCGTGGGATGAGATCTGGACCAGTTTTTGTGATCTGGCACTCGCGGGTGGCCCCCCCCATCGGGGCATGCTGTTGGAAGGGGTGACTTCCGAACAGGCGCTCGCGGAACCGGAGAAATATCAGCAGGTCGTGGCTGAGATTGAGCGGGGGATCCGGATGGTGACCGGCCTGCCGACGCTCCCGAGCAAAGTTCCCGGCTGGGTGGGGATTCGATGTCACAATGAAGACATGGCAGTCTGGCTGATGCGCGCAATCGTCGTGGAGAACGTGATGGTCCGCCGTGAAGGGGACATTCTGTATCTCCCCGCGGGCCCCCACTTCCGGGTCGAGAAGGAAATCAAGAACGTGATTACTTCCCTGGCGAAGACCGTCCACTACTGGACCGCACACCTCAAACAGCGCCCGTGACAGGCTGCCTTATTTCGCCGGTGTCCCGGACTCTTTCCCAACCGGCGGGTAGATCGTCTTCCAGTCCCGTTGCATGTCGATGACGATCCAGTGACGCTGATCCGCTTCATTCAACGCACGGTCCAACCTGCCGAAAGTTGATTTGCGGTCATAGGCATATTCGCGGTTGGCGTCCGTATGGTGGACAATCACTCCCAGTCTGGATCCCTGTGCGGAGGTCGTCCAGCGGAGCATTTCATAATCGCCGTCAGAGTTCCCAAAGGCGGCGATGGGACGGCGCCCGATGAATTTCTGAATTCCGACAGGCTTGCCAGTTTTGTCGTCGATGAAGTCCAGTGCCGGTTGGCGGATGAGGACGGGGGTGTCTCCACGGAGTTCGTATTTCAGCTTGATCGAACTGCCGACGACCTGTTCGGGAGGGATGCCATAGGCTTGTTCAACCCAGGGACGCATGAACTCGATGCCACCCCCGGAGACGATGTACGTCTTAAATCCGTTGGCGCGGAGATACGCCAGGAGCTCGACCATCGGTCGGAAGACGAGTTCATTGTAGGGGCGATGGAAGCGGGGGTGGCGGGCGGTCTTGAGCCAGTCCTTGACGATTTGCTCGAATTCCTCCGTGGTCATCCCCGCATGAGTGGCCATGACCAACTCCACGATTCCTTTTTCGCCGCTCGCGGCAACGCTTTTGAGGTCTCCCTCCAGAACCCCCTGAAAAGGTTGCTGCGCCTTCCATTCGGGATGCTGTGCGGCGAGGGCCTTCACCCGGTCGATGGCAAAGGCGAGTTGGAAATACATGGGCTGTTCGGACCAGAGGGTGCCGTCATTATCGAAAGTGGCGATCCGCTCCTCCGGGGGAAAATAGTCCGGCGTATCTTTCGTGGTGACTCGTCGGACGAAGTCAAGAATGGCAGTCCGGGCCGGCCCTTCATTCCACGAGGGAAGAGGGCTCTGAGCGAACAGGAGCGATGCTCCCTGCCCCTCCATCACGAGGACGATCAGGCCGAGACTTAACCATCGTTTGGGCATCATGGCGAAACTCATGGAGGCTTAACCCGCTTTAGAGAAGGTCAGCTTGGTTTTATCCTCCAACGGCGAAAAGATCAGGGTGCCATCGTCGTTCAGGGTGATCGTGCTGATCATGACGCCGCCGGAGTCCGGCTGCATGACAAGGTTGTTGCCGCGGACGACATAGGCGCCTTTCACCTCCTGGGGCTTGCCGTTTTGTGTGAACTTCCAGGAGAAGGAGTCGTCCTTTTTGAGCGTGAGTGCAAAATCCCCCGACTTGGCCTGCGCTTTCCAATCCCCGTACAGTTTCTCCATCGGATAAGCCGGCTTGTCGACATTCGGAGGCGTCGTGTTCGCCGTACTGGCCTGGCTGTCGTCAGCAGGCGAGTACATCTTGACCAGATCTGCGGAAAGCTGGTCGTTCGGCTGCAGCTTGACGACGTCCTTCCATTGTTTGACCGCGTCCTCCTTGTGGTCGCAGGTCAGGTAGTGATAAGCGAGGAGGAAGTGGTTGTCAGCCGCCTGGGGATTGTCCTTGGCGGCGTCTTCCAGCTTGCGGAGTTGGGTCGTGTAGGTTTCAGAATTGCCGTAGAGGCTGATCATGGTGGTCCAATCCCATCCCGGACCTGCAGCGAGTACGGCATGGATGGCCGCCGCGGATTCCCGATATCGTCCCAGGGCGAACAGGCAGAGGCTGCGGAATTCATTGATAGCGGCGTCTCGCGGAGCTTTTGTCAGAGCCTGGTCCGTGAGCGTCATGGCGTCGTCGAAGCGTTCCTCAAAGAATGCAGTCCGGGCCTGATCGAATGTTTGCGTCAGCGGATCCTCGGGTGCGGGGGCATCCGGATTGTTGGGATCCGCTTGCGCCGCGTTAGCCTGATTTCCACTGTTCGGATCTCCGGTGACCGGTTCCGTGTAGGAAGTGACGGCTTGGTTGTCAACATACACCGGTCCGTCACAGTAGGGATTGGAATAGTCGCTCACGCCGAACGCGGAATTGACGACATTGATCCCCCACATGGTGGCACCGAAGGCCATCGCGACAGGATAGGTATCCCAGAGATAGTTCCAGCGTCCATTCCCCCAGGCGGGGCCGTAACCGTTGTACCACCCCCCCCAGTTGCGAGACCATTGTCCCGCGGGGCCGTAATAGCCGGCGTAGCCGAAGGCTCCATTCGGACCGACCGCACCCCCGTGCCCCCAGACTGCTCCATTGGGACCAATGCCCGTGGTGTGGCCGTAGGCCCCATTCGGCCCGATACCGGTGGTATGTCCCCAGTAACCTCCATTGGGGCCCACGGCTCCAGTATGCCCCCAGTAGCCATTCGGTCCCCAGAACCCGACGTGATTGATTTCACCACCGTTCGGGCCGGTCCATTGTTGATGGTGCCAGTCCCCGTCGTTGTAGTGACTCTGCAAATCGTTGAAGCGATTGGACAGATCGTTGCTGCGGTCCTGGATTGAGCCACGGTTTCCGCTGAACTGTTGGCTGCCGCCGTTCGCTCCGGGGCGGTTGGTGTTATTGATGTTTGGGTTGCGTGTACCTGCTCCCCCCTGACCGAAGCGATTACCACCTGCACCCCCCCCTCCCAGGCCAGGGAGGGAAGTCGTGCTGGCACCGGGGAGCCTGCCTCCCCCCGCACCTTGTCCACCCAGACCGAAGTTCTGACGAGTCCCCCCGCCGTCGGCACCCGGTTGATGTCTGGAGGAGAAGTCCTGGCGTGTGATCCCGCCACCGGGATTAATCTCGGGCCGACTTCCAATACCGAAGTTCCCTCCTCCGGCCCCGGGATTGTGGACGACATTCGGGCGATTACCTCCACCCAAGTCCCCCCGGAAGTTGTCGCCACCGAGGTTCCCGCGATTGAATCCGTCACCGCCGCCCGCGCGGTTAAAACCGCCGCCACCCCCTTCAAAAGAGGGACGCTGTGCGGGGGCAGAGGGACGGAATCCTCCACCCGAAAATCCGCCACCCCCTCCGAATCCGCCGTCACCTCCGCGGAAGCCACCTCCGCCACCACTGAAACCCCCACCGCCGAAACCACCCCCACCAAAGCCGCGCCCCCAGAGGTGATTTTGAGTGAGTGCAACGGCCGACAGAACGACGACGCAGGAAAGAAGAAGGAAGCGTTTCATGAGAAGGCCTCTTGAATCAGAAGAGGATTGAATTCCAGGAAGAAGGACTGCAGTCGAACAAGAAAAGCGAACTCGCTCGCCGATCTGCAAACGAACTATTTTTTCACAGGCGGAGGTTGTCGAACAACACGGCGGGACACGTCCGGCAATCGGAGGCCATCTTTGTAACGACCTGCGTAGGAAATGATCATCGCGTCGGTACCCTCGCGGAGATAATTCACTTTTCCGGAGAGGTGACTGGCATTGGCATCGAGACCGGAAAGGTGAACGGACCAGCTCAAGTCCTGTTCCAGGGTCCAGAGACCTTCGGCAAATCCGCCCGTGGAGTCAAAGACCCAGGAGCGGAATTGCTTGCGTTCCGGATCCCATCCGATACGGTGACTCCCTTTCATGCTGGCCGAGTCGGTCTTCACTTCGAAATGCCCGATCAGATAGTTGCCGTCCTCGGTCCACTTCCACTCTGTCGAGACGACGCTGTCCTGCGATTCCTCGCGCCACCTTCCTTCCAGCCAGGCGAGATCCTTGAGACGTTCATGAGGAGTCATATCGGGGTCCGCCAGTTCGCGGACACTCGCCATCAGCCAGGTGCCGTCGGGCTGTTTCACATGTGTGACGGTGTATCGTGAGCGGGAAATGGCCCCCTTGACTTTATCTTTTGGGATGCGGGTCGAAATCCCTTCCTCTGTCATGACGCCCGCCGCGATAGGACGAATCGAGACGAGTTCAATTTTCACGGAAGCGGGGGGAGTCGCCGCAAACATGGCGGTTAGTTCCCCTTCGATCGCCTTGCGTCCATGGAAGACGACACCCGAGGAATCGACATATTCCGCTTCGGGAGTGAACATCGCCGCGATCGCCTTGGCGTCGCGAGCGTCATAGGCCTTGGTATAGCGTTCCGCCGCGTCAGCGACGGCTTGCTGCAATTTCACTTGCTCGGGATCGACTGCATAAGCAAATGAACAACAAACCAAAACAGAAGAAAACAGCAGGTGAATTCGATATTGAGACATGAGAGAAACTCCCGGCGTGCCCGCGTTCAAGATTCCGGAAAGGACGAATGCAATCATAGCTCAGAGAAAACTTGTTTGACAACAATTTCAGGAGATAAAAGAAGATCCAAGATATGCTTGCGAGTTGATGAATGACGAGAGCTTGACGCGGTAAAAAAATGACGTGCAGAAATGAGCAGGATGACGTGCGGGTGATCGATTTTGCCGTGGATCGGAGGCGGGGGCGTTTTTTTCTTTTCGAAAAGAGTCGAATTCCGGCGGTCAGAAGATGAGAATAAGGGATTGATCCGTAGCCTCCTCTCAGGTCTCAATAAGGTTGTCATGTCCAAGAATGTCTTTGTCGCTGTGTTGAGTGGCGTGGTTGCCTTCGTTGCGACTTTTTCGGTCATCCGGATGAGTTCTCCGAACAAAGCCCTAACAGCTCCTGCGGGGATGATCTGGATTCCCGGCGGAGAATTTACGATGGGGACGAATGACCGGGAAGCCTGGCCCGATGAAAAGCCCGCGCATCAGGTGCGCGTGAGTGGTTTTTTCATGGATGCGACCGAGGTGACGAACGCCGAATTTGAAAAATTCGTGAAGGCAACGGGGTATGTCACGACTGCGGAGAAAGCTCCGACGGCTGAAGAGATCCTGGCTCAGGCCCCTCCGGGAACTCCTCGTCCTGCTCCCGAATTACTCGTGCCGGGAGCGCTCGTCTTCACCCCCACCAAATCGGCAGTCCCCCTCGATAACATCGCGGCCTGGTGGAAATGGACCCCCGGAGCCAACTGGAGGCATCCGGAAGGACCGAAAAGCGATCTGACCGGGCGCGAAGAACATCCGGCGGTGCATATCTCCTGGGATGATGCTCAGGCTTATGCGAAGTGGGCGGGGAAGCGATTGCCGACTGAGGCAGAATGGGAATTCGCTGCGCGCGGAGGATTGAAGGGGGAACGGAACGTGTGGGGGAGCGAACCCGTCAGTGAAACCAGGCCGCAGGCGAACATCTGGCAGGGAAAGTTTCCGTTCGAAAATACGAAGGCGGACGGTTATGAGCGGACGGCCCCGGTGAAATCGTTTCCCCCGAATGGATTTGGTTTGTACGACATGTCGGGGAACGTCTGGGAGTGGTGTGGGGACTGGTATGTGAGAGAGCTGTATGCGACCCGGTCGAAAGGGACTGTCGTACAGGATCCACAGAGCCCCAAAGCCAGCAAGGATCCAACCCAGCCGTATATGCAGTTGCGTTCCCAGAGGGGTGGATCCTTCTTGTGCAATGACAGCTATTGCTCCCGGTATCGTCCCAGCGCACGGCACGGCTGCAGTCCGGACACGGGAATGTCGCACGTCGGATTTCGGTGTGCGATGTCGGTGCCAGGAAAGTCTCAATAAATCAGGGACATCCGATCGTCGCGAAGAACGATTGCGATCGTTTCGCCCGTCCTCGCGGTCCGTGGGTTGTCGTGGGCAGCCGCGATGGACTATGAGGCGCGGGTCGAGACGTTTGGGGAAACCGTCGGCTTCCTCAAGCGGCAGGAAAAAGTTCTCGCACAGGCGGACTCGGACTCCGAATACAGTTCCCTGTTGCTGGAAACGGAATCGGTACCGCTGGGTGAAATTGCGAACTGGTTCTCCCGCCGTTCGAATATCGGGGTGACGTAGCGAGCCCTGCCGGCGAAAGCCGCCTACTTCTTGCGGAAGTAGTGCGTCGCCTGGCCGAAGGCCATTTCCGCGCTCTCCATGACGGTTTCCGCCAGCGTGGGATGCGCGTGAATGCTATCCGCGAGATCGCGGGCGACGGCGGCGGTTTCCACGGCGATGACCGCTTCCGCGATCATTTCCCCAGCACCCGGGCCGACAATCCCGACACCCAGAACCCGTTCAGTTTTGGCATCGAAGATAATCTTGGTCAGACCTTCGGTTCGGGCCAGCGTTTGCGCGCGGCCGGAGGCCGCCCAGGGGAAGCGGGTGACTTTGACGTCCCGCTTTTCGGCGATGGCCTGTGGCTCCGTAATGCCGCACCAGGCGACTTCCGGATCGGTGAACACGACGGCGGGGATCGCAACATTATCAAACGAGGCAGGTTCTCCCAGCATCGCTTCGACGGCAACCTTCGCTTCGCGATTCGCCTTGTGGGCGAGCATCGGTTCGCCGGCGATGTCCCCGATCGCGAGGATATTGGGATCGCTGGTCTGCATCTTGCGATTGACCTTCACGAACCCCTTGGGATCGATTTCAACCTTGGTGTTCTCCAGGCCGAGGTCTTTGCTGTTCGGACGGCGACCGATCGAGATCAGGACGCGATCGAAGGTCATTTCCGAGGGGACACCTTCGCCGGAAAGCTTGGCGACAATCCCCTTCTTGTCGGGAGTCAGACCTTCCACCTTGGTGTTCAAATAGATCTTTTCAAAAAGTCCTGTGAGCCGTTTTTGCAGAGGTTTCACGAGTTCCGGATCAGCACCGGGAAGGAGTCCGGGAGTGAGTTCGACGACGGTGACCTTGGAGCCGAGCGCGGCGTAGACGGAGCCCATTTCCAGGCCGATGTATCCGCCACCCACCACCAGCAGGCTTTTGGGAATGTCTTCCAGGTTCAACGCACCGGTGGAATCCATGACCCGGGGATCATTCAACTGAAAGATTGGCGGAACGAGCGGAGAAGAGCCGGTTGCCAGAATCAGCTTGTCGAAGTTGATGGTGTCCGAGGGGGGGGCGGGCAGACCCTCCACAGGGTGCAGCTTGAGAGTATTGGAATTCAAGAGCGTTCCGCGGGCGGGAATGTAGCGCACGCCGCGGGCATTGCAGAGCTGATTCACACCACCGGCCAGTTTGTCGACGACCTGGTTCTTGAAAGCGCGGACTTCGTCGATATTGATCTGGGGGGGCTGGAAGTGAATCCCCCAGTGGGCGGACTCGCGCGATTCCTGGATGAGCTTTGCGATATGCAGCAGGGCCTTGGACGGAATGCAACCCCGCTTCAGACAGACGCCGCCGCCAGTCGCTTCCGCGTTGACGAGCGTGACCTTCAGCCCGTGATCGGCGGCGTGAAATGCGGCCGCGTAACCTCCCGGACCGGCTCCCAGCACGACGATTTCGCGGAGCCCCTGTACAGGATTGTTCATAATGACCTTTCTGCAAGTCCGACGGAATAACAAGACGGATTCGAACGAGATCGCCGAGTGTCGCGGGGGCGAGTTCAGCTCTCGATCAGCAGTAGGGAGGGATCCGCCAGCAATCCGGAAATCTTGACGATGAACCGGGCGGCGTCCGCACCATTGATAACGCGGTGATCGTATGACAAGGAGAGAGGCAGCATCAGGCGAGGCTTGGCTTCCCCCTTCACGACGACGAGCTGTTCGCGCGACCGGGACATCCCCAGGATCGCGACTTCAGGCCAGTTGACGATCGGCGTGAACGAAGTCCCGCCGATCCCCCCCAGGTTGCTGATGGTAAACGTCGCCCCCTGGAAATCGGAGATTGCGAGTTTTCGTTCGCGGGCCTTGGCCGCCAGGACGTCGAGCTCCTTGGCGATTTCCATGACGCTCTTGAGATTCGCGTCCTTGATCACCGGCACGACCAGCCCCTGCTCGGTGTCCACCGCGACGCCGATGTTGTAGTACTGCTTGTAGATCACCTCGTTCGTTTTCGTGTCGAGACTCGAGTTGAAGTGGGGGAACTGCTTCAAGGCGGCGACAACCGCCTTGATGGCGAGAACGGTCATCGTGATCTTGGGCGCACCCGGGACGCTGGAGGACCGCTTGCGGCCGGCTTCCAGGTCGGTGATGTCCGCCAGGTCGTGTTGTGTGACGTGCGGAATCGTCTGCCAGGCGTAACTGAGATTGGTCATCGCCGTTTTGGCGATCTTGTTCATCGCCTTCCGTTCGACGCTTCCCCACTGCGTGAAGTCGGGGAGAGGGAGCGCGGCGACACCCGTTCCGCCGGATGCACCAGGGGAGGGCTTTTCTCCGGTCATGATCTTTTTTACGAAGTCCTGGAGGTCTTCGTGGGTGATCCGTCCGCCGGGGCCTGAGCCGGCCACCAGGTGCAGATCGACACCGAGTTCACGGGCCAGCCGACGTGTCGCGGGACCAGCCGGGGCCGGGGCACGGTTATCGTCTCCCGCAGGAGCAGCAACTTGCGGCGACGCGACGGGTTTCGAAGCCGGGGCTGCCGGTTGTGCAGCCGCAGTCGCTGCAGCGGCCTGAGGGGCCGGAGCTGCTGGTGCAGTCGGTGCAGGACTGGATGCAGGCGCGGCGGATCCGGAACCGGTGATCGTGAAGACCAGATCGCCCGGCTTCAACGTAGCCCCCGATTTCACGTGGATCTTCGTGATCTTTCCCGTAGCAGGGCTGGGGAGTTCCACGACCGCTTTTTCAGTTTCGAGTTCGAGGAGATTCTGCCCTGCCGTGACCGAGTCTCCTTCGTTGACGAGAATCCCCGCGACGTCTGCGGATTTAACACCTTCGCCAAGTTCCGGGAGACGAACTTCATGCGTTCCAGTGGAACCGCTCGCGGGAGCGGCAGCCTTGGGAGCAGGTTGAGAAGGAGCGGGAGCCGGGCTGGATGCCGCGGATGATGGCACAGGAGCAGCCGCGGGGGCGGGTGCCTGAGGCCTGGCGACAGGAGCGGCGTCGGCGGCACCGTCAAAAACGATGACCGGATCGCCGGGCTTAATCGTCTGGCCGCTCTTCACCAGGATCTTCGAGATCTTGGCCGCCTGCGGAGCGGGCAGTTCGACGACCGCCTTTTCCGTTTCCAGTTCCATCAGGTTCTGCCCCGCGGAGACGCTGTCTCCTTCCGACACCAGGATCGTGGCGACATCCGCCGAGTTCACTCCCTCGCCCAGCGCGGGCAACCGAAATTCCAACGCCATAATTCCCCTATCCAGTCAATCGTGAGTCTCGTGAGGTCGTCTGCGAGAAACACGCGGTGCAGTGTCCAATCAGAGTCAGTCCCCAGGATTGATCGCTCAGGCCTTGAGGGGGTTCAGTTTTTCCGGATCGATATTGAGCGCCTTGATCGCGGAAGTGATGGTTTTCTTTTGCACTTTGCCCTCGCGGAACAGAGTGCTGAGGGTCGAGAAGACGATGTGCGCGGTATCGACCTCGAAGTGCCGGCGGAGATCCGGGCGGGATTCGCTCCGGCCAAAACCGTCCGTTCCGAGGGCCACGAACTTCGCGGGAACCCACGGAGAAATCTGCTCCGCGACGATCCGCATGTTATCGGAGGCGGCGATCACCGGGCCTTCCGCCTTGCCGAGTTGCTGCTGAATGTAGCAGGGCTTTTCCGCCTTGTCCGGATGCAGCCGGTTCCAGCGTTCCGTCTCCATCGCATCGCGACGGAGTTCGCTGAAGCTGGTCACGCTCCAGACGTCGCTGGAAATTCCGTAATCGGCCGCCAGGATTTCCTGGGCCTCCAGGACGTGGCGGAAAATGGAACCGCTGCCGAGTAGTTGCGGGCGGGCGGGCGAATTCTTGACGACTTTGGAGGAGAACTTGTACATGCCCCGGCGGATCCCTTCTTCGCAACCGGCAGGCATCTCCTTCATCTCGTAGTTTTCGTTGTACAGCGTGACGTAGTACAGGATCTGCTCGTTCTCGCCGTACATGCGACGCAGGCCGTCCTGCACAATCACCGCCACTTCGTAGGAGTAGGCGGGATCATAGGCGACGCAGGTGGGAACGGTGGAAGCGATGAGGTGGCTGTGGCCGTCCTCATGCTGTAGTCCTTCGCCGTTCAAAGTGGTTCGTCCGGCCGTCCCGCCGAGGAGGAACCCCTTGCAACGGGAGTCCGCAGCCGCCCAGATCAGGTCGCCGACCCGCTGGAATCCGAACATCGAGTAGTAGATGTACATGGGGATCATGTCGACGCCGAGGTTGGCATAGGCCGTCCCGGCGGCGATGAATGAGCCCATCGAACCCGCTTCGTTTATCCCTTCTTCCAGGACCTGTCCGTCCTTCGCCTCGCGGTAGTACATCAGGGTTCCTTCTCCCTTGTCGATCGGCTCGTAAAGCTGACCGGCATGGGCATAGATCCCGTTGGTGCTGAACAGGCTTTCGAAGCCGAAGGTGCGCGCTTCGTCCGGAATAATCGGGACGATGAACTTCGCCATCGCCTTGTTCCGTAGCAGCGTCTGCAGCACGCGGAGGAACGCCATCGTCGTGGAACCTTCACGTCCCGCCGTTCCGTCGAAGGGTTTCAACACGCTTTCGACGGTGGGGATCTCGATGTTCGGTTTATGCTGCGGACGAGAGGGGAGATAACCCCCCAGCGATTTCCGCCGTTCGTGCAGATACTTGTGTTCATCGCTTCCCTCGGGAAGGCGGTAGAACGGGGCATTTGCCACTTCGTCATCAGAAATGGGAATCCCGAACCGGGAGCGGAATTCTCGAAGTTCCTGCTCGTTCCGCTTCTTGGCATTGTGGGTCGCGATACGACCTTCGCCGGACTCGCCCAGACCATACCCCTTGATTGTTTTTGCCAGGATGACCGTGGGGGAACCCTGGTTATCGACGGCAGCCTGATAGGCGGAGAAGACTTTTTCCGGATCGTGACCACCCCGCTTGAGCTTCTTGATCTGCTCATCGGAGAGGTGCTCGACCATCTGCAGTAATTCCGGCTGGGCACCGAAGAAGTGATCCCGGATGTAAGCCCCGGATTCCACCACATACTTCGAATATTGGCCGTCGACAACCTCACCCATCCGGCGGACCAGCAGGCCGTTGTCATCGGCAGCGAGCAACGGATCCCAGTCGCTCCCCCAGATGACCTTGATGCAGTTCCAGCCGGCACCGCGGAACGCCGCTTCCAGTTCCTGGATGATTTTGCCGTTGCCGCGCACCGGGCCGTCCAGACGCTGCAGGTTGCAGTTGATGACGAAAATCAGGTTGTCGAGTTTTTCCCGCGAGGCAAGCGTGATCGCGCCCAGGGTTTCCGGCTCGTCGCATTCGCCGTCGCCGACGAAGCACCAGACGTGTGACTTGGAGGTGTCCACAATCCCGCGATTGTGCAGGTAGCGGAGGAACCGCGCCTGGTAGATCGCACAGAGAGGGCCCAGGCCCATCGAGACCGTGGGGAACTGCCAGAAGTTGGGCATCAGCCAGGGATGCGGGTACGAGGAGAGTCCTCCGCCAGGCTGCAATTCACGGCGGAAGTTGACGAGGTTTTCTTCGGTCAAGCGGCCTTCCAGGAATGCCCGTGAATACATCCCGGGAGATGCGTGTCCCTGGAAGTAGACGAAATCGCCGGTATGGTCCGCGGAAGGGGCATGAAAGAAGTGGTTGAAACCGACTTCATATAAAGTCGCGGAAGAGGCGAATGTGGAAATGTGCCCGCCGATCCCGGCATCCGGATCTTTATTCGCCCGGACGACCATCGCCATGGCATTCCAGCGAATGATGCTCTTAATGCGGCGTTCGATTTCCCGGTTACCGGGGTATCGGGGCTGATTCTCGACGGCGATCGTGTTGACGTAGGGGGTATTGGCAGAGAAGGGGAGTTTGACCCCCTCGCGGTAGGCCTTTTCCTGCAGGAGCAGGAGAAGTTGTCTGACGCGCTCGGGACCGTGGCGTTGCAGGAGGTCATCCAGAGACTCCAGCCATTCACGTGTTTCACCCGGATCGACATCATTCAACAAAGGGGCCACAACTTGGCTCTGCATAGCTCTCACTTTCTGGACGAAGAGTTCGGACCGACTTTTGTCGCACGTGTTTCAATGACAGGGAGTTAGACCCTCCGCAGCCCCGTCAGACATCCCGCGCCGTTCACGAAACCAACCCCGGCGAACAAGACCTTCAAGACCTTGCGCAAGAACGGTTCGCGTGACACGATTGTGGGTGTCTCGATGAAATGCTGCTTATCTCGAAAACCCCTCATCAGAACAAGGGGAACTCGTGATCTCCCGTCACTTTCCAACGTGGACTCCAGTCTCTGCAGTGTATCAAATTGGTTCAAAACCGACAGGGTTCAGCAGTCGTCGTCCAAAACGCGTAAGTGTTGCAGTTTGACAAACTTGTGGAGAGTGTCAAAAAACTTCATAATTCTAATTCTACAAATGATTTGTGAGTTCGAGCCAAGTCCGGCAAATGGGCACGAAAATCCTCATATTTCCTCGGGGTAGGACATCCCTTGAGGACGGAGTCCAATCAGGATGAGACAAGTCGGTTTGACGACAGGGCGATCGGAGGCGGAGCAGTTTACTGACTATCTGCTCACGAAGGGGATGTCGGCGCATGTTGAACCGGCCGAGGGGGATTCGTGGGCCATCTGGATTCACCAGGAAGATCATGTCGACCAGGCCCGGCGGGAATTCGAAGAGTTCCGTGCGAATCCTGAGGATCCGCGGTTTCAGAATGTCGCATCAGAGGCGCGAAATCTCCGTCGGAAGGAGGCCGCCGAGCATAAGGCAAGTGAGCGACGCATCGTCGACATGCGCCGCCGCTGGGCTGGTCCCCTGATGCGGGACATCCCCGTGACGATGGTCAACATCGGGATCTGCGTGGTCGTCGCATTTACCACGAATTTCGGCAGCTACCACAAAGACGATCACCCGGAACTGACGAATGCGCTCATGTTTCGAGCCCGCGCAACCACCGCGGAGCGGATCCTGTTGGGGGACAAAATCTCCCCGACATTCGACATCAGGCGGGGAGAAGTATGGCGGCTCGTCACGCCGATTTTCCTCCACTTCAGCGGAATGCACCTGCTGTTCAACATGCTGATGTTCCACAACCTCGCCGGGCGGATTGAGTTTCTGCTCGGGAAATGGAGGTTGCTGACCATGATTCTGGTCATCGCAATCATTTCCAATACGGCCCAGGCGCTACTCTATGGCCCCTACTTCGGGGGCATGTCGGGAGTCGTCTACGGACTGTTTATTTACATCTGGCTCAAAGGGATTCTGCAGCCTTCCTCGGCATTCGGGATTGCGCCCGGTGACTTTCTGTTCATGATGATCTGGCTGTTGATCGGTATGTCGGACTCCAATTTGCATATTGCCAACGGAGCGCATCTGTTTGGGGCACTCTCTGGTGCGGGTATCGCAGTCGTGGAATCCCAGTTGCGTCGAATCCTCGGACGGCGTTAGGAATCCTGCCTCCGGAAAATGGATTACGACACTTCCGTCCGGGATTTTCAGCTTTTCGAGAGGCTTTTGAGAGGGCCGTCTGTGCGGATTGAGGGGAAAATGTCGGACGCGCCTGCCGACCGAGAGGATAAGGTGTGAGAAACGGTTTCGAGCCGCAAACTCACCTTGGCAATGGTCCCGTTCCGGATGAGGATGGGACGCACGCGCTGCACGAGATTCACTACTCCCTGAGATCCGCCGCTGCTCTCTGATATCCTCTGAGCCACTCCAAGGAATCGCTTCCGTGAGAATCGTACTCTCCACGCTCGGCATCTTGGCATTGCTGTCCTGCTTGCGGGCAGACTTATCCGCAGCCGAGAAAATCATCCCCTCGCTGAAAGCGCGACGCGACGCGGCACTCGAATCGATTCGCATTGAAGATCTGCGCAATCACGTGAATTTTCTGTCCAGTGATACCCTGGAAGGGCGCGCGGCGGGATCACGCGGCGGAAGAGCGGCCAGTATTTACCTGGCAGAGCAGTTCAAAAAGGCGGACCTCGCCGGGGGCGCCACTCCCAGCAGCTACATCCAGGAGTTTTCCGGAGAGATGCGGAATGTGCTGGGGCTGCTTCCCGGGCGGGATCCAGTTCTTAAAGACGAATACATCATCGTTTGCGGGCACTTCGACCATGTGGGTTACGGGAATTCGGTTAACAGCCACGGTCCGACCGGTTACATCCATAACGGAGCGGACGATAACGCCAGCGGTGTCGCAACGATCCTCGAAATCATGGACGCGTTTCGCACCTTGAAAGAAGCGCCGAAACGTTCGGTGTTATTTGCTTTCTGGGATGGAGAAGAGATTGACCTGCTGGGGTCTAAACATTGGGTTCGCCAGCCGACAGTGCCGTTCTCCCGTGTGAAGTTCGTGGTCAACCTGGACATGGTAGGTCGTCTGCGGAGCGACAAGGTGGAATTGATCGGCGTTCGGACGGCAAACGGCATGCGTGAGCTGCTGTCGCGCCATAATCAGACCTCGCTGTTGACGGTCGATTTTCCGTGGGAAGTGCCGAATAACAGCGATCACCACGTGTTTTTCGAACGTCGCATTCCGGTTCTGGTTCCATTTACGGGATTCCATGCCGACTATCATCGCCCTTCCGATGATCCTGACAAACTGAATTTCGACGGCATGAAACGGATCGGCCAGTGGATGTTTTCACTGCTGCTCGACCTGGCGGAAGGTGAAGATCCGATCCCAGGTTTCCGGGCCCAAGCTCTGCAGGAAGGAAAAGCGGAGCAGGCCTCCGCTGAGTATGACGCGGGAGGACGGGATCGATGGGGGGCATATTGGCTGGAGACAGGTTCGGATCAGAAAGGGGCGATTGTGACCGGCGTGACAAAGAATTCGCCCGCCTACCGGAACGGCCTCCAGGAGGGGGACCGGGTGCTCACCTGGAACGGCACTCCAGTGAATGGACAGACAGCGTCCGACTTGGTGCGGGATAGCACCTCAGCCGCGGTGTTGGAGATCGTCCGTCGAGGGGAGGCCGAGACCCGGGCCATTAAAGTCGATCTGGAAGGGGTCCCCCAGCGGTTCGGAATGACCTGGCGGGAAGATCCCGTCGAATCTGGAACCCTGGTTGTGACCCATATTGATCCGGATTCCCCCGCGGCCCGGGGGGGAGTGCGAATCAAGGACCGGATTTACGGGATTGGGAACGAGCGAACCCGGAACACTTCCCAGTTCCTGCAGTATCGCCTGGACTCGAAGCACCCCGCCGAAATTCTGCTGGAGAGAGACGGGCGGTTTTACTCCGTAAAATTGCCATAACGACACCTCTTAGAAGTTTTAGTATCAGGTCGTGCATTCGACTTGAATTTCAACGCCGGAATGCCAAGGATCAGTAAGTCAAGAAACATGTCCTTGGAGGACGGGCGGCCATGCAGGATTTGCAGCCGGATCGCGAGCCTTCCGTTTCGAAGATCCCGACGGCGCTTCTGGATCAACTCGTCACGGATGCTCTGATCGGCATCAACGCAGAGGGGCGAATTTGGTACTGGAACCGCGCGGCAGAGCGGTTGCTGGGGTGGACCCACGCCTCCATTCTGGATCAGCCCGTCCCCTTTATCAGTCTCATGCTCGAAGAGTGCTTTGAGGAATTTCTGGGGAAGGCCCGGCAGGGACTGGTTGCGGAATCTCCCTATTTGATCTGCATGACGGCGGGAGGGGAGCGGCTCTGCCTGTCTGCACGAGCCGTCCGCCTGGCCGAGGATGGGGAACGACTGCTCTTGTCAATGAGCCGACCTCATGACGATACCCCCGTGGCCCCCCGAGGCCCCTTGATTGACGTCGAACTGGAGAAATTCCTGCAGCAGCAGACGGACGATTCGCTCTGGGACTGGGAGATTCCCACGGGGAAATTCCGGGTGAATGATCGTTACCTGGAAATTCGGGGAATATCTCGCGATGAATTCAAGGAAGATTTGCACAATGCGATTTCAACAATCCATGAGGCAGACCTGGCGGCAGTCCAGATTGCCATGAATCGCGCGCTGGAAGGGCATTCCCAAAGGATCGATCTGGAATACCGGATCTGCCGCCCTTCCGGAGAAGTTCGCTGGGCGCATTCGGTGGCTTCCATCGTCACCCGGGACGGAAACGGCAGGCCGGCGCGGATCGTGGGGATCCAGAGGGACACCACGGAACGGCGAAAGACCCTGGAAACTCTGCGGCAAAACGAAGAACTGCTGGAATCAATTCTGGATTCCATCGATGACGTCGTCTGGGCCATCGATCCGCAGGAGCGGATTGTCGCGATTCACCTCTCCCCGCGCCATCGACTGTTCAGCGATTCCCGCGTGGGCGTCCAGGGGCAGACCTTGGCGGAAATCGGTCTTTCCGCCGATGTCCTCCATGAATTTCGCGAAGCAATCTGGAGACTGAAGCATTCTCCCGGCGTCCAGTCTTTTGACTATGAGTTGCAGTCGCTGCAGGGGAGGGAATGGTATCACGTCATTCTGACCCGCAGGAATGACTCGCATGGGGAGTATGCGGGTGCGACCGTGGTGCTTCACAACATCACGAAAATCAAAAAAGCAACGGAGGACGCCAGCCGTCGAGGTCAGGTTCAGCGGGGGCTGTTGGATGCGGTTCAGGCGCAGGTCTGGTCTCTCGATGTCGAGTCGCGAGTCGATGATCTGAATGCCTTCGTCACGAAGCAGACCGGGCTGACACTCGAACAGGCGAAGGGAAAGAAACTGATTGAACTCCTCCAGATCTCCCCGTCGCGCCGGGAATTTCACCAGCGTTGCCTGGACGAGGTGATCCAGTCAGGCCAGGCACACCTGGGATACCTCGATACCTTGCCCGTGGGAGGCGAAATACGCTGGTTCAGCATCGACACCATTCCCACGCACGATCACGAGGGAACAGTCGCCGGATTACTCATCTTCCTGTATGACATCACCCCTCTGAAGAAAATCGAAGCGTCGCTCCGAGAGAGCGAAAAACGGTTCCGGTTGTTGGCGGATGCGGCGCCGGTGATGATCTGGATGTGCGATCAACAGGGAAATTGCACGTATATCAACAGGGCCTTGGCGGAAATGTCGGGGATGAACGCGGAGGACTTTAATCCTGCGCATTTCCTGGAATTAATACACGCGGATGACCTGGAGGCGGTCTCTTCCCAGTTGCAGGAGGCGTTCGCGAATCAAACAGGCTGTCGGATGGAACATCGCCTACGTAACGCCCGGGGCGAGTGTCGCTGGCTGCACAACGAGACTGTCCCACGCTTTTCGGAGAATGGTTCTTTCCTGGGGATGATTGGTTGCGCCCTCGACGTCACCGATCGCAAGGAGGCCGCCGAAAATCTCCGCCGCAGTGAAGCCCGGTACCGCAGCCTGATTGAGAATTCTCTCGATGCCGTCATGACGTTCTTCCCCAGCGGAAGGGTGGATTTCGTCAATTCCGTGTGTGAATCGATGTTCGGATACTCCCATGCGGAACTGAAGAAGATGCGCGATCCGATCGGCGTGCTGTTGACTCCGAATTGCGAGATCCAGCGCTGGCGGTTTCGGAATACCTATGTTCAAACCGGTCAATTTCCCGAAGTAACAATCAGGCTGGAAATCAGGGATCGGCATGGCCGCGCGATTCCCACCGAATGCCGGTTTTCGAACCTGCACGGCACAGGGGGGAAGGCTTCGCGTCTGCTGGTGAATATCCGCGACCTCTCAGAGCGTCTCAAGCTGGAAGAACGGATGCGCCAAGCGGAAAAGATTGAAGCGGTCGGTCGCTTGTCCGGCGGGATGGCCCACGATTTCAACAATCTCCTGACGGTGATCAATGGCCAGTCTTCGCTGCTGGAGCAGAGGCCGGGGGACGATCCGGCGCTCAAAGGGGCATTGCGTGAAATTTCCAGGGCTGGCGAGCGCGCTGCGGAACTGACACGGCAGTTGCTGGCATTCAGCCGGATGCAACCCCAACAGTTGCAAACATTGTCGCTGAATGAGGTCGTGAAGGAATCCGCGGGAATGATTGCGAGCCTGATGGGCGAGCGGGTCGAGTTACGATTGGATCTGGCCGATGACCTCCGCAGGATCCAGACGGATCGCGGACAGATGGACCGGATCCTGATGAACCTCCTGGTCAACGCGCGGGACGCACTTTCTGACGGAGGATGCGTGGAGATTCAGACGCGAAACGTCCAGTATTTCTGGAGCGAGACGGATCAATATCGCGAGCTTTCCCCGGGAGATTATGTCGAACTCCTGGTCCGGGACAATGGATGCGGTATGAGTGATGAAGTCCGTGCGCATCTGTTCGAGCCGTTTTTTACCACCAAACCGATGGGCAAGGGGACCGGTCTCGGTTTGCCCACGGTGTATGGAATCGTGAGGCAGAATAAAGGTTCGATCGACGTCGATAGTTCTCAGGGTGCCGGGGCCACGTTCCGAATTCTGCTTCCGGCGTCGAGTGTTTCACACCAAGCCGATGCTCCCCACCAACTGGGCTTGGGAAAGCTGAGTGGCCGGGAAACTGTGTTACTGGTTGAAGACAATGACGCGGTCCGCGGTTTGACCCGGCAGTTGCTGCAGACGCACGGTTACATGGTGTTGCTGGCCCGCGACGGACTGGAAGGGTTGGAGGTCAGCCGACATTTCAACGGTTCGATAGACCTGGTCGTCAGCGACATCGTCATGCCGCGTTTGAATGGATGTGACCTCGTGCGGCAACTGCAGATCGAAAGATCGGGGATCGGCGTTCTGCTGATGTCCGGTTATGCGGACGAAGAGTTGACGGAGACCAGGCACCAACTCAAGGGGTACGAATTCCTCGCCAAACCGTTTATCCCCTCCGATTTTCTGAGAAAAGTCCGGACACTGCTGGATCAGCGTGCTTCGCAGGCCACGTCCAGCTGAGGTGTAACTGCGCGGGGTTTGAGTATAATTCCACAGTTGGAGTTTTCCCGGCCCTGAGCGAGTCATTCCATGTCGCGAGATTTTTCATCGGAAGCGCTGATTCACGATCCGATCCACGGATACATCCCCTTCATTTCCCGGCAGGGGCTCCCGGCAGGAGAAGTCTCCGAACAGGAGATTATCGATCATCCGTGGGTGCAGCGGATGCGGCAAATTCACCAGTTGCAGACGGCCTGGTGGGTGTTTCCCTCGGCCGAACATACACGTTTCCAGCATATCCTCGGGGCGATGCACCTGGCATCGCGGGTCATCGACCGGTGGTATGACTCACTTGTGGACTCCTGCCGAAATGTTCCGTCCCGGGGTTATGTTGAGAGCCTCGTCCGCATGGCGGCGCTGCTGCATGACGTCGGACATGGGCCGTTCGGACATTTTTTTGACGATCATCACCTGCATCAGTATGGCGTGACCCACGAAGTCGTCGGGGCACACATCATTGAGCACGAACTCGGTGACCTGCTCTCCCGCGTGCGGAGAAACCCGCGCGGGAAGTTGCAATCGCTCGAGACCCTGGATCCGTCCCAGATCGCCTGGTTGATCTGCAGGCCGAAGACGGGAAGCGATGCCGAGCAGGGACATCCCGACTGGCTGCGAAAACTTAGGTCGCTGTTCAGCGGAATTTACACCGTCGACAACATGGATTTTGTCCTGCGGGACAGTTATATGTCCGGCTACAACACGCGGGCATTCGACCTCTCGCGGTTATTGCACTACAGCTACTTCACTTCGCAGGGATTGACGATTCACACCCGTGGCTTGCCGGCGGTCGTCAACTTCATGGAAGTCCGCGCAAATCTCTTCCGCTCAATCTATTTTCATCGGACCGTCCGGGCGCTCGACCTCGCCCTGGAAGATTTGTTTCCGCAGACGATGAAGCATCTGTTCCCCGGTAATCCCCTGGAGGAATTGCGGAAATATCAGGGATTCACGGAGTTCTCATTTCTGGTCGACGTACGCCGCTGGAAGGAGAGCAACGATCCCGAGCTGAAGGCGCTCGGGGACCAATGGAACGCGATTCTCACACGGCAACTGCTCTGGCGGATGGCCTGCGAGCGCGTGTTGTTTTTCCGCGTCGGCGAATCGGAGCGGACGACCATCTTCTCCGAACCGGATGTCGTCGAGCGACGCGTGCGGGAACGATTGCCAAAAAACATCCGTGAAATCCCGTTGCGGTTCGATGTCGCGCGGCATTACCACCGGCCCAGCACCCGCCTGCCCGCGGGGGGGCAGAACTATATCGACGATCCTTCGTTAGGGGGCATCCGGGAATTGTCCGATTACGAGGTCTTCCGGTCGCTGCCACTCAGTTTTTCGATCTTTCGAATTTACGTCCGCGATCATCAACATGACGTGGAGCTGAACCGCGCCTTGAATGAGGTGCTGGGAGAGAGTTCTGACGCCAGGACGAATATGTAAGCCTGTGGATTTCGTTGGACGGTTTTCCGGTCAAGAATTATGAAGAGGGCAAACTCAACATGGCGGAAATATTGCTGGCGCACAATGAGGGCATGGTCCTTTTGCCCATTGTTCCGGAAGGATCCGGTTATGCCGTCGGGTGGTTCACACTGGCTTTGATCAATGCAGGTTTGGCGCAGTCCAAGAACCGGAGTGGCCTCGCGTGGTTCCTGGTGTCGCTGCTTGCCGGGCCGCTGGCGACGTTTCTCCTGGTGGCGTTCTGCGACCGAAAGCCGAACGTTGTCTGAAACAACGCGACGATTCACATGCGGCGAATGAGAGCCAGTGCCTTGGAGACCGTTTCCAGCAGCCTTTGCACGGAATACGGCTTCGGCAGAACCTCGATTGTTCCCTGATCCCGGGAGAAATGAGGCGCAGGGACTTCTTGGCGAGTGTCGATCATAATCAGCGGATGATTCATTTCACGCTGCCGGAGCAGTTGGACGACTTCCGCTTCGGCCATCCCGCAGGACGGAACATCGAGTACGATGCACCCACGGCTTGAGCAGGCTTCCGAATCGAGCAAATCATCCAGCCGTTCGTACATACGGTGTTTCAGCCCGACGGAGGTCAACAACCCGTCGAGTTTCTCCCGAAGATCGGAATCGTTCTCAACGACGTGAACGACCGCCGTGAACAATTCCGGTGATTCGTGCGCGAGACTTCCGCGCCGATTAAACATGGGAAACCTCGCAGCCAAACTGGATGTGAGCGCCGGCAAGCGAGGCAGACCTGATGGGCTGATCCATACGAAATTAAGGGGGTCAGGAAACAGTTTTGGGGCTTCTCACCACAGGAAACCCGGATCAAGACCCCAACCTTACGCAAGGAATGTGCCAACTCAGTTAAGGTAAAACGGTTTATGTTGCGATCCCCGGTCTGAAATCGGGGGCGCGATGGCGAGGGCAGCGTAAATGCCGTGTTCTCTTGTGGTTGTGTCGTGAGTCCTGGGGTGGGGGGCTGCCCGATTTGTTTCGCGACCGGGCGTTCCTGCGTCACGGGACATGCCCGTTTCGGGAACAGACCTGCCCTTTCTCAACGCAAGTTTAAGAGAACTCGAATAGCTGGCAGGACATTAATTAACTGGCAAACAGACTAAATTCCCGCTCTCAAGCTGAGGGGCTGCATTGTGTCAACTGCTCAACCTTCGCGAGCAGGTCCGCAGGAGTGAAAGGCTTGGCCAGGAAGGAGACAAAGTCTCGTTCGATGTTCTCCCGCAGCATTGAATCCTCTGAGTACCCGCTCATCAACAGGAACTTCAGCCGAGGATAATTCAACTGCATCCGTTCCATCAGTTCCTTTCCCGTCATTTCCGGCATTGCCTGATCGGTGATCACCAGATCAATCTCAGCGGAGTGTGCCCGTATGGCTTCCAAGGCCTTTTGTCCATTGATTGCCTCAAAAACCTGGTGGCCCTGCGTGGTCAGCACCCGAGATATGAAGGCCCGCAGCGCGGGATCATCATCCACAATCAGCAGTGTCTTGCGAGCACTGGCTATCGTCGTGCGGTTCTGGAATACGGTTGAGGCGGATTGAGAAGGTTTCTCCAGACACGGAAAGTAAACTCTGAACGTGGTCCCTTGTGCCGGCTCACTTTCGACGGTAATCGAACCGCCGCTTTGCATGACGATGCCGTGAACGGTCGCGAGTCCCAAGCCGGTTCCCTTCCCGGGGTCCTTCGTCGTGAAAAACGGCTCGAAGATCTGATGAATGATGTCAGCCGGGATGCCGTGGCCCGAGTCCCTGACCGTCAGCACGGCGAATCTTCCCGGGCGAAGTGAGGTGTTCGCTGCCACATCCTCTTCAGTGAGTAAGATTTCCTCGGTCGAGATACGGAGCGCACCCCCCTGGGGCATCGCGTCACGCGCATTGATTGCGAGATTGATAAGAACCTGTTCGATTTGAACCGGGTCTGCTTTAATCCGGTGCGTCAGCATCCCGGGGCTGCTGGTAACGATAATGCTTCTGCCGATCAGACGCCGGAGCATGATCTCGACGCTACGGACCACGTCATTGAGATCGAGTTCTCTCGGCTGCAGCACCTGCTGGCGGCTGAACGCCAGCAGCCTGTTGATCAGATCGGCCGCGGATTGCCCCGCATCAAGAACCTGCTTCAACGCTTCGTAGTGTGGATTGTCCGTAGAAACGGACGACATCACCAGAGAGGTATATCCCGTGATGACCGTGAGGAGA
Organism: Planctomycetales bacterium; assembly: GCA_046349635.1. GTDB lineage: Bacteria > Planctomycetota > Planctomycetia > Planctomycetales > Planctomycetaceae > JAXMBX01. The sequence continues at coordinate 24,845 of JAXMBX010000064.1, forward strand.
TTATTAAAATCGTGGGCAATACCTCCGGCGAGTCGTCCCACCGCCTCCATCTTTTGCGATTGGCGGAGTTGCTCCTCCAGTTTCAGTCGATCCGTGATATTCCGCACGATGGTGATCGTTTCGCGCTCGCCGCTCAGGGTCATCCGGGCTTCAAACGACGTTTTTCCGATCCGCGGAATCTCCAGGTCATACTCAAACACCTGGGACTGGGCCGTCCCGTGGACCCGATCGCGATTTTCCCGGAAAAGAGACGCAACCGGCTCGGGCAGCAGGTCGTCCATCCGTTTTCCGAGAAACACTTCCGGAGAAACGTAAAGCTCATCCTCGTTTGCGGCGTGATAATCCAGGATCACACCGTCGGAATTCATCAGGAACATCAAGTCCGGAAGAGCTTTCAGGACCGCCCGGCTGCGCCCTTCGCTTCGGATGAGGGCATTTTCGGCCTGCTTGCGTTCCGTCAGATCGTTAAAGGTGACGACCTGCCTGGTTCCGACAATTCTGCCTGACGAGGACACAAACCGCTTCGAGCCATCCTTGCACGTGACGGTGACCTCGATCGGGCCGATCGTCCCGCCGATTTTTCTGGCCACTTCCAAGGCCGGAACCCAGGTCTCGATGACTTTGGCCCGATAGTCGGGATCGGGAAACGCCAGTTGGAACCACGTGTTCATGTCCGGAACGTCACTAAGCTCGTAGCCGAAGAGTTCCGTAACCTGCCTGTTCATGTATTCGACGCGGTTCTGGTCGTCAGTCCAGGCGACCGCCACCGTCAGGTATTCTAGGTATGTGGTAATGGCCTCTTTAGCCAGCTTGCGCTCCGTGATGTCCTGAATCGTGCCGATGAACTTCAGCGGTTTGCCCGTCGTCAGGTCCGGAAAGATTTCTCCTCGTTCGTGGACGATGCGTTCATTCCCATCTTCCAGAACCACACGATGTTCGATCTCATAAATCGATTGCGTTTCGAGAGCCTGCCGAATGGACGATTCAATCCGGGGACGATCGTCGGGATGGACGCGGGCCCAGAAGACGTCGTTATTGGCGACGACCTGCTCGTGGTTATAG
>JAXMBX010000065.1:0-25294 GCA_046349635.1 Planctomycetales bacterium
GGGGAGTCGGTCGGGGAGGTGTACCAGTCGGTCTCCAAGCTGCGGCGGGAGGGGTTTGCCTTCACGCTGGACCTGCTGGGGGAGGCGGTGATCAGCGAGCCTGAGGCGGAGAAATACCAACGGGCGTACCTGGATTTAATCTCCGGGCTGGCGCCGCAGGTGAACGAGTGGCCGGAGAATTTCACCCTGGATCTGGACGACCAGGGGTTGGTGCCACGGGTGAACATGTCGATCAAACTCTCCGCGCTGGTGAGCCATTTCGATCCGCACGATCCGGCGGGGACAGCGACAGAGGTGAAGAAACGATTGCGGCCGATCCTGCAGTCGGCGCGGGAGCACGATGCGTACATCCACGTGGACATGGAGAACTACTCCGTCAAAGACCTGACGCTGCGGATCTTCCAGGAGATCCTGATGGAGAAGGAGTTCCGGGACTTTCCGGACGTGGGGATCGTGGTGCAGGCGTACTTGAAAGAGTCGGAGCAGGACCTGTTCAAGCTGCGGGAATGGGTGGAGCGGCGGGGGACGCCGGTGACGATCCGGCTGGTGAAGGGGGCGTATTGGGATTACGAGACAGTGGTGGCGGCGTCGCGCGGGTGGCCGGTGCCGGTGTATACGCAGAAGTGGGAGTCGGATGAGAACTACGAACGGCTGACGCGGTTTCTGCTGGAGAACCGGACGTGGCTGAGACCCGCATTGGCGAGCCATAATCTGCGGAGTCTGTCGTATGCGCTGGCGTGCGCGAAGCAGATGAACGTACCGCGGAAGGGTTTTGAAATCCAGATGCTGTATGGAATGGCGGAGGACCAGGCGCGGCTGTTCGCGGAGCTGGGGTATCGGTTGCGGGTGTATGCGCCGTTCGGGGAGTTGATCCCGGGGATGGCGTACCTGGTGCGGCGGTTGTTGGAAAACACATCGAACGATTCGTTCCTGCGAGCCAGTTTCCGGGAAGATGTGCATATCGAGGAATTGCTTATGAATCCCAAACAAGTCGGCAAGGAACATCCCCCGCGCCCGGTCCCGCAGAAGAGAGGCTTTCAAAACGAGCCGCCGACCGATTTCAGCCGGCCTGAGAACCAGGAAGCGATGCAGGATGCGCTCGAGGACGTGAAGGCGCAGTTCGGCGAGGAGTATCCGCTGGTGATCAAGGGGCGCCGGGTGGACACGAAGGCGCACATCACCTCGGTGAACCCTGAATCTGAAAGAGGTGGCGGGGCTGGTGAGTTCGGCGTCGGCAGACGATGCAAACAAGGCGGTGGGGGCGGCGCGGCAGGCGTTTCCGGAGTGGGCGGCGACGGAGCCTAAGTTCCGGGCGGCTGGCCTGGAACGATCGCGGCGGAGCGCAGGTGCTGTTGTTCGAATCAGGCGGCGTGGGGCGTATGAATGGAAAGCGTGGGTCGAGGCGGACGCGGACATCGCCGAGGCGATTGACTTCGCATGTATTACGCGGCGGGAGATCCGGAGGCTGGCACCGGGCGCGGGCATGTGGATTCGCCGAAGAAAATGAATACCTGTTGCCGCGCGGCGTGGCGGTGATCGGCTGCGCCGGATTCCTTCCTGACGGTGATTCTGGCGGGGATATTGTCGGGCGCGCGTTTCAGACGGGGAACACAGATCGCTGGCGCATAGCCGCCGTGGTGCGCGCAATTGGCGTGATCTGGAAGAGATTCACCTGCCGCCGGGAGTGGTGAACTTTCTGCCGGGGGTGGGAGAAGAGATCGGGCCGGTGCTGGTGCAGCATCCGGAGGTGGACGTGATTGTCTACGGACGAAGGGGCTGTCGATTCAACAGACGGCGGCCGTGACCGGCGACGCGCAGGAGAACGTGAAGAAGGTGATCGCCGAGATGGGGAAGAACGATCATTATCGACGACGATGCGGATCTGGATGAAGCGGTGCAGGGGGTGATCTACAGTGCGTTCGGATATGCGGGTCAAAAGTGCTCGGCGTGTTCGCGGGTGGTCGTGCTGAATACGGTGCATGATGAGTTCGTGCGGCGGCTGGTGGATGCGACGAAGAGCCTGAAAATCGGTCCGGCGGAAGAAGCGGGGACGCAGATCGGTCTCGTCATCGACATGAGCGTTGGAGAAGATCCAGATGTACATCGAGATCGGGAAAGAGGAAGGAGGCGGCACTCGAAGGGGAAATCCCCGCCAAGCTGGCGGGGAAGGGGTCATTTGTCGGGCCGCATATTCACGGGGATTACGCGATCATCGCCTGGCGCAGGAAGAGATTTTCGGGCCGGTGCTGGCGGTGATCAAAGTGAAGACGCTGGAAGAAGCGTTTGACGTGGCGAACAGCACGCGATATGCGCTGACGGGGGGCTTGTACAGCAGAAGCCCGGTGCATCGTATGCAAGGGGATGGAGTTCACGGGGAATTCGTATCTCAATCGCGGGATCACGAAGTGCTGGTGGGAACGGTGCTCTGGCGGTTCCGGATGTCCGGTATCGGCTCGAAGGCGGGTGGGCCGGATTACCTGCAGCAGTTCCTGATTCCGATCAACATCACGGAGAACACGCTGCGGCGGGGTTTTGCTCCAGAGGTGGTGGTGGAAGAGGTTGGGGAGTGACGCTAGGCGAGAGAGTAGAGCAGTCGAACAGTGGAGCAGTAGAGGGGAAGGAAACCCCAAGGCGCAAGAGACGCTTGGCTCGCCCAAGGACGAGGAGGAGACCGAGAGCCGGTGTGGACTCTCCTCTTGTGGCTATCGCCACACAGGGACCCGGAGTACCGGGAACCTGTGCCACCCATCACCCGCGTCGAGTTGAATTCTCCGCTTGTGGCTGGCGCCACCCACACGCCGGAATGGCGTATGGCTCACCGTGCGATGTGCGGGATGCAGAGACGTTTGGATCCGTCTCGTGTCGTCGTTGAAGACACTGCTAACCCGGCGTGCCGGTTTCGCAGTGGCACCCAACAATAAAAAGTCGATGGACGCTTGCGGCAGGCAAGGCCTGCCCTACTGGTCTGTCTATCCTTACTCGGCAGGCGACATGCATGAATCAATGCCAAACGCGCACATGCCTACCCTGCTTCGCACGGAAATAAAATCGTGCGAAACACGATGTAGGCATGCCACCCAAAATACCTGACAAGTAAGCGTAGACGATCTACTACGTGAGAGACGCTCGAGTCTTCGATTTTTTTGTTGTGCGTTGTTGAGAAGAGATTTTGTTTTTCGTTTCTATCCGGAGTGAAGCCGGGTGTGAAATGAAGGATTCAATCTCAATCCCAACAAGGTGCAATAATGATGAACCCCATTGCGTCGTGGTGGTGTCGGAAATTTTCCGGTCAGGAAAAAAAAGTTGCGAAACAGCGTTCTTCCCGGCGGAAAATGCCGTTGAACGGGCTGCGGATCGCGATGGAAAACCTGGAAATTCGCTCGATGCTATCGGCTTCGCCGATTGCTCCCACGGTCGCGACTGTTTCCCAAGCCACTTACCGGACCTATGACGGAACGGGGAATAACGTCGCCAATCAGCAATGGGGGAGCACGGCGGAAGACCTGCTCCGAAAGGCAGCGGCGGCGTACAGCGATGGGATTTCTACTCCCGCGGGAGCCACCCGGCCGAGCGCACGTCAGATCAGCAATGTCATCGCGGATCACGTGGACGAGGACGTGAAGAACGACCGGCAGATGTCGGCCATGGTCTATGCGTGGGGACAGTTTATCGATCACGACATTGACCTGACTTCCTCGGCGAGTCCGAAGGAAGCATTCAACATCAAAGTTCCGAAGGGGGACCCCGTTTTTGATCCGCTGGGGACCGGGACGAAGACCATCAGCCTGAGCCGATCGGAATGGGATGCTGCAACAGGGACGAGCAAATCGAATCCGCGACAGCAATTGAACGACATCACGGCATTCCTGGATGGATCGATGGTGTACGGCTCGGACGCGACGACGGCGGCGTCGTTGCGGACATTCCAGGGAGGCAAGCTGAAGACCAGTGCGGGGAACCTGCTGCCTTATGCCAGTGACGGGGTGATGTTCCAGGCAGGGGACGTGCGGGCGAATGAGAACACCGAATTGACGTCGCTGCAGACGCTGTTCGTGCGGGAACACAACCGGATCGCGACCCAGTTGGCGAAAGACCATCCGACGTGGACCGATGAGCAGTTGTACCAGGAGGCACGGCGGTGGGTGGTGGGAGAGATTGAAGCGATCACCTTCAACGAGTTCCTGCCGGCATTGCTGGGGCCCAACGCGGTCGGTGCCTATCAGGGGTATAACCCGAACGTGAATCCGGGGATCGCGACGGAGTTTTCCACGGCGGCGTTCCGGGTGGGACATACGCTGCTGGGGAATGACGTGGGGTTCCTGGACAACAACGGAAACGACGTGCACGACGAGGTTTCTCTTAAATCGCAGTTCCATCCGGGTTGGTGAAGACGACGGGGATCGATCCGATCCTGAAATACCTGGCTTCGGACCAGGCGGAGGAGGTGGATACGCAGATTGTGGACAGCCTGCGGAACTTCCTGTCTACATCGCCGGGAACAGAACGATCTGGTATCGCTGGAATATCCAGTAGCGGCGGGATCACGGGGCTGGCGGACTATAACACCACACGGGCGGCGCATGGATTGCCGAAGGTGACAGTTTCGCACAGATCACGCCCGGATGCCCAGATGCAACAGGAACGTTGCAGCAGCTCTACGGGACGGTGGATAACATCGACCTGTGGTGGCGGACTGGCGGAGCAGCACGCCGGGTTCGAGCGTCGGGCTGACGTTCCAGAAGATTATCGCGGACCAATTCCAGCGAATTCCCGCGCGGGGACCGGTTCTGGTCCAGAATACGTTCAGCGGTGTGGATCTGACAAGCTGAACCACACGACGCTCGCGGACATCATCAAGAACAATACCACGACGACGAACCCGCAATCGAATGTGTTCTTTCTTCAAAGACGAGGATTTCAGCAGGTGCTCGGAGACGGGAACAAGGGGATGGGAACGAACCGCAGATCGGCCTGGAGGACGCCAGATCCACATTGATTCCACGGGAGCGATTGTCGGAACGACGGTGACGGACAAGAACGGGATGTATCACTTCGATAATCTCGCCCTGGGGACGTACCGGGTGAAGGAGGTCTTGCCTCCGGGAGCCGTGCAGGTGAAAGCACCGACGCTGATTGCGTTGACGCGGGGATGATGGTGGACTACCAGGACTTTGCGGAAGTGCCCGGCGAATGGGACCTGCCCTGCAGCGCTGGCGGGCGAAGCCGGGACAACCGGGTGGTCAACCCGGGGCAGCGTCAGACGCCACCTCAATAGACCGAGAAGCTGCTGCGATGCAGGACGAAAATTTCGCGATGAGCAGGACGGATGCGAAGAAGGTGTGAGGGGGATGATCCTGCGGTGGATTCCGCGGATCAGGGCGTCCTTGACCGAGTCGTGCGGGATAAAAAAACAGTGGCAGCGCAGGCTGCCACTGTCACCCTGCCAGTCACCGATGGCCCGTCAATTCGGTGAAATTCCCTGGCGAGTTTATTTGCTGGTCTGTGTTCCGAACTGACCGATGTTCATGGAACCATCGTTACGGAGGCGGATACTCGTCGATGCTAAGAGGGTTCCGGAGAATTTCAAGAAGAATTCGGCCCCCGCGGCAAAGAGTTAATGTTGCGAGGCGGAGCGAGCCGGAGACAGGAGAGGCCCCGTTGGATCCTGCGGATCGATCGTCACGAATCACCGAGAAGGGTGTGGGTCAGACGTGGGTGCCGTTGACCGTGCTATTGGTCGTGGCCGAGCCGGAGGCTTTCACGACAATGGTTCCCACAAAGGTGGTCGGATTCAGGAGCGCGACGTCGATCCGGCCCGTGTACCTCGTATCGAGAATCGTCTTTTTGAATTTACCGACGTACTGGTCCCCCTTGATTTTCGCATTCACATCAAAATTAACGTCACCGAGCCTGAGCACGGCCGTTGACTTACGACCAATTTGCTGAACATCTATTTTTGCAGTGGAGAAGACATCCGACGTCATGTTCCATTTGCCGGAGAAGTCCTTGGGAGGGACGGAGTGCGGTTGAACTTTCTCCGAATGGGGGTGAGGGGTGGTCGTCGCGGATAGGAGTTGGCGGTCTTCGAGTGCCGTCACGGCTTCCGCGAATTGAAACGGACGGAGAGGGCGACGTCTGGGGGAGGAGAACCACGTCACAAGAAGGTTGGGCATTGTTTCGTCTCTGGTGAACGTCCTCAGAATAAACCACACCTCAAGCATCCGGAATTGGAGGGGGGTGGTCCACTGGAAAACCGGGAATTTGAGGTCTCGGGCATAGGTTCGACCCAGTCCATATAAAACTCAAACGGCGGCGAGCGATGGCATGATCGAACGCGCACATGCGTACCCTGCTTCGCGATGTAGGCATGCCACCCAAGAGCATCCCTTTTTATGGGAAACAGATTGTTAGCGATTCGTGACGGCGACGGATTGTTTGCGCCACTCGGCGAGTCCCTGGTCGAGGAACTTCGCGAAATCTCCCTGTTCGGATTCGAGCCCTTCAAACTTGGCGAGCAGGGTCTTGCCATCGGGTGAGACGACCGCGTAAGCGGGGAGGGTGACGTCGCCGAACCATTTCTCCTGGCGTTCGCGGTTCTGCTGGAGGAGTTTTTTCACCAGCGAGGCGTCCGGAATGTTGGGGATGGAGTCGGTGTACAACTGAACGCGGACGAGATCCTTCAAGCGGTCCGTGTTGTGGGACTGGGCGAGGATCTTTTCCATTTTGCGGCAGTTGATGCAGTTCACGCCGGTGAAGTCGAGGAAGAGGGGGCGATTGTCGCGGGAGGCTTCCTTCAAGCCGCTGTCGAATTCGAGCCAGTACTTGAGGTGGTCGTGTTCGCCGATGAGGAAGTGGCCATCGACGTCGCTGCCTCCCTTGAAGGTGGGGGGAGCGAAAGCGGCGATGTTGTTCCAGAGGAAGCCTTGCGGGGGTTCCTTGCCGAAGAGGCCGACGGCAAGGTAGCTGCCAAAGCCGAGGAAGCTCATGGCGACCATGGCGGCGAGGACGCTGGTCTTTTCGGTCGGTTCATCGTGCGGGAGACGGAAGATACCGAGCAGGTAGAGGCCGGCGCAAATGCTGATGACCATCCAGGCGGACATGACAAGGTGGTAGTCAAGGAGGGCGGGCATGCCGTTCCAACTGACGTCCGCGACACTGAGGAACTTGAAGACGAAGGCGAGTTCGATGAGTCCCATGACGACCTTGACGCGATTCATCCAGCCGCCGCTGCGAGGGAGTTTCGCCAGGTAGCTGGGAAAGAGAGCGAGCAGGAAGAAGGGGAGCGCGAAGGCGGTTGAAAACGCGATGAGACCGACGATGGGCCACCAGAACATTCCCTGGGAGGACCAGACGAGGATCAGGCCGAGGAAGGCGAAGGTGCAAGTGAAGGAGGTGAGTGTGAAGGTGAGGGCCATGAAGATGACGCCGAGATAGCCACCCAGGGCTTCCTTGCCGGCGGTGTAGGTGAGGAGCCAGCCTGGGACGTAGATTTCGTACATGCCGAGGAGGTTAAAGGCGAAGAAGACGAGGACCGCGGCGAGGAAGATATTGAGCCAGGCGGTATTGGCGAGGGTATTGATGGCGGTTGCGCCGAACAGGAAGCTGATGAGCATTCCCAGCAGGACGAAGGTGAAGATGATGGCGCCGCAGTAGACGGAGGCCATGGTGAGAGGGCGATGGTGTTGCTTTTCCGCCTGCTTGAGAAAGAAGCTGACGGTGATGGGGACCATCGGGAAGACGCAGGGGGTGATGAGGGCGGCGAGTCCGGCGAGGAAGGCGGCGCCGAGGAAGGAGAAGAGACCCTGGGCGCGGGGATCGACACCGACAGCGGCCTTGGAAATTTCAGGCTGAGCGACGTCCGGAGCTGGTTTGGAGTCGGGAGTTTTGGCTGGAGCGGGAGTGGCGGCAGGTGCTGCCGGAGCGCCGGCGGCGGAAGCGACGGGGGAGAATTCGAAGATCTTTTTAAATGGTCTGCAGAGTCCTCCCTTTCCGGGAGTGCAGGCCTGCCAGTCGAGCCGACCACTGAACTTCGCATTCGGCGGGGCATCGGGCTTGATCTTCAGTTTCTGGATGAAGGTGACGGGTTCTTCGTATTCCTCGACATCGCCACCAAAGTCTTCTTCAAAGTGTTTCTTGCCGGGGTGGTCCTCGGTCAAGGGGCCGATCAATTCAACACCATCCAGGGTTTCAAAGTCGATGGTGGTCTTGGGACCGTTCGAGGTACTGGAGTAGACGTGGCTGTTGTTTTTGGGAGTAATCTTGAACTTGAGCGTCAGCGTTTCACCGGGCTTTGCGGTGGCAGGCTCAAGAGAAACGGCGACATCGGATTCCGGCTTCTTGCTGGCATTCTTTTTGGTGCCGGGGATATCTTTGAGGCCCTGCGCGGAGCAGGTGGCTCCGAGGGCGAGGACTAGAACCAGAGAGATCGAACGGATGACGTTCGCGGGCATTCCGCTACTCCTTCAATAATCACAAGCTGCTCTGGACGAAGCAGGTCGCCTGTCCCCAAGGAGATCTACCATGATCACCAACCGCATCTTGTGAGTGTTCCTTATCAATCATCACATGATGCTCTGGACGGACTCCGTGTTCCGCACTGCCGGAGACACAAAGTGATCACCAACCGCATCTTGTGAATCTTCAACTGACACGAAATTACGTCCCACACAAGGTGAGGGAGCTTTCCTTCATCCTATACGTGTGGGGAAATCATCGGTGGAACCGAATCCTGTTCGGCTTCCCCAGATTTTGCAGGTTTAGGCGAATCGATCAAGGCCGATCCGGGGGGTAAATCGTGGGAAAACCTCTCAGGATCGAAGGTTACGGCGAGGAAGGGGCGGGTTGGGCGACTCGCCACGTTCTACCTGACTTGATACGCACGTCAAACACTCGTTAGAGCAGGGCCGACCGCTTTATCGGTGGTCAGTTCCTGGGGTGGCTCAGCCCGGCTGACTCAGCGGCGCAAAAGGGACTGAGAAGAGAGTGAACCTGGCTGTGCGAATGGTGTCAGGCCACTCATGGGAGAATTTCGAGAGGCAAAAACCGGGCTTCGCCCGGCTGAAACGGATTCCAAACTGGCCAAGACTCTGGCCCCGGAGGACGTGCGCGCGGGGGACTATGTGGCGGTGCTGCATGAGGTGGTCGAGTTGCCGTGGTTCCTGATGTGCCATGACAGCATGACGGTCCCTCCCGAGGAGATGATCCGGATCTCGACGATTCCCAAAGGAGGGGGAGTGCCGTTGCGGGTTCGCTCGGTCTGCCTGCCGTTTATCCTGGTGAAGACCCCGTCGGGCGGGATGCGGAACCTGGATGTGCGGCGCCACAAGCTGGCGCGGCTGGACCGCAGCCACGCGCTGGCGGTGTGGAAAGCGTGCAAGAACAAAACGGAGAAGAAGACCGGCGTGAAATGATGTGAGAGGAGGCGTCTGAACGGACGCCTCCTCTCTTTGTTTTTTTTGTCGGCTGGTGAACTTCCTTACCAGAATTTCCACCAGGGTTTCTTGATCGGTTGCAGGACTTCCCAAGGGGCGGGGCCGGCGCCGGGGAGGTCTCCGTCGTATCTCATTCCTCCAAGAGCCGCGAAGAGTTCCACGGGAATGTCGAAGATATAATCGGCGCTGTCCTCCTCCTCTGCCTGTTGTTTTGAGAAGAGTCGATCACGGATGGCTTGGAATTCCGGAGGAACTTTTCCCCTCGTTTCGAGATGTTCGGGCCCTTCCAGGAGTCATGGTGGACCGCCCAGAGTTCGGCACCGTCTGACCAACCGGAGGAAAAGCTGACCATCGCCGTTTCACAGACGATGCATGTCATCATTGACGCGCCGGTCGAGAGACGAGCGAAGAGCTGATTGTCTTCCCCGACAAATCCCTGCGAATTCATGTATACCAGGTAGGTGCCGCTGGGCAATACAGCGCCAATAGTTGGGGACTCGGGGTATTCTTCGCGTGCTCCCGTCGGCGCGACTCCCAATTCCTTGTGGACGTGCCGGGAGATTTACCCGTCACTATGATGACACTGGACGTTGAATCCCATTGAAAGACCTGTTCTGTTGCAGGCAACCGACACAATGAAAAGATTGGGGCTTCACGTCGCTTACAGGACGGAGGCGAGGAGGGGTTTGTTTCGCATCAGGGCGTAGCTTTTAGCGGTTTCGCCGTCTGGCGATTGATGGTTTGGATCGGCTCCCGCGGCGAGAAGCAGCAATGCCACCTCTCGGCTTTGCTCATCTGACAGAGAATTTGAGACTGCACAGCCTTCCAGAGGAGTGTTCCCCAAAATAACCAACTGATTGGGATCGCTTTCGCTTCCAGGAGCATCCGCACGGCATCCACATGTCCATTAATGATAGCTAAATGCAGTGCAGGAAAGCCCAGATATTTTCGGCTGAGATCATACGGAGGGTTTGCGAGTAAGGCTTGCAGGGTGTCCAGGTCACCAGCACGGGCCGCGATGGCACTGCGGGAGTTCGGGGACCGGCTTCCCATCGTCAAAAATATCGACGTCGATGGAACTGTCGGTCTGGGCATACAAAATCCAGCGCCACCCTTGGATGGATATTCATATCCCCCTTCTCCAATGCCATCATCCAGTTGGCCGACCGTGAATTCGCACAATTTTTCGAGCAGGTCTCGGGGCGGCTTTTCCGGGTACCAGTAGGCGACATGGACGGCATGAGTTCCATCCTCCGTGGCAACTTGAACGACGCCGCCCACGACGCCCCGGTTGGCGAGGTCCTCGTCAAGAAAGTCATTCAATTCCATCGGATCCTGAAACGCGAGATCAGGGAGATCTGAGGGTTCTTCCTCCGTATCGGACTCTGCACTCATCAGGTAGGCCGGGAATGAAAAGGTGATTCTCATGGATGGTTCGTGAGGTTTTGAATATCTACAGAGCGGGACCCGTCGCTGCCGGCCCGGGCTAGTTTGCGACATCATGAACTGATTGTCGAGTTGAAATTCGCGCGTTGTGAAGCTGGGTCTTGACCCAGCCGACTGTTCTACAGAGGATAGCGGCTTCGCCAAGGCAGGTCTGTGGCAGGATTTCCGGTCGGAGTGCCACTGTCGCGGCAGGATGAATAGCGAAGCGGAGTTAAACTTGCATGGACCCGATTGTGACGAGTTTGATCGTGCTGATATGCATCTTTGGGAGTGCCATGCTGGGCCTGCTGGTGCGGAACCGGTTTCCGGATGATCATCTCAGCCCGGACACGAAGGAGGTCGTGAAGCTGGTGGTGGGGATCGTGGGGACGATGACGGGGATGGTGCTGGGGCTGCTGGTGGCATCGGCGAAGAGTTCGTTCGACGCCCAGCGGAGCGGGGTGGAGCAACTGGCGGCCAATGTCGTCGTGCTCGACAAGTGCCTGGCGCATTTTGGCGACGAGTCAAAAGGAGCGAGGGAGGTGTTGAAAGTGTCAGTCGAGGACATGATTCAACGGATCTGGCCGAGCGAAGGGGGGGCTGCGCGCGGTGAGGCGGGAGTGGGGCACGGGGGGCGATACGATGATGTGTATGACCGGATTCTGAACCTGACTCCGAAGAACGATGCGCAAAAGACGACTCAGGCGCAGGCGTTGAAAGTGGTCCACGACACCGCGGAGATGCGATGGCTGTTATATGCGCAGCGGAGCAGTTCAATTCCGACGGTGTTCCTGGTGCTGATGGTGGCGTGGCTGGCGATCACATTTGCCAGCTACGGCCTGTTTGCGCCCGGGCATGGGACGACGTACGCGGTGCTGTTGCTGGGGAGCCTGGTGGTGTCGAGCGCGGTGTTTTTGATTCTGGAGCTGGAGCGCCCGTTCGGGGGGATTATGCACATTTCCAGCACGCCGTTGAAGAATGCGATGATGCTGTTGGGGAAGTAGGGGCTTCGAGGTCTGTTGTGGTTTGATGACACATGGCGCGGCTTCTTGTGGGTGCGCCAGCCAGATTCAAGACGTTATTCAAGTGCCCATAGGGCACAACGGGGCCACCTGGAGTTGAAGCTCAGAGACGCTACGATCGCCCCCTCTTCCGGCCCGGCGGGCCACCTTCTCCCGCTGGGGAGAAGGTCTTTGGGGATTACATCTTCTCGACGGTGGCGATGCCGAGCAAATCCAGGCCCTTTTCGAGGATGCGGGCGGTGAGGTCGCACAACTGCAAACGGCTAGCGCGGAGGGGTTCCGACTCGGCTTTCTGGACGGGGCAGTTCCCGTAGAACGTCGTGAAGACGCCGGCGGTCTGGAAGAGGTATTCCGAGAGGAGATTGGGGCGATACTCCTGGACGGCTCCTTCCAACGCTTCGGGGAAAGCGCTGGAGTTGGCGCATGAGGGCGCGTTCGGCGGGATGGGTGAGTTGCAGCGGCGAACGGATTGCCGCGGAGCTGGGGGTCGATGCGCCTCTTTGCGGACGATGCCGCAGACACGGGCGTAGGCGTATTGCATGTAGGTCGCTGTGTCGCCGGTCTTGGCGAGCATTTTGTCCCAACTGAAGACGTAGTCGCTTTCGCGGTTGTGCTTGAGGTCGGCGTATTTGATGCCCCCCAGGCCGACGATTTCGGCGGTGGCGTCGATGTTCGCGGAGTCGGCGGCGGCATCTTCGCCCGCGTTTTCGAGGACGATCTTGCGGGCTTCGGCGACGGCTTCGTCGAGGAGTGATTCGAGGCCGACGGTGTCGCCGGAGCGGGTTTTGAAGGGGCGTCCGTCGTCGCCGAGGATGGTGCCGAAGTTGACGTGCTTCATCTCGACGTTGCCGTAGCCCCAGAGGGAGGCGGTTTCGAAGAGGAGCTTGAAGTGTTCGCTTTGTCTGGTATCGACGACGTAGAGGATGGCATCGGCCTTCATCGTATCGACGCGGTACTTGATGGTGGCGAGGTCGGTGGTGGCGTAGGTGTAGGCGCCATCGGTCTTGCGGACGATGAAGGGGGCCTCATTGCCGGGGATGAAGACGCAGATGGCGCCGTCGCTTTCGCGGGCGAGCCCTTTCTGCTCCAGGTCGCGGACGACGTCGGCGAGCATGGGTTGAAGTAGCTTTCGCCGAGGGCGAGGTCGAAGTGGATATTGAGGCGGGTGTAGATCCCCTGAATGGCCTGCAGGCAGGCAGGGACGAACTCTTCCCAGAGCTTGCGGTTTTCGGGATCGCCGGCGTGGAGCTTGGAGGTTTCCATGCGGGCATCGACGGCGATCGTGGGATGCTGCTGGATATAGCGGGAAAGTAGCGGGTCGTTATCGACCGAATCCATTTTCTTGCGGGCGGAGGCGATCTCGCGCGCGGGTGGATCTCGACTTCCTGCGTCAGTTTCTGCGGCTGCTTTTCGAGGAGCTTGGGGTCGGTCTTGGTATCTGCAGGGGCGGCAAGTTTGTGGAGTTTGTCCGCGAGGGCCTGATCGAGTTGCGGTAGTTTTTCGCGGGTGTCGAAGTAGTCGGAGAGTTGATTGACAAGGCGGTAGAGGCGAGCGAGTTCGCCGACCATGTCCTGCTGGAAGTGGTCCTGGTCGAGGAAGTGCTTGTAGCCATAGATGATCATGCCGAACTGGGTGCCCCAGTCGCCGACGTGATTATCGGCGGTGACTTCGTGGCCCAAGAAGCGGAGCATACGGCTCAACGATTCGCCAATGACGGTGCTGCGGAGATGGCCGACGTGCATCGGCTTGGCGACGTTGGGGGAGGAGAAGTCGACGATATAGCGGCGAGGGGTGACGGGGGGAACGCCGAGACGGTCGTCCCGCAGCAGGCCTTCCGTGGTGCGGAGGAGGACGTCTTCGCGGAGTTTGAGATTGATGAAGCCGGGGCCGGCGATTTCGGGGGTTTCGCAGAGGTCGGAGAGATCGATGCGGGCGAGGAGGTCAGCGGCGACGTCGCGGGGGGATTTGCCGAGTTGCTTGCCGAGGGGCATGGCGCAGTTGGCCTGGTAGTCGCCGAATTTGGGATCCTGGGCGGGCTTCACCATGGCGGCGAAGGTGTCCGGCGTGGAGGTAAGGGGGGCGAGGGCGGCGGCGAAACGGCGGCGGAGTTCGGACTGGAAGTTCATGGCGTGGGTTGTTCGGAAAAATCAAATTGTTTGTTCGATGCTCAGAGACGGTTGAACCGCCCCCTCGGAAATTAATTCTATCGCCTTCGCGATGACCAGACGCCCGTCTGGCCATGCTCAGTTGATCCCGTCGGGGGGGAGAGGGTGAAGGAATACCCTACGGGATCAGAGACGTTTGAAGGCAAACGCACACATGCCTACCCTGCCGCTTCGTGGCGATGTAGGCACGCCACCCGACACTCACCAGAAGAGGTTATTCTTCTTCGGATTTCTTTTTGCGGGGGGTGGCTTTTTTGCGGGTGACTTTTTTGGGTGTGGCCGGCTTGTCGTCTTCGGTGACGGCGAGCTTGGGAGCGGCTTTCTTCTTGACCGTGGTTTCGCTCTTCCTCGCCGGGGCTTCACTCTTTTTCGCGGGGGCTTCGCTCTTTTTCGATGAAGTTTCCCAGTCGACGACGACGGCATCGCCCCAGAGATGGTCGAGGTCGTAGAGTTCGCGGGCCTCGGCGGTGAAGAGGTGGATGACGATGTCGCCGTAGTCCTGGAGGATCCAGTTGTTGGCCCCTTCCCCTTCGAAGCCGATGCGGCGGGAACCGGCGGCTTTCATGAGGCGGTGGACTTCCTCGGCGGCGGCTTTCATCTGGCGGCTGCTAGTGCCGGTGCCGAGGACGAAGAAGTCTGCAATGGGGGTGACGCTGGTGAGGTCCAGAACCTTGACGTCCTGGCCTTTGAATTCCTGGATGACCCTGGCGGCCTGAGAGGCGAGGGAACGGCTCTTTTCGGTCTGGGCCTTGCGTTGAGAATCGGGGGATGACTTGGCGATGAGAACACCTGCTGCGACTAGAATTCAAAAACTGGGGTGGAAAAAAAGAGCACTGGCAGAGCCAGTGGCACACATTCAGCACCTTCTGATGGCGGGTCAAATCGCTGACTGGAAGGTGGTGGCTTCCTGACCGATCCTCGGGGGAAGGAACCAGTGTAGAGGGTTAGAGTGGGGAATTCAAACTGGGGTTCGCCGTAACTGCTTGAAGAGTCGGGAATTCCACCGTCCCCAGTGGAAAGAATGAAGGTCCGGCGAATGACTTCCGGGCGTGGAAATCGGCAGAGTCGGTATGGCGTGCAGCATCTTGCGATGGGGTAGGGATTTCGGTGAACAGAGGGTTGTCATCCGTCGGGAGGGTGGACAGAATCGAAACCTCCCACGAATTCTGAGTTTGTGACGTAAGCCTGTCTGTCTCCTTTCCTTTCCGTGCACCAAAACCGCAAGACGCCATGACGAGCCCCGGATCCTTTGAAGCGATTGCCCGCGAAGCGGCCGAGCGGCCTGCGCTGTCGCGGCAGGGGAAAGTCGTGGTGGTGATGCCGGCGTACAACGCGGCCAGCACGCTGCGTCAGACGGTGGCGGATATCCCGGAAGGGTACGTGGATGAGATCATCCTGGTGGATGACTGCAGCAAGGACAACACCGTCGAAGTCGCCAAAGAGCTGGGACTGACGGTCATCGCCCACGAGAAGAATACGGGGTACGGCGGGAACCAGAAGACCTGTTACCAGCGGGCACTGGAGACGGGTGCGGATTACATTGTGATGGTGCATCCGGACTATCAGTACGACAGCCGGGTGATTCCGATCGCGGTGGAGATCCTGAAGCTGGGGATTTGTGACTTTGTGCTGGGGTCGCGGATCCGGACGCGGAGGGAGGCACTCGATGGAGGGATGCCGGTTTACAAATATTTGTTCAACCGGATGCTGACGTTCATCGAGAACTGTTCGCTGGGTCAGAACCTGGGTGATTTCCACAGCGGGTTTCGGGCGTATCGCCGAAAGGTGCTGGAGACGCTCCCCTACGAGAAGAACTCGAACGACTTTGTGTTCGACAGCCAGTTCCTCGCGCAGTCGGTGTACCTGGGATTCAAGCTGGGAGACATCCCGGTGCCGGTGCGGTATTTCTCCGAGGCGTCGAGCATCAACTTCCGGCGGAGCGTGACGTATGGGCTGTGCACGCTACAGGTGCTGGTGCAATTCTGGGCGCAGAAGCTGGGTCTGACGAAGAACCCGCTCTTCGAGGCGAAGAAGACGTCGTAGGCCATTCGATCAGCGGGGATTTGTCGCTCAGAGACACTTGTAGCGCCCCCTCATCCGGCCCTCTCCCTCGAGGGGGGAGAGGGTGAATAAGAGTCAGTTTTTCATGAGGCGTTGGATGGTGATGAGGCCGACGAGGCCGATGAGGGCGTTGCCGGTCCACATGGTCCACGTGGGATCAAAAGCGGGGTTCGTCTTGGCGAGATTCATGCCGAGCATGATCAGCGGGTAGTACAGAACCAGGATCGGGAGGAAACAGAGGAAGAAGCTGGTGAGGAACTGGCGTTTTCCCTGCAGGATGGAATAGGGGCTGCCGAGGAGTACGAAGAAGAAGCAGCTACAGGAGAGGGCGTAGCGGCTGTGGACCTCGGTATTGAGGCGGCAAAATCGATCGTCCGAGACCCGGAGCATGGCGGAGTAGTGATTGAAGTCCGGGGCGACGAAGTGGCTGAAATCGCCGCTCGTCAGAGTGAGGGCGGTGGAGATGAAGCGGCGCTGTTCCATCTGGCTGCGGGCCTGCTGGATCTCCTGCATTTCCTGGTGGATTTTTTCGACGGTCATCTCGCGAGGGATGGTCTTGTCGGTGTCGCTGGGGAGGGGGATGCGCTGGGTGTCGGATTCGATGTAGGAGGTCTTGCCGCGGACATTGAGATGGCCGCGACGGAAATTCAGGACAACTTCCTGATGTTCGAGGTCGAAGTCGAGCGTGGCTGACTCGGCGTGGATGGTGATGGGGTCGCCACCGCCGGGGGTATAGCGGAAGGTGGGATTGATGAGGCGTTTCCCCTCGATCCCCATGACGGAGATGGAATAGCCGCGGGACATGTCATCGATATTGCCGCGACCGCGGAGCATGTCGAGGAAGATGTCCTCCATGGCGGCGGCGATGGTGCGCTGGATATTGGCTCGTGCCCAGGGGATGAACTGGTCGGTGAGGATGAGGGTGCAGACGCTGAGGACTCCCCCGAGAAAGAGGGAGGGCCAGATCATGGACATGACGCTGATGCCGGCCGCTTTGACGGCGGTCAGTTCCTGGTCCCCGGCGAGTCGGCCATACACGACGCAGACGGTGAAGAGGAGCGTCGCGGGCATGGTGAAGGGGAGCAGGCTGGGGACGACGTAGGGGAGGATCTGCAGGATCTGAACGGGGCCGAGTCCTTTCTTCATCGCTTCCCCCATCACGCCGACGAACATCAGCAGGATGGTGAGGGCGCTGAGGGTCAGCAGGAACACCTTGAGGAGTTCGCTGAGAACGTAGCGCTGCAGCATTGAGAAGAACATAAGGATTCGTCGCGAAGGTTTTCGGGATCTATCCGTCCGTGGCCTAAGGATTTCCGATTCCGGGATAGGCCGGGCGGGAAGGTATATGAGAAGTCGGGGAACGGGGTCAAGAGTGATCCTCCACAGGCTGCACAGATTGCCCAGACTGCAAGGGTGGTGCTGGTGGTTCAATGCGGTGATCCGGCGAGGTTTTCGTGCCCGATGGGGGGGATTAAGCGACGTCAGCCAGTTAGATCGGGGGAGAAGCGGGAAGTCCTGGAGAGAGGTCAGGATCGGGGGTTGGCCCGTGGAGAGTGGTGACGGAGATTTCCGAACTTAAGCGTGTCGCGGTGTTGCGCTCACGCTGCACTCTTCCTTACGGGTTACGGGACACGCCATGAATTATTTCCGTCAATTATCGGATGACCAGATGGGTCTGTTGCTGTGCGGGATGGCCTTGCTGGGGTGCTGGTGCATCCTGCAGATCAGCTTTTACCTGGGTCGCGCCAATGAGCAGCGGAAGACGTTGTCCCTGCGGACGGCGAGCGAGCAGGATCGGCGTATGAAGTCCCACGAGAAGGCGGCCTGATGGTTTGCCTGACTCTGTCAAATAACGCAGGGTCAAAATAAGCAGTTCGTGGTGCAAGAACATGTAGCGTCAAACGCTCACATGCCTACCCTGCTTCGCGATGTAGGCATGCCACCCATGACGGGTTGCGGTCCCCTCCCTCTTTTTTCCTCCTTTTCAGCCTGAGAGTATTTGATGAGCCTGTCTGTTGATTTGAGCCCGGTGCGATCCGAGATGGCCGACGACCCGGATTTCGTGGAAC
Source organism: Planctomycetales bacterium (assembly GCA_046349635.1). GTDB lineage: Bacteria > Planctomycetota > Planctomycetia > Planctomycetales > Planctomycetaceae > JAXMBX01. Next base: position 18,174 of record JAXMBX010000065.1, read on the forward strand.
TGTTGGAGATGTTTGTGGAGGGAATCGGGGAAAAGAAGACAAGCCTGCTGGACGCTTCGCGGGGCGGAGATTTTGAATCCATCCGCAAGGTGGCACACCAGTTGAAGGGTTCCGGCGGAGGATACGGCTTTCCGGGGATCACCGAACATGCGCTGGCTTTGGAGATGTCGGTGAAGGAATCGCTGGGGCCGGACGTGGTGGCGGAGCGGATGCAGGTTTTGCTGGCTTACCTGGACCGTGTGGTGGTGTGAAGGTTCTTAGGGACTCCGCTTCATCAGTAATCCCAGTTCCTTTTGCACCTTTGTGAGCCTTGGAGCAGCGTTGAGTGCGTTCCAAAATTCGAGTCGCTCCTGTGGGGACAACTTGATTGTCTTCAGGTCAGTGCGCGTATCACATCTGGCCTGCTCGATGACAATCGACTTCACATAGTCAACAAGATTCAAGCCGTTATTCCGCGCCGCTCGGGTGAGAAGTCTTCGCTCTGCAAGACTCAATACAATCTTGAGTTCGCTGTATGTCTTTGCATCTTCTCCAGGCTGTGATTTGCGTGACATAAGTCGGTCTCACTGAAGTTAAAAACCGCCGGGACCGTGGTTCGATGCACAGTCCCGGCGATCAGATTCAGATGACGATGGGCTTGCCGAGTTTGCGGCGGACGACGGCCCATTGACCGACGTGCATGAGCCAGTGCGAGCCTTGCATATTGAAGACGGCGCCGACCGTGGGGACGAAGTTGCGCCATTTTTCGGGGCCGGGCTTGTCGAGGTCGGAGTCGGACGTGGCCGCGAGAGCCTTGACGGTTGCGGCGCGTTGCTCGGCCATGAGCTTCAGATATTCGGCCTTGGTGAGGAAATCGGAGGCCTTGTCAGAGCCTGCGGTTTCCTTGGAATGCTTTTCCACGAAGCCTTCGGGGAGCTTGGGCATCGAACCGGGGAGGGTTTCCTCAATCATGCCATGCTCGGAGGCGATGAGATGGCCGAGCTGCCAGGCGATGTGATTGTTGCCGGGAACAGGGCGGACGAGGAGATCGGCGTCGGAGAGGTCGCCGAGATATTGCTGTGAAATCATGTCGGCCATGTCGAGGCCGCCTTTAATCGCTGCGCGTGCGTCCATCATTCATCCTTGCTGCTGGGGGAAGGGAGAAGACTTATGTTTCGGTCCGAGGGAATTATAGCAAATTCGCGGCAGCTACTCCTGTGTTTCATGGAGTTTTAACGCAGAGGATTTCAACACGGGGGAGACGTTCTTGAATTCAAAGGGGATGTTTTCGGTGACGATGAGAGTGGGGGCGAAGTAGGTGAAGGTGGACTGACGAGCCAGCTTTTCCGGAATCTTGAATTGATAGTCCATGAGGACGACGTTCTGCTGCTGGAGGCGGGTTTCGCAGTCCTGGGGGGAGAGTTTATTGCCAGCAGGTGAAAGAAGTTCGGCGCGGTTGCGAAAGATCCAGAGGCGGTGGGATTCGAAGGCGGGGCCGGTTTTGTCGTAGGTGACGACCAAGGGGATGCGAAGGGTATTGGCCTGATCGAACTGAACGGGGAAGAAGGTGATGGCGACCTCTCCCTGGCGCTGAGAGTCGCCGGTGGTTTGCTTCGCGGGAGGAAGTTCGAAGCGTTCTTCACCGGCGGCGATAAGGAGCGAGAAATTTCCCTGCCAATCGAGCTTCTGCGGTTTTGAATCGGAGGGGATGAGGTAGTCGACATCGCATTCGACGGAGTAGCCTCTTTCGCCCATGGAGAGCTCATAGCTGGCATCCGGATTGAGGGGGGGAAGTTGCCGGCCTTCATGAGTCCGGAGGGGCATCTTTCCCGGGGAAAAAGTGGCAAACAGGCCACGCAGACGGGGCTCTGTGGCGAAAACGAGATGGGCGCGGAGAAGTTGTTTCCCGGGAGCATTCGGCGCAGGGCGAAGTTCCGCGGTTTCCCAGATCCAGAGAAACGGTCCGTGAGAGGAGACGGCCAAGGGGGGCGACGCGCAGGGGCCGTCGCTGGAGACGAGAAGAGGTTGCGAGTTGTCCGGGGGACAGGTGACGCGGAGAGCGAATTCGCGAGCGATGATTTGCAGAGCGTCCCAAAAGGGAACAGCTTTGATCTGCAAGAGTCGAGAGGTGGTTAACTTGCCGCTGGCGGGGAAATTGACGTCCACCCGATTGCCCGTCTGGCGTCGGATTTCGGCGAAGACCTCTGCCAGAGTGTATGTTCCCTGCAGGGTCAAACGGCTGGCCTGCAGGGCATTGCGCGTCTGATGATCGAAGATTTTCTGGCGGATGCGGAGGAGCGATTCGCGGGCGGCGGGGTCGGTGGTCTCTTCGGCCGCAGGAAGTTTCGAGAGAATCGAAGGGCCGAGGCGGATCAGTTTTTCTTCGGCGGCGACGCGGACGGCCCGCTGCGGGGCGGCGAGGTCGCGCACAAGTTTTCCGACATCATCGGCATAAGTCGTGACAGGAGCAGCGAACAGGACTGTGAGGAGGAAGGAAAACAAATGGAATGGAGGGGACGGGAGTCTGGACGGAAAGCTAGAATAGGTTGAGTTATTCACGGTCAGTCCGTTCGAGAAAGTGGAGTGGTCATGTCGTCGCCCGTCGCGTTGATTACCGGAAGCAGCAAGAAGCGGGTGGGGCGCGCAGTGGCTGAAGATCTGGCGAAACGGGGCTATGCGATCGCCCTCCATTATCATACGTCCCGGGCGGAGGGGGAGAAACTGGTCGGGGAACTTCGCGGCAGGGGCGTGTCAGCGGAGTGCTTCAGGGCTGATCTGCGGAACGAGGGGGACGTGCGGCGGATGGTGGAGGGGGTATTTGAGAGATTCGGGCGGGTGGACGTGCTGGTGAATGCGGCGGCGATCTGGAATCCGAAGCCTCTGGAAGAAGTGACAGCGACTGACGTACGGGAGCATTTCGAGACGAACACGCTGGGGACGTTTTTGTGTGCCCAGCAGGTGGGGCTGCGGATGGTGATGCAAAAAGAGGGGGGCTGCATCATCAATATCGGGGACTGGGCGATCGAGCGGCCGTATCTCAATTACGGGGCGTATTTCCCGTCGAAGGGGGCGATTCCGACTCTCACCCGCAGCCTGGCGGTGGAACTAGGGACACGAAATCCGAAGGTGCGGGTGAACTGCATCCTGCCGGGGCCGGTGATGCTGCCGGAAGAGATGTCGGCGGCTGAAAAGGAAAAGGTCATCGCACAGACGCTGGTGAAGCGCGAGGGGAGTCCGGAGCATGTCGCCCACGCGGTTCGATTCCTGATTGAGAATGAATTCGTGACGGGGATATCGCTTCCGGTAGATGGGGGCCGGACGATTTACGCGCCAGAGGGGTGAGCGAGCCAGGGGGCGAGGCGGGCAGTGAGTTCGTCCGGGGTCACTCCAGAGATGAGGAATTTTTTCTGGCCTGAGGTTTCGCCGCTCAGGAGTGAGACCTGGGATTTCTTGAGGTCCAGTTCTTTGGCAAGGACTTCACAGAGGGCGTGATTGGCTTTCCCTTTTTCAGGGGCCTGAGTGACCGCGACTTTGAGGCGGTCGGCGTGGACGCCGAGGATGGCATTCTTGCGGGCGCCGGGTTGCGCGTGGACGCGAAGGATTGAGCCTGCGGGATGGGGTTCGAGGAGGGGCATCGTCAGCCGATGGGGTGTTTGAGGAGTTTTTTGAATTCCTTGAAGGGGCGGGTGTTGGCGACATCGGGTTTGGTAAGTCCGGCGCGGCGGGCCTGATAAACGCCGTACTGCATGTTCTGCAGTCCTTCGATGGAGTGGGCATCGGTACTGATGACAATGGGGATGCCGTGGGCGTGGGCTTCGGCAGCGTGGATATCATCCAGATCGAGGCGATGCGGATCGGCATTGATTTCGAGCATGACATTATGATCGGCGGCGGCTTTCACGATCTGCTGAAAGTTCATCCGGGCGGGAGGACGCTTTTCGATGAGGCGACCGGAGGGGTGGCCGATGACGCAGACGTGGGGATTCTTGATCGCATTGAGGAGGCGCTTATTGATCTGGGCTTCGGGTTGCTTGAGGCCGTAGTGGAGAACGGCGATGACCCATTCCGCTTCGGCGAGGACGTCATCGGGGAGGTCCATGCTCGCGTCTTCGAGAATGTCACATTCGATGCCGCAGAGGACGTGGATGTCGGCGTAGTTTTCGCGGATGCGGCGGATTTCCTGCCAGTGGGCACGAAGCCGTTCGGGATTTAATCCTCGGGCCATGGAGACCCGCTGGGAGTGGTCGGTAATGGCGATGTATTTGAGGCCTGCGGCGCGGGCGGCCTCGATCATGGTGGTGATGTCCTCGTGGCCGTCGGTCGCCGTGGTATGCATGTGCAGGTCTCCCTGCATGTCGGCGAGTTCGAGGAGCTTGGGGAAGGGGGCCTTCTGCGCGGCCCGTTCGATCTCGCCCCGGTTTTCGCGGAGTTCGGGGGGGATCCATTGCAGGCCGAGGGACTGGTAGACGTCCTCCTCGGTGTTACCGGCGATCTGTTCTTCGCCGCGGTAGACGCCGTACTCGTTGATCTTGAGGCCCCGTTCCTGGGCCATGCGACGGATGACGATGTTGTGGTCCTTGGAACCGGTGAAATACTGGAGGGCGGCACCGTAGCTCCCTTGAGGAATGACGCGGAGGTCGAGTTCCAGGCCGGAGCGGAGACGGACCCGTTGCTTGGTGTCTCCGCGCTGGAGGACGTCCGTGACGGCGGAGTGATCGGCGAGAGCCTGCATGACTTTCGCCGGCTCGGTCGTTTCGACCAGGAGGTCGAGGTCGCCGATGGTTTCCTTACGGCGACGGACACTGCCCGCAGGGGAAATCTGCTGGACGTATTTCAGTTGGCCGAGCGCGGCGGCGAGTTCTTCGACCTGGGGGAGGGCCTCAGCCAGGAAGACACGTTGCCCGGAGGTTTCGGCCTGGCTTAGGCCTTCGAGGATGAGTTTTTCGGTCTTTTCGCCGAAGCCTTTGAGTTCTTTCACCTGATGCTGCTCACAGGCTTGGCGGAGCTCGTCCAGCGAGGTGATGTTCAACTCTTTATGGAGAAGGGCGGCCTTCTTGGGTCCGAGGCCAGGGATGCGGAGGATCTGCAGAACACCGGCGGGGATCTCGGCGCGGAGTTCTTCCAGTTGAGGATGAGTGCCGGTGGCGAGGATGGTCGCGATTTTCTCGGCGAGGTCTTTACCAATCCCCTGCAGGTTTTGAAGGCCATGTTCCGATTCGTCCTTGACCTCTTGCAGGGAACGGGTGAGGCCTTCGATGGTCTGGACGGCGTTACGGTAAGCGCGGATGCGGAACGGATTGGCCCCCTGCACTTCGAGGAGTTCGGCCATCTCTTCAAATATCTTCGCGACTTCCTGGTTTCTCATGGTGCTGTCTGGGTGAGAAGTGGTGACTGGTCCCAGACATTACTGTAAGGAAGTTTGCGGAGAGGGGCAAAGTCGGGGGGAGAGAGCTTGAGTCCAACAAGAGGACCGCAACTCAGAGACATTTGCTCCCCCCCTTCTTCCGACCGCTGCGCGGCCACCGTCTCCCTCGGGGGGGAGAAGGGGAGGTATGGAAGCACGTTTCTGAAAGCAACGTTGTCCACAGGGGATCGACCTTTCACCTTCGGTCGGTCTCCTGTGGACCGTGCTTTTTTATGGGACGTGCATTTTTATTTGGCGAGTTGGACGGCGGGGGGTTTCCAGGTGCCGTTGATGATGGAGGGGTCTTTCTCACTGGGCCAATAGAGGCGCATCATGAGAACAAACTGGCCTTTGGGGGCGGGGAGCCAGTTGGCTTCCTGGTCCTTACCCGGGGATGCGTGCTGGATGTAGAGATCGAGGGAGCCGTCGGCGTTGAACTTGAGGTTGTTGCGGGGGCTGACGGTGTATTTGTTGAGAGGGTTGTCGACGAAGAAGTAGTTGGCGTCGTACATGGTGATGGACCAGAAGGCGTTCGCGGGAGGGGTCTGCCCCTTGGGGAAGTGCACGACGTAGTTGTTCGCTCCGTTGTAGGGCTTCCCTTCCGCATCGACGTTGGAGGTGGGATAGACGGCGTCCTGGGGGCGGTTGGCGCCGAGTCCGATGGCGGTGATGAAGGCGCGTTGGAGGTAGTCGGTGCCGTAGATGCCGGCCTTGGTGGTGAAGATCCAGCCGTTGAGATCGACTCCCCCTTGCTTGAAGTGGCCCATGATCTGTTGCTGGGCGGCGAGAGGGATCTTTTTAGCGGCGGCATTAGGGAGCTTCAGGGGATCGAATTCCTGGCCGGGGACGAGGCCGATCTTGGCGAGTTTTTCAAGGATGGGGGCGTCGGCCTCGGCGGGGGGATTCTGTTTCATGAGGGCGGCGAGGAGCGTGAAGTAGGTGATGGAGTCGAGCGCGTGCACCTGGTCACGGACGGGTGTTTTGGTGTCAATGGAGGGATTGACCCGGCCTGCGGGAGGGGTGTAGGGCTTGCCGTAGGCGCTCAAGGGGGTGAGCTGGTACTGGTCCATGATGGCGTGGACGGCGGCGTAGTCTTCGGGGGTGCCGGTGCAGTAGGTGCGGCCGAGGATCCAGACCATGTTGGTGGGGGATTTGAGTTGCTTGACTCCGGTGGGGAGCTCGCCCTTCCAGTTGGGGCCGGTGATGGCGTAGGTCTGTGCTTTGGTACCGGTGGTGCGTTTGCCGGGGACCTCGAAGACGTTGGTCCAGCCGCTGAGCATGGGCATGAGGTAGTAGCGATCGTGCTCATCGGGGAGGCTGAGGACGTAGGGTTCATTGGCGAGGTCGAGCCAGGCGGTGGAGTAGAGGGTGTCGGCGTTGGGGGCGGTGACGTCCTTGAAGGCGGCATCGGGATATTTGCGCATGAGGAGGAACTGGCCCATGGGAGCATGAGTTCCCTGGGGGGCGGCGACGTTGGTCATGACGCGGCGGGTGAATTCCATGGTGACGAGGGGGTAGCCATAGATGTAGGCTTCGACGCCAATGTCGGTGGCTTCCTCGTCAGAGAGTTGTGCGGAGGCGGGGGTGCCCATCAGAGTGACGAGCGTGAGGATGAGAGCAGGAACCCAGGTCGTGACGGATTTCATAAGAGGTGTTTCCCGGATGGTTGAACGAGTTTGCAGGCCGTTTTGCAGATGAGGCTGGAAAGCAGTCAATTTCTTACCGCGCGGTATGGTCC
>JAXMBX010000066.1:0-24349 GCA_046349635.1 Planctomycetales bacterium
TATCGATCGAATCGCCAAGGAAGGTGCCCTGTTCACGGATTCCTACTCGCAGCAAAGCTGCACCGCAGGTCGCGCCTCGTTCATCCTCGGACAACACCCGTTCCGGACGGGCCTGCTGACACTCGGCATGCCCGGCAGTCCGCACGGAATTCCCGACTGGACGCCGACGATTGCAGACCTGCTGAAGGAGCAAGGGTACGCCACCGGGCAATTTGGCAAGAACCACCTGGGGGATCAGGACAAGCACCTGCCGACGCTGCATGGGTTCGACGAATTCTTCGGCAACCTCTACCACTTGAACGCGGAAGAAGAGCCCGAGACGTATTACTACCCCAAGGATCCGGAATTCAAGAAGAAGTATGGACCGCGTGGCGTCCTGCATTGCAAGGCGGATGGTAATGGCGGCCAGACGATCGAGGATACCGGCCCCCTCACCAGGAAGCGGATGGAAACCATCGATCAGGAAGTTCACGACAAGGCGATGGACTTTCTGGAACGAAACGTCCAGGCGGAAAAGCCCTTCTTCATCTGGTACAACAGTACACGCATGCATGTCTGGACCCACCTCAAGAAGGAGTCCCAGGGCAAAACCGGGATCGGTCTTTATCCCGATGGGATGGTGGAGCATGATGGGTTTGTCGGACAAGTCCTGAAGAAGCTCGATGATCTCGGGATCGCCGAAAACACGATCGTGGTTTACGGCACTGATAATGGCGCCGAGACGGCGTCCTGGCCCGACGGGGGTATCACCCCGTTTCATGGCGAAAAAGGAACCACCTGGGAAGGTGGACTTCGAGTCCCCATGATTGTCCGCTGGCCCGGCGTGATTAAGCCCGGCACCATCGTCAACGAAATCTTCTCACAGGAAGACTGGATGCCGACTCTCCTGGCCGCAGCCGGCGAACCGGACATCGTGAATAAGCTCAAGCAGGGCTACAAGGCAAATGGCAAAACCTTCAAAGTCCATTCTGACGGTTACAACTTCCTCCCCTATTTCAGTGGGGAAGCCAAAAAAGGCCCTCGTGGGCAGATTCTCTACTTCGGCCAGGGTGGTGAATTGAACGCCGTTCGCTGGAACGACTGGAAGGTCAACTTTGCCGTGGTGGATGGGAATATCGCCACCGGTACTCGGAAGGTCACAGGCTGGCCGTTGATCGTGAACTTGAAGGCGGATCCCTACGAGAAGATGCCGCTGGAGTCGGATATGTACATGCGCTGGTATGCTGACAATATCTGGCTGTTTATTCCCGTGCAGGCCGAAATCAAGAAGTTCCTGGTGACGATCCCGCAGTTCCCATTCCAGCAGGGGAGCAGCCTGAATGCCGCGGGGATCAACTACCAGACCCTCAAGGCCGCGGAGGCCCTCAAGCGTTTGAAGGAACTGGAAACGCTCGGTAATCCGAGTAACTGATTCGTCGGTCAACTTTAGAGCCAATGGCCATCCTCGAAGAATATCGAGGGTGGCCATCAGCTAACTGTCGTACTCCCGACTAGCCCCGTATTTTGTGTAGCTGGAGATTAGTTCAACCTTCCTTGAACCATCCGAATTGGAGATCGACCATGCGCACGGGATCGATTTGGATTCTCGTTCTGTTGGTAGGACTGTCTGGTTACGTCTTGGCACAGGGCCCTAAGGCCGCTTCGGAAACAGCACGCTCTCTCGCAATCCAGCATCAGGAGAAGATTACCGCTCTGCCTTTCGTGGAGAAGCGGGCGACAGCGGAATCAGCACAAACGCTGCGCGATGAACTGCTGTTTCACCGCGCCACTCAGACGTATCTTTGGGCGATGCCGCTCATTAACACGCTCGGTATGAAAGTTGGCTCGGCGAAAGCGTTTGGTGAGGGATACAACGTCCTGCCTGTCTGGAAGAAACGGCTTGACGCCAAGACACTTGTGACCACGCCGAACTCGGATGTCATCTACGCAATGAGCTACGTAGATCTCGGCAAGGACGGCCCGCTCGTTTTCGATGCGCCGCCGATGCTTCAGGGCATCCTGTTGGACTTCTGGCAACGGCCGATTCCAGTTGACGGCGGCAAATTCGCAGGTGATGTCGGCTTCTTCGGCCCGGACCAAGGTAAGGGCGGCAAGTTTCTGCTCCTCCCGCCCGGTTACAAGGGCGAAGTCCCGAAGGGCCATTTCGTTTGCCGTTCGGGCACAAACAACGTATTCGTCTTCCTGCGGGCATTCTATGCCGACGCGAGCAACCTGCAACCGCCTGTTGATCTGATCGACAAATCGAAGATCTACCCGCTCAAAGGTGACGCCAAACGGATGCAGTTCCCCGACGCCTCGGGCGTGCCGGCGAACATGCTACCGATCAGTGACGTGACCGCCTTCGAGCAGTTGAAGAAGCTGGTCGATGCCGAAGGGCCGCATCTGGGTGATCCGGACTGGATGGGCATGCTCGCCGGACTCGGCATCGTCAAGGGCGAACCATTCAAGCCGGATGAACGGACACGCGGCATTCTCGATCGCGCCGCGAAGTCCGCGTACAAGATGAGTCGGGTCATTGCCTTCGACGAAGTCGTTTCTGGGCGGTCGCTCCGCATGTACCCGGATCGTCGCTGGATTAATCCGATGGCCGACGCGACTGCTGACAACCCGAGTGGCAAACTTGACCTGAATTGGCGGCGCATCGATCGCGGCGGAGCGCTCGATGTGAATTGCCGACCCTGGTTTTTCTCTAACTATTATGCGGTCAGCCCCGGGATGCTTTCACAAATTCCTGGCAAGGGAGCGTTCTACGTCATGGCTTTTACTGATAGTGATGGCGTTCCGCTGACCGGCGTAATGAATTACCGCCTTAATTTGCCCAAAGATGTCCCGGCTGCGAACTTCTGGTCCGTGACGCTCTATGAAGCCGAGAACGCATCCGGTCTCGCCAATGGGCAACCCTTCCCGTCGCTGGGCTCCCGCGACAAGCCAACGCAGAATGCGGACGGAAGTACAGACCTGTTTCTTGGGCCGAAGGCACCGAAGGGCAACGAGAAAAACTGGATTGCGACCGTTCCTGACAAGGGGTACTTTGCCATCCTGCGGCTCTACGGCCCGACCGAAGCCGCTTTGAAGAAAGCGTGGAGGCCTTGTGACGTGACGAGGGTAAAGTGATTTCAACGGCCATGCGCACTTGAAAACGCAACATCCAAACATTGGCGGCACCTACACCATCCCCGACGATCTTGTGCTTGCATCGTGAACCGTGGAAGCTGGTTTGTCGGAAAAACCGGTAAATGACAGAGCAACTCAATCGTTTCTTTCGTCGTACAGTTTGGCCCTTTTTTCTGTTCGCCGGAACTCGAACCGCGTTGGTGGGGCTCTGCGCCGTCTGGCACTCTTGCGCCCTGTCCTGCGTGGCCAGGCGACCTTACCTGCGTGAATACACGATTATCATTCAGCGATGGAGCTCCTGGGCGGGCTGATGAACTTCGCTTGGATGCTATTGGTTGTCTAGACAGTTCAAAACTTCGCGTGGGTTCGGATTCCATACACGAAGGCATCGTTGGCAATCGCACCCGCTTCCGGGTGGATGTACTGCAGGTCGGGGGTGACATTCAGCCAGGGGGTGACCTGGAAATTGTAATACGCTTCGACGCCAGTTCCGTCGCGCGGCCCTAACAGGAACTGTGGCAACGGGCCGAACTGGTTGCTGGCGCCAACAAAGTACCAGCCGAGACCGAACGTGTCCCCCCGTTCCCTGCCGATCGGGCTGTAACCGCCTAGCCCGGCACTGAGGAAGTACCTCACCGGTGTCGGGTTTCCATCACTGATGGAGGCCCGTCCGAAGAGTCCATATCCGCGACTGGGATCATCCGCGAACTGCACAAGGTACTGGTCGAACCCGTAGTAGATCGTGTACGAATTTGGGAGGGTTGGGAAACCCGGGACCGTCGGTTCGGGATAGACCCCCGGGGGAGGCTCTGCAAACTTTAGATTCGTGAGATCGACATGTTTCCACATCCCCCCGACGTGTTGATCTCCTTTAAGGCCGAAGAATTCGGTTTTCACCCTCACTTCGCCACCGACGATCACTCCCTTGGAGAACAGGTCGCCCAGGTTGGAAAAGGCGTCCCGGGTTCGATCCTGGGGATCGTAGACGAAGGCGCTCATCACCCCCCACTCACGGGGCATGACCGCGCCGGCTGTAAAGGAGGTGTAGGGAAGTCCCAGCAGAAATGCCGGGTTGGCGACAAAGGCCTGGTTGACGAATTGCCCCGTCCCGTCCCCACCGGCGAATTCATCCTGGTCCGCACCCCCCAGCACGTCTTTCTTGCCGGCGAAGACCACGAGCTTTTCAGACAGCGGCTGAGTGATCAGGAAGTTGGTCATGTACGGGATCCCCGGATCGTCCGGGGTGGGTGGAGTGGCTGCGGCAAACACCGCCGGCGCGAAGGCCCCCGTGTTGAGAGAGACGTTGCCGTATTGTCCGTACCAGTTTTCCGCACGGACCAGCAACGTCCCTTTGGGCAAGCCACCAAACTTTTCGAGGTCGAAGATCGCGTCGTACTCGCCGCGACCGGTGTACTTGAAGGTATCCCCCGGTGACAGCGCGGGAAGGGGAGAAGAGCGAATTCCGCCACTCACTCCGAATCCGAACTGCGTTGATCGACCGGCAAACGTAATGCCGGATTCCTGTAAAGAAGTGCGGTAGCCGTTCCAGTCGCCGGTCAGCGTGGGACGCGTCCAGAAATCGTTCCCCCTGTCAGCCAGCACGGAATCGTACACTGTCTGCTCAGGGATGGTCGCGGCGACCCCCTCTTCGAATGCGGGGGGAGCTTCGCTGACGGGCGCGTCCTGCGCCGTTGCCTGATGGCACCACAGGGACACGGACGCTACGAGTACTTTGGCCTGAATACGCCAGCGGGACATTCCGCTCTCTCCGGTGATCGCCCATCTGGGGGAGAAGAAAAACGGCCTGAGTGACCGTCAAGGGTGATGCGACGGGTTGCATTCCTCTCAACGTAAAAATCGTAATAATCGGCCTCAAGAGTCCTCGTAAAATGTTGGGAACGGCTGCTGATGATGAATCAGAATGTGAATTTCCCTGACAATCAGCACGAGCGATACAGGTTAACGCGCATGATTTGCCGGGCGAAAAACACCAGAAATGGTGCCGACTTTTGCATCTTCCGTCAGGGAGTCAACCGTCGCCCGCTCGGATCTGACACGCGTTCACGCAACTCCAGTATGGATCTGTTTTGCGAGAAATCCGCGCGACACGAAAGCGCCGCGCGCTCTAGAAATAAATCTGGAGTTGCGATCGCACGAGTAAGCCCGTCTGACCCGCCACGTAATTCGTGCGATTCTGATCGGCGGGGCAATTGTCGAGCGACGCCGTATCGAAGGTGAACTTCAGGTTTTGCTTGCCGGTCAGAGGAAACCAGTTGAACCCGCCGGCGTATTCCGCACCTGATCCAAAGGGCCCCGTGACGTGAGACGTGCGGAGAAAGGGTTCCAGCTTCTGAGGGATAACGAAATACCCGGCCTGGGCGAATCCGCCGTATTGATAAATGGAGGAGCGGGCAATTGGTCCGCTGCCACGCAAGTCGTAGAGATTCTGAGAATAGAACTCGCCGCTCATGCTGAATCCGTGATGCTTGTAAGCGAAGTCGACGGTAGCCAGCCCGATTTTAAACGCGTTCAGCGTGACGCCCGGGGCTAAAGCGCCGATTTCGGTGATCAGGGTTCCGTCGGACAGACGAATTGCGGAGTTTTCCGGGACGGAAGACCCCCCCTGTGGTCCCCGTTCTGGCGCGTAGGTGAGACTGGTGCCGATCCGGATCGCCGGATCTTCATGCCACTCGAAGTCGGAATATCCTCTTCCAAAACTCCCCCACGGCTCCCACCAGGTTGACCCGGAAAAGGCCATCAACGAACTGAGTTGATCAGGAGTCGCACCGAGTGTGTTGAACCCGTTCGACATCATCACATGGTAGTACACACCGTCCGTCGGCTCGCCGGTGGCCCAGATCCCCTGGCTGAGGCTGGGCCGAAAGAAGGTCGTCGCCATCGTGCGATCGACACCCTGGGTATCCACGAACGACAGAAGCCATTCCCGTCCCCCGGGAACCTTGCTCTGGCCAGCATACACCGTCAGTCCCCGGCCGAACCGCCACGCCAGCCAGTACGCTCGAAAATTGATTTGGCTGTTGCCGACCGTGTTGTAGTCGATGTTCAGGTTGTAGAGAAGTTCCTTCCGAAAGGCGAAGCCGGACAGAATCAATCGACCTCTCGGAATCTGAAAGTTGCTCATGTTGTCCACGGGAGAGACGACACCGGCGCTGTCCGTCCAGGTGGAAACATCTCGTTGAAAACCGGCATATCGTATCTGGTCCTGGCCGGTGATTTTCAATTCGAAGGGAGATTTGTCGGGGTCCAGCGGCCGGATCACAAAACCCCGATCAAAGCAGGTGTAGTACTCCCAGGGCGAAGCACCGTTATTGATCGGGTCGGGGAGTCGTTCCAGCGGAAACTCATCCGCGGTGTCGATGCTCGGAGAGTTGAGAGTTGTGGACGGATCTGGGAGCGTTTGGTCAGACGTCGATTGATCGCTCGAGGAGGTCGGGGGGGGCAACAAGGTATCTCCGACCAGATCGGTCGGCTGGAGAGGTTGCTGAGACAAGAGCCTCTCAAGTTGCAGCGACAGCCGATGGTTCTCCTCGAGGAGACTTTTTTGACTCTGTTCGAGTTGCCGAATCCGCTGATCGATTGCTGCAGAAATCTCTGAGCCGGACTCGACCTCCTGCAGTTGAACCGGCTCGGGAGTCTGTGCGATCAAATGCGGTGCGGTCGTCAACCACAGGAATGCGATCAGGGACAGCAATGCCCCGGTTCTCCGAAGTTGACGCGACCAGAGAGTCATCCGCCCAAGCTCCCCCCCGGTTCCCTTGGATTCTTTACGCAGTGGGGATGCGGCGAGCCCCGGATTCATCCCGCGTTATTTCAGATCACGATGTGCATATCAGCGACCTGCAATCTCAGGTAACTCGATTTCAGCCCCGGGCTCGACAATAGAAGATCGAGTCCGTATCACCGCCCCAGCGCGCGATCCGGAACCTGAGGTTAGTTCATTTTCGACCAGAGATCGTGTTGAACTTTAGCGATTATGACGGTTGTAGGGGCGAATCAAGGAATGTCAGGGGGTTGCCCGGATCTGATCAAGATCGGAGTCCCTCCAGTCGGTGAAGAACATGCAGCCGGGGCTGTGAGTGATCGCGAAGGGGGGCTTGGCGGCCTGCAGGACTGCCTGGGGGGTGACGCCGCAGGCCCAGAACACGGGGAGTTCCCCCGCATGCACGGGAACCGCATCGCCGTAGTCGGGACGGTTAATGTCGGTGATCCCGAGTTGTTCCGGAAACCCCAGATGGACCGGAGCACCATGGACGGCGGGGAAGCGCGACGTGATCTGCACCGCCTTGATGGCATCAGCCGGAGACATGGGACGCATCGAGACGACGAGGGGGCCGTGGAAGCGCCCGGCGGGAGTACAGAGTTGGCTGGTGCGGTACATCGGGACGTTGCAGCCGAGTTCCAGGTGCCGAACAGGAACGTTCTCCGCTTGCAGGGCGGATTCAAAGGTGAAGGAACAGCCAATCAGGAAACTGACGAGGTCGTCCCGCCAGAGATTGCGAATGTCGGTGACCTCCTCGACCAGTTCACCATGCCGCCAGATGCGATAGCGGGGAGATCGGTCCGGATATCGGCGTCGGGCGCGTCTTGTGCGGGACCGGATCGCCACGGTTCAGGACTTCCAGCAGCGGACACGGTTGAGGATTGGCGTGGCAGAATTGCTCAAACTCAGCCCCCCAATCCGCGGGCAGGATCGCGAGATTGGCCTGCGTGTATCCCGGCGCCAGGCCGGAGGTCTGGCCGGTCAGTTGGCCCGAGCGGGCTGCCAGTCGAACGTCTCGACCCGTGTGCAACATGGAACGACCGTCTCAGGAAAGAATGACAATGAATCTGGACGCAGTCATTGTACGTACTTTTCGGAGGTTCGTCTTTACCCGCGAGAGGCAACAGGATTTAGTAATAAAGCTGGAGGCGAGACCAGTAGGTGTTGCTGGCGGTCTGTTGGGCGCCGGTATTGGTGTTGTAGACCACGGGAGTCGAGAACTGGGCATTTTCCCAGCAGAGAAAGAGCTTGAGGTGCTGTGTCGGGTACCAGGTCATGCCGACGTCGTTGGTGTACAGGCTGTTGGTCCACAGCGCGGCGTTGGCGATGCCACTTGAGAAGACGTTGTCACCGAGTTTCAGCGAGTTGAAACGATACGTCGCTTCCCAGGCCCCCCAGCCCCAGCAACCCCAGACGGGATTGAAGTCATTCAAAGGCTTCACGACGTTGCGCGCGGTCACGACTTCGCCCGTGAGGAAGTAACCCGCCTGGGCGTAATAACTCCAGATGTTAATATCCTGGTTGTTGCCGGCCTGGCTGTATTTCTGGTGTCCCCCCTGCAATTCACTGATGAACGAAAGTTGCTCGTGGTACAGGGCCACGTGACCTGTCCAGAGGGAGTGCATTCCTTCTTCGCGGACGCCGTTGTTGAACGCCAGGAAAGGGATGCCGTTCACGCCGTTTCCGATCGTGGCGACGCTGGTCCGGAGAACAGCGGGAATGGGAGGCGCCTGGTTGGCATCACCGACGACCATGGAGCCGCCGATATTCAGATTCTGGAGCATGGCGCAGTCCCAGTCCTGGAAAGGACGGTAGTTCCCATAACTCATGATTTCCTTGGCGTCGTTCTGGTCAACATAGCCGTTGCGGGAGCCGTTGAACGTTCCGACGGCGTAGTCCACTTTCTTGTCGTAGACCGTTCCGTGGATCATGACGCCGATATCGCGGTTCATACCGAAGTTGTTGAAGAACAGCGAACGTTCCGGATTGATCAAACCTTGGATCGGTTCAGCGTAGAATTCGTACGTGAAGGGGGTCTTGTAACGCCCGACCTTGACTTGGAACTCGTCCCGGTAGTGGAAGTTGACGAAGGCATCAAGCAGGTTGACGTTGTCGAAACCGAACGCGAACGAGCCGAAGTATTCGATCTGCTTGGTGAGTTTCCCGCTCCAGATGAGCCATTCGCGGGGCATTTCGAAGGTGTCATGGACGGGGAACTGGTTGTTCGTGCCGTAGAAGCGTCCGTCCACCTGGGTCAGGTTGTGGAACTGGAGGCTGAAGTCACTCTCTTTGGATTGAAACTGGAATCCGGTTCCGTTGCCGAAGGCGGCCGACAGCGGAGTGCTCCATTTTCCGGGGGGCATGTCGGAGTAAGGAGGCGGCGGAGGCGCCGCGACGGCTCCGGGCGGAACAAACTCGGGACCATAACTCAAAAGCCGGAAGGGATCATCGTCATCCTGAGCCGCTTCAGGAGTTTCCTCGACGGAGGGAGGAGTGACGTTTTCATCGGCATTCTGCCCACGCTCGATGGTTTCGTCAAAGCTTTCGTTGAGAACCGGCAGGATGTGTTCTTCGTCATCGGATTCACCATGACTCGCACGTGTGCGTGCAATAAGGTGATCCGCGGCGGAGAGATCGGCTGATTCGAAGGCAAACACTGACCCAAAGATGAGTGCGCTTGTACAAAGAGCCCGGCCCAAGCGGCGGCTTGTCATTTCGATTCCCTTCCTGGGTCTGAAAGTGCCCATCCATGAGCAACTTGTGAGCACGGCATCTAGCCTTGTTTTCGTGGCGATCACTCCGCGTAGCGGGTGACTGCTCCACGAGCGGTATAAACGGAGGCACTTGCCGTCCTTACAGAAAAAGTATCGGTGAAATCCATAGAGTTCTGGGGAGTTTATCCCGTTTGTAATCCGTATGAGGGATGTGCTGTCTCCGGGCGAGAATCTAACGGCGAATTCTGCCGACCCGTTGTTGTGAGTGGGGAAAAAGAATTACCGATATTTTCGAAAGGTGCTGATGAGCAATCTTTCCATAGATTACCGAGATCCTGAGGGAGAATTCTTCGGGGGGCCAATGGTTCGCTTGCGAAGCGTGGAGTGAGGTTGCAGGATGAAGGTGGTCGGTTGATCCGTTGAAAACCTTGTGCGAGGCGGTGCCACCATGCTGGGAAAGCTTGCCCTCCCGGAAGTCCGGGAGATGATTGAAGAGCGGGATCTGGAAACGTTGGGGGAGGTCGCCAATACCTGGCTGGCGGCGGACCTGGCGGCTTTGATGACCGACCTGAGCGATGCGGAAGGGTTACTTTTTTTTCAGCAACTGAAACCTCCCCGACGGACGCAGACTTTTGAATACCTGGCGCTCGATTCGCAGTGCCACTTGCTGCAGGAGTTGCAGGATTCCGAAGCGGCCAGCGTGCTGGATGAGATGGCACCGGATGACCGGACGGCCCTCCTCGAAGAACTCCCCCCCGAGATGGGTCAACGGCTGTTGGACCTGCTCACTCCGGAACAGAAAGCGATTGCGCTCAACCTCCTCTCCTACCATGAGGGGAGCATCGCCCGGCTGATGACGCCGGATTTCATCGCTGTAGAAAAGACCTGGTCTGTAAAGCATGTGCTCGACCACGTCCGGACCCACGGGAAGGACAGCGAGACGCTGAATGTTATTTATATCATCGATGCCCAACACAAGTTGGTCGATGATCTCCGCATCCGCGAACTGCTGGTGGCTCCGTTGCATGCCCATATCAGCGACCTGATGGACAACCGTTTCGTCGCATTGAAGACGACCGACGACAAGCGTACGGCTGTGGACCTGTTCCGAAAATACGACCGGACGGCACTCCCCGTGGTGGATTTCTCTGGGAAACTGGTGGGAATCATCACGATCGACGATGTGATCGACATCGCGGAAGAGTCCGCCACACGGGAAATGCAGAAGTTAGGCGGCTTGGAAGCGCTCGATGAGCCTTACGTGGCCACCCCCTTGATGACGATGGTCAAAAAGCGGGCCACCTGGCTCGTAATCCTGTTCCTGGGGGAACTGCTCACCGCGACGGCGATGGGATACTTCGAGGCGGAGATCGCGAAGGCTGTCGTCTTGGCGCTGTTCGTGCCGCTGATCATCTCCAGCGGTGGGAACTCCGGATCGCAGGCGGCGACGTTGATCGTCCGGGCGCTGGCGCTCGGCGAGATCAAGTTGCGGGACTGGAAGATGGTCCTGAAGCGGGAACTGGCCTCCGGGCTGATGCTGGGGCTGATCCTGGGGGCGATTGGCTTTCTGCGGATTGCGATCTGGTCTTCCTTCTCCAATATTTACGGACCGCACTGGGGCTTGATCGCTGCGACAGTTGCGGCGTCGCTGGTCGGAATTGTCCTGTGGGGAACCGTCGCGGGATCAATGCTCCCCTTGATCCTGAAGCGGTGCGGACTGGATCCGGCCGCCTCTTCGGCCCCCTTCGTGGCGACCCTGGTGGACGTCACCGGACTGATCATCTATTTCAGCATGGCGCTGATGATCTTGCGCGGGACGATGCTGTGACCACTCAGATCGCTTCGCTCAGGACGTCCTCCTCCACATAGATGGGGAGCGGCGGTGTGAACTGCACGGCCAGCGCAATCGCATCGCTGGGGCGGCTGTCCACGGCGACCAGTTCACCGTCCTGGCGGATCCGGATCTGGGCATAGTAAGTGTGCTCATGCAGGTTGTTGATCACGACGTCCTGGACTTCGGCCCCCAATTCCTCGATGACATTCTTCAACAGTCCATGGGTCAAAGGGCGGGGCGGGATTTCACCCTTCACGCGGCGGTCGATGCTGGTCGCTTCAAAAATGCCGATCAGGATCGGAAACGTACGATCCCCTTCGACCTCTTTCAGATACACGACCTGGTGGTCGCGAATGTCACTGATAATGATCCGCTGCAACTCCATCTGGACTAACACGTCGATACCCCCGGACTCAGAAAAATGAGCAAGCGATGCACATGTCCATTATCCGGAATGAAAACCGGCGAATCAAGAAGTGGAACAGGCCAAGTTGCTTGTTCTCTCCCCTTGACAGAACACGTCTTGTCAGGAAAGCCGAATGTTTAATCCGCACTCAGCCCTTTGAGGATTTCCTCAACATTGGCGAGTTGCTTGGCGAGCCCGGCACGCGTGTCCTTGACCCCTTCGACGACGTCGGGGGGAGCCTTGGAAATAAAACTTTCGTTGGCGAGTTTCTTGTCCTGGCCTTCGATCAGTTTCTGCAGCCGCTCCTTTTCCTTCTGCTGGCGGACCAGTTCCGCCTGGCGGTCGATGATCCCTTCCAGCGGGATAAAACCGTCCGCGTCACCGAGGGAGAAGTTCGCTGATCCCGCGGGACGGACGACTTCCAGGCCGGCGTGTTCGAGCATCGCCTTGGCGAGGTTGTCGAACTGGCTGGCAACCTGTTGCAGGTCCTGGGCGACCTCGGGCTGGCAACGAACGTGCAGCGTCAAGGGAACGCTGGAGGCGATGCCATAGACCGCGCGGATGTTGCGCACGGCGATAATCGTTTCCTGCAGCCGGTTGAAGCGGGTTTCGAGGGCGATGTCGCGGAGTTTGCGATCGGTCTCCGGCCAGGGGGCAATCATGGCACTCTCGACGGCCGGAACCGGATTCGGGTAGCCCCGTTCAGGAGCGATGTCTCGCAGCCGGGACCAGAGTTCTTCCGTGACGAATGGAACAAACGGTGCGAGGAGGCGAAGCAGGACATCCAGAACATGGACGAGGACGCGTTGCGCGACGGCCCGTTGTTCCGGATTACGCAAGCGGGGCTTGAGCATTTCCAGGTACCAGTCGCAGAACTCGTTCCAGGTGAAGTCCCGAATTGTGCGCGTGACGACGTCGAACTCGTACTTGTCGAGTCGGGAGGTCATCTCGATGTTGACCGTCGCTAACCGACTGAGAATCCAGCGGTCTTCGAGCAGCAGTTCCTCCGGCTTCACCGGGGCAGGGGAGTAGCCTTCCAGGTTGAGCATCGCGAAACGGGCGGCGTTCCAGAACTTGTTGCAGAAGTTGCGGCCGTATTCGAAGCGTTCGCTGACGATCCGGGCGACGGGGGCACCGGCGTCCGGTTCGAACCACGGGCTGGTGTACTGCGCTTCCTTCTTGCACTTGGGGCACTTCAGGCGGGGCTTGGCCCCTCCCGCGGGAATCGCTTTCTGGTGTTCCAGAGTTTGCGGAATCAATTCGCCGCAGTGAGGGCATTCGTAACCGACGGGGAGCCGGACGTCCTGGTTTTCCCCCGCAAGTGAGGCGAGGGTGAAACGGACGGCATCGGTGCCGTACTTGTCGATGAGGTCCATCGGATCAACGCCGTTCCCCTTGCTCTTGGACATCGTCTGGCCGAAGCCGTCCAGGATCTTGGGGTGGACGCAGACGTTCTTGAAGGGGACGTCCCCCATGTTATACAGGCCGGTGATGACCATTCGCGCGACCCACAGGGTAATGATGTCGCGGCTGGTGATCAGGACATTGGTGGGATAGAAGTATTTGAGGTCGGCGTTCTGTTCCGGCCAGCCGAGTGTCGCGTGGGGCCAGAGGGCGGAACTGAACCAGGTGTCGAGCACATCGCCATCACGCGTGAGTTTGTGCTGCGTGCCGAGCGCATCTTCGCCGAGGTCGGTTTCTGCGGAGATGAGCCAGGCCTTGTCTTCGGCATCGCGACGATAGTAGACATCCTTGCGCGCACCGAACGCCTGCTTGAGTTCGGCTTCGGTGCAGGTCGTGCAGTACCAGATGGGGATCTGGTGGCCCCACCACAGTTGGCGACTGATGCACCAATCCCGCTTTTCCCCCAGCCAGTCCATGTACGAACGGGTGTAGCGACCAGGAAAGAAGCTGATCTTCTTGTCCCGGACCGCCTGCATGGCATTTTCGGCCAGCGTCTCCATCCGGACGAACCATTGATCGGAGAGATACGGTTCGACCGGGGTCTTCGAGCGGTCGCTATGCGCGAGCTGAATGTCCCGTTCCTCGACGCTGACGAGATGGCCGAGCTTCTCCATTTCCTCGACAACCTGCTTGCGGGCCTCGTAGCGATCGAGACCGGCGAACTTGCCCCCTTCGCCGTTGATCGTCCCATCCGGGTTCAGGATGTTGATCATGGGGAGTTTCTGCCGCAGGCCGCAGGCGTAGTCATTGGGGTCGTGGGCGGGTGTGACTTTCACAACCCCGGTCCCCAGTTCCTTATCGACGAGGATCCCGTCGGTGACGATGGGGATTTCGCGACCGGTCAACGGCAGGCGGACTTTCTTGCCGTGGAGGTGGGCATAGCGTTCGTCGTCCGGATGGATGGCGACGGCGGTATCACCGAGCATGGTTTCAGGGCGCGTCGTGGAGAGCGCGATTTTCTCATCGCTCCCGACGACAGGGTAGGTGAAGGTCCAGAAGAAGCCTTTGATCGTTTCGTGGGTGACTTCGTCATCGGCGACTGCCGTCTGCAGGAAGGTATCCCAGTTGACGAGCCGCTTACCGCGGTAGATGAGATTGTCCCGGAAGAGGCGGAAAAAGGTCTGGCGGACGGCCCGCGAGCATGTGTCATCAAGGGTGAACCGAGTCCGTTCCCAGTCGCAACTCGCCCCCAGTTGTTTGAACTGGTTCAGAATGCGGGCTTCATACGCATCCTTCCATTTCCAGATCCGCTCGACGAGCGCTTCACGACCGATGTCGTGCCGGGTTTTGCCTTCCTCTTCGCGCATGCGGCGTTCCACGACCGCCTGGGTCGCAATGCCGGCGTGATCGCAGCCAGGCATCCACAGTGCCTCATACCCCTGCATCCGCCGCCAGCGGGTAATGACATCCTGCAGGGTGCCGTTCAACGCGTGCCCCATGTGCAGCGCGCCGGTGACATTCGGCGGAGGCATCATGATCGTGTGGGGCTGCTTCGCGGGGTCCGGCTCCGCGTGGAAATAGCCCTGGGCTTCCCAGAAGGCATACCATTTCTGCTGGGCTTCCTGGGGATTGTATTGCTTATCGAGAGCGGTACTCATATTAGGAAATTCTGCGTGTGATGGATCAGTGATTCGACGTTGCATTGTGGGGCTTGTTCCCCCACTCATCCGGCCTGACGGCCACCTTCTCCCTCGGAGGAGAGAAGTAAAAAACGTCAGTGCAACCACGTCGTTGCTACTTCGTGGCGGTGGCGGACGGCTTGATTTTTACGGCGGCGTCATCGTCCTTGAACAGTTTGTACTCGACGCTATCGACAAGTGCCAGCCAACTGGCTTCGATGACGTTTTCGCTGACCCCCACCGTGCTCCAGACATCTTTCTGGTCAGTGCTTTCGATGACGACCCGGACGCGGGCCGCCGTCCCTTCCGTGGAGTTGATCACCCGGACCTTGTAGTCCATCAGGTGCATCGCCGCGAGACTGGGGTAGTAGGGGTTCAGGGCTTTGCGGAGCGCCTTGTCGAGGGCATTCACCGGGCCGTCCCCTTCGCCGACGACGTGTTCCGTGTCCCCATCCACGCGGAGCTTCACCGTGGCTTCGGTGACGGGATCGCCATTGTGATCCGCTTCGACATTCACACGGTAATGGACCCGCTCGAACTTGGGCTGATACTTGCCGCTGACCTTCCGGACGAGGAGATCGAACGAGGCTTCAGCAGCTTCGAACTGATACCCTTCGTTTTCAAGGTCTTGGACCCGTTCCAGGATTTTCGTCATCAAGGCCTGGTCGTTTTCCAACTGGTACTTGGTGGCCTTGGCCTGGATGTTCGACCGCCCGGAGAGTTCGCTCACGAGGATGCGGCGGGAGTTGCCGACAACCTCGGGGGAGATGTGCTCATAGCTGTTCGAGATGCGGTTGACGGCGTGGACGTGCATCCCCCCCTTGTGGGCGAAAGCGCTCGAGCCGACGAACGCCTGGCCGGGGCGGAAGTTCATGTTGGCGATCTCATAAACGAAGCGGGAGAGTTCGGTCAGGTGATCGAGACCACCCGGCTTGAGGATTTCGTAGCCCTTCTTCTTGAGAGCGAGATTGGCGGCGACGCTGATGAGATCGACATTCCCGCACCGTTCGCCGATGCCGTTGATCGTCCCCTGAACCTGCAGCGCGCCATGATCGACTGCCGCCAGGGAATTGGCGACGGCGAGTTCGCAGTCATTGTGGCAGTGGATGCCGACGGGGATGCCCAGGGCCGCCCGGGCCGCTTTGACCCCTTCGGCGATCCGCTCGGGGAGGCTGCCGCCGTTCGTGTCGCACAGGATCACCATCGACGCTCCCGCCGCTTCCGCTTCCTTGATCGTCTTCAGGGCGAATTCGGGATTGTGGGCGAAGCCGTCGAAGAAGTGTTCGGCGTCATACAAGACGTTCCGGCCGAGTGATTTCAGATAGGAGAGAGAATCCCGGATCATCGCCAGGTTTTCCGCTTCATCGACGCGCAGGACTTCCAGGACATGCAGATCCCATGTCTTGCCGACAACGGTGATCGCCTTGGCCTGCGATTCTGCGAGCGCCTGCATGCCGGTATCTTCGGCGGCGGTGACCCCCTTGCGCCGGGTCATCCCGAAGGCGACGACAGTCGCATGGCTGAGAGGCAGCTCCCGGACTCGCTGGAAGTATTCGTAGTCCTTGGGATTGGAGAGGGGATAGCCTCCTTCGATGTAATCGAAGCCCAGTTCATCCAGCTTGGACGTAATCTGCAGTTTGTCCTCCAAAGAGAAGTACACACCTTCTCCCTGGCTCCCATCCCGCAAAGTGGTGTCATACATCTGGATCCGGGTCATGATTTCATTCCTGCGTTGTGAGGTCGATCCCTTGAGGGCAACAAAAAACCCCCAGGGTTGCGACCTGAGGGTGGATGAGTTTTGTGCCAGCGTGGCCTCAAGGTCGCGGTTCACTCCCTACAATAATAATTTCCACAATCCCGGCGTCCGGGAGAATGGAGAACTGATTGTGGCGGGAGCGGAACATGGACAACCTCAAGTGCGTTCGTTCAAGGACGTTACAATCATATCTCAAGAACCGCGCAAGTGTCAAATGCCTTGGTTTTCAGGCTGTTTTGTACCCATTCAGGGGTTGGGAAGCCGGGGTTTGGCCGCCAGTTCGTGCAGGTAGGTGAACATCGCCGCCGCCAGAAAACACCCGGCGGCATTGGCTAGAATCTTGAACTGCGGCTGATGCAGCGCAAAGCGAACCGGCAGATGAATCCACTGGCTTACGAGATACAGGGAGGCCAGCACATAAGTCACGCGGAACATCAGGGGCCGCCCCTCAGCCCGCTTCTTCGCAACCCCCTTCGCCCACAGAAACAGCATGCTGAGGACGATGGCCGTGGGAATCGCAAACAGCAGGCCACCGACCCACGAGATCACCGCCAGACAGAGAAACGTGAAGACGAGCGGCAGGACAACCTGATCCTGCCTCACAATCTTGTAGGGAAGGAGCGTCAGCAGCCCGGCAAAGACGACGTGCAGGACATAGCCGAGTTCAGTTCCTTCAGCGAGGAGGGGCATGGATCAATCAGCCATCAGGGGGATACGCGAATCGGTTCACTCATCGCTCAGCGCGTGCGGGTCTTCGCCCCGGACGAGGGCTTGCCACTGCTCCATCGTATACAGGACTTCGCGGGCCTGCGAGCCGTTGTAGTCCCCCACGATCCCGTCTTCGGCCATGTAATCGACGAGCCGGGCGGCCCGGCCGTAGCCGATCCCCAGGCAGCGCTGCAAAAGCGAGACACTGCCGCGCCCTTCGCGGATGACGACTTCGATCGCCTGCTCGTAAACTTCGTCCCGGGCACGGAGGGCTTCGATGCCGCTCTTCCCCTTGGCCTTGCTCCCCGCCGTGCCGAGCTGGGCGAGCTCCTTGCTGTATTGCGGGGGCTGATCGCCGTAGAACTCGATGATGATGTTCACTTCGTCGTCGCTGACGTAGGTCCCCTGCGCACGGATCAAATTGCTGGTGCCCGGGGCGAGATACAGCATGTCCCCGTTGCCGAGGAGCTTGTCGGCCCCCATTTCGTCCAGAACGACCCGGCTGTCCACGCGACTGGCGACCTGGAACGAAATCCGCGCGGGGAGGTTCGACTTGATCAGGCCGGTGATGACGTCCACGGTCGGCTTCTGCGTCGCGAGAACCAGGTGGATGCCGACCGCCCGGGACTTTTGCGCCAGGCGGATGATGTGCCCCTCAACGTCCTTCCCGGAGGTCATCATCATGTCGGCCATTTCGTCGGCGATGATGACGATGTACGGCATGTGGTCTGGGATCTGGTCCGCATCTTCTTCGTCGATGTCGCCCAGCCGGCGCAGGACTTCTTCCTTGCCAAGCTTGTTGTAGTTGTCGAGATGCCGGACCCCGACGCGGGCCAGAAGGTCGTAGCGTTCTTCCATCTTGTCCACGGCCCAGGCAAGCACCGCTTCCGCCTTCTTCATGTCGGTAATGACCGGGTGCATGAGATGCGGAATGCGGGTGTAGGGGCTGAGTTCGACCATCTTGGGGTCGATCATCAACATCTTCACCTGCTCCGGGGTGCGGGTCATCAGCATGGAGAGAATGAGCGTGTTGAGGCACACGCTTTTTCCCGTTCCGGTCCGCCCGGCGATGAGCAGGTGCGGCATCTTGGTCATGTCGACGACCAGCGGCCGGCCACTGACATCCTTCCCCAGGAAGATGGGAATTCGTTTGGCATCGGAGTCCGCCTTGCAGGACTCGATCAGTTCCCGGAGGCGGACCATCACCTGCTTGTCGTTGGGGACTTCCACACCGACGGTGTTCTTGCCGGGGATGGGCGCCACCACACGGACGCTGGGGACGCGGAGCGCAATTGCGAGATCATCCGCGAGGGCGGAGACCTTGGAGAGCCGCAGGCCCGCTTCCAGTTCGAGTTCGAACTGCGTGATGACGGGCCCGGTGTCGATCTCGACCACTTTCACGTTCAGGCCGAATTCCTGGAACGTCTTTTCGAGAATGGAGGCGGACCCACGGGCTTTCTCGGCCAGAAATTCGTACGGGAACTCTTCCGCGACATCCAGCAGGTCGGCGGAGGGGAGGGGATGATACGTGGATTCTGCCGGGGCAAAGCTCTGCGAGGCGGTCTTGGCCGCCGTCTTGGGAGGATTGATGCGCAAGGGGCGTGCGGCAGCCGGTTCCGCCGGTTTGGGAGGAACGACAGGTGCGGCTTTCAATGCGGGCTTCTGCAATGGAGCGGGTGCATTGACGGGAGGGGCTGAATCATACTCTTCGACTTCCTCTTGCTCCTCGACGGCCGATTCTGGACCGCCGTTGCGCGCGAAGTAACGCCGTGGGAGGTTGATGATATTTCGTGCAAAGTTCGTGCAGGCGGAGTCGCTGACCAGAACCACGCCTGAAAGAAAGACCGACGAGAGAAGCAGCAACAGCCCTTCAGGGCGGAGGTATTGCTGCAGCAGCGAGAGCGCGAGCGCACCGAGGGAGCCTCCCGCGCCGAAGAGCGTTTCTCCACCCAGCAGGGGATTGGTCAGTTGCAGTGCGATACAGCCGGAGGCGAGGACGAGACTCCCCCCCAGAATACGGACGAACGGATCACGCAACGGAGTCCGTGCGAACCAGCGGAGATCGAACAGGAGCAGCAGTCCCCAGAAGAGATACGCCCCCCAGCCGAAGGTGTCGCGCAGCAGACTCGCGGTTTTCGCACCCCACGGACCGGCCAGATTGCGGACGTTGGCATTGAGCGGATAGACCTGCGTCGAGGGAGGATCGGCGGGGTTGTAGCTGAACAGGCTCAGCCCGACAAAGACCACCCCCGCAAGAAGCAGGAGGGCGATCAGATCGGTTCCCAGACGTCGCAGGTTGATCACAACAGGATTCCGGAAAAGAGGCCGGGTATTGGGCAGAAAACCTCTTCTCTGAGATCGACAGTGGATCACGGTGGGCTTGGGAAGAACCGGCGCGGACGGTACAGCAGTCGGCGGGGTGTTAAACGGTGGAATCGGTCCAATGTGACAGGAAAGTCACGGCCCAGAACCTTTGGTGGTGGAGATACACCGCGCGAGCGGAAGCCCCCGAAGTTCAAAACTATTTCGCGAGGTGCGTGGCGATCCAGCCAATGATCTCCCCGGCCAGTTGCACCTTGGTTCCGGAGCGTTCGAGAGAGACCTTGCCGGTTCTGTCGATCAGGTGGATCGAATTCTCCGCCGAACCGATCGCGCCGGGGCCATTCAGGACGATCGCATCGCAGTTTTTCTCTTCCATCTTCACCAGCGCGTGGGCGTGTCCGGATTCCGCTTCGAGGGCGAAGCCGAGCGACCAGCGGTTCCCTTTCACTTTTCCCAAGGCGGCGAGGATATCGGGTGTCTGGATCAGTTCAAGGAGGAGAGGTTTTCCGGTTTTGGCGAGTTTCCCCTGCGAGGGGAATTTGGGGGTGTAGTCACAGACCGCCGCGGTCCCGATGACCCCGTCGCAATTCGGGAATTCCCGCAGGCAGGCGTCGAGCATTTCGGCAGTCCGCTCGACTTTGATCAGTCGGCAACCCGCGGGGTAGGGGATATGGACCGGCCCGCAGATCAGGGTGACGTCGTGACCCGCCTGCAGGGCTGCCTCCGCCAGCGCGAATCCCATCTGGCCGCTGCTCGCGTTGGAGAGATAGCGGACCTGGTCGATGTATTCGCGCGTGGGGCCGGCGGTAATGAGAATCCGCATGATGCAGGGGGCTTCGACAGAAAGGGGGTCAGTTCTTCAGCAACTCGTCGATCCGTTGGAGGATTTCCGCCGGTTCGGCCATCCGTCCCTTGCCCACCTGGCCG
This sequence comes from Planctomycetales bacterium, assembly GCA_046349635.1. Lineage (GTDB taxonomy): Bacteria > Planctomycetota > Planctomycetia > Planctomycetales > Planctomycetaceae > JAXMBX01. The sequence goes on from JAXMBX010000066.1 coordinate 20,646, forward strand.
CAACTGAGCCACCCGGATCCGGGTTCGGCGAAGTGCAAGCCATCGTCCCGAAGTTGCTGGACATTCCGCTGTACGGCAGGCTTGGCCCACATGTCGCAGTTCATCGCCGGGGCGAGTAGGACCGGCGCGGTGGTGACGAGCAGGGAGGTGGTCAGGAGATCATCGGCGAGGCCGTGCGCGGCCTTGGCCAGGAAATCCGCGGTTGCAGGGGCGACGACGACCAGTTGAGCGCGCTGGGCGAGGCCGATGTGTTCCCCCTGGAAATGCTCCTGGGGGGAAAACATCTGTTGATAAACAGGCCGGCCGGTGAGGGCCTCGAACGTCGCCTTGCCGATGAATTTCTCGGCGGCAACAGTCAGGATGACCGAGACCCGATTCCCCCGCTGGACGAGCTTGCTGCAGAGGTCGGCGGCTTTGTAGGCGGCAATTCCTCCGGTCACTCCCAACAGAATTTCACGACCGGAGGACATGCCTGCACCTGTCTCCTGAAATCCTAGAGGTCGTCCAGATTCGGTCCGCCGTCGGCGGCGCCCTCATCGGGACTGTCGACTTCGACGTTGGACTTCACGTTGCCCGAGGTGTCGAGGAAAATCTTGTCCTGCAGGATTTCCTGGATCACGATTTCCATCTGGTTTTTCGTGTTCATCTCGACCAGCGGACGCGCGCCGCGGTTCAATGCGACCAGCCGTTTCTGAATCAGCGTGGAGAGCTTGAAGCGTCCCCCCATCTTGTTGACGATCATCTCTTCTTTTAATTCGTCGAGCATGGAACTCCCTACTTCCTGTTGGACAGGATCTGACAGATTTCACGGACGGCTTCGTCCAGATTATCGTTGATCACCTGAAATTGGTAATGATGGACCCATTTTAACTCTTCGCGGGCATTGCTCAGCCGGCGCTGGATCGCTTCCTCGGACTCCGTGCCGCGCGACCGCAGTCGACGTTCATATTCGTCTTCCGAGGAGGTCCGAAGGAAGATCGAAATCGCATTCGGGAACTCGGAAATAACCTTCTGGGCCCCCTGGACGTCGATTTCCAGCAGGCTCCAGCCCCCTTCCCGGACGGCCCGGGCCACTTCGGAGCGGAGGGTGCCGTACCAGTTGCCGGTCCCGTGGACTTCGAAGCACTCCAGGAACTCTCCGTTCTGGCGTTTGCGGGCGAATTCCTCGGGGGACAGGAAGTAATAATGTTCGCCGTCGATCTCACCCTTCCGCGGGGCGCGCGTGGTGGCGGAGATCGATTTGATGAGCTTCACCGGGCATTCGGTCAACAGGCGATGCACAATCGTCGTCTTGCCGCTCCCGCTGGGGCCCGACAAAACGACGACCGGTAATGTTAAGGTCACGTCCGCTGAAGTGCTCATCCGCGCGCGTTACTCCACGTTCTGCACAATTTCGCGAATCCGTTCGACGGCGGACTTCATATCCACCACGGCGTGCGCGATCTCGACGTTGTACGCCTTGGACCCGATCGTGTTCACTTCCCGGAAGATTTCCTGCGTGAGGAAATCGAGCTTGCGGCCGTTGGCGGCTTCCTCGCCGAGGAACGTCTTCAATTGATCGAGGTGGCACTTGAGGCGGGTGATTTCCTCGTTGATATCGCAACGGTCCGAGAAGATGCTCACCTCGCGAATCAGGTCGGACTCCGAGAGAGTGACGTCCGCTTCGGCGAGGGCTTGACGGACCCGCTCCAGAAGTTTTTGACGGTATTCAGCGACGACCTGCGGAGCGCGGGTTTCGACTTCGGAAAGCCGCTGGCGGATCACGCCTGCCTGGAGTTCCAGGTCGCTTCGCATCGCGGCCCCTTCGCGCTTGCGGAACTCGGCGAGTTTCTGCAACGCATCTTCCAGGACCTGCTTGAGGGACTGCCATTCGCGTTCGAGGTCGACTTCGCGGTCGGTTTCCTCACGGATCACGCCGGGGAGCGAGGCGAGCTGGATGAGGTCCAGCAGGGTTTTGTCGTGGGGAAACTTGAGTTCCGCGGCTGTCGCCTGGACCTGGCGGAAATAAGATGCCAGCAGTACCTGATCGATCGAGTAGGCATTCCCGCCGGCCGCTCTATCCTTGCGAATGGCGAGGCTGACCGTCCCGCGGGAGATGGTCTCGCGGACGACCCGTTCGATTTCTGGTTCGAAGGGAGCATAAGCATCCGGGAGCTTGCTGTTGAGCTTGAAGTAGCGGTTGTTAACGGTGCGGATTTCGACCGTCAGCGAGAACTGTTCGTTCTGCAGGCGGGCTTCACCGAAACCGGTCATGCTCAGCAACACGGAGTTGATTCCCCAATCATGGACTGCGATTTCATGAAACGCTGCGATTTGACGAAACAAGGGGGAAGGAGAAAGACTCCTACCCCCTGACGATGGATTTCCGTGATTCCGACTGCGGAGATAACGCTTCCGCCTGACGTGTCAACAAGGAGTGATTTCCTTGAGGTTAAATTCCCGTGACGACCTTGGGCTACTTCTTTTCTCCGGCGGGAGCGGCGAGTTTATCCGCGGGCTTGGCCGGGGGAGTGGTAGCCGGAGGAGCAGAAGCTGGTGCTCCCAATGCCGGGCCGGAGGCGGGAGCATCGGATTTTGGAGCAGCGCCACCGGCGGGCTTGTCGGCCGCTTTGCCGTCCGTCCCCTTGTTCTCGGCGGGAGCAGTCTCAGCGGGAGTGGTCTCAGTGGTGGCTCCAGCGGGGCCTTTGCCGGTCCCCGGTTTTTCGTCCGAGGTCATGGCGGGAGTCGTTTCAGGCGTGTCGCGATAGTAGCGATCGGCCTGCGCGCGATTGGCGAAAATGCTGGCACAGTTGAGGGCGACCCACAACACGGCCATGCCGACGGTGATGCGGGTGAAAATATCCCCCGCCTTGGTCCCGAAGGCGCTTTGGCCACCCATTCCGCCGAGGGCACCGGCGATACCGCCCCCACGTCCCCGCTGCAGGAGGATGATGCAAATCATCAGGACGCTGAGCACAGCCAGCACAAGAGTCAGTAACATCGTCATGGAATTCTCATTGTCCCCGAAACGGAACTCGATACCCGTTTCGCATGCTTGGTGTCACGGAGATCCGCCTGATCTCCGAATCGCGTCACAAACCTGGATATCGCACGGCGGAAAATCAGGCCTTCGCGCACTTGGCAGCGGCCTGGGCGATCGGCAGAAACTGTTCCACCTTCAGGCTCGCTCCCCCCACGAGGGCTCCATCCACATTCGCCTGACGGAGAAGTTCTTCTGCGTTATCCGGTTTGACGCTCCCACCATACAAAATCTGTAACTTCTCTGCAATTTGGGAATTGTAATGCGATTGGACCCATTCCCGCAGGTACTTATGGGCCGCCTCAGCCTGGTCAGGGGTGGCAGTCTTCCCTGTCCCGATGGCCCAGACCGGCTCGTAAGCGATCACAATCTTGGCGAAAGAGTCCCCGGCAACCCCGGCCAGCGAGCCAGTCATCTGCTCGTTGAGGACCTTGTCGGTCTCATTGGCTTCCCGTTCCGCCAGAAGCTCTCCCACGCAGAGAATGACATGCAGCCCCTGGGCGAGCGCCTTTTTGGTCTTTTGAGCGATTAAGTCGTCTGTCTCCTTGAGGATATGGCGACGCTCACTGTGCCCCAGGATGACATATTTGCAGCCCACGTCAGCCAGCATTTCCGTGGCGGTCTCGCCGGTGAACGCCCCGGGGGCTTCCTGGGAGCAGTTCTGGGCACCCAGGGCGACCTTGCT
>JAXMBX010000067.1:0-23994 GCA_046349635.1 Planctomycetales bacterium
CGTCGATGAACAGCACACCCACGTGTTCGCGCTGGATCGAGACGACCTCAAGCAATCGACCCGCCTGTGGCGACCGCACGATCACCTTGAACTCCTCATGCGCAAACCGCACGCCGCGAATATCCACAACCTCGACCCGGACACTCTTCTGGCCGGTCCAGTAGGCGTACTGGCCCGGAGGAAGAATATGACTGAAGCGGTTCTCCAGCCACACCAGGGCGCGCTCGTGGTCCTTCAGGTCGAGGACGATCGCGTTCCCCGCGAGGGCGCCGGACTTGATGATCAGGTCCAGCTTCTCGTGCGCAATCCAAGGCTCGCGCTGCGAGAGAATATCGACCCGGATCTTCAGCAAGGGATCCACGAACCAGTAAGTACCGGCGTGCAACAGCCGCTGGAACTCGCCGTCGCGGAACAGTAAGCCGATCTCGTAAGTCCGAATCTTGTAACGCTTGAACACTAACAGCTTCAACATTTTCTCCCCTCCCAGGTAACTGACAAGAGTCCAGGAGGACTGACACGGGAACAGACGTCCGATCCATAGGGACGTCGCAAAATTTTCAGGAATGTCGATTTGGACAGAGACACCTTCAGAAGGTGGAACGTTCGCGGATCACAGGCCAACTTGCGGAGGGATGTTTCGGTCCGCGGTTTGGCGGGCGTCGATGCGATTTCGAGACACGTTTCATTCCGAGGCGAACCTCGAAATCCGTGGCGTCTCCCGGCGGCGCACCGTTGCCCGGCAAAAGGCACGGACGTCAACAACCTGCAGGGCAATTCGGCCTGCTGCCGGGAAAACTTCTCCTCCGGTACAAACCCGCGACGTCAGCGACGTCACACGCTGTTCCCTTGAAGTCATCTCCCCGGCCGATCAAACAAACGTTCACCTCCCTCCGGTTTCGTTTCCAGTGAGTCGTTTTTCAGACGACATTTTGGCGGTCGATATGGGATTCGAACCCACGACTCCCAGATCCTCAATCTGGTGCTCTTACCACTGAGCTAATCGAAATTGATCCTCTCCGCTCAGAAACCATGTTCGGAACGTGCGGACGCAAAACCGTGCCAAGGCGCGCCGCACGCCGCTGGAAAGAGAAAACCAATGACCAAGCCTGCAAATGTCCCCGCCAGGAGTCGAACCTGATCTCCGACCTTCGCACAGTCGAGTGCCTCCGTCACACTCCGAGGACGTGTTGATTCTGTTGAGCCTTCTTCAAACCTTCCACAAACGGCGGTTGGTCACCACGTTGGCGGAACAAGTACTTGTGAACCCCGCAGGGTGGCCCGGCCGCCACGGGCCGCGTGGCGTCAGCCACAGGAATCACTTCAAATCGACTTTCGTTTTATCATGTGTGAACTGGCCCGGAACGGCAGCGACGGGTTCCTCTCTCTTTCCCCTTCGACTCTCTACTGTTCCACTGCTCTACTCTCTCGCCCGAAGGACGCAATACCCCGACCAGGACTCGAACCCGGAACTCCTCGTTCGAAGCGAGGGATGATTTCCGTTTCACCATCAGGGTGTGTTGCCGACGGGTGCCATGCCCGCATCGCGAAGCAGGGCGGGCATGGATTCACTTGATGTTGCACATCTCTTGCATCGTCTTTGGGTGCCACGTCCGCCAAGGGCGCGGCAAGCGTCTCCGAGCTTGGATGACCACTCCTGTCTACTCTCTACTTTCCACTGCTCTACTCTCTCGCCCGCTCTGCGGGCGCAGCGTCCCTGGCGGGATTTGAACCCGCGTCTCCACCGTGACAGGGTGGCGAACATGCCGGACTGTTCCACAAGGACGTATTGAACGCAGTCTCCCCCGATTCTCATCTCTGTTGTGCAGAAGATCGGGAACCGGAAAACAAAAAACCCGGTGTCACGCATGACACCGGGCTGCAAAACTCTCTCGGAGAATTTGTCAGCAGCGTCAGCCGCGCGGTTTCGGATCCCTCCGGGTTCCACCCAACCGTGTCCCACCCATCTGTATCCCACCACGGGGACCGGGTTGATACCGGAAGCATCCGGATTCGGATCGGAGGTTTTGGGATGACATCGTGGAGACCTTGAAAAAAACGGCTGTTTGTGACGATGCGACAGGAATCGTGACCGGGTGGACACGCCCCCCCCACCGCAGGTTCGCAAGAAATACTGCAAACGGCGTCCATCAATCGCGTACGAGGTCAGAGCAGATCGGATCGCAGTTTATTCCCGAGAAGGAAACTATTCTTTGGCAGGAGCAGCCTGAAGTTTCGCTACTTCCGCTTCGAGGACTTTAATCTGCGTTTCAAGTTCCCTGAGTTCGGCACGCCGCGCGCCTTGTTCCCAGAAGGAGGAGACAACCGCCGCCAATTGGAGCACACACACAACCACGAATCCCCACATCACAAGCCGCAGAGCCTGCTTCCGATGCGCGGGCATTGATTTTGTCTCGTTGATCGCTTCAATCATGGCAATCCCCAGGCCGTACGAGAATCAGTTGCTGTGCGCCACCACCGGCGGCGTCGCCTCTGCTCCCGCATCCTTCGACGCGGGAGCCTGCTTGCTTCCCACAATCGTCTCCATCGTGTATCGCGTCCACGCCAGGAACACCACCAGCAGATTCAACGCACACGCGCTCGCCACCCATTCCAGACCCCCGGCTCCCGTCGCGTAGCTGTGCATCCCGACCGTGGAGGGCATGTTCGTCCCCTTCAGCCAGCCATACACCTGCGGCAGCACGAAGTTCACCCCGTACCAGCTCATCATGATCGCCTGGAAGCACAACACTGACCCCGCGTTCGTCCCGAACGTCCCCACCCAGCCCGCAAACCGGCCATGCAGGAACACCAGGTACGCCAGCAGCGAAATCAGCGCCCACACTTCCTTCGGGTCCCAGTCCCAGAACCGCCCCCACGAAACGTCCGCCCACAGCCCGCCGAGGATCGTCCCCGCGGCCAGCAGCAGCACCGCCACCTGCATCACCTTGTAGCTGAAGTTCGCCAGCACCTGCACGTCCTTGGGAGGCTTCGCCGTCGAACGTTCGAGGTGTTCATCTCCCGACCCGAAGCTGTCGATCCCCGCCGTGAAGGCCTGCTTCATGTGTGACGGGTCGAGCGTCTTGCCTGCCGACTTCAATCGGCTCATCAACCCTTCCGCCCGCATCTTGGCGAGTGTCTGGTCGACCGCCCCCGGGCTCACTTCCGCCCGGCGATACGAACCGAACAGGTAATACAGCATCGCGAGATTTCCCAAGCCCCACGCGAGCGCCCCCGCCCCATAACTGGAGACGATCGTCAACACGTGGATCGTCAGCCAGTAGTTGTTGTTCAACACCGCCGCGATCGAACCGATCCGCGGATTCAGAATCTCCGGGTTGAGGTTTCCAACCTGGTACGCCAGCACCATCCCGAACAGCGCGACCGGGATCGAGCCGATCAGGAAGAACTGCCGGCTGAACACCTGCTCCCAGGCGTGCGCCGATTTCCGCCGCAGTTCCGGAATCACCATCACCAGCGAACTCGCCAGCGTGATGATCACGCGCGGCACGTACCATGCCGCCAGCAGCACCGTCGCGATTCCAATCCCCCACGTCAGCAGCGCCTCGAACGAAACAGTGTTCTCACCCGTGATCGGCGGCGTCAGCGAAATAATCTTGAACGACGATTTGTATTCCCGCAGCGGCGCGACCTGCGTCAGGACCATCATCACCACGGCGAAACCGGCGACTCGCGCCGCCAGCACCAGCGGAGTGAGAATACTCATCGCACCGGCCAGAAACTTCTGGCGATCCTCATCCGTCAACGGCTTCGCTTCCCACGTGAACGGGAACGCGCTCAACCGCCAGCTCCATTCCAGACCCGGCCACAACAAAGGCAGAATCCCGAACCACAGCCCCAGCACCGAAACCACGTACGACACCCAGATCACCGTCTCATACATGTTCGTCACCGGCGGACGCCCGGCGATCGCAATCCGCAGACCGAAACCATACGTCGCAAACAGAATCGCGGCCGCCGTCACTCCCATCCCCACGAGGTACAGGAACCGCCCCCACCCTTTCAGCCCTTCCCGCAGCAACCCCAGGATCCACGCCGCCAGGAGTGGCAACGAGGCCAGACCGAAGAACCAGCACGCCATGTAAAACGGCTGCAATTTGTTGTAGTGAATCTCCGTCTTCATGCTCCCCACCGCGGGATACGCCGTCAGCGCCATCTGCGCCTCATCCAACGGCAGCGGAATGTAACCCTCCGGTCCCTTCGCAATCGGACCCATGCTCTTCCGGGCCGTTTCCAGCTCGTGCGCCAGGTCCGAGACCTTCGTCCCGAACACCCGCAGCGCACGCTCGAACTCCACCGGCCCCTTCGTCCCGATCTGCTCGTACGCGGTCCGGGTCTGATCGAACGAAGTCTTGATCTCCTGCAGGTACGGGCGAACCTTGGATTGCAGCGGCAGGGCAGCCGTCAACTGCGCCAGCGAGTCCTCATCCGACTTGGGACGCCCATTGTTGTCCCGTTCCTTGCGGCGGATGTACAGCCCCCGGTCCATGATGTTTTGCATCATCGCCATTCCATCCGGCGCCATCAGCGCGACGATATTCACGTCCCCCCGCTGTTGCCAGTTGTCCAGCTTCAACAGCGACCCGAGCGGAATCCATGCGGCGATCCCCGAGTTTGGATCGACCTGCTCCGTCAGAATGCGCGGGTCGATGCCGGGGACGACGAGCAGTTCGTGCGCATCGATCACCCCCAGGAACTCCTGCACGTGCCGCACGAACTCCCCAAACTTCCCGTTGATCCGTTTCTCTTCGGGATTGTCACCGACATCCGCAGCCGACTTCGACTGCCGTGCCGCCTGCTCGATCGCTTCGTATCTCTTCTGCAGATCCTTGGAGCGGAACACCACCCCTTCACCCTTCTTGGAGGCATCCCAGTCCAGGAAATCATCCAGCGAGACATACGTCCCCTCGGTCAGCTTCTCCCCCAGCATGATCTTCCGCAGCGGACGGTACTCGCAGCGGATCACCGGCTTCTTGACCCACACATCCGGCAACGCGATCCACACGTACAGCAACTCCGGCGCCCGATACGTGCGCAGCGTCTTGCCCGTCTGCGGATCGACCTCATTCCACTTCGAGCGCCCGGTGATCAGCGTCACCTTCTCCTCGGCGTAAGTATCCAGCGGCTTGATCCGCCCGTCGTCCAGAACGGGCAGGCTCTGCCACGCCGACCAGTCGATCTTCGGGGCCGGGGCAGATCCCTCCGCGGACCACGCCGGAGAAACACTCAACGCCACCAGGATGAGAGCTGAAAAAATGGAACGCATGGGAGCAACCTTAAGCCATTGGGCAAGTGATTCCGCCGAAAGCTGAATTCGAACAGATTCAAATCTGGAACGCGAACGCTCCATTTTTCATTTTATCCAAAAGTGCCTCGCAAAATGCGGTGGGTGATCACGCTCGATCTGCGAATTTCAGGAAGCCGCACTTCCTCCAGAGCATTTTGTGAGACGTTCTAAAAAAGCTATGTCGACACAGGTTGGGCGGAAGCCGGCTCCTGGGCCGGTGCCGCCGCCGGTTTGATTGTTTTCGGAGCTGTCGGTTTGAAGAAATATGCCCGCATGTAGAACATCAGGAAGATCCCCACCGTAATCAGCAGCGATCCCAGGTATTTCAGCCACCGTCCCGGATCGTAATTCACCCGGAACACGGAAGCAGCCGGGATCTTCCCTTCCGGGGGCATGTAATTCTCCTGGAAGAACCGCAGCGTCCGCCCCTGCGGATCCGGATAATCCAGTGGAGCGTTCATCGTGATGATGAAATCCTTCCCCTTCTCATCCTTCGTCGGTGTCTTCTCACCCGGAAAAACCGAAACGTGGCTGGTGTAGTTCGACGCCATCGCCACTCCCGCCACCTTCTTCAATTCGAAGTCATCCAGCCGCATCGTGAATCCGACCGGCGTCTCGCGCGGCCGATACGTCAACTGCACGTCGTGACCCTCCGGCAGCGACACCTGTTCCACCTGGTTGAACCGCACAGGCTCCCAGGGTTCGGGCAGGTTCTGCCGCAACCAGAACTCTTTCGACTTCGGCTGCTCCTTGTCCTTCCAGCTCAGCCGCACCTTGATCTGCCGCGTCATCTTCGCGTCCGCAGCATCCTTGTTGAACGGCAAAGGCAACACCGCATACGGCAACGGCGGATTCCCCGGACGAACGGGACTCTCCGCCGTCTGCGGAATGTAGCGCACCAGCGACATCTTGAACACGTTCGCCCCGCCCCCCGCCGAAAACGCATCCACAGGCTTGTCCACTTCCAGCGCGCCCGAGGACACAATCCGCCCCGTCTTCTGCTGCCACACCCGGTAATTCAGCGTGTTCGCCGGCCCTTCCACAATGTCGATCCGTGCCATGCTCATCGGATGGAAATACTCCACCAGCAGACCCGGAATCAATTTCGAATTCGACTTCAGAGTGTCCGCGATGGGCAGGTAATGCAAAAACGGCATCAGGCAGAACCGCACCACTTCAAACGTCTGCTCCGCCGGTTTCTTCCCATTCTCCTCCGGCCCCTGATATTTCAGCTTCAAATGCACCGCCGGAAAATCGCGCGGCTTCTTCGCTTCTCCCAGCGGATTTTCCCCCTCACCTTCCTTCGCGGCAGGCTCATCCGTCGCCACGTCCACGAATTTCCCCGTCTGGAAATATTGATTCAGATCCAGACGCTTCGCGAAATCCAGCAACTCCACGCTCAGCCCCTCGCCGATCTCCATCGGCTTGCCCGCTTTCTTCTCTTCCAGCAACCGGTCCACCGAGAAATCGACCGGCTCATCCTTCCAGTAAAAGACCACCATCCCGTTCCCCTCGACTTGCCGGGTCGGAATGCACTTCGGGAACATCGCGAACTCTCCCGCATCCTTGATCCGCCACAAATTGATGTCACCCATCCGCATGCCACCGCCAGGGGGAAATGCCTCCGTCGTGAATCCCATCCGGTGGTTGTAGCGGAATTCGAACGGCCCCATCTCCGCCGGGCCTCCCATCCGTTCCTGCGCGGCAGCCGGCAATTTGAATTTCACTTCCAGATACGGAAGCGATGAAAAAGGCTCATCTGATGTATTCGCGATCGTCTCGCTCCGCGAGTAATAGTCCACCAGCTCCAGCTTCACATCCTTGTGTTCGTACAGCGTCACCGGCGCATGCGTCCAAGGCTTCGATAGGTCGTCCTTCCGGGAAAACTCTCCACCCGTCGCCACCACCCGCTCGGTGCATCATCTTTCCAACTGAACGGCCCCAGCTTCAGCGGCAACCGCAGGTCTTCCGTTCGACCCGGAAGATTCGACGCAATCAGGTACCCGTGATCCAGGTCAATCGCGACGTGGTTCGTGTCCCCCTCATACACCAGCATCTGGGAGTTCACCGCCCCCTTGTACTGCACCGCCGCGCTGAACAGCAGCGTCAGCAAACCGATATGCGTGATCACGAAACCCGTCTGGTGCCGCTTCCACGGAAACCGGATCGCCGCCGCGCAGAAGATATTCAACGCCAATAGCGCCAGCAGCCCGATAAACCACGGCGTCTGGTAGATGTACCACTGCACACCTTCCGTCCTGCACGTCGATTCCACGAACGTCGCCACCGCCAGCACCACCGCCACGCTCAGAATCAGCACCACCGCCAGCTTCAGCGACGCGCAGAACTCATACAGCGAAAGGATCCAGCGGGTCAGCCAGAACTGGTCAGGTTGAGCGAGGCGATGTCGGGCCATGCGAAATCACTTCAGGATTTTGAAGGGCGAAAGCAATCGTGGGTTCAGCCAATAGTCGGGTGCGGCGACGATTCCGCGGAGGAATCCGATCGCAACTTCAGGCACAGGTGGGACGTTCCGGCGGGAGATCGTTGTTCGCGAGCCCTCGCAGGGACGGCCCGGACCAAGGATCCTCTGGCAAGGAGAGATCATTCGGTCAGAGACCGAAACATTCGGATCGAGAATCCCTGAACGGCTTCCCCTCCCGCTGTTTCACAGTAATCCCTGACTGCCTCTATTATAGAGACGCTCTTCACGAAAAGTACACCAAATTCGGCCCGGGAACGCCCCAGCGGAAACAGAATCCGTCTCGGCAAACCGTGACGATCCAACGGATTACGACTTACAGCCGCACCCGCCCGAACCGCAGCCTCCACCGGACGGCAGATCAATCAACGGCTGGAAATGCACCGGCGTGGAAAACTCCGCATGCAGGTCTTCCGCCAGGTCCGCCAGTTCCAGTCCATCCGGCCCCAGGAAGTAAATAATCGTCCCCCCCGACAACAGCGCCTCCACGTCCGCGAATTCCTGGGGCAGATGCCGCTTTTCCCCTTCGCTCTGCGCTCTCCGCAAAATCTCTCCCGTCTTCGAAGCGGACTGGGCATGTCCCTGTTCTTCCTCCCCCTTCAGCACCCGCAGGATGCTCCCCGCCGCCGTCACCTCGTCATCGGTCTTCGGGGGCGGTCCCAGATATTCGCCGATCTCTTCCCCGCGGTTCGTCTGCACCACCACCCGCTGCCGATGCATCAGTCCCTGCACTTCGACCTCCGGCGGTGCGGTGAACCGCGCCACCCACCCCGGCAACGCATATCGCACCAGGTAAGTCGGAGGTGCCTCCCGTGGCTTCACCACCGGAAACTCCACGTACAGTTGCTCCCCTTCCAGGATCACCTGATACGTCTTCAGCGTGATCTGTGGAATCCCCACCCGCGTTCCCGCCGCCAGATCGAACCGCCACCCGTGCGCCGGACAGGTCAGGATGCCGGACTCGCACTCACCCCCCGCCAGCGGAATCCCCTGATGCGGACAGACATTCTCAAACGCGATCCAGGCCCCCTCGACGAACGCCACCCCCAGCTCTTTCCCCAGCACCGTCCGCACGCTCACCCCTTCGCGCGGCAGATCCTGCAGTGACGTCAAAAACAATCGGCGAGGCGGCGGCAATGTATCAATCATAAAATCGAATCACTCTCCTGGGTGTCACGACTATCGTCTTTCCCCCTCTCCCCCCGAGGGAGAGGGCAGGGTGAGGGGCGCGCATATGTCTCTGATCCACGTTCACTTCTTACCACTTCTACTCACAGGCCGGGTGGCGCAGCCACAAGAAGCCTCCCCATCATCTCTCAACCACCACTTGCTGAATTTACTTTCCAGGTATCGTTTTCCCTTCCAGCCTCTCAATCGCCTCCCGCACAAAATCCGGAATCGGGATCGACTGCTGCTGCTTGTAATTATAGACAACGACCGCCGAATCTCCCTCCGCCACCAATCGAGACTGTTTCTCGCTGTAGATGGCGTGCTGCAACGTCATGCTCGTCCGACCGAACCGGGTGACCCGCGATCCGATATGCACCGTATCCGGGTGGATGATCGGGAATTTGAATTTGCAGTCAATCGCCGCCAGGATGATCCCCAGCCCGTCCGCTTCGAGCCGTTCCCGGTCCAGCCCGATGTCCATCGTGTACGTCATCCGCCCCGTCTCGAACCACCGGAAGAAGATCGTGTTGTTGACGTGCTGATACGCATCCTGATCCCCCCACTGGACGGGCCAGCGCATCACATGGCGATACTCGGGCATCAACGGCGACTCATCCAAACGCATGGCTACAGTTCCGTAAGGGGAAGGACATAAATCTCTCCCCTATTCAACCATGTTTGACCTGCGATGTCACTCAGCCCCGAGAGTTTCGAGGCCGTCTGGTATTTCAATCGACGGGTGCCATGCCCACATCGTGCCCTGCACGATCTTGTCTCAGTTCGAAGCAGGGCGGGCATGGATTCACTGGAGGATGAGCGTTTCTTGCCGGGGGCGAAGTTGTGTTTCAAACGCTTCGTCTTCCCACCCTCTCCCCCCCGAGGGAGAGGGCAGGGTGAGGGGGTGGTTCAAGTGTCTCTGATCTCCGTTCACCTCTGACCTCACCGACTCACAAAAAGGGAACGAAACCTGCATTCTCTCAGATCAGGTCCCACGTAGGGAAAAATGTTGTGATTTCCCCACAAAACAAGGACCCGAATGTTGCCGAGAGAGTCATTCGTCAACATCACCTGAACAGGTTGTAAAGGAACCTGAACACGTGATTGGCCCACCTTCAGGAATTCTCCCATGATGCTAGTCCTGCCGGAATCGCCGTCGTCCGCCGTTCGTGGCTCGCCTTGCCCCTGGTCCTCCTCTCTCTCCCCATCTCGGTGCAGGGGGCCGACTGGATGTTCGCCCCCTCGTATTACAGCCACGCCGACAGCCCCGCCTATTCGCTCGGCATCGTCCCCCAGACCCGCACCGCCTACCGCCAACCGTTCGTGGGGACACATCCTCACGTCGCCGTCCGTGGTGGCTGGCGCATGAACAACATCCAGATGTTCAACGGCACCAACTACGACACCACCTTCGTCCGCGAATACTTCATCGACAAGGACTACTAGAACGCATCGAATGGACGTGGAGCGTCTGTCGCGACACGTCTCGCAAAAAATATCGATCTTGACGCGACACAAAAGCGTGGCACGCTTTAATCCAGGTCGTTGCTCTCGCATCACTGCTCAGGCTCCTCTACTATTCTTGAATAGTATCGAGGAGCCTTTTGCATGGAATCAGCCCCAGTCGAGCCAATAGCGCAGCCAATCATTGAGTCGCCCCGCGTCAGACACCGGATGTTGCGCCGCACGATCCTGCTTGGCCTGGCGCTCGCCCTCTTCGTGGCAGGCGTGGTGATTCAGGGGTATTACCGTCAGCAGCGCATCGAGCGCTTTGTGGCGGGCATAAAGGCACGCGGCGGATCTTGCGAACGGGCATTTAGCGGGCCTCTTGAAGCTTGGTGCGATCACTGGTTGCGGACCATCACCTGGAAGATGGGATTCCTCCGGGGAATGAACCCAAGTTCGGTCGGTTCCGTACAGGTCAAGAGTTTGACCGCGGAAGAGCTGACATCACTGCGGGAAATGAAGGGCCTTCAAAGGCTGACCCTCGATCAGGCACGCCCGACTCAGGATTTTGCGGCCAGCCTGGGAAACTTGAAGGAGTTTTTCCTTCTCTAGATTGCAGACTTCCCCTGTTCGGATCAAGACCTCCAGGAACTCTGCTCCAGCCTCGCGACATGTCCGAAATTTGACTCGCTTCGGTTGGGAAAAACCCGCATCACCGAAAAGGGACTTCCGGTACTGCTCCTGTTGAAACGCTTGAAAGATCTGGATCTGCAGAGTCCGGAACTGGATGGCAGCGCGTTGCGGGTCTTGAAAGGGGCCAGGTACACCCAGTTGAGTTTGGATTGCCGTTCGCTGCGCAGCGCGGACTTGGCATTCATCTCCGCGGAATGGGGAGAGACCCTGCAGTCGCTGGCTTTAGCGCCGGCGAAATTTTCCTCAGATCCCGGGGTTCACCTCAAGCCGTTTTCCAAATTGGATTTCCTGAGACTGGTTCGAATCCCGCTGAGTGAAGAATTGCTCGCCGCAATCTCACCCGAAGTAAGTCATCTCGCTTTGGAAGATATCGAACTGGAGGACCGTTCTCTGGCTCGCCTGCTGAAATTCCCGTGGGTGATCATCTACTTGGATCGCGTGCGGTTGCCGAAAGGGGCATTAAAAAGATTCGCGGCGTGTGACAGTGTGCGCGTACTGCGCCTGGAGAAAATGGAGTGTGACACGGCCTAGGCGCAGTCGCCTTCTTCCAGGAGACCATCCGCCATCGGAAGCAGGCCGAAATTCCTCACCATTGAGGATCTGCAACCATGCGATCTCCCCGTGACCGTCGAGGTGATCAAGGCCTTGGAACTTTGCTGCCCGCTTTGCAGGAATTGACGCTCGCAGGGGATTCAATCACCGATCAAATTCTGACGGCTGTTGCCACAAGTTCTTTTTCCAAACGGCTCACGAGGTTATATCTGAGAAAGACCAGAATCACTCCCGCAACATTAGCCGAGTTTGAAAAGAACCATCCCGGCATCGTGGTGATTGAATGGGAATAATTGAGAGGACTGAGCGATTGGGAGACTCTCCCCATGGCGCGACTCAGCCGGTGAAGCGGCGCAACCATGTTGCGTTTGTGTAGAAGCGCGGCTTTCATGCGCACCAAAAAGAATAGGCGCGTGTCCGGCATTGGGGTTGACTGATTTGCCCTGACAAAGACAATCAGCCCAATGACATCTCCCTCCGCTAGCATAACGTACTGCTATTGCGAAGCTTACAGCGTTCGTCCAAAACGTCGGACATTTCCTTGACTTTGCCGTAAGGCTAAGCAAGAGTGATATTTACAGGGATTGCAAGTTGATTGAAGCATCTCTGCGAAAATTGCCGAAAGTCTCGATGAGTGGCAGGCAATTGTCGTGAAAATTGAGCATAAGTATGGCCGAGAAACCCGCGATCCCGATTAAGTACTCCAAGCTGGACGTTGCTCAATATACCAACGAGTTGATTGTCCAAGTTGACGCTGACGCACTCTATCTCCATTTCTGCCAAACTCAGCCGCCGCTCAGGATACCTGAATCGCAGGGAGACGAGGTAGTACACAGTGTGCCATTGGCATCTGTGGCAATTCCGCGAAACCGTGCGCAGGCGTTTATCGACGTCATGCAGAGTCAGTTGGATGAGATTAAAAGCGTTTTAGCTGCCCGCCAGACAGCGAAAGAGGAGGGGACAGAATGATTGCACGAGTCGGTCAATCTGACTTTATCGCACTGACGTCCTCTGCAGTTGCGCCCCGTGTCCAGGTGATTTCGACTCGCCTTTGGGCAACCGCCGACTACACTCCGAAATCCTGTGCTGATTTGGAGATGGTGGATTTCGTACTGACTGAGTACGACTCGCGACTGGCTGAATCGTTGATTGAGCAAGGTGCCGCTCGGCTCCGTATGCCGTCAACGAGCCACGGGATTATCGTGGAATAGTTGGCACAGGGCTGCCACAATGCCGATGCGCGCCAAGCGATTCTCTCCTTCTGACCAGAACTCCCTTCAGGATTTCGAGTGTGGATCGCAGACATATGCGGTTCAGATGGCAAACTGGATCAAGGGAGAGAAGTGCCTGGATTCGATTCAAAATCGCCAAACATCGGTTTGGCTGTTTTACTCCGATGAGGAATTCGTAGGCTTTGGGTCGCTCGGTCCAACGAATTGGCGAATGCCGACGCAAAAAGATCCGCCAATTCCAGTCACGATAATCCCGGCTTTGGCAGTTGACACGAAGTTCCAGGGACGAGTTTGCAGCACTGGTAACACATACAGCCACGACATATTGCACTTCCTGCTTGAGCGGGCGCAAGAAACAAAGGTCTCAAGAGTCGTTCTGTATGTGCATGAAGACAATGCAAAAGCAATTGCCCTGTACAAGAAGTTTGGATTTCATGCCCTGCAGGACAAATACCATAATTGCATAAAAATGTTCGTGGAGATTTAACCATGAACGTAGAAGAAATCTGTCGAAATGCGAGGCGCCGCGCGCCGCTATTCAAAGGTGTGCGTTGCGTATACTCCAAAGGTGAATTTCGAGGAACATCGGGAACTGGAATCTGACTTGACGATGCGTTTATCGCATGCCCATCCCCCGCGAGTCCCCCGTCAGATACTTCCCAAAACCCGGCGACGCAGACTCCCGCGTCCTCTCTCCCTCTCTGCGGATGATCAACGCCTCCACCCCCGGATGTTTCGCCACCAGTTTCAGCCCCTGATCGACCGGCATGATCGACAGCGCCGTCCCCAGCGCATCCGCCGTGCTTCCCTGCGGCGCAATCACCGTCACGCTGCACGTGTAAGGCAGTCCCAGCCCCGTCTTCGGGTCAATGATATGCGCATAGCGCGTCCCGTCGATCACCACCACCTGAAACGCATCCCCCGATGTCGACACAGCCTGGTTTTTGATCTTCAGAAAACGGTCCGGCTCCGCCTCCGGTTCATCAAACCGGCCGATCCCCACCCGCCATGCATCTTTCCCCGGCGGCGGATCCGAGGCCACAATGTCCCCCGCCATCGCCACCAGCGCCCGCGTAATTCCCTGCTTTTTTAATTCATCAATCGCGGCCTGCGCGGCGTATCCCTTGGCAATGCCACCCAGGTCGAGTTGCATCTTCGGCAACGTCAGTTCACCGGTCCGCTGCTGCGCATCCAGTTTCAGGGCCTGAAAACCGCAGCGGGCACGAGCCCCTTGCAGCACCTCGGCCGGGGGGAGTTGTTTCTGACGTCGCGTTTTCCGCCACAACTGCACCAGCGGGCCGACCGTCACGTCAAACGCTCCCTCCGTCTCGCGGGACCAATTCTGCGATTCCTGGAGGATTTCGAACAACTCCGGGCTGAGTGCGACGTTACGACGCTGGCCGGACGTCCGGCTGAACTGCATCAGCTCGCTTTCCGGTTCATAGTCGCTGAACAGCGAATTCAGAATTTTGATCCGATCAAACGCCCCTCGGGAAGCCGTAATTGCGACCCCCTCCGAGGGGGCATATAATGCGATGTCGCAGGGAACTCCCATCAGCTTTTCGCGAAATGAAAATCGCTCGACCGTCGGGCCGCCGGGCGCCGCCGCTGCAAGCTGTTCAGGGCCGGGGTTTCCTCCCTCACAGAAGTCTAAACAGCAGAACAGAACACAGACGGAAAAGGTCATCGTGAAGCGAAGTACGTTCATGCAGATTGTCCGCGGAAACTATTGCGGTTGTTTCTGGTGTGCGCTCATTACCGGCGCCTGGCTCCTTGCCATTCTACTCCTCAGCAGCGGCGCAGGCGCATCAAACCTGATGGCCGCCGAAAAATCCGATGCCGGCAAGCCGATCACCGAAAAGGAAATGAAACCCTACACCGAGCCCATCAGCGGCACGAGTGTGAAGTTCGAAATGGTCCCCATCCCCGGCGGCACCTTTACCATGGGCAGCCCCGATGGCGAAGAAGGTCGCAAGCCCGAAGAAGGCCCCCAGCACACGGTCAAAATTGAACCCTTCTGGATGGGCAAACATGAAGTCACCTGGGACGAATACGACATCTGGAATCACAGCCTCGATATCAAGCGCCGCCAGGTCACCCGCCAGAAGGGGACCGAACTCGATAAGTTCGCCGATGCCGTCACCCGCCCGACAAAGCCCTACACCGACATGACCTTTGGCATGGGACACGATGGCTACCCCGCCATCTGCATGACCCAGCTCGCCGCCAAAACCTATTGCGAATGGCTCACCGCCAAGACCGGCCACTACTATCGTCTCCCCACCGAAGCGGAATGGGAATATGCCTGCCGCGCCGGAACCAAGACCGCCTACTCCTTCGGCGACGATCCCGAAAAACTCGGTGACTACGCCTGGTTCGCCGGCAACAGCGAAGACAAGTCCCAGAAGGTCGGCAAGAAGAAGCCGAATCCCTGGGGTCTCTACGACATGCACGGCAACGTGATGGAGTGGACCCTCGACCAGTTCAAGAAAGACTTCTACGCCGAATCGGCGAAGCAGAATCCCTCCGTCGAACCGTTCGCCATGCCCCAGAAACTCTATCCCCATACCGCCCGTGGCGGATCGTGGGAAGATGAGCCGGACCGTCTCCGCAGCGCCGCTCGCGAACCCTCCGACCCCAGTTGGAAGATCAAGGATCCTCAGATCCCCAAAAGCCGGTGGTATCATACGGATGCCCTCTTCCTGGGCTTTCGCATCGTCCGCCCGCTGGCGGAACCGACCGCCGAAGAGAAAATTCGCTTGAAAGGCAAGGGAGACGACGAGGAAGATCGATAGTCACACGCGCCGCTCACCGATTCTCTTACCATGAGATGGGAGAGGATCGATCTGTCACCCGAGATTCATAATCAGTTCGTTATCAACCACAGCGAGGGAGTCACCAGTCATGGAACAGCAGCCGAATAAATCGCGCCGCGATTTTCTGAAGCAGAGTGGGATGTTGACCGCGGGCGTGGGGGCACTCGCCGCCCTTGCTCCAATGCCGCTGGCCTATGCCGCCAGTGATGAAACCATCAAGGTCGGACTCATCGGCTGCGGCGGTCGTGGAACCGGTGCCGCCAGCCAGGCTCTCTCCACCGCCGGCCCCGTCAAGCTGGTGGCGATGGGTGATGCCTTCGCCGACCACCTGCAGGAAAGCTTGAAGAACCTCACGAAGAAATTCGAAGACCGTCCTGAACGGGTCGCCGTCGCTCCCGATCGCCAGTTCGTCGGCTTCGACGCCTACGAAAAGGTCATCGCCTCCGATGTCGATCTCGTGATCCTCGCAACTCCTCCCCACTTCCGTCCCCGCCACTTCAAGGCCGCCGTTGCCGCCAACAAGCACGTCTTCTTCGAGAAGCCCATCGCTGTCGACGGCGCCGGCGTCCGGACCGTGCTGGAAGTGACCGAGGAAGCCCGCAAGAAAAAACTCTCCGTGGTCTGCGGTCTGCAGCGCCACCACGAACAGGCCTACCTGGATTCGATCAAGCGGATTCACGACGGTGCCATCGGCCAGATCCTCGCCGCCCGCGTCTACTGGAACATGGGGAGCCTCTGGATGAAGCCCCGCCAGACCAACTGGTCCGATATGGAATGGCAACTTCGCAACTGGCTCTACTTCACGTGGCTCTCCGGCGATCACATCAACGAACAGCACGTCCACAACCTGGACGTCGCCAACTGGGCCAAGCAGGCCCATCCGGTCCGCTGCTTCGGCATGGGGGGCCGCCAGGTCCGCACCGAACCCGCCTACGGCCAGATCTTCGATCACCACGATGTCCACTATGAATACGAAGACGGCTCCTGGATCTTCTCGCAATGCCGTCAGATCCCCGGCTGCCTGAACGACGTCTCCGAACACTTCATTGGAACCAAGGGCTTCGCCGATCTCGGTGGTCGCAAGTTCGAAATTCGCCCGCACGGCAAGGATGGCGAATCCTGGCGCTACAAGGGCGGCAAGGAAGATCCTTACCAGACCGAGCACGATGACCTCTTCGCCAGCGTCCGCAAGGGGGATGCACTGAACGAAGGAAAGTGGGTCGCCGAAAGCACCCTCACCGCGATCATGGGCCGCATGGCCACCTACTCCGGCAAGGAAGTCACCTGGGAACAGGCTCTGAATTCCAACCTGATCCTCGGCCCGGAGAAGTACGAATGGGGTTCGCTACCGGTCGATCCGGTCGCAGTCCCCGGCCAGACCGTGGTCTGATTTGATTTTGCAAAATGCTCTGGACGAAGAACCGTTTCCGGACCTCGGAAACTGCGCGTGTTCACCAACCGCATTTTGCAGAAGTGTACTTCAAAGTTTGATTCTCAGGGCCTGCTTGCCGCCAAGTGCGCTAAGCAGGCCCTGATTTTTTAAGCGGAGGGAGTTGTGATGCGTTCTTTTTCCGTGACTGTGATCATTTGCTGGCTCGCGACAGATCTTTTCGCCGCGGAGCCGATTGAAGTTTGGAATGGAATGCCGCCGGGGGAGACGGTTTTGAATCGCGGGGAGGTGTTGCCTCCACGGGGCACGAATCGGCCTCCGGTGACGCGGGTGGAGAAAATCACGCAGCCGACAATGGACGCGTTTCCCGCGGAGGGAGAGAAGCGAACGGATGTGGGGGTGATTATTCTGCCGGGGGGCGGGTTCAATTACGTCGTGCCGGACATGGAAGGGGCAGAGATTGCGCGGTGGTTGAACGGCTTGGGGATCAGCGCGTGGGTGTTGCGATATCGGACGAAGGATGGGTCGGACATTGCGCCGTGGAAGCGGCCGATGGCGGATGCACAACGGGCGGTATCGCTGATCCGGAGCAAGGCGGGGGAGTTGAAGATTGATCCGAAGAAGATCGGGTTGATGGGGATTTCTTCAGGAGGACAAGTCGGGGCGCGGGTGGGAGTGGCGGGAGAAGCGCGGAGTTATGAGGGGCGGGATGCAATTGACCGGGCGAGCTGCCGTCCGGATTTTTTGATGTTGATTTACCCGTGGAACATCTGGGATGCGGAGAAGAAAGAATTAGTGCCCGGAGCGCGACCCACAGGGAAGATGCCGCCGACATTCCTGCTGCATACGCACGACGACGGTTCCTCGTCGCTGGGAACCGTGATGTATTATGCGGCGCTGAAGGAAATGAAAGTGCCGGCAGAGTTGCATGTGTACCAGGCGGGAGGGCATGGATATGGAATGCGGCAGAGACCGGGCACGGCGATTCACACGTGGACGGAGCGGGCCGCGGATTGGTTGCGGTTGGAGACAACGGGATTAGGTTTGGCGGGGGGCGGGAAGTGAGAGAGCCGGAGACTCACCTCACGCGACCGTGAACTATTTTTCAATATGGATCGGGGCGATGATCCGCGAGGCATGGACGCGGTTCACGTGGACGGCATTGTGAGCCGTGAATGTGTTCTTGGGGAAGTCGACCGTCAGCGGTTCCCCGGTGTTGGGGTTGGGTTCATACAGCGGAGCGCCGGTACTCGCGACGGTCACCCGGATGCGGTGGCCGGCGTTGAAGATCTGGCTCAGCGAGCCGACGTCGAACGGCACCTTGTACACTTTCCCCGGTTCCATGAAGACTTCCTTGTCGAACCCTTCGCGATAGCGGACCCGATGCGGGAAGTCGATGATCAGAATCGAACGGCCATCGGGATAGACGTCACTCACCCGGACGATCAGGTCGGTGTCCTTCGCATCGGACGAGAGATAGATTTCCGCTTTGACCTTGCCGGTCCATTCGACCGGTTCTTTCAGCACGTCCGTGGTGAAGGTTCGGACTTCGGCCTGCGAGTCAAAAGCCCGCGTGTCCTTCGCGCCGGGGAAGACGGTGCCGGGGATGGATGCGGGGTGCAACGGATCGGCGATGAATGTGACGGTTTCTGATTCGGAAGCGGGAGTCTGCTGCGACAGGCCGCCGCCGGATTGCAGGAAATAGGAGGTCGGTGTGCTGGGGACGGGCCAGTCCTGGGCGTTCCGCCAGACGTTGCCGGGGGCATTCGGTTCGCCGGTGGCCCCCATCACGTAATACCGCACGGTTGGGTCTTTCATCACCCCGTTGTCGATCCCCTTGAGGTGATAATCGAACCAGCGGAGCATGTGCCCGTTCAGATCGAATGCGGCGTTCTCGGGGTAGGTCATGTCGCCGACGGTGTTCTGCTTGCTCAAGGTATTGTGCGGCCAGGGACCGACGAGAAGTTGCTGCCGGCCGCGCGAGTTTTCGCCCCCCTTGTGCTGCCGTCCGACAAAACTGTCGAGAGAGCCGAGGCTCATGAAGTCGTACCAGCTTCCGATGGTGAAACAGGGGACATTCATCTTGTCAAAGTGCCGTCCGGTGTCTTCATCCTGCCAGAAGGCATCGTAAGTCGGGTGCCGGAACCACTCTTCCATCAGGATGCGGTTGTGTTCCGGAACACGGCAGGTTTTTTCCAGCCCCTTGAAACGTTCCGGGCGGGTGGTTCCGCCGAGGCGATAGCCTTCGTGAAACAGGCTGACCCCCGTATCGACCATGTACTGGCAGACGAGATGCGGCGGCTGGGTGACGGCGAGGAAGTTCTGCGCGTAGCCTGCCTGCGAGCCGCCGAAGGTGCCGATTTTTCCCGTGGACCAGGGCTGTTTGGCGAGCCATTCGACGAGGTCGTAGCCATCCTGTTTTTCGCCCCAGCCGAGGTCGCGATAGCCGACCCACGTCCCTTCGGATTTTTGCGCGCCGCGAAAGCTGGCGAGCGCAACCACATATCCTCCGTTGGCGAGCTTTGTTCCGAGTTGTTCCCAGTTCTTGCCGGTGGTGTTGATATAGAACTGCGCGAGGAGGACGGGATGCGGTTTGGAGTCGGCGGGGAGGTAGAGATCGACGCTCAGGCGCACCCCGTCCCGCATGGGGACCATTTCGTGGCGGCGCTGGATTTCCCCGGGAAAACAGAGAGATCCGAGGTTGAGAAGCAACGCAAAAACGAGCGCGGCGCGCAACTGATGAGCAGGCATCGGAGTGACTCCCGGGAAGAGACAATCGGTGTGAATGAGAGACACTGTTGACAATTCCGGGGTCTCCGTCAAGTAACGGATGGGTTCACGGAATGTTCCACGTGGAACGATCCGAGCGGGGGAGAGCAGGTGTGGTCAGAGGTGAACGGGGATCAGAGACGTTTGGACCACCCCCTCTTCCGTCCGCTGTGCGGCCACCTTCTCCCGCGCTGGGGAGAAGGTCTTGGAAATGGCGTTTGCAATCTTGTTTTAATTGTTGGCACATGGCGCAAGGCAGTGTGGCTGTACACCGTCGTTTACGAAATGTTTCACGTGGAACGTTCCAGGAGCGTGGCAGGTGGGATGCGACGCAGAATGTTCCACGTGGAACATTCCTGGTTCGGAATCTTGAAACGGCTCTGCAACCGGGAGAGGTATGAGACCTGCGGGGGAGAGCAGGTGAGGAGGAGAAAGACACTGCCGAAGCGAGTACGCTTCGGCAGTGGCACCCGGAGTAGGAGTCGAGTTGAAGGAGGTTCCAGAGACGTTCCAGAGTTTGGAGCTGGCGTTGAAGATATCCAGCGACGGCACGCTGAACCGCTGCGCCGATTCCGCAGTGGCACCCATCAAACGGAAATCGGTCAGGCAAGAGACGCACCCTACAAAAACTCGGAGGCATTGTTTGAGGGCTTCCGCGTGGAGCTGCCCCGCCACCCAGGCCGATTTGAAGTGAAGGTCCGCATAGCGGACCCTACACGAATCGTGGGGAAGGCGAGGACTATTTCTTGGGGGTTTCGGGTTCGGGGGCGACGAGGACGGGGATGCGTTCGGAGGGGGGAAGGGATCGATCGGCTTGTTGGTGATCAGAGTGAGATAGGTCGCGATCGTGCCGCGGTCGGCGGTCTCGGGATTTTTTTCCAGGATGCCGGCGAACAGTTTTCCGGCAGACTCACTTTCTCCCTTTTCGAGCGAGGCGAGGGCGACATTCAGATCGAGAGCGCAGATCTGGTCCCGGATGAGGTAGAAGTAATTCAGCGAGGCACTGATCTGGGTCAAGGGCCACGTGGCGACCGCTTCCGTGTTGTATTTCGGGTTCAAGGTGGCGAGAACGCCGTTGACTCCGGTGCGATTGACCTGCTGTGCCAGATCGGTCCAGATCTGGATGGCGCGGTCATACTCTCCATTGATCAGGAGGCAAACGGTGCGGAGCCCGCGCCAGTCCTGGTACCCGGACTGCTCGGACATGACCTGCAGCTGTCCGGAGAGTTCGTAGGCCTGCTCGGTCTGGCCGCTTTCGAGCAACCAGAATCCGTAGATCTTCATCAGTTCGGGGTTGGAATTGACGGAACGGGTGTCTTCCTTGAGGAGTTCGACCGCCTTGAGGACGCAGCCGTGCTGGGCGAGGGAGAAGGCCTGCTGGGGGATGGGGGCGTTCTTTTTGGCGAGTGCCGCCGCATCTTTTTCGGCGTGTTCGATCTGCTGGCGGAGCTTGGCCAGGAGGGCGTCGTTTTCCTGCATGTACTTCCGGAATTGCTCGTCCTGAACGGCCGTGTCCCGCAGAGCGATGGTGCGGAAGGCGCTCAGTTCCCGCTCGGCCAGATCGACCTTCATTCCGTTTTGATACAGGCTGAAGAGATTGAGATGCACCTGTGCGTTATTGGGATTGATGGTCAGGGCATGGTTGAAGGCGGCGACGGCCTGGAGGTAGCGCATCTGCTCGATATTGCTTCCCTGGGGACGGGATTGCCGGTAGGTGTCGAAGCGTCCCAGGTAGGTATAACCTTCTCCGAGGACGATGTAGGCGAGTTCATCATTGCCGTTGTTGGCGAGGGCCTGTTGCGCCTTGCGGATCGCCAGATAGGGGAGGGCGGGATAGACGGCGGGGAGGGCGGTGGCGAGGCGCATCAGGTGCTGGCCTTCGAGCGCGCCGGAGGAATAGGTCCGGTCGAGTTTCCAGAGGTATTTCTGATAGACGTTGGGAGGCTGGGGCCAGGCGACATGCGCGACGGACGTGGTGGTGTTCTTGCGGAAGGCCTCGGAGACGAAGTCCTGTTGATGGGAACGGAGGAAGGTGAGGAATTTCTGATCCTGAAAGCTGCCGTAGCAGAAGAGAGCGGTTGAGGCTCCGATCCTCTGGAGTTGCCAGCGTGCGGGATTATTCGCGAGGGCGATAAAGGTGCGGTAGTCGGGATTGCTGCCGGTGAGTCGGGGGACGGCGAACGAGATCTGGTATTTCTTGAACAGATCCTCCCAGGGGACGGAAGTGGGAGCGGGTTGGCGGGAACGCTGGCTCTGTGCGGAAGGGCGGAGCGCGCCGCGGATGCTGTCATGCAGCTTGACGAGATCGGAAGGCCCGGTCCCGACGTAGAGGCTGAGGCGTTGATCGATGAACGGTTTCTTGTTGCACCAGATCAACACGTCTCCCTGGTTGGGATTGAAATTAAAGCCCCGGTCGCCGCAGGAATCCTGGAGCAACGTCTGGTAGCTGGCGACCGTGGTGGCGAGGTCGGGATCGAGTCCGAATCCGAGCGCCGGTCCTCCGGGGGCACGGACCCGTCCGGTCGCCGAGAAGAACCCGACGGCGAAGAGGGCGAGGACGGTGATGACCCGTCCGCCCCGGGAGAAGACGAGGGAACGAGTGGCGATCGAATAGGTGAGGGAGTAACGGTTTGCATACCAGCTTTGGCCGTTCAGGGTGGCGAGGACCGCGAAGACGATCGAGGCGGCGGCGAGTTCGTGGGTGCTGAGGATGGCACACACGGCGAAGCCGAAGAAACAGAGATGCGAGAGTTCCAGCCGCTTCCGATTCAGGAAGAGGGTGATGCCGGAGATCACGAACGGGGCGAGTCCCGCAGAGTCCGGCAGGATGGGGATTCTTGAGGAACTCGGGGCTGGCGACGGGATAATACTGGATGCCGGCTCCGGCTCCTTCGGGGTAATGGACCTGAAACGCAGGATAGGTTGCGTGGAGCATCTGCCAGGAGGAGTTGATCCATGCGAGCGGGAAGGGGTTGATGCAGAGCAGGACGAGGCTGGCGATGACGGGGGTAAGGAGGGCCTTGCCGCGCGCGGCTCCTTCCTGTCTGCGTCGCGTGAGGAATTCTCCGACGCTGTAGAGGAGCAGCAGCCAGGCACCCAGGAAGACGCGGTCATCGAGCTGGCCCCAGATCAGGAACAAGGGAGGGAGGAGTCCCAGCGTGGCGGTCTTGCCGGTCGTTTTCCAGTGGGTGAGGAGAGCGAGGGTCAGGGAGAGGCCGAGGAGGGTGATGATTTCCGGAGTGGCGGTGAGGCGGGGATGGCAGGAGATCAACGCCAGGAGGCCACAGATGGAACCCCACCAGGTGGGCATTTTGGGGAGCGAAATGCGGGAGAGAATCCAGAATGTCGCGCCGGAGAGGAGGGCCTTGAAAACGCTCACTCCGATCCAGGAGGAAAGTCCATACACGCCGGCGATGAGGAGATCGAAGAGCCAACTGGGGTTCA
Organism: Planctomycetales bacterium; assembly: GCA_046349635.1. Taxonomy (GTDB): domain Bacteria; phylum Planctomycetota; class Planctomycetia; order Planctomycetales; family Planctomycetaceae; genus JAXMBX01. The sequence goes on from JAXMBX010000067.1 coordinate 23,297, forward strand.
CCCACATGCGGTCTGCCGCCGACGCGGAGAACGGATCGCCGCCGCGTGACGGGAGAATGCCATGACTGGCGAGGTATTGACCGGCCTTGATGTGGACCAGGGTGGCGGTTTCGTTGATGAGTCCGCAGCCGAGCATGAGCGCGAGCAGGATGACCGTCCAGCGAATGACGAAGTCTCCGCGGATGGCTTCATCCTCGACGAGTTCCGGCGTGAGAGGTTCCCATTCGGGGAGGCCTTCTTCGGCGGGAGTGGCGGCGGAGGGATCCTGAGGAGGGAGGGAATCCGAGGGAGCGGGATTTTGATCGGTCGACACGGGTGCACTCTGGATGATCGAGACTAAGGAAAGCTCAGCGACCGGATCGATTCGTCACAATACCCGAAGGATTGAGTCCTGCACGGACTGCCGGCAAGGTCCAGAACGACCGCCCACAGAATCGAATCGCTGAGAGAATTGACCCGTCAAATGATACGGAATTCGGGGACGGGATGCTGGCTTGAAAAGGTCTCCGGGGGGTGAAAACCGGAGGAACGGGGAAGAACCGCTGGATTTTTCGGGCCTGGTCGCATGGACGGCAGGAAAAATTGGCAAAGTCGGCGTTTTTTTGGCCCTCGTCTAGGCAGTTTGGTCGTTCGTCAGTGAATGGTGATTGCTCCCACAAGGTGCGGCTTCTTGTGGCTGCGCCACCCGGCCAGTTCTG
>JAXMBX010000068.1:0-23560 GCA_046349635.1 Planctomycetales bacterium
GAACAATCCTTTGGTAACGTCGATCCCTCCAGCGCCACCATGAACCTCGTCCTCCTCGGACTTCGTGGACCCGCTGCCAACCTCCTCTGGATGGAACTCGACCACTACAAGGACACCAAGAACTGGTCGCGCATGCTCTCGACCACCAACTCCATCATCCTCCTCCAGCCCCACTTCCAGAAAGTCTGGGTCTTCAACGGCTGGAACCTCGCCTTCAACGTCTCCATGGAATGGGACGACGTCCGCGACCGCTACTACTGGGTCAAGGAAGGGGCCAAGTTCTTCAAGCTCGGCACCAAGCGCAACCAGCGCTTCTCCGAACTCTACTGGTACACCGGCGACACCCTCGGCAAGAAAATCGGCAACTCCGATGAAAAGGACTTCTTCCGGCAGTTCTTCAAGAAAGACCCCGACAAGAAATTCACCGTCAATGACGAAGATGGCCCCGATCGCGAATTGAACCCCGAAGGCAAGGACAACTTCGAAGTCGCCCGCGAATGGTTCCTGCAATCCGTCGATGTCCACAAGGATCCCAAGGGGGTCAAGGAACACATCATGGCGGACGCCCTCTTCTACGGCTATCCCGCCCGTGCTGACTTCGACCGTGGCGTCGCCTGGCTGAGGGAAGGGGTCTTCTCACAGGAACCCTGGAATCGCGGCTTCGAGTACTGGACCGGCGCCTATGGACAGGAACCCGTCAGCCTCAACGTCCCCGGTACCAACCGTGACATCACCATTCATCTCGAATGGAAGCCGGAAGATATCAAGAACGAAAAGGGTGAAGAAGCTCCCCTGTTCATGTATTGGGTCGAACGCTACCAGTCGATGTGCAACTACCGGTACTGGCGCGTCCGTGGCCTCGCCGAACGGGAACAGAACACCGTCGAGTCCCACAAGGAACTCTATGAAGCCGGTCAGGCTCTGCTGAAGGGGGACACCCCCGATGCCGAGAAGAAAGCCTACAGCGGCCTCGAAAAGTTCGAGAAGATGACTCAGGCCCACCCCACCCTGCTCGAGGACGACCTCACCATCGAAGATGCCATGATCGGCCTGCTCATCTGGCGCGAAGCCTACAAGTACAACCACAAGGAAGATTACCCCGCCCAGTTCCCCATGCGTGAAGTCTGGGTCAAGCAGCAACCCTCCCTCATGGAGTTCGAACGCACCTTCCTCCGCAAGTTCAACACCAACCGCTGATGTTGGCTGAAACAACTCGCTGAAAGCTCAAAGGAGTGCGCCCCAGGCGCACTCCTTTTTTTTATCTTCGTGTCTCGGGTGGCACTGGCTCTGCCAGTGTTTCTCTCACCTGCTCCACTGTTCTCCTGCTCAACTGCTCTCGCCCGCAGGGCGCCCCTAACTCCCGCACAGTTCCAGAATCTGGTCCTGCGTAAGCACGCCGAACAATTTGCACCGCACCGACCATTCTCCATTCGATCCCGCACGGCATTCGATCGCCTTACCCCGCAGATCCGTCTCTTTCGAGCACGCATCGATCACCCGCACCTCCAGCAGGCTCCCGCATGGCACTTCCACCTGCAGGTTCAACTGGATCTCGTCTCGGGTGAACGCTTCCAGACGTCCCCGGATCCGGGAGTTTTCGAGCGTCCATTCGTGCAGGTCAGCCACGGGGGCGCTCCCCGCCCCACGCCAGTACAGACGCACCAGCAACCGCTGATGGGCACGATGCAACGGTTGGCGTTCCGCCTCCGATCCTTCGTTCCGCGTCAGATGAAACCGGACCCCGCGCAACTGCGGTTCCGGAGGAGTTTGTTTTTCAATTCGACCGGCCAGCGCACTCAACGCCGTCCCCAACGCCGATTCTGTACCGCCGTTCTCCGCCATTCGCGGTTTCACGTTCTTGCGCAACCGGGCGAATTTCCCCAGCTCGCAGGGAGCGTTGTTCGATTCGGTGGGAACGACATTCAGCAGTTCGGTGGATGACATGACAGACCCTGCAACTCGGCGGTGAATCAAAGAGGTGATTTCAGACACAGGGCTTCGCCGGTCCGGGAACCGTGCAGAACCCGTCCCAACCGTAGGTCGCCGTCACAGGTTGTCAAAACGAAACACTCAGGCAAACAGTTCTGGTCCAGTAAACCCTGCGGCCAGGATCAATCACACCGGTTGTGACGATCCTGCGGGAGAACTCGACGCGTGGCGTCAGCCACAGGAACTCATCAAAGACCTTCTCCCCGCGCCGGGAGAATCAACCGAGCGCACGCAGACGGGCGTTGGTCCTCGTGAGGGCGATAGTTGACCGAGGGGGCCGTCAAGCGTCTCTGATCCATGTTCTAGGGCATGCTCATCTCTCACCCACTGGTGCCGCAGTTTCCCCTAAACAAAGGTTCTGTCTGGGCTTATTTCGCCTCAAATCCCCTTTTTCCCGCCCCCGGCCCCCTCGGACTGCACGTTTCTGGCCCGTCTGTCTATACTCTTACGCGTATCCTGTTTCGCGATCGCGTCTGCCGCGGTGGGCAACTCGAAAAACCATCGATTTTGACGCGACACAAAGGCGTTGTACGCCCCGGCTGGACGGATCTTTCGCGGGAACGCATTTCTAAGACAAGTATTTGAGGAGTAATGATCGATGGCTACCGTGAGCTCGCTGCCCTACAAGGTCAAGGACATCAAACTGGCAGACTGGGGCCGCAAGGAAATTGAACTCGCTGAAAACGAAATGCCGGGCCTCATGGCCCTCCGCAAAAAATACGGCCCCTCTCAGCCCCTCGGGCGCCCGCATCGCCGGCTGTCTGCACATGACCATCCAGACCGCCGTCCTCATCGAAACACTCACCGCCCTCGGCGCCGAAGTCCGCTGGTCCAGCTGCAACATCTTCTCCACGCAGGACCACGCCGCCGCCGCCATCGCCGCCGCGGGCATCCCCGTCTTCGCCTGGAAGGAAGAAACCGAGGAAGAATACGAATGGTGCATCGAGCAGACCATTCTCTGGCCGGACGGCAAACCCCTCAACATGATCCTCGATGACGGCGGAGACCTCACCGCCATCATCCACAACCGCTATCCCGAAATCCTCAAGGATCTCCGCGGCATCAGCGAAGAAACCACCACCGGCGTCCACCGTCTCTACCAGATGCACGAAGCCGGAAAATTGGGGGTCCCCGCCATCAACGTCAACGACTCCGTCACCAAGAGCAAGTTCGACAACCTCTACGGCTGTCGTGAATCGCTCGCCGACGGCATCAAGCGCGCCCACCGACATCATGGTCGCCGGCAAGATCGTCGTCGTCTGCGGCTACGGGGACGTCGGCAAGGGTTCCGCCCAGGCCATGGCCCGCCTCGGTGCCCGCGTCATCATCACCGAAATCGACCCCATCATCGCCCTCCAGGCCGCGATGGAAGGCTATCAGGTCACGACTCTCGAAGAAGCCGCCCCTCGGCGACATCTTCGTCACCGCGACCAGCTGCTGCGACGTCATCCGCCGCGAACACCTCGACGCGATGAAGAACGAAGCCATCGTCTGCAACATCGGCCACTTCGACTCCGAAATCGAAGTCGCCTACCTAAAGGAACGCAAGGACATCCAGCGCGTCAACATCAAGCCCCAGGTCGACAAGTTCGTCTACCCGGACGGCAAGGCCATCATCGTCCTGGCGGAAGGCCGCCTTGTGAACCTCGGTTGCGCCACCGGCCACCCCTCCTTCGTGATGTCCAACAGCTTCACCAACCAGGTCCTCGCCCAGATCGCCCTGTGGGTCAAAAACGCCAACTACCCCGTCGACGTCCACATGCTCCCCAAGAAGCTCGACGAGGAAGTCGCTCGCCCTGCATCTCGACAAGCTCGGCGTGAAACTCACCAAGCTCACCCAGAAGCAGTCCGACTACCTCGGCTACCCGATCGACGGCCCCTACAAACCCGACCACTACCGCTACTGAAATCGTTTTGGTTGTGAAGTCGTTTAAATTTCGCGACTCCGGAGTTCCGGTGCTCCGGAGTCGTTTTTTATTTACCGGCGGGTGCCATGCCCGCATCGCGCTAGCAGGGCGAGGCATGGATTCGAACCGATGCAGAACGTCCCGCCCGTAGGCATGAGTCAAACCCCAGCTTCACAACCAGCCCGGAGCGGGCAGCTACCCGTGCGATCTGATACCCTTAATCGAGGATCTCAACCGCACCACGGAAAAACCCCCCATGCACGAACCCCAAAAACTCTACCTCGAAGATCTCCAGATCGGCCAACGCTTCAAAGCGGAACCCACCGCATGGAACTCGACCAGATCTGCGCCTTCGCCGAGCAGTTCGACCCGCAACCCTTCCACCTCGATCCCGAGGCCGCGAAGACAACCCTGTTTGGCGAACAGGTCGCCAGCGGCTGGCACACCGCCGCCGTCACCATGCCCTCTTCGTCGACGGTGGCCTACCCATCGCAGGCGGACTCATCGGGCAGGGGGGAACTCAGATGGCCCCGCCCCACACGCCCCGGCGATCTCCTTCACGTCGAGAGCGAAATTCTCGACATCAAGACCTCCCGCTCCCGTCCCGACCGTGGGATCGTCACCATCCGTAGCGAAACCAAAAACCAGCATGGTGAGACCGTCCAGATCCTCACCAGCAAACTTGTCGCCCTCCGCTCAAGCCCCAAAAACACTCCCTAAACACAGTCCTGACATGGAATTACGCGCACTCCACGCGACCTGCCTTCTCCCCCTCTCCCACCGGAAATCAAAACAAACCTCGTCTCGACAGGTTTGCGACAACTCACTATAAGTCAGCCCCTTAGCAACTTTTCCGACCGGCAACTTCTGGCAGTTTGGGAATCAATCCACGGGCATGCCCATGGACAAACTCTCAGAAAATTCCCCTCGTAACAGTCGCTGAAAAAACACCTCTGCTCGACCTCTCTGAACACCGCACACTTCGCTCTCTACACATAAAAATCATCTCTGTCCCCTCTCTCTCATCGGCCCTCTTCTCTCTAGGACAGCTGAGATATGACGAGTCGCATCATCATCACCATGTCGTTGGCCTTTCTGCTCCTCTCAGGCTGCGCATCCATGAGTCCGCGCAAGCTCTCCTGGAATAACTCCCGGTCGAAATCCAAGGCCGATTCGAAAACCGCTTCCAAGGACGGCAAGGAGAAAGACTCGACCATCGCCTCCCGCAGCAAGTCCAAGACCTCCACCGAAAAGAACACCCCGAAGAAAGACGACACCAAGACCGCCTCCGCCAATTATGGCGACCGCAAGCCGAAGCAAAGCTCTGCCGTCACCGCCGGACTGGAAAAAGCCATGCAGGCGGACAACAAGGCTTCCGCCGCCGAGGAACGGGCCCAGGCCGCACGCAAACAGGTCGCCCTCGCCGAACAAAAACACATGTCCGATGATGCTCTCCGCGCGGAAGACGAAGCCAAACGGGCCGATGAAGACGCCCGCAAGAGCTACCAGGACGCCCGCCTCGCCTATGAAAAAGTCTTGAAGCAGGATGCGGAAAATCCGACCGCTCTCCATCGCCTCGCCATCATTGCCGACAAACAGGAACGCTTCGAAGACGCCGAAAGACTCTATCAGCAGGTCTTACGCCTCAAGCCCAACGATCCCTCCGTCCTCAGCGACCTCGGCTATTCCTACACGCTGCAGAATAAATCCGCCGAAGCGGAAAAAACCTTCCGCAGCATCCTCAAAAACAATCCCGATCACCGCTTCGCCCAGGGCAACCTCGGCCACCTCCTCGCCAAGCGCGCCCAGGCCACCGGCAACCGCGCCGACTATGATGAAGCCTTCAAATGCTTCCGCAAGGCCGGCGGCGAACAGATGGCTCAGGCCGAAATGGCCGACCTCTTCCCCAACGGACCTCCCGCGAATCTTGCCCAGAAGAAAAACGACGCGCAGAAAAACGACCCACAGAAAAACAACTCCGCCAATCCCTTCCTGGACAGCCAGCCGGAGAACAATTCACAGGGCAACAACCCCATCGCTGGCAACAACCCCGTTGCTCAAAAAAACCTCGCCCAGAATAATCCCGTTCAGAAGCAGCCCACTCCTCCTCAAAACGGAAATCAGGTCGTCTGGGGTGAACTCCGCGATGAATTCGCGAAGATCGACAATCCTCCCAGCGAAACGCAACAGCGAACCGTCACCATCCCCACCACACCGCAGCAGAATATCGCCCGCAATAACCCAACGCAGAACAATCTGACACAGAATCCGCTCACGCAGACCGTCGCCGTTCAGAATCCCCCCTCGAACTTCCAGCAGAACGCCGCGCGCCAACCCGATTTCAACACCCAGACGACCGCTCAACCTCCACGCCAGGAAGAAGTCCCCTGGGACACGATTGTCGCGAACGCCCCGCCGCAGAACGCCCCTGCCAATAACAGCCGGCAGTTCGCCCAGAACCCGAATCAACCTCAGCAGTCACAACAAAATCAGTCCTTGCGTAACCTGAACATGACCCCCCAAGTCGACACTCGCCAGCCCATGCAAGCCATGGCTCCCCTGCAATCGAATGTCGGGATCGTCGACAGCACGCAACAACAGCCCTGGACCATGACCCCCGCTCAGGGGAATGTCCCCACCTCGTCCGGCTGGGATGATGCCCAGCGCGAAGCCGCCCAGATGAGCATGACCACCATGTTCCCCATGTCCGATTCCACCGGACGGGTTCTCCCCCAGACCGGCTTCCCGAACTCCGGCTCACCCCTCCCCAACCAGAATGGCTTTGACCCGAATCAAGGCCCTTCCATGGCTCCGCAGTTGAACCGCGCCGCACCCACGCGACCGAATCCCAACTTCGAGTACGAATCTCACCAGTCGATGCCCATGACCAATGCCACCGGTGGCCAATACGGCACTCCCCCCGGCGTGAATCCCAACATCGTCCAGGGACTCACTGGCTTGCCCGGCATGCAGCCAAATCAAAATCCCAATGCCACGATGACCGGCGTGGAACAATTTGAAGCCGAACTCCAGGCCGCTCCTCAAGGCAACGCGCAAGCCCCCTACTATCCCCAAAGCCGCGTCGGCCAACCCATTCAGGGTGACCAACCCACCATCCGCCCCGCCTCCGCCGTCTACCCCCAGTAACGAATTCTGGGCGCCATACTCGCATCGCATCGGATGCCATACCCGCATCGCGTCGGGTGGCGTCAGCCACAGGTGGCATTCTTCACCCTCTCCCCCCCGAGGGAGAGGGCAGGGTGAGGGGGAGATCCAAATGTCTCTGATCTCCGTTCTACGGGCGTATAAGTACCGCCAGCCACAAGAGGTCTCCATCTCTCCGGGTGTCCCGGATTCTTAATTCCGGGGTGGCCCGGCCGCCGCACCGCGGCGCCCGGGTCGCGCAGCGACAAGAGGTCAGTTCAAATCGATGCGTACCTGTGTCGCGCCACTCTCACCCGCGACTCTCTCATCAGCACGCCTGCAGCAACTGCTGCTCCAATGCCTCCAGCACATCCTCCACCGGCCAGTTCTGCGCCGCCACCCGCACCGACGAATGTGTCTTCAGCCACGCGTCGATCTTCCGTTCCGCCGTGATCACCGTGCTGTGATTCCGCCCACCGAAATACGCCCCGATCTCACTGTATGCCGACCGCGTATGCTTCCGCGCCAGGAACATCGCGATCATCCGGGGCTGGCTCACCGTCCGCGTCCGCTTGTCGGAACGCAATTCCTCGGACATCAACCCGAACAGATCGCACACCGCCTGCTCGATCTCGCTCAGTTTCACCACCCGCAGGCAATCCCGCTCCAGGTCGGACAACAGCTTCTGGGCCGCATGCAGGCTCACCCGTTTCCCCGTCATGCAGTAATAGTTCTGCAACGAATGCAGCGCCCCCTCCAGTTCCCGCACGTTGTTCCGGAACCGCTGCGCGACGAAATTCAGCGCCTCAGGCGAAAACTCACCTCCCAGTCGCTCTGCCCTCTGCCGCACAATCTGCTGCCGCGTCTCCACGTCCGGCGCTTCCAGACGGCACACCATCCCCGACAGGAACCGCGTCTTCAGTTCTTCCGACACCCGCGACAGCAACCGCGGATGCCGATCGCTCGACAGTATCACCTGCTTGCCGTTCGCTTCCAGGTGTTTGAACGTATGCAGAAACTCCTCCTGAATTCCCTTCTTGGAATCCAGGAATTCGATCCCTTCAATCACCAGCACGTCCGCATTCCGGAACTTCTGCCGAAACGCCGGCAACGCGTGCTGCCGCAATCCCTGCGTAAAGTGATTCGCGAAATTCTCCGCCGTCATCGACACCACCTGCAGACCCGGAAATCGGCTCCGCAGTTCCACAACCGTCCCTTCCAGCAGATGCGTCTTCCCCGTTCCCACCGGCCCGTACAGAAACAACGGATTGAATGTCTGTCCCGGATGCTGCGACACCTGCCGCACCGCCGTCAGCGCGATCTTGTTGCAGTTCCCTTCGACAAACTCCGCCAGCAAATAGGCCCGCCGACCGCGCTGGGGCTTCGGAACATCGGAAGACTTCGCCACGCTCGCCACAACCGCCGCGAATGTCTTCGCAGGCGCTTCCAGGGCAGCGGAGGACTCTGGATCGCTTCCGTCGTCCACGCTTGATGCGCGCAACGGCCCATCCGGCACACGCGCAATTGGAACGTCACGCGCGGACGAACTCGGGGCAGGGGAGCTTTTCTCGCCCGCCACCACTTCAAATCGCAAGCCCGCTGTTTCCCCCAGCGTGCGCCGCGCCACATCCGCCAGTTCCTCTCGAAACTGCTTCTGCAGCCACGTCATCAAGAACGGGTTCGTCACCTCGACGATCAGTTCCCTGTCGCGCACGCGCAGGCTCGCCTGCGAACCAAACCAATGGTCATATCGCTTCTGTCCGATCGTCTTGACCAACTCGCGGAGAACCTGCGTCTCCGTAGACGAAACTGGCTGCACCATAGCCAACGTCCCGGGCTGCATCTTGCCACCCCACGCGCGCAACAATTCCGTCTCCACGCCTGAACCGGGTGGATTCAAACAGGCAGTCCCTGCCCGAATATCGGGAATGGAATCGGGGGTTTGTTGCGCGAATTATCAGATTGGAAGGACACACTCATCGTAGCACCATGTCGCACGACAAATGTGTTTGGATCACTCACTCAGTGCCGCCGATACTACCCATCGCGGATGAGCAAACCAAGCGAAAAAAAGTTTTTCTTAACACCCCTCGAACTTGAGAAAATCTCGCATTCAGCAACCCTCATTCGACGCGTCACTTGTGGCCGAATCCGTTTCTTGCCGCCCCCCCGAACCGGTGTGAACAACCTGTTAATTTCACCCCTCGGGCGAAGAGTGAATTCGCAGATGCGCCGCGCGCTGCAGACACTCGTAAAATCCAAGCCGGGCATAAAGCTTTCTGGCGGCGTTGTTTATGGAATCGACTGCCAGGATCATCGCCGCGCCCCCCTCGTTTTCAACCGTTTCCAGCGCTCCCAGCATCAGCTCCTGACCCCACCCGTGGTGCCGAAACTCAGGCACGATCCCCAGATACACAAGTTCCCACAATCCCGCCTCCGGATGACGCGTCAACAACAGCACCCCGAAGTCCTCACCACCCTCCGCATACAGACACCAGAACCGGGGATCAAACTCCCCCGCCAGGCGATGTCCCGCCAGCGCTTCCTCAGCACTTCGCACCTTCGAAAGTTCCGGACAATCCTCCGTATCCATATACGTTCTTTGCAGCGTCCGACAGAACCGCTCATGCGTCTCCGGCGAATACGTCACGAACTGCGGTCTCCGCCCCGGCCGAGACGGAACCGGCCCATCGTCCCTCTTCAAATAGATCAGTTCCGCCAGACATCGGAATCCATACCGCTCGAACAATCGACGGCAATGATCTTCCTCCACTTCCAGCAGGCACTGCGCCAGCCGCACCTGCTTCTGATCCAGCCACGCGCATAGAGTCCACATCAGGCTCTCTTCCACGCGGTCCTGCCACTCTCCACCCACCACGGAGGGGGGAAACACCAATCCGCTCCCATCCGGTTGCAGCGTCGCCAGCAACGCCCCCATTGCAGATCCCTCGCGTCGCGCCAGGAGCAGCCCCTCCAGCGACAGCTTCCCTTCCGCCTCCTCTTTCAGGATCGTGGCAATCTGCTCCGAACGTTCCGGTTCCGTAAGCGCGGCGTACAGCAACCGCAACGCCACCTCCCGCTCTTCCAGCCCCGCCGGCGAAGTTTCAAGTACGATGCTCATTTTGCTGTAACGCCTGTCGCGGTGGAAATCGCTGGTTATGAACCGATTCTAACGCGACACAAGAACGCTGTGCGTTCAAACATCTCCCTCCCACCCCTGCGTTGAAACAATTCTCCTGTAGGCTGGTTCGAGACTCGGCTTCTCAGCGTGTCGATCTCAAGTCGACAATCACTGCCAAATTGTATCAACTAGCCCCAAGCGCCAGCGCGGGGTTCCCCTCTTCTCTACTGCTCCACTGTTCTACTGCTCTCGCCCGCAGGGCGCCCTACAGCTTGCAACACCCCGGCCCGCACGGCGGCAGCGTGGGATTACACCCACTGCTGATCGGCAGCGCACTCCCCATGTTCGGACTCGACGGAGCGCTCAACAGCTTCTCCACATCCTTCGCCCCGCACTCCGGGCACACCACAGCCTCATTCTTCCGCACCAGGACTTCAAAATCCCGTTGGCAAGGCTGGCACCGATATTCAAACAAAGGCATGAATTCTCATCCTGACTGACTACTCGGGTGACAGGCATTTACCCTCTCCCCCCGACGGGATCAACGAAGTAAGACCTGACAGGGCGTCAGGTCTTACGAGGCGATAGTCTTAATTCTAGGTGAGGGGTAGAGCCCCCGACACCGCCCCCCTACTGCTCCTCGTCCGGAAGCATCAGTTGATAGGCGGGCTCACTGAACCGGTCTCGGGCAGGAGCCTGCTCCTTCAACGAGGGTTGCCGCAACGGAAACTCCTGCAGCATTCTCTGAATTTCCCGCTCCGAAGGCAACACCTCTCGCATCGGAGGCGCCATCCGGAAACTCCCCGGAGAAGCGATATTCTCCCCCGGCAAAAACACCTGGCTGGTCGCGGGCACAAAGTTGTGTGCCCCAGCGGAAATTCAAACGCCGGATCCGAACGGTACGACTGCACGCTGGAGAACGACACCGCGATCAACGCCACGCAAGCCGCCGTCAGTCCCGCCACCGGAAACCAGCCCACCGTCGCCGGAGCATAAGGCGATTGCCTCGGACCGGACTTCGCCAGTTTCGCCTGCACGCGCGGCCACAGGCTCCAGCCCGCTTCCGCCACCGGAGCGTCATTCGAAGCTCGCACCGCCGCCTGCCGCAACACCTGGGCACCCGTCTGGATCTCCCGGGCAAACGCACGGCAATCCGGACAGTTCCGAACGTGATCGTTCAACATTTCCTGCAGCAGGGGATCGTGGTCTCCTCCCACCCACAAGGCCAATTCCCGCTGCGCTTGTTTACAGTTCATCGTCATGGTCACTTTCCTCAGTCGTCGCATCTTGTTCTAAAGGCAGATTTCCCTGGCGCCGCAACCACAAGCGCTGAAATCGCGTCCGCGCTTCCGCCAACCGCCAACGAATCGTCGCCTCGCGGCGATTCACAATCGCGGCGATCTCGGACGTCGAAAAATTCTCCAGATCTCGCAACACTAATATCGTTCGGTATTTCTCCGGGATCTGATCCAGAACCTGTCGGACTTCCTGCTCCAGGTCCAGCGCCACGCGCGGGTCCGGAACCGCAGGCCCCACCGCAGGCTCGGTGGATCGTTCCGAAAACAGCGACAACCAACCCTTACGCTTTCGCGCCCGCAGGTAATCCAACGCCTGGTTGACCCCGATCCGGAACAGCCACGGTCCAAACCGCCGCGACGGATCGAATTGGTCCAACCGCTCATACGCCTTCAGGAACGTGTCCTGCGCCAAGTCCCGGCTCAATTCCAGATCCCGGACAAAGCGAAAGATCACACTCACCAGACGACGCTCATAGCGCGTCACCAAACCACCAAAGGCATCACGGTCACCACGGCGCACCTCTTCCACCAGCCGGGCATCACTTTCAATCGGCGAAAGCGAAGCGGTATCAGTCGTGGCTAATTCGGCATCCCGCGTTGTTTTAGATCGCATGACTCCTCCACTAACCTATTCTACGACGAGATCGCAGATTTCGTTGGGGAGTTTCCTCAACCTCAGACCGCAGCCACAACCCTCTCCGCAGAAAAGACTTACGCCTTCTGCCATAACCCCCGGTAAATCGCCAGACCCGCCTGCCGCTTCTTCCGCTCGAAATTCGTCAGGTAATCCAGGTCATGTTCCGCCGCACGCTCCTCAGGCTTGGGCAGCATTTTGAACTCCGGGAACCCCGCCAGCAGCTTCTCCGTAATCTCAAAGTACGACTCCACATCCGTCCAGAAATGGAGAAGCCCATTCGGCAGCAGCATCCGGATGATTTCCCGCACCACCTCCGGCGTCATCATCCGCCGTGAGTGATGCCGCCGCTTCCACCACGGGTCCGGGAAATAAATATGCACCGCCGCCAACGACCCCGTCGGAATGAACTCCCGGATCGCCCGCTTCGCGTCCCCTCCCAGAATCCGCACGTTCGGCAACCCCCGCTTCTGGTACCGCGTCGCCGCGTATCGCCCCTCCTTGTAGTCCAGCTCCATCCCCAGGAAATTCGTCTCCGGCCGCGCAAGCGCCGAGTTCAACAGGAACAACCCCCGCCCCGTGCCAATCTCAAGCTCCACCGGGTTCGTATTCCCGAAAAACTTCTCCCAGTCAAACGGCCCGCTCAGATCCTCATGAATCAGGAACCATGGCTTCAAATCAGGGGGTGCGGGAACTTTCGAACTGCGCATCACACGTCACAATCAACAATCGGGAATTTGAAATAGAAATCACCTTCGCCCCTTGTCGGGATAAACTGCAGTTCAGACTCATGGGCAGGGGTCTGAACTAGGGCGATAGTCTTTAGTTTTATTCAGGCCGGGTTAAGGGGTAGGGAACAAACGTCTCGTCGCCCGCTTACTCCGGCAGCTTCAGCCCCGCCGGCTTCTCGATCGGCACACCGATCATACTCCCCGTCGCCACAATCGCATCGTTGACGACTCCCTGAAATTCAAACGTCGCCAGCCGATTCGGACGCACCTGGCCAATCTTCACCAGCAGAACCAGACGGCAGGACGGCCGCACCGGCGCCCGGAACCGCACCTCCTGCATCCCGCCGAACCCAATAAAATCCCCACCCAGGATCTTGTATTTCCGCGCATAGAACCCGCCCAACTGCGCCATCGCTTCGCAGATGATCACCCCCGGCATCAACGGAAACCCCGGCATGTGACCTCGCGCCCAGAATTCGTTCTCCGTGATCTCCTTGTATCCCACCACCCCGTGGTTCTCACGATCCACGTGCACCACCGCCGTCAACTGCTCCATTTCATACCGCTGCGGATTGATCTCCCGGATCTGCTCGATGTCGAACAGCGGCTTGTCAAAATCAAACTGCGAAATGTCGTAAAACAGCGTCGCGGGAGGCATCTCAATAACTTCCTGGAATAATTCTGTGGACTCTCTTCTGGGTGGCATGCCCACATCGTGCTCTGCACGATTTTATCTCATCGCGAAGCAGGGTAGGCATGCGTGCGTTTGACTCGGATTTGTACAGATCGGCTGACAAGTGCGAATAGACTGTTTACTAGCCCGGAGCGGGAGCGACGGGTTCCTGTCATTCCGCACTGGCCCAAGTCAAACACGAAAGTTCCCCCACAACTTAGCAAGATCCGGAACCATCTTCAAAAGGTTCTTTCACCTTTTCTCGCTAGAAATACGGGGCCTGCCAACACCTCACAGCAACACTCATTCCACCTCACCACCTTGCAACCGTTTCCGCAGCGAATCAAGATCCGTCAACGGCATCCCACACATCCCTTTTTCACACACATACACCGTCGCCACCCCGTTTCTCGCCGTTTTCCCACGCAGAACCCCCGCCGCTGGTCCCGAAATTTGCTCATCCCCCGTTCCCGCCTCCCGCCGCAACCACAACACATTGGGCAGGTATTCCCATTGCAAAAAATGCCACACGGACCCGTCCTGAATTTCTTCCCCGGACTCCGCCACCACGATCTCATACGCCGGCCCGACCGCGAAGTCCAACGCCATCAGCATCTGCCCCGCCGCCGAGGGATACTGCCGCGCTATCGGACCAATCACCCGCAGAATCTTCTCCCCCCGTTCTTCCCACTCTCCGCGTCCGCACAGTCGCCCCAGCCTCAGCAGCACCCACGCCGCCATGCTGTTCCCCGATGGCGTCGCATTGTCCTGCAACTCCTTCTGCCGCGCGATCAATTCCTCATGGTCTCCGCTCGTGTAAAACAATCCCCCACCCTGCGGATCCTCAAACCGCTGCAGCATCACCTCCGTCAACCGCACCGCCTCTTCCAGCCAGCGCGTCTCCCGTGTTGTCTGATGTAATTCGATCAACCCGTCAATCAAACACGCATAGTCATCCAGAAAACCATTGACTCGCGATTCCCCCTTGTTGTGCACATGCCACAGCCCCCCTCCGGCTGGCTCATCTTCTGCAGCACAAACTCCGCCCCCGCTCCGCCCATCTCCGCATACCGCGACTCCTCCATCACCCGCCGCTCTGCTCAACGCCGCGATCATCATCCCGTTCCACGCCGTCAGAATCTTCTCATCCCGCCCCGGATGAATCCGCCCCTCACGCCGTTCCATCAACTTCCCACGGCTGCTCTTTAACCGCCGCTCCAGATCCGCAACTTCACACCCCAGAATCTTCGCCTGCTCCGCCAGCGTTTTGGGACGATTCAGGATATTCGTCTCTTCCCAGTTCCCATGTGCGCTCACGTCGTAACATCGCGCAAACACATGCCCTTCTTCCGTCCCCAACACTTCCTCAATTTCCGCCAGCGACCACGTGAAAAACTTCCCCTCCACCCCTTCGCTGTCCGCATCCTGCGTGCTGTAAAATCCCCCCTCCGGCGATGTCATCTCCCGCTCAACATAATCCAGCGTTTCCCGCACCACCCGCAGATAATCCTCGTTCTGCGTCACCTGCCACGCTTCCAGATACACCGGCACCAGCAGCGCATTGTCGTACAGCATCTTCTCGAAATGCGGCGCCAGCCACCGGGCATCCGTCGAGTACCGGTGAAACCCGCCCCCCAGTTGATCGTAGATCCCCCCAGCAGCCATCTTGTCCAGCGTCAGTGTCACCACCTCCAGCGCATCCCGCATTCCAAACCGCCGATAGCTCCGCAGCAGAAACCGCAGATCCATCGAATGCAGAAACTTCGGCGCCGCTCCAAATCCCCCATGCGTCCGGTCCGCATTCCGACACAACTTCTCCGCCGAACGTTGTAACAACTCGACATTCAACTCCCCATTATCCAACCCACCGTCATCCCCCTGCGACACTCCCGAATCGATCACCGCCTGCGTCACTGCTCCGCCGCGTGATGCACCTCCGCCCGTTGTTCCACCCACGCCTTCTGCACCCCCGCAGAATATCCTCAAACCCCGGCATCCCCATCCGCGCCTGCGGTGGCCAATACGTCCCTCCATAAAACGGACGCTGATCCGGGAGTCAGAAACACCGACATCGGCCATCCACCCCGATGCGTCAGGATCTGCACCGCCGACATGTAAATCTGGTCCAGGTCCGGCCGCTCTTCCCGGTCCACCTTGATGTTGATGAACCACTCATTCATCAACGCCGCAATCTCCGGGTTCTCGAAGCTCTCGTGCTCCATCACATGGCACCAGTGACACGCACTGTACCCGATCGACAGAAAAATCGGCTTCTCCTCCCGCTTCGCCCGCGCGAGCGCCTCCTCTCCCCACGGATACCAGTCCACCGGATTGTGGGCGTGCTGCAGCAGATACGGACTGGTTTCATTCAGCAGCCGATTCCCCGGCCGGTCACTTTTAGGCGAAACATTCATGGCAAACCTTCACGAATTCGAAAACTGCGCACGCGCAGCGAAAAAAACTCAACTCTGGATGGCCCCAGTCAAACGCGGTCCGTCAACCCTCGCCCCTTGTGGGAAAGGGTGGCCCGCAGGGCCGGGTGAGGGGTAGGGAACGAACGTCTCTCAACTCTCCGCTTCGAATCCTATGCCCCCGCCTCGCATCTGTCTTGTCGGAATTCCCGTTTTTCCCCCCTGTCGCTTCAATTCATTGGCTAAATTGAAGGGGATGTGTCCCCAAACAGGCTCCTGAAAAATACATCGTATGCGTTTCTTGCTTCTCTTCCTCTGTTCACTCCTGATCCTCAGCCCTCAACTCCCCGCTCAGGATCCGCAAGTCCGCGTCCACTTCAAGACCGATCGCAACGCGGAGCTGACGAACACGGGAAGAATCCTCACCCGTGCCGAAGACGGTGGCCTCCTCTTTCAATCACCCGACAGCCGCCTCTGGACCATCACGCCCCAACAACTCATCGCCGAGCAGCCCGTCCCCGAGAAATTCCAATTCTGGACCGTCGAAGAGCAGACAAACAAACTCAGCGACGAATTCGGCCCCGCATTCACCATCAACTCCCGCGAGCCGTATCTCTTCTGCTCTGACGCCGATCCGAAATTCCTCGACAGCGTCGCCCGCGTCATGCTGCGGCTCGACACCGCCTTCACCAAATTCTGGTCCGACAGACAATTCCCCCTTCACGCACCCGAACATCCCCTCGTCGTCCTCATCTTCAAACAACGCGCCGACTACGAGCGCTACGCCACCCGTGAGTTCGGCCCCGAAATCGCCCAGGCCCCAGGCTACTTCTCCATGATCCAGAACCGGATCGTGTTTCACGACATCACCGCCGGCTTGAAATTCACCCCCCAGACCACGATGGAAGACCGCCTCGAAAAATCCGGCCGGCAGGTCTCCACCATCGTCCACGAGGCCACTCACCAGCTCGCCTTCAACACCGGCCTGCAAACCCGCCTGGCGGACAACCCCCTCTGGCTTACCGAAGGGCTGGCGATGTACTTCGAAACCCCCGACCTCAAAAATCGCACCGGCTGGACCACCGCGGGAAAAATCAATCCCGTCCGCCTGCAGACCTATCTCAAAAGCATCGCGCAAACTCCTCAGCTCTCTCTCCAGGAATTCGTCAGCAGCGACGCCCCCTTCCGCAATCCGAAGCAGGAAGGCGCTGCGTACGCCCGCGCTTGGGCACTCACGTATTACCTGCTCACCAAACACCCCGACAAATTCACCACCTACCTCCAGACCATCTCTTCAAAGAAACCCCTGATCTGGAACACCCCCGCCGAACGCCTCCACGACTTCGAATCCGCCTTCGGCCCCGCGCCACAACTCCAACCCGCCCTCGAAAAATTCTACACCCGCAAACGACAATCCCCCGAGTAGCACCCGTTTCCGGGGTGGCCCACACGCCGCGAGCGGCGCCCGGGTCGCGCAGCGACTAGAGCAGAGTTCAAATCGACGCGGTTGGCCACGGCGGAATCGAACGTCCAACAGTCGTCGTAATCGCAACATCCCTGTGCACAGGTTGGCTGTACTCAGCTCTACCTGTGTGCCGCCAGGCACAGGAACCACAACCCTCAGTTCACGCTCTCAATCCGAACACCTACCGATTGCCCGGATTCATACCACCGCCGGAAGACCATTCCCATTCAACTGCACGCGAAACCACAACCTCGCACGCACCGGATTCAGGTGAATGTACTCCAACTTCTGCTCCAGAACAGATTCGCTATAACCAAAGGCGTATACCGGTTGCCAAAAACCGTCCTGCTCCGATGCGATGCAATCAGACGTTCTTCCACAAACCATTTCCGCAGTTGAATGCTGACCGCCGTTTCCATTCCTGCATAAACCGACTCAATTTCTCCTCGAATCGGAAACCAGACCAGAGCATACGGCGGTCCCATCGACAAATCCGATGCACTTTGCATGCGCTTCTAACTCCTCATTCAACACATCGAGCAAAATCTTTCGCCTGATCGCAATTCAGCATCCTTCGTCGCCCCTCCACTCCAAAAGTCACGAAGTGAATGTAGAGATGTTCGTCATAAATGCGACGAGGGTGTTTCATGGTTCTGGAGGCTTCTTCTCCATCAGCCTGCAAGCCTTGGTGTTCCTGTGCTAGCGCACCCCGGTAGCCAGAGTACCGGCAACCGGGGCTACACTTTATTCGTTACCAACTCGATTTGTGTAGCACAGGTTGGCTGTACTCAGCCTACCTGTGTGCCGTCAGGCACAGGAACCACGACCAACACGATCGAGGGCATCACACCAACTCCCCGATCGCCTCCGCCCCCTGCAGCAACGGAATCGGCCGCCCCGAAAAATCCAGAAAATCCTGGTGCGTGTTGATCCCCAGGTGGCGATAGATCGTCGCCAGCACTTCCTGAGGCGTCACCGGTCGATCCTGCGGATGCTCCGCTTTGGAATTCGTCGACCCGATCACCTGCCCCATCTTCTAACCCACCCCGACAGCAGAATCGACGCGCTACAGGCCAGTGGTTCCGCCCCGTAACCCTTATCGAAATACACCCGTGGCGTCCGCCCGAATTCTCCCATGCACACCAGCAGCACCTTCTTATCCAGCTCCGCGTGCATACAGATCTTCAATCAACGTCCCGATCGCCGGGCCCATGAACCTCATGCGATACATCATCGCGTCTTTCAAATCCCACTTGTAACTGCGAAATCGCATGGTCATCCTGAACCGAAGTACTGATAGTTCGACAGCCCGAGCCATCGCATCCATCGTGATGACTCCCACCCCCGCCTCTGCCAGCCGTCGCGCCAGCAGGCACGATTGTCCCCACAAATGCCGCCCGTACCGATCCCGCAGCTTGTCGTTCTCTTTGGAAAGGTCAAACGCCTCCGCCACCTTCGCACTTGTCAGAATCCGGAACGCATGGTCCTGGAACTGGTCCGTCCCCTGCAGCCCACCCCGCAGATCGACATCCCGCCGATACCGGTCGAACTGCTGCAACAGTCCCCGCCGATCCCCCAGCCGCGTCCCGTTCATCCCTGCGGCGATCTCCAGATTCGGAGGCTTGAATTTCTCCACCGACGGATCGCCCGTTGCATACGCCGCGTGGCTCGCCCCCAGATACACCGGCCGCGTCATGAACGGCTGCCGCGGAATCCCCACGTAATGCGGCAGCCCGTCCTCTCGCGCCCTGACAATCGGCTGGCGATGACGTCCGGGGAAGTCCGGGATGTTCGGGGGCAGCGGAGAGGTAAACATCAGCGCGTCGACGTCGGATCGGCCCGCTCGGCGTCTCCCGTCAGCATCTCGATCGACCCGTCATTGTGCGTATCCATCAAGTGATGCACCGACCGGATCACCGAAAACTTGTCCGCCAGCGCGCCATCCGGGGGAAGATCTCACAGATCTCCAATCCTGGGCACCGCCGTCTGAATCGGATTCAAAGGCCCCGGTATTCGACGCGCGAGCGGCTTCGGGTCCCACGTCTCCAGTTGGCTCGGCCCACCCCACATCCAGAACAGAACTGTTCGATGCGTGTCCGGCCCCTTCCCTGCCCGGAGCAGATCCGGCAGGGACAGTCCTTCAATGCGAGCGCGTCCCCGCCCGTAGCAGTCCTGCCGCCGACGACCGAAACAGGGAACTGTCATCCTGGGCCCTTCCCCTTCACCATCATACCTCAACGACCACGACATCAGATCAATTGCCTGATTTCATTCCATCCCACCAACGTTCCTACCATCACATGGAAAGTCTCTGCTGCTTGGCAGCTGACTCTGGGTGCCATGCCCGCATCTCGAAAGCGGGGCGGGCATGCGTGTTTGACTCTGAATGCATGTCTCTGCTCCTACCAACACCCGCAACACTTTTATTTCAAACCCCCCTCACAAGCCCTCCCACCCTGACGGCGGCGGCGCCCCGCGAAAAACGTCGCCGGAATCGGTTGCAGGCCGGGGCGACTTCGATAATCTGAGTCCAGTCCGGGATTTGCAGCCGAACGCCGCTCGCGGTTGAGGCCCGTCCCGGACAGTCGGTACCACAGTCCGTCGCGGGTGTAGCTCGCGGTAGAGCACCACGTTGCCATCAGGTTGTCGGCCTGATCCCCATCGCCCCGTTTTTTTCATTGATCGTGGTAAGTTTCAGCCCCGGGAACGGTCCCGGGTAACGTGATCGAAAGGCGACCATCGCCGCCACCGACCCCGGGACAGTTGTCCAGGAGGCCCCGCCCGGGCAAGAATTTGTCCGGGCAACAATTCGACCGGGCAATAATTCGACCCGGAAGAATTCCTCGGGACTTTTCCCGGTTCAAGAAGACCGCTAAATACAGAACCGCTAAATACAGAGTAGTGCCGGTCACAGAAGAGAAGCGAGCGTCCATGAACTCAGCCGCCAATGACATTCCCGCCGCCGAAGGTCCCGCCAAGATGAACCTCACGGTGGACATTCAATCCGCCGGCCCCTGCCGCAAGCACGTCAAGGTCAAGGTTCCCCAGGCCGACATCGAACGCTTCCGCAACGAAGCGGTCAAGGAACTCGTCTTCAACGCCGTCGTACCCGGCTTCCGCGCCGGCCACGTACCCCGCAAGCTCGTCGAACGCCGCTTTAAGAAGGAAGTCGGCGATCAGGTCAAGCAGCGCGTCCTGGTCGACAGCCTCGAACAGCTCTCCGAAGACCACAAGCTCGACGCCATCAATGAACCCGATTTGCAGGTCGCCGACCTCGCCATCCCGGATCAGGGTGATTTCGAATACGAATTCGACGTCGAAGTCCGCCCCGAATTCGACCTCCCCAACTCCTCCGGCTTCGAAATCGAACGCCCCACCCGTACCGTCTCCGATGCGGACGTCGAAAGCTACATGCAGCGGTTCCTCTCCCAGTTCGGAGAACTGATCCCGACCGAGGAACCCGCCAAGGCCGGTGATGCCATCTCCGTCAATATCGTCTGCAAGCACAACGGCGAATCGATCAGCCACACCAGCGGTCAGACCATCCGCATTCGCCCCGTCCTCCGCTTCCAGGACGCCGAAATCGCCGACTTCGACAAGCTTATGACTGGCGTCAAGGCAGGCGACCGCAAGACCGCCGAAGCCACCATCTCCATCGAATCCCCCCGCATTGAACTCCGCGGCGAAAAGGTCCAGATCGAGTTCGAAGTCACCGATGTCGAAGCTCAGAAGCTCCCGGACATCACCCCCGAATTCCTCACCAGCCTGGGAGTCGGCACCGAGCAGGAATTCCGCGACGAAATCCGCAAGGTCCTCGAACGCCAGGTCACCTTCGAGCAACGCCAGCGCGCCCGCTCACAGGTCCTGGAAAAAATCACCGAGTCCGCCAACTGGGATCTTCCGGAATCCCTCGTCCGTCGGCAGGTCGAAAACGCCCTCCGCCGCGAAATCCTGGAAATGCAGCAGGCCGGTTTCACCGACGCCCAGATTCGCGTCCGCGAAAACGAAATCAAGCAGAAGTCGATTTCCACCACCCGCCAGGCCCTGAAGGAACACTTCGTCCTCGACCGCATTGCCCAGGCCGAGAAGATCGAAGTCTCCCCCATGGAAATCGAAACCGAAATCCACCTCATGGCCATGCAGCGTGGCGAAAGCCCCCGTAAGGTCCGCGCCCGCCTCGAAAAGCAGGGGATGATCGAGAACCTCGAAGCCCAGATCCTGGAGCGCAAGGCCATCGACATCGTCCTCGAAAAGGCCAAGTACAAGGACGTCGACCTGCCGCTCGTGGACACCGACCGCGTCGAAGCGATCTCTCACGCCGTCAGTGGCGAAGATCCCTCCGCCGCTCCCGCCACCCCGGCTGCCACCGCATCGGCATAATCTGCCGGTTCGCGCTCAATCGGACACAGTTTTGGATGGATTCTTGCTCCGATCACCTGTCGGACGCGGGGCGAAAATTTGGAGACCGGGATATAATGCTGTCAGGGAAGGAGAGGACCGGACGGTCCCCTCCTTCTGCGATAGACCACGCTTGTTCCGCACTGCAGTTAAGGAGAATGCATGTTCGATCCTCTCTCCCAAATCGGCTTTCCCCGCAACCAGCGCGGCCGGGATTACACCCGCCAGCGCACCATGGGGATTGGCGACCTTCTGCTTGAGAACCGGATCATCTTCCTCGATGGCCCCATTCACGACGGCAGCGCAAACGCCACCGTCATGAAACTCTTGTTCCTCCAGTCGGAAAACCGCCATCAGGACGTCCACCTGTACGTCAACTCCCCGGGCGGTTCCGTCACCGCCACAATGGCGATCTATGACACCATGCAGTTCCTCGAATGCAACGTCGCCACCTACTGCATCGGCCTCGCGGCCAGCGGCGGTGCGATCGTCCTCGCCGGCGGAACCAAGGGGAAACGCTTCGCACTTCCCCATGCCAAAGTCATGATCCACCAGCCCTACGGCCAGGTCGGCGGACAGGTCTCGGATATCGAAATCCAGGCCAAGGACATCCTCGACACCCGCGAACAACTCAACAAGATCCTGGCTAAGCACACCGGCCAGCCGATCGAAGTCATCGCCCGGGACACCGATCGCGACCGCTTCCTCACCGCCCACCAGGCGAAGGAATACGGACTCGTCGATGAGGTCCTCTTGAAGCCGGAAAAGGCCGACACCACCACGAAGTGATTCTCTGATTCGACGGCGCGGGTAACGAACTACCAATATCACCGATTTTCAGCGGGAGCAATTATGTCGGTGCTCATCCCTTATGTGATTGAAAAAAGTGGCCGCGAAGAGCGCGCCATGGATATCTACAGCCGACTCCTCAAGGACCGCATCGTGTTCCTGGGGACGCAGGTCAATGACGTCGTTTCCAACAACATCGTCGCCCAATTGTTATTTTTACAATTCGACGATCCCAAGGCCGACATCCACCTCTATATCAACTCCCCCGGGGGGTCCATTACCGCCGGCATGGCCATCTACGACACCATGCAGTACATCTCCTGCGACGTCGCCACCTACTGCATCGGACAGGCCGCCAGCATGGGCTCCCTCCTCCTGACTGCCGGCGCCCCCGGGAAACGTAACGCCTTGCCCAACAGCAGGATCATGATCCACCAGCCCCTCGCCGGAATGGAAGGAACCGCCGTCGAACTCGAGATCCACGCCAAGGAAGTCATCCGCATCAAGCAGCGGATGAACGAGATCCTCATGAAGCACACCGGCCAGACCCTCTCCAAGCTCGAAGCGGACACGGATCGGGACAACTTTATGTCCGCCGAAGAGGCCAAATCCTACGGTCTCATCGATAATGTGCTGGAACATCTTCCCATACAATCGATTCAGCAATAGAATGCAGCCGCGCAACCCGGGGGAGCGGATTCCCCCGGCCGACTTGTGAAACACTCCGTCGGCGGACGTTTGAACCATGGCTCACCAACTGACAAGGATGTCGGTGTTGCTGGCGCTCTTTGCCTGCCTGGGCTGTGCTACGCGCGGAAATCTTGCTCTTCTTGAAAGCCAGCTTCGACAGCAGGAAGACCACGTCCACCAACTCAACGGCGAGTTGAAACAGACGCGCGAACAACTCCAGGTCGCGCGCACCGAATCCGAAAAACTCCGCGGCCAACTCGTCCAGCAGGCGGGGGGCAAACTCCTCCCCGAACAGTCCGACGTCATCTTC
>JAXMBX010000069.1:0-22223 GCA_046349635.1 Planctomycetales bacterium
GAGACGGCCGTGGAAGAAGAGGATCATGTTCCTCAGACTCCGTTGCGCTCCCGCTTTGCACCCAAGAACTCCGACCCGGAGGAAAATGTAAATATCCCCGTCTCTGATCGCGTCGTCGAACGAGCGGTCAAACTGAAGCGCGCTAAAGTCGACCAGGTCGAGCAACAGTTGCGAGATCTTCTCGGTGAACGGTTGATTCGGGACAAATCTCGTGGTGGCTGGAGTCTGACCGATGCGGAGGGGAGAAACCTCCACATCAAGCCTGACGCCGCCAGACAGGTCATTCAACTGCAAGGGCCCGAGGCTCTCGCAGACCAGTTGGAAAAACTGATCCGCATGCTGGAGCGTCCTCGCCAGGAAGGAACCCTGCAGACACGCGTCTTGCCGCTGCGGGGAGCCGATCCCGAGAAGGTGCAACAGGCGGTTCGCGCTTATCGGACCGGGACGACGCACCCCGCTCCGGAGCAGGAATCACCCGCGAAGCCTGCCGATGACCAAAAGCCCATCGAGAAAAAATCCATCGATGAGAAGAAATCATCGAGTTCGTACCACAGAAAAAAGGTAAACCAGATTTCTGACGAGGAACAGGCGGACAACTCCGGTCCGATCCGTCTGGCGGCCTTTCAGGAATCTCCGGCCAGCCCGCAGGGAACCGTGATTCTCCCCGTCCCCGTGCCGGGAAATGCCGCTCCGGGCGACGACATGAGCACCACCGAAAAACTGCGAAATCTCGGTGCGGATATTGAAGTCGAAACCCTCCCCGATCTGGATGTGATCATCCTTCGCGGAAATGAACGGGATGTGCAGGAACTCACCCGGATCATCCAGGAAATTGAACGGCTGAGTGAAGAAGCGGAACCGGTCATCGAAGTCTATTCCCTCAAGAATGTGAATGGGGAATCGCTCTCACTTTTGATCAAGCAGACACAACCTGATTTGATCGGCTGGCGGCAGGGACGCGTGAGCGTGACCCCGTTGATTAAGCCCAATGCACTGCTCCTGATTGGCTGGGGCGAAGCGATCAAGGCGGTTAAGGAACTGATTTCAAAACTCGATCAGCCGGTGAATCCGGAAACCGAGTTCCAGGTTTTCCAACTGAAACATGCGCCAGTCGCGACCGCGCGAACGACGCTGCAGGAATTCTTCATCAACAAGACGGGACTCGCGGCCAAGGTACAGGTGATTGCCGATCTCCGGACAAACTCCCTGATCGTCCAGGCCGCTCCGCAGGATCTCCGCGAAGCAGAACGTCTCGTTCGTCAGTTGGATACACCGGCAGGCCAGGCGGTCAATCAGGCCCGCGTCGTCAAGCTGCGAAACTCACTGGCGGCCGACCTGGGACAAATCCTGGGAACCGCAATTAAGGCGGCCCGGGGTGGAACCGGCGCCGGCGCGAACGCGGAAAAATCAGCCGTCCTCGAACTTCTGATGATCGATCCCCAAGGGGAAAAAGTTCTGAAGTCGGGAATTCTGAGCGACGTCAACATCACCCCCGATCCACGCACGAACACCCTCCTCGTTTCCGCCCCTGCGGAAAGCATGGATCTGGTGATTGCCTTGATTCATCAGTTGGATGAAATGCCCTCGGACGTCGCCCAGATCAAGGTCTTCCGGGTCGTGAACGGAGACGTGCGTGAACTCGTCCGGATGCTCAATTCCCTCTTCCCGGCGGCAGGTCCGCCCGGGAGCCAACCGAAACTCGCCAACACACCCGGGGAATCCGCTCTGGTCCCCGTACGATTCTCCGTCGATTTGCGGACCAACAGCATCATCGCCACCGGATCCGCAGGAGACCTGCGAGTCGTCGAAGCGCTGTTGCTCCGGCTGGATGAAAAAGACGTCAAGCAGCGTCAGACCACGGTCTATCGCCTGAAAAATGCCCCCGCCGATAAAGTCGCGACCGCCGTCAACCAGTTCCTGAACAGCGAACGCCAACTGGAACGAGGCGCTCCAGGTATTGCTTCCGCATTTCAGCAGATGGAACGGGAAGTCGTCGTCGTCCCCGAACGGAACGGTAACTACCTCATCATCAGTGCTGCCCCGCGTTACTTCAACGAGATTAAGGATCTGGTCGAGAAGCTCGACGCGGAACCTCCGGAAGTGATGATCCAGGTGCTGATTGCCGAAGTGACCTTGAACAACACCGATGAATTCGGCGTCGAACTTGGCCTACAGGATTCGATCCTGTTTGACCGCAGCTTGTTGGGGAATTTGGTCAGCACCACGACCACGACACAGCAGTCGACACCTGCAGGTATTATCACCTCGACACAGCAGAATATCCTCGGCGCAAGTAACACCCCCGGCTTCCTGTTTAACAACCAGCAACTTGGGAACAGCGGCGGCGACAAGGCCCTGCAGAACTCAAATCTGATCGGGGGACAGGGGCTTTCCAGCTTCAATGTTGGCCGGATGAATAACGATCTCGGCTTCGGTGGCCTGGTTCTCTCGGCCAGCAGTGAAAGCGTGAGTGTCCTCATTCGTGCCTTGCAGGAATCCCGGCGTCTCGAAGTCCTCAGCCGTCCGCAAGTCCGGACTCTCGATAACCAGCCTGCCTATATTCAGGTCGGTCAACGGGTTCCGCGTATCACGAATACCTCCGTCAACAACATCGGCCAGGTGAACAGCATCGCGCTGGAAAACATTGGCCTGATTCTCGGCGTTACTCCCCGCATCAGCCCGGATAACATCGTCGTGATGGAAATCGACGCCGAAAAGTCTGATGTCGGCGCGGAACAGGACGGCATCCCGGTCTCCATCTCCAACAGTGGAACTGTCATCCGTTCCCCCAAATTCAACATTACGACGGCATCCACGACGGTCAGCGCTTCCAATGGAGAAACCATCATTCTGGGTGGACTTATCACGAAGAGCACGCAAAGCATCACCCGCCGCGTCCCCTATCTCTCGGATGTCCCCCTGCTGGGTAACGCCTTCCGTTATGACCTGATGGCGTCGAAGCGGACCGAACTCCTCATCATTATGACGCCGCATGTGATCCGCGATCCCCTGGAAGCCGCCCGGTTGAAGCAGATCGAATCGGCGCGGATGCACTGGACCTCCGCGGATGTGATTGAAATGAACGGGAACAATGGACTCTTCCCGGAACTGGATGGCACCCGGATGTTGGATGTGGAAACCCCGGTCATCTATCCCGATGCCAATCCGCGCGGCGTCCTCCCGGCACCGCCAGAGGGGGATTGTCCTCCCGATAAATTGCCCGCTCCTCTCGAAACGCCCCCCTCCCTGCCCGGACCGCAGGATGTGCAACCTCAGGGAGGCCAGCAGCCGGCGAACGGCCCTGCCCTGTCTCCCGCCAAGGGAGAGTCATCGGGATCCAGTCCGTATGTGAATGAACTTCAGCAGACTGGCGGTGAAATGCCCGCCGGTGTTGCCAGTACCAGAAATCAATCTTCCGCTCCCCGTAAACTCGGGGCGGGCAATTCAAAAGCCGCCCCGCCAAAAGCGCAGGAGAAGAAAACGAGCAGGGAGGCGGCCCCCCAGTCGATCAAGCCGAACTCCGGGCCTTTCTGGATGCGAAAAAAGACTGAGAAAACCACCGCTTCCTCCCCCTCCGAAAAGTCGGGTTCCTGACGTCCAAATTCTCAACGATGATTTACCTCTCCCAGAATCCGAGCCGAATTCGTCAAGGCGTTATTGCCCTGTGCGGTTCCGCACTGATGTGCTTCACCGTCGGTTGCACGAAGTTCAACCTCAACGAAAAGATTCCCTGGCGCGATACCTCTGACGCCGCCAAAGTCCCTTCCCGCATTACGGCCCTCTGGACGCATACCATTCTGGAACAGCCCGGAAAGCCGGGCGTACGGGGCTTCGGTGGGCGATTGATGTTCCATGACCGCGACACCGAGAAACCGGTCCGCGTGAAGGGAACCCTGACGGTATTTGCGTTCAACGATACCGACAAACACCAGTCACAACCCGAACGCAAGTTTGTCTTCAGTGAACAAGACCTGCAGCAACACTACAGCCATTCCCGGCTCGGACATTCCTACAGCATCTGGCTCCCCTGGGACGAAGTCGGAGGCACTCCGCGTCAAATCAGCCTCGTCACCCGTTTCGAACCGGAAAAGAGCGGCATGGTCGTTTCCGAAACGGCCCACGTCACCCTGCCCGGGATCGATGCCAAGGTGAAGGAGGAAATCCTCGCCGCCGCTAAGGAGAAACGGGCGAAAGCGGAAGCCAAGGCAGCAGTCGCGGATAAGCAACAATCTGAACAGCCGGCGGGCGGCATCCAGCAGGTCTCTCACGAGATTCCGAACCTCTCGGAGCCTGATGCCAATAATGTCGTGACGGACAGTGCAAACAACGCCGGCTCCGTCTCATCATTCACAATCGACGTCCCGCGCCGTATGGCCGCGAATGCGCTGCAACACTCGAGTGATGCACAGCATCCCGTGGGGGGACTATCACCTCAAACCCATGAGACCTTGAAGCTCTCCGCCAATCCGGGCGTTGAGGATCGCGTAGAACAGGCTCGAGTCCCCGCAGCCCAACGCGGAAACGTCACTTCGAGCGCGGAGCCGGAGGGCGAGGAAGAGGAGTCGAAGCTACGACCAGGTCGTTACGTACGTGAACGACACCAGGCTCGAATGCTAGCAAATCAGCCGCGAGATCGCGGTCGTGCGAGTTTGAAACTTGCCCCGTCAAATGGACCGTCCCCTTTGACACAACAGCTCTTATCTGGCCAAAACGCTGCTGATCCAGCTTCACAAGCCGAGCCTGCAGATCCGTTCCGCTAGGAACCATCGCGGCCGTATCGTAATCGAATCCCACCACGAGCTTGGGTTCATAAGGACCGTTTTGACGTGCGACTCCGCGCGGAGCGTTGTACGGAATCTGCGGCACGACGATATTCACCTGGGATTGAGAGTTCGGGCCACCCGTCTGGTTGTCACTGGAAGGGTTGTCGCCAATAAATCCCTGTTGTGGATTCAGACCCACGAAGCTCCCCACCCCCCGATTGTTCTTCAGGAACCGCTCACTTCCCGTGATGCTTCCGACCCCGGTAGGGTTCGCACTCCCATCGGCGGGTGTATCGCCCGGCGATGGCTGCTTGCTGAGTGCGCTCCCGAATTTCCGGGCATTGAAAGTCTGCCCCTGTGCAAAGTCGGACCCCGCCAGACACATCAGGATAATCAGGCAGGGTATTACGGAAATCTTCATCGGCGGGTCTCAGAAAACGAGGGTTTGCAGCAGGCAGTTCGGAATGCGGGACTTCGTTTCTTCCTATCGTCCTGCTTTTCCTCTTCGTTGCAACCCCGGTCCGCCTGGGAGACCTGCTCCGATCGGGCAATCTGTGAGCGCAGGAACCGTGATAGATCAAGGCGTGAAAATCGGGTTAAGAACAGGCATTGGCATTCCTGTTCAAGCCTCAAAATGCACGAATTTTACAGTGACACCCTCCTAAAAAGATTGCGGCGGTCCTTCCCCTTGCTCTAGTGCAGTCAACGACGTGTCTGACGTTCTCTTTTGAGATCCTCCGCGCCGGGCGAAGGACACCCGCTCACCCTCTTGGGAACCGCTCGCCATGGATGCACAGGCCCGACTGGAAGCCCGCCGAGATCTGATAATTTTCCCCGGTCAGCAGCGTTTGGCATTCGAAATGCTGACCTCTCTAAAGGCGCGAGAAGCCTTCGATCTGAGCCGGGAGGATGTGCGTGCGCGTGATCGCTACGGGCGCACCCTGTTCGGTGCGGCGACACTCCTCGCAAGGCGATTGGTCGAACGGGGTGTCAAGTTTGGGAATCGACACTGAAATGCCGGTCATCGACCGGGCGGGACGACCCATCGCCGTCTCCCACGGCGGCAAACCTATTCACGACATTCTGACTTGAGGCCGGATTGACCAGGACAAAGCATGCAGAGATGTGGAACGTGCGGAGTTGTAACCTCTGGAGGAAGGACACCATGAGAGCCAGGTTTATAGCGAATTGTTTATCGATCGCGTTGAGCTCGATTTCGGTGGGACTGTTTCTGTTCGCGATAACCGACCAGGCGACTGCGGAAGACTTCAACGCCCTCGTCCAGCGGTTGCAGCAGGAAAAGGCGGAATTCGCGAAACGGCACCAGGCCCTCTTAATGCATCGCTACGATCTCGCGGACCACCCTGCCGAGGGTCTCAAGATGCCGCGCGGCAAGCCGGTCCAGGCGGGGATTCGGGTCAAGCTTCCGGATGGGGTGACCTGGGAGAAGCTGGCCGAGATGTCCCCCGCGGAAATTAAAGCCCAGGGACTCTGGCCCGCCGGGTTCTTTCCGCTTCCGCATCCGCATCATGAAGTGGGGGGAATGGTCTTTCCAAAATTTCTCATCGACGAAACCAAAAAACAGACGGATCGGGATCTGACCCGCTTTGATCTCGATTATGACCTATCCGATCACCTTCTCCCCGAATTCCCCGCCCCGATCTATCTCACCACCCGCCCCGATCTGGGAGACGTCTCCCAGGGGCAACTGGTCACCATCAGCAATTTTTACGAGCTGTTCAAGGACATCCTGAACCCCAAGCAACTCGAAGGTCTTCGCCTGCTGGTGACCCCCTTCCCGCAGCAGCAATTCAATGCCACCGATGACCGTCGCAGCGTGAAGCCTTCGCTGGGTGTCGCCTGTTTTGATTGTCATGCCAACGGCCACACGAACGCGGCCACGCATACCGTCGGGGACATCCGCCCGAATGAACACCGTCATCGGATTGATACTCCCTCACTTCGGGGCGTAAACATTCAGAGGCTGTTCGGCTCGCAACGGGCCTTGAAAACGGTTGAGGACTTTACTGAGTTCGAACAGCGCGCCGCGTATTTCGACGGCATTCCCGCCGATGCCACCCGTAAGGGAACCAATGTCCTCGAGCCAGCGCCAGCCAGGTCCACTTCATGGCGGAATTCCAGGAAATCCTCGACTTCCCACCGGCCCCCAAGCTGAACGTCTTCGGCAAGCTCGACCCCGCCAAGGCGAGCGAGAGCGAACTGCGCGGCCAGGAGGTGTTTTTCGGCAAAGGGCAGTGCGCCGTTTGTCACGTCCCGCCGTATTACACCGACAACCTCATGCACAACCTCCAGGTGGAGCGGTTCTTCAAGGAAGTCATGATCAATGGTCGCAAGGCCTCCGCCGATGGACCGATCAAGACCTTCCCGCTCCGCGGCATCAAGGACTCACCCCCTTACCTGCATGATGACCGCCTGCTGACGCTGGAAGACACCGTCGAGTTCTTCAACCTGGTCCTGGAACTCAAGTTGAACGCCCAGGAAAAAGCAGACCTCGTCGCCTTCATGCGGGCCTTGTAGTTCTTATCTATGCGGGGCTGGAATTCCCGCGCCGTTTGTCCACGTACGACTGCAGCAGCGCCAGGACTTCGTCACGCGTAAGTCCTGAAGTATCCACCTGGATGGCATCGGCGGCGCACTTCAGCGGGGCGACCTCCCGCTGCGCGTCTCTCTGGTCACGCTCCTCCTGTTGCCGCAGAATGTCCCCCAGGTCGACTTCGCTCCCCTGCTCTTGCAGTTCCTGCTGACGGCGAATCGCCCGCTGCTGCGGATCCGCCTGCAGGTAAAACTTGCACTCCGCCTGCGGGAAGACGATCGTTCCCTGGTCTCGCCCCTCGGTGACGATATTCTTCCCCTCGGCGATTTTCCGCTGCAATTCCACCATCACATTCCGCACGAGCGGATTGGCTGCGACGATGCTCGTGTTCTGCGAAACCTCCAGCGTCCGGATCTCGTGTGTCAGCAATCGCCCATTCAGCGAAAGTTTCTCCCCCTGCATCTGGAGGTCCAGCAGTCGCGCCTCTTCCGCCACCCGTTCCTTCTCTTGCAGATCGATCCCCTGTTGCAGGCAATGCCAGGCAACCGCCCGGTACATCGCTCCCGTATCCAGAAACGCGAACCCCAGCCGCTGGGCCAACCCCTTGGCGGCGGTGCTCTTTCCGGAACCGGCGGGACCATCGATGGTGATAATCATCGTATTCAAAACATGAGGCGTGGTTTTCAGCCAAAATAGGCTTCCACCCACGCGATTTCAAATGCGGACAAATGGACGACCAGCGCGTCTCCCTCCACCGGGAGATCGATCACCGTCATCCCTTCCCCGTCCGTTTTGCGGCCGCGCAGCGGGGTATAAACGAACCTGAGTTCCGCCCGGACCGGACGCCCTTCCGTCTCCATGATCCGGACGAGGCATCCTTTCGTGGGACGTTTGGGGGCATTCGATTCCTCGGAACTGAACTCGTGGTCCCCCATGTAAGTTACCCGCTCCGGCAGCACCGGGGTGATGTCCAGCAGCAGCACATTTCGGCTGTCGCAATGGAAGAACCACCCCGATTCGCCCCCGGCCGGCGTTCCCGTCACCGGCAGGCAGGTCAGTTCCCCGAAGACCTCCTGAGAAGTCAGCATCGGATAAGCCTGATCGATCGCGACCGCCAATTTAAATTTGCGACGGGTCTCCCCTTCCGTCACCAGGATCGTGTCCCATTTGCGGTCTTCCGTGTGCCGATGAAACGGCAGACCGTTGAACAGCAGCGTCGTCCGCTGTGACGAATCCGCGATCTCCAGGTAATCCGGCGCTTCGACCCGCTGCAGTTGCAACCCTTGCGCTTGTTGGAATAACGACCGCGTCAGGGCCGCCGTCGAATCATTCCACGCGAATCGCAGCGCGTAGTAATGGCTCCACGGATCTCCCGTCGGGTGCCTGGCGATCTCCAGTTCGACATCGATTTCCAGAATCGGACGTCCCCGCGTTACGCGGTACACTAGTCGATAGTCCGCCAGACGTTCGGAATTGACCTGATCGATCAAGTGACCTGTCGTCTCTAATTCCCCCACGACAGGGCCGGCGGAGATCACGCGGCTGCCGGTCATCTCCATCTGGCTGTACCAGGATCGCGCCTCGGCCTGCTCTTCCGTCCCCCGGCGTACAACCCGCTCGTTGGGGAAACGGTATCCGAGCTGGATGCTGAGACGATTCGGCGCCCGTCCCGGTTTTTTCAGACGTCCCAGGCCGCCGGTCTCTTCGTGGATCTCCACTTCAAAGTATTCATTCCGCAGGGCAAAGTTCTCCGCCAGTGCGGGGGAACTCGGTTTTCCTTCGGGATGCGCGGCGGGAACTTCACCCCCTGCGGCGAGATACGTGAACCCGCAGGGAGGGATATCGACGATCGCCGTTTTATGACTCTCCGTCCATTGCACGAATTTCATCGCCGCAGACGAAGCGCGGCGGCTTGGTCAGTTGGTCCAGGGGAATGGCGACTCGCCGGGGAATGCTGACCGATTAAGGATCAGCAGCCCTTCTCCCGGCTTGTCCTGACGGAGAATGCAGCTTGCGAGGGAATTTGCTTTTGTCAGCAGGCTTTGCTCCACGTCCTGCAGCAGCACGTCTGGCGCATCCGTCCCTTTCAGCAGGTTGATCTTCTCCGCGAGAGGATTCGTCTCCGGAGCAGTCACTTCCTTCCGGCGCAAGATCTGGTTCAACGCGTCAAATCGCTCCGCGGCTTCCCATTTCCGCTCGATTTCTCCCCGACTCAGATGTCGTGAAACCGGATCTTGCTCCTCTCGCGCCACCGCCTGCAGCAAAGTGGGGGCGAGGTACGCCCCGGCGTCAAAGTTGGAAAGCCGTCCCGCCGTGTCCGTGTATTGGAAGAATTCCTCCAGCGTCACCCAGCGACCGAGCGCGGGAGCATAAGTCTGCATCCGTCGCAGATCTTCCATCCAGGGAGATTTGACCTCCGGCCAGCGGGCGAACAACACCGCCGCCACTTGGTCGTGATCCATCGATTCCCCCATCCGGCTGGCGAAACGGAGGAAACTGGTGGCCGTATCCCCCGCGAGAGGAATTCGTGTAATGGCATCGATGGAAGTCCCGCCTGTCCCCTGCCAGCGGATCTTGCTGAACTCTTCATCCGGATACAGGCCATCATCCAACGCCAGATGCAACGCCCCGATGTATCCAAAGTGTTTCAACACCTGCGGCGCCGCCGGCATCAGGCCGAACCGACGTCGTCCCCAGACCAGCGGCATCTTTCCCAGGTGCTGCTGATAGGTCTTCCGCCCCTGTTCCAGTTGCCAGTACCACGCATTCGGGGGAAGCAGGTTGTTCGGCGTTTCCCGGTATTCGCCGCCGATCATTGAAATCGTGTTTCGCTCCCACGCTTCTTTCAATTCCCGGATCATCTCCGGCTTGGTCGCGGCGATTGTCTGCAGGTCTTCCCCCGGAAGCAGAACATTGAACGGCTTGAGCTGCCTCAATGCGGTGACGAGGTGCTGATCCGCCAATTCCGGAATCAACAGGCACAGGTCAATGAGGTAGCAATCCGTGGGATAGAACCGTTCCCGCGATTCCGCCAGCACGTCGAAGCAGTTGCGCAAGCGTGCCCGGGCGGTTTCTGCATCGTTCGCCAGAACGGCCAACGCCGCCGCCACCGCTTCCCGCTGCAGATGTCCTTCATCGAGCAGATACGAGTGCCGCATCTTGCGCGCGAGCAGTTCCATCAACAGATGGCAGGTTCCCAGCGCCAGAAAGTCCGCGACCAGTTCAGGGTCGAGATCCCCCGCTCCCTCTCCAAAAGACTCCGTCAGCCGGCGGCAAAGCTCCTCCCGCGTCCCGTCCGTTTCAAACGGCGTTCCCCCATCCTCCCGGACCTGGTCCTGCCAACCGCAGGGCAATAAGTCCCTGCTCGGTTTGGGGAGCAGGAGCCACTTCCCTTTGACCTGTTCCGGAGGCATGTCCGCTCGATGCCAGCGGGGAACCACTCCAGACTTTCCGATCAGGAGCGGGTGCCACGCCAGGCTGTACCCCTGCAGCAGGCTGGCACTGTCCTCTTCCGGAAGTTCCGTCGGAAAATCTTCGAGGCTGTGGCACGGAATCAGGATCAGGATGTCTTCACAGGTCATGGCAGGCCGTCACAGCGGATTCCAGGACACGATCTCTCGGAATGAGTTCGTAACATATTACCTTGCGAGAGATTAGAGACTTCTTTGCGAAGTGCGCTCCCCCCGTCGTAATGCACTGAGGGGGGCTTGTTGAGCATACCGAGTTTTGAGGGAGGTGTCGCATCCGGTCCGAGGTTCAAATCATTCGAAGAATCCGGGAACTCTCGTTGGTGCTGTTGCGTCCCATATAACAGGACTTCGGGTTGGTGAAATCCGACCGAATCGGTTGCGTTCTCTACACCAATTGCAGCGGATACGGTTATATTACGGCAGGAATGAGTTGCAGTGTTTCTTGTTGACTTCGCAGGAAATCCTGTGCTAGCCTGATGTTATCGCGGATTTCATGTCCCGGTTTCCGGCTCGAAAATCGGTCATCAGTCTCTGTTCTAACGGGTCAATGAGCGGTCAACGGTCGTTTCGGCGCGGTCAATTACCGAAACTCATACGGCTCAATGACTTTCTGTTACCAAGTCTTTCGCAGTTTCGCATCTCTTTCGGACGTCTGAGGAAAGGCCCGTGGGCTGGGCGGACTCAAGCTTCCGGAGGGGCATTCAAGCACGATCCGCGCTGTTCCGGAGATGCCGGAATCGCTCGTGAGTGGGAGGGTTTCTCGCATGGCTGATAGTTCAGCAGTCTGGGGAATTGACATTGGTCAAGCGGGTCTCAAGGCTCTCCGCCTTCGCTACGCGGCGGCGTCCGACCAGGTCATGGCCATCGCCTTCGACTATATTCCGCACGCCAAGATCCTGAGTCAGCCCGATGCGATTCCCGGCGAATTGATCGGGGAAGCCCTCAAGATGTTCTTCTCCCGCAACGAGACGAAGAACGACCGGATCGCGATTTCCATTTCCAGCCAGTCCGCCCTGACCCGCTTCATTCATCTCCCTCCCGTTCAGACCAACAAGATCGCGGAAATCATCAAGTATGAAGCCCGCCAGCAGATCCCCTTCCCCTTGGAAGAAGTGATCTGGGATTACCAGCCTTTGGGGGCCGGGATTGAAGAAGGGGGCTACCTGCTGGATGCCGAAGTCGGCCTGTTCGCCATGAAACGCGACCAGATCATGCAGTCTCTGCAGCCCTTTACCGACGCCAAGTGCGAGGTGGAACTCGTCCAATTGTCCCCCTTGGCGCTGTACAACTTCCTGGCCTACGACCAGCTTAATGTCCGTCCGGAGGTTCCCCCTGCGAATCCCGAGGAATACACCATCCTCCTCGATATGGGGGCCGATAACACCACCTTCCTCGTCTCCAACGGCCTGAAAATCTGGATCCGCAATATTCAGATCGGGGGCAATCACTTCACGCGTGCCCTCACCAAGGAGATGAAGCTCACCTTCGCCAAGGCGGAGCATCTGAAGTGCAACGCCACCAAGGCTCCCGATCCCAAGGCGGTCTTCCAGGCCCTCCGACCCGTCTTCAACGAATTCGTCACCGAAATCCAGCGTTCCATCGGTTACTACTCCAGCACCAACCGCGACGCCAAGATCCAGAAGATTGTCGGCGTCGGGAACGGCTTCAAACTCGCCGGATTGCAGAAGTTTCTGCAGCAAAGCCTCCAGTACCCGGTCGAACGGGTGGAGACCTTCCCCGGCCTGCAAGGCACCGCCGTCCTCGATTCCCCTTTGTTCCAGGAAAACTCGATGGCGTTCGCTGTCCCGTACGGCCTCGCCCTCCAGGTCCTGGGACAGACCCGCGTCAAGACCTCGCTCCTCCCTCCCGAAATCCGGACCGCCCGGATGATTCGCAAGAAGAAGCCCTGGGCCGTCGTCGGAGCTGCCGCCATTCTGGTCGGGCTCGTCACCTCTGCCACGGGGCAATCCCTCGTCAACAATACCGTCAGTGATACCCGCTGGGGGGCCGCCAAGACCGCCGCGGATGCGATCGCGAGCAGTGTGAATAAGGAAAAGGCCGCCTATGAAGCCGCGAAAGGGGCTTTGCAGGCGCAGCAGGGGAATGGACGCCAACTGGTGATGTCCGCCGAAGGCCGTGACAACTGGACCGAGTTGTTCAAGGCGATCGACATGTGCATTCCCCATCCGGAGACCCCGCAACAGCAGGCCGAAACGGATATCACCAAAAAGCGCCGCATGAAGATTTATGCTGTCACCAGTAAGCCCGTTTCCGAGTTCGGTGGCTGGTTTGGCAAGCTGCAACCGCAGCAGAAGAACGACATGCTCGAACCGGACAAGACCGCCGCTCCCGCCGGTGCCGGGTATATCGTCACGCTCAGGGGAATTCACTACGTGAAGACCGATACGGGGGACTTCGTCAACAAAACTCTGATCGAAAAACTGAATCAGTTCGAACTCCCGTTTGAGACCGCCTCCGGTGTGCAGGAGATGGTTCCCATCCGCAAGCTCGGGATCAGCCATCCCGTCGTGATCAGCCAGAAAACGGTGGATCGGATGTACGACCCATACGGCACTGGTGGTTCCGCGACAGGTGGGAACGTCGTGGCAGCCGTCTCGGCACCGCTCGATCCAAAAGCGGCTGCGGAAGCGCTGAGGAAAGCGAAAGAAGCGGCCTCAAATCCCCAGGCACCGGCTGCGGAAATTTCCCCAATGCAGGCTCGTCGGATTACGGAGTACCAGTTCGAAGTGCAGTTCGCCTGGAAAGAGATTCCTCCGCATCTCCGCCCGGCGGTGAATCCGATTGTTCCCAAGCCCGCCACCCCTGCTCCCGGAACAACACCGGGAGCAACTCCGGGAACACCAGCCGCACCCGGAACTCCGCCCGTCGCCGGGGCAAAACCGGGAGCACCTGCGACGCCGGCAGCCCCTGCGGCCGCACCCGCCGCCGTCGCAACACCGGCTAAAGCGGCCACCCCCCGGCGGCACCGGCAACTCCTGCTCCTCCGAAGTAACTTCAGGGAAACGACTCGCGAAACAGAACTGCGGCCAATTCGTTTGCATCAAAAACCGGTGATTCGATCAATCGCCGGATGGAGATAAAAAGTCATGGATAAACTGAAACCAATCCTGGACCAGAAATTCTGGATTCTCGCGGTCCTCGCCATTCTGCTTCCGATCTATCCCTGGATGACCACCCTGGGGACGATGCAGGAAGAGTTCAAGACCAAGGAAGGGCAGATCAAGGATGCCTTCAACAAGGTTCCCAAGGAGAAGTCACTCGCCAATCAGAAATGGATTGATCCCGTCGTCACGCAGACCAAGGAAGAAGAAAAGGACTTCGTGAAGACGAAAATGCTCCTCTGGGACAGCCACAAGGGATTGATGAAGTGGCCCCAGGGAACATTGGACATCGAAAAAGCGATGGCTGACAACAACGTCCGTTTCTGGGGAGAAATCCCCGTTCCCGTGCTGCGGTCCTACAAACAGGATTTCCCCGTCTTGAAGCTGGACCTCTATCAAAAGCTCAAGGCTTTCCGACCCGTTGTACAAGCCACACCCTCCCCCGGTACTCCGGGTGCTGCGGCTCCTCGCGCGGGCATCGCTGCGGCTGCTCCTCCTGCCACTCCTGCCACCAAGCCCGCCGAAGTCAAGAAGGGGGAAGAACTGATCGCGTTTCCGTTTGAAGAACTCCCCTTGCGCCCCCTCGAAAAAATCACCGTCGACCTCAATTCCCAGCAGGTCTGGGAAACGCAGGAAGATATGTGGCTTCTGCAGTCGATTTTTACCGCTTTGGACAACGTCAATCAGGATCAGCCGATTCCCGCCCAGACCCAGGCCGATGCGGTCATCAAGCAGTTGTACAAAGTTGAGCTGATGGGAGGCTCCAAATCCCGCCTCGCAGGTCCCAGCGGTGAGGCCGGTGGTGGAACGACTCCTCTTGCCGGTGGCACTCCTGCGGGTGGCGGCGGCCCTGCGACTCCCTCGGCCGGAACCCCAATTGGAGGGGACAAGGTCGCCTTCTCGTTCAATCCCAGTGAGGAATTCGGCACCCTCACCGGAAAAGCGGACAAGTCACTCGCCACTTCCGCCGCTGGAACTCCCGGTGCAGGCGCTCTCGCAACTGCCGCCGCCGGCGCCAAACCTGCCGGAACAACTCCTCCCGCCAATCCCATGCCTCCTGCTGCGGCTGCAACACCCCCCAAGAACTCTGCCTCGATGTCCGTTCAAGCATCCGCGGACCGTTACATCGACAAGAATCAGGCGGCCCTCGCCCAGCGGACCCGCGGTTTTTACATCGAACTCCTCATGGATCACCGCAAGTTACCGCAACTCCTCACGGAGCTCCGCAACTCTCCCTGGACCACTCGTGTTGTCCGCGTTCAGGCGGTCGCGAAGGAGAATGGCACGGCCCCCGCCGTGCAATCCTATGTTTATGGCCAGGACCCCTTAACGCTGAATAACACGCCCGCCGCACCCATGTTTCCTGGCCTGGGAGGAATTACCCCTCCCGCCGAAGGAATCCGGTTCGGTCGTCGCAACAGGGATGATGACGATTCCGCCGATTCGCGGGATCGGTCAGCGCCTCCTCCGCCGCAACTGATTCAACCCGAAGCTCCTCCAGTTGTCGAAGCTGGCCCCTTGGGTGATCCCCGCCTGGCCTATGTCGCGATTTGCGGCGTCATCACGATTTATCTTCCCCCCGCAGAGGCCGGGAATGCCATTCCTGCCGTGGCCACACCTGTGACCTCCCCGGCACAACCGGCCCCCCCTCCAGTCGGAGGAATCGCTCCTCCGTCCGCTCCAGGTGCCCCCCTTGCTGTCGCACCGGCGACACCACCAGCGGCACCCCCGGCAGCGGCTGCGAAACCAGCAACGAACGCACCCCCTGCGGCTCCTCCTCCTGCCACGGGAACACCTCCCGCTGCACCGGCGGCAGCCTCTCCGCCCCCTGCCAAAAAATAAGCGGCACGACAGCCGCAGTCAGAATACAGAAGCAGTCGTCGAATTTGATTCAAAGTTGGGAACAGCCGGAAACACAGCAGCGAAACGGACCTCAGAAGCATTGCAAAATCTATC
Source organism: Planctomycetales bacterium (assembly GCA_046349635.1). GTDB lineage: Bacteria > Planctomycetota > Planctomycetia > Planctomycetales > Planctomycetaceae > JAXMBX01. The sequence goes on from JAXMBX010000069.1 coordinate 15,866, forward strand.
GGGACATGGGACGCCATTCCTGACAGGTCTGATCGGGATAAAGGATCTTGAACATGAAGAAGTTGAACGGACAAGCCATCAAACGGTTTTTCCTGGCCCACTTCGAAAAGATGATTTTCGGAGTCTGCGTCATCATCGCTATCTGGTCCTGTACCCAGAATCGCTGGTTCGGTTACGAGCAGCTCCCCTCGAAATTAACGAGTGAGGTGGCTACGGCCGAGAAAACTCTCAAGGACTCCCCCTGGCCGGAAGCCGAGCGGAAAAGCATCACCTCGTATCGGTTCATCGAGCAGGCGGAGAAAGTCGCCCAGACCAGTAACTGGGAAAAGTTCGCGATTGGAGACCTGTACTGGCCCCTTTATCCCCGCAAAATGCAGGCCGCCGAACCGGAATGGATGGCCATCGAGGATTTGAAAGTTGATGCCGGTCAGGCGTTGATCGCCTTGAAATCCAAGGAACCAGCCGCGGATCTCGCCGCGAAATCTCCTCTCGGAGGTGCCGCCGCAGCTTCCAAGACTCCCGCCAAGGATGCAAAAACTCCCGCAGGGGGCAAACTGGATGAGCCGGCGACCCCTGCGACCGTTTCCTTGCCCGGGATCGGCGAAGCCACCAAGGGGGCAGCTCCTGCTGGACCGGGGGGGGCGCCTCCGGGCTTCGGTGGAAACTCCATGGGAGCGGGTTTCGGAGCGGGGGCCGGGTCGTTTCGCTTGTCGCGCGGGAGCGATCGGGACGATCGCGCCTCAAACGGTCTCGGCGGCACTCCTGCAGCCACCCCCTCCATCTCGATTCAGGGGTCCGATGGGCGCGGATATCGCTTTGCCGCTGTCCGTGGCGTCTTCCCCTTGCATCAGCAACTGTTGAGCTTCGTCCGCGCCCATCTGGCGGACACGGAACTCGGCGCCACCCTGACGAATCCACCGTTGTTCAATCCCTTTGAATTCCAGGTCGAACGCCAGGAAGCCGTCCCCGGTGATGATCCCTGGTCTGGCAAATGGGAGCGGCTCGATCTGGACAACTCGATCAAGTTGTTGAAGGACGAAGTCTCCGGCCTGGAACCGGAGGCGATCGATCAGAAGTACATCGATTACACGATTGCCATGCCCGTCCCCTCCCGCGTGTTCGGAACCTGGAGCAAGGACCTTCTGGGACACCCCAAAATTGATCAACTCACCGAGGAACAGGTCGAAAAACAGCGCAAGGAAGCGGAAGAATTGATGAAGAAAGAGGAGAATCTGAAAAAGGAAGAGGTGGTCACTTCCCGCCGCAAAGGCTTCTCCTCAGTGGCGCACAATCCCGCCGTTCTGGACCAGATCAATCGGGTGCAGAACGCAGCTGACAATGGCGTGACCGCAGCCCCGGCCGAAGAGGATGAAATGGACGAACGCGAGGAACGCCGTTCAATGCGGGCGGCGCGGCGGCCAAATGCCGCTCCCGCGGGAAATGCGTTCTCGCGGGCGCCCGGTACCAACCCTGCCGCTCCGGGCGGAGCTCGCGCTCCCGGCCAGTTGAATGTTTACCTGGGACCGAAAGTCCTGCTGTTCCGTTATTTCGATTTCGACGTGGAACCGGGGCGCACCTACCGCTATCGCGTTCGCCTGGTGGTTGCCAATCCGAGCTACGGCAAGAATGTCTCGGAAGTGACCGAACCCTTCGTGGCCGAAGGCGAAACTCGGGAAACCCCCTGGAGCGCGGAAACGGAACCGGTCAAGATCCCCGACGATTATCAGTTGTACCTGCTGCTCGTCTCCGACAAAGGCCCCGGCAACCAGCGGGTCGCCTTCAAGATTTATGAGTGGGAGCCGAGCATCGGAACCCGCGTTCTGGGTGAGATCCGCAAGGTGGAGTTCGGGCAGGTCGTCGGCGGGCTGGCCAAGACCCCCGTCCTTCGATTGACGAAGCAGACCCTCCAGGACGAGCAGGTGGAATTGCGCACGCGGGACGTCCTCCTTGATGTACGCGAGTCCCCCACGATTGTTCCCTCGGAGCATCCCGAACTGCAGTTTGCCGATGTGAAAAACGCGGCTCGTCCCATCAAGATCAGCGTTCCCAGTTCCGCCGTATTGGGCAATCAATTTGGCGAAATGGAAATCAAGGACCAGGAATCGGGCAAGGAGGGACTCCAGACCGCGGAAGCCGAAGCCTCAATGGTCAATAAGTTCTTCGAATACCTCAAAGTGAACAAGGACAAGATCAAGGCGGGCGGTGGGGATGACGAAACCAACCCCTATGGAAAGAAAGGCGGATTGGGGAAAGGCCGCCACGACAAGTAACCCTCGAATGTCTCACCGTCGCGCTGCATTCTCCACGGCGTCGTTCTCATCCGCGGTCTCGCGCATCGCGATCTCGCGGATTTCCGCAGCCAGAAACAGTGAGCCTGCCACGCAGATCAGGTCTTTTTCTCCCGTGAACCGCACCGCCAGCTTCCAGGCGTCGTAAGGCTCCTCCACCCGGTGCACCGGCCGCGCGGTCAATTGCCGCGCCAGCCGGAGCAGGTTTTCAGAGGTTTCCCCCCGCGGGTTGTTCCGATACGTGGTCAGCAGGATCGTGTCAAAATGCGGGATGATCTGCCGGAGCATCCCCGCCACGTCCTTCTCCGTCGTGGCCGCGAAAATGAGTGTTTTTCGCCGCGCATGGAAATTCTCGTCGAGAGTTTTCACCAGTGCCTTGGTCGAGGCCCAGTTGTGCGCGGCATCCAGCACGACGTAAGGATTCCTGCGGATTACTTCAATCCGCGCGGGCCACGAAACCCGATTGAACCCCGTCCGTAACGCTTCTTCCGATACCCGCCACCCCCGTTCCCGTAGCACCTCCACGGCGCAAACCGCGAGCGCCGTATTGTGGGCCTGGTGTTCTCCCATGAGTGGAACCCGCAGATTTTCTCGCAGGGAATTCCGCGTCCGCACGTGGATGAATCGCGATGGGGGAAAGTCCTGGCTTTGTTCCGGGGCGGTGCTCCAGTGGAAATCCCGGTTCAGCAGCAGCAGCTCGCTCCCTTGCGCGGCGGCAACCGATGCGATGACGGCACCCGGCTCGGGCTGCGTCACTCCGGAGATGACCGGCGCTCCCGCCTTGATGATTCCTGCTTTCTCCCGGGCGATGGATGCAAGCTCGTTTCCCAGTTGCTGCGTGTGGTCCCGGCTGATGCTGGTGATGATGCAGACTTCGGGCCGGCATAGATTCGTCGCGTCCAGCCTCCCACCCATGCCGACTTCCAGCACCGCGACCTCCGCCCCCTCTTCCGCGAAGTACAACCACGCCAACGCCGTCGTGAGCTCAAAATAGGTGATCTGCTGGGTGCCGTTTTCCCGTTCCACCGCTTCCACGTGCCGCGCCAATGTCCGGACCAGGTCCACCACCCGATCCTGCGAAGGAGATTCTCCCTGCACCCGCAGACGTTCCTCAAACGAATTGAGGTGCGGTGAGGTCAACAGCGCCGTCCGGTAACCGGCCTCCTGCAATACCGCCGCGATCATGCAGCAGGTCGACCCTTTCCCTTTTGTCCCCGCCACGTGAACCGCCGGAATCCGCAAATGCGGACTCCCCAGGGCTTCCAGCAGCAGTTGCATCCGCTCGAGCTGGAAATCCGCGATCTGGTAGGAAGAAGGCTTCACCCGCTCGTAATCAATCCGCGAATACAGGTATTCCAAAGCCTGTTCGTAGGAGTTGATGTCTGGAGACATGAGGTTTGTGGTCCCGCCCAGGGAAGCGATCAGTTCCAGCCTTCGGAATATCCCGGATCCTTGGCGATCACGACGATCCCCGTCTCAGTGACGGTGTACCCGTGGGCGCGGTCCGCGACCGAGTCATAGCCGATCCACGCATTCTCGGGGATCGTGACCCCCTTGTCGATGATGGCCCGTCGAACCCGCGCGTGACGTCCGATGGTCACTCCTTCGAACAGGATGGAATCCTCCACCGCCGCCCAACTGTTCACACGCACGTTCGGAGACAGCAGCGATCGTTCCACCCGCCCCCCGGACAGGATGCAACCGGAACTGATCATGCTGTCGAGAGCGTGCCCCACCCGCGGCTCGTGCCCGTCTTTCTGCGCAAACACGAATTTGGGAGGAGGAAGATTCGGCTGGTACGAGCGGATCGGCCAGGCCTGGTCGTAAATGTTCAGTTCCGGGTCCACCGTCACCAGGTCCATGTTTGCTTCGTAATACGCATCGATCGTCCCCACATCCCGCCAGTAATGGGTCTTGCGCGTATTCCGGTCGCGGAACGGATACGCAATCACCCGGTGCGTTCGCAGGATCGATGGGATGATATTCTTACCGAAGTCGTGCGAACTGTCCGACATCGTCGCATCCCGGCACAACTGTTCGAACAGGAACGGGGCGTTAAAGACATAGATCCCCATCGACGCCAGGCACCGCTCCGGATCCGTGGGCATTGGCTTGGGATGCGCAGGCTTCTCCAGGAAGTTCTTGATCTTGTGGTTCTCGTCGATTTCCATGATCCCGAACTGGTCACCCTCGTGGAGCGGCACCGGGATGCAGCCCAAGGTCGCGTCCGCTCCCGTCCGGAGATGCTCCTCGATCATCGCCGCGTAATCCATCTTGTAGATATGGTCCCCGGAGAGAATCAGCACGATGTCCGGACGGTACCGTTCGATGGAATAGATGTTCTGGTAAACGGCATCCGCCGTCCCCTGGTACCAGTTCTCGTCGATCCGCTGCTGCGGGGGGAGGACGTCGATGAATTCCCCCAGCTCACGGCACAGGAAACGCCACCCCAGGTTGATATGGCGGTCCAGGCTGGCCGCCTTGTATTGGGTCAGGATCAGGATCTGCCGCAGGCCGCTGTTCAGACAGTTTGAGAGAGGAAAATCGATGATTCGGTAATTCCCGCCAAAAGGGACTGCGGGCTTCGCCCGATCCCGAGTCAACGGTTCCAGCCGGGTTCCCTTCCCTCCGGCGAGAATCAACGACAGTACTTTCTGCATAACGTTCCGCCACCTTTGTTCGTGAGCACTCGATCCTGGCCGGAGCTCGGCGGAGCACTGTCGAAATCCGGCCTTTCCCCCCTCGCTGTGGGGCGGATTTCATCATGGCCTTTCCTGCCCGAACTCGCAACGCAGGTTCCGGAGAATCGGGTGAATGCCTTACGGGAGGTCACAAGCCAGTGGCCGGACCGGTTGGAATTTCGCCGTCAATAAACGTGCGGTACCACAATTCCAGCACCAGCAGCCCCCATAACCGGTGGCTATGGTCCCAGGTGCAGGCCTGGTGTTCTTCCACTAACCGTTTCACTTCTCCGGGCTGGAACAGACCCCGTTCCAGCGCTCGCTGCGACAGCAGGATATCCTCCAGCAGCGGTCGCAACTCCCCGCGGAACCAGTGATCCAGCGGGACGCCGAAGCCCATCTTGGAACGCGTCCGGATCATGTCGGGAAGCAGCTCCGGGAAGGACTCGATCAGGATTTTCTTGCTGATCTGCCCGGACAGTTTCCATTCGATCGGCATCTGGGCCGCGAGATCCACAACGTGGTGGTCGAGAAACGGGTTCCGCGACTCCAGGCTGTACGCCATCGTGCTGATATCGACTTTCGTCAGAATGTCACACGGCAGATACGTCAGCACGTCCACCGCGGTCGTGCGGGTGATGAAGTCCCGCTTCGGGCAGAGTTGATAGGCGTCCAGCAGAAAATCCGCGGCATCCGCGGTCCCTAACCGCTGTTCAAAATCCGGGTGATATAGTGCTTTCCTCCGGTCCGCATCCAGGATGCTGACCCATTTGAGATATCGCCGTTCGGGAGATTCTCCCAGCGCGGAACACAGCTTCTTGAGCCGTCGCAGTTTGGAATATTGTGCCACCGGCGTCGGGATCCGCTGGACGAGATCCGAACCGAGAGACCGCTGCACGAACCTGGGTAGATGATCCAGCCAGCCGGAAATCCGGACCGCCTGGTAACGGCGATAACCGGCGAACAATTCGTCCCCGCCGTCTCCCGAGAGCGCCACCGTCACCTGGCGGCGTGTCATTTCCGCCAGGTACAGACACGGAATCGCGGAACTGTCCGCGAACGGCTCATCGTAGTGCCAGATCAACTTGGGGAGAATCTGCAGCGCGGAGGGTTCCACCACCTGCTCATAATGCTCCGTCCCCAGGTGTTCCGCCGCGGCACGGGCAAACGTCCGTTCATCGAAGGACTTGACCGGAAACCCGATTGAAAAGGTTTTCACCGGACGCGACGAAAATTTCTGCATCAGCCCGCAGATGATCGTCGAGTCAATTCCCCCCGACAGAAACGCTCCCAGCGGCACGTCGCTCCGCATCCGCAACTGCACCGCTTCCGAAAGCGTCTCCCGCAATTTCTGCTTCGCGGTCTCATAATCCCGGGGGCACTCGGGAA
>JAXMBX010000070.1:0-20953 GCA_046349635.1 Planctomycetales bacterium
AAATTCGGCAGCTCCGCCAGACAGGGGGGGCAGTTGGTCGCCCAGAAGTCGATCAGGACCACCTTCCCTTTATAGGCCTCCATGTTCAGGGACTTCCCCTCCCAATCCTTCCCCTTCGCGAGTGAAGGTGGAGGCTGGCCGACGAGATCCAGCCGGTCCAGCTTTCGCTTGATCAGCTTCCCCAGATCCTCGTTCAACGGAAACGCATCGGAAATCTTCTCGAACACCGTCCGCGCGGTCGCGATGTCCCCCCCCACCTGGATCTTGTTCGCCAGCCCGAAACCGAATTCCACCACCTGGTTGGCATTCCGACGTTCGTTGCTTTCGAGCAGATGCTCATAGGCATGCACCGCCTGGGGATACTTCTTCTGCTTCAGGTTCCCCACCGCCTGCACCTGGTAGGCGATCTGCTTCAATTGCGGGCTCACCTCATCCCGGGCGAGGTACGCTTCCGCGTATTGCAGAACGTCCGCTTCTTTTTTCAAAGCCAGCCCGTTCTGAAACAGCCAGAAGTACGCCTGGTCGATGTCCGGAGCCTGCGGATGATTCTTGACGTATTCATCCACCGCCTTGAACGTCGCGATCGTGTGTTCTTCGATCAGCTTTGCAAAGCCGGGTTCTTGAGACTTCTTCTCCTTGTCGGCCGGCTTTTCGTCCTTCTTGGCAGGCTCTTTCTTCTCACCCTCTTTTTTCTCGGCGTCCTTCTTCCCGTCTTCTTTTTTCTCAGCGGGTTTGGCGCCTGCCTTGGCTTTCTCTGTCGCGGCAGCTTCCGCCGCCGGCTTTTTTTCCTCTGCTTTCGGAGCCGCCTTGTCCTCCGCGGCCAGAGAAAACCCCAGCGTCAGAATTCCGCAGATCAACAACGCGCGATGAAAAACTGTCTGCATCAAACACCTCACCCTGGTGGTCTGTTCATTCCCTGAAACGGCTTCAATCAAACCGCCCCCGCCGCGCCTGTACTCTATCCGCTATGAGCGAACGAGTCCAACCGAATTCCGCCGTGCATCCGCCTGAAACGTGATCGATCAGCAAAATGCACCCCTCAACGCACTGGGGAAATTCGCACCACTTGGTCGTCACCCGAATCCTCCGGATGATCCGAACCATCGAAGTCCTGCAGATCCAATCGTTCCTTGTTCAATTCATCCTTCTGATTCGGGCCCCAGCCTTGCAACACGCAATCGTTGCCCGTTCTAAAATAGTGAATCGGCTGATGGCGAAACGAATCGAGCGGGATCACCTCGGTGTAGGCGGGAATCAGCTCCTCCAGCCTGGCAGGATAATTCCCATGTTCCACATGATAAGCCTGCAACAAAAACGCCAGCCACGTCATCGACCTAAAGCACTCGGCCCGGCGATTCGCGTTGGCAAAGTTGCACACATCGGGAAGAGTCTGTACGCACGCGACATCTCTCACCGCTTCCCCCCACGCCTCATCGACCCAGACCATATCTTTAAAGACCGAAGTCACCGAAGACATCGACGCTCGCTTCTTCACCAGGCTTTGCTCATAGGCTCCAACAAATTCGTCGTTCGCCCGCTGTCGCTCGACCGAATCTTCAATTCGACCAATCCTCACCAGCTCATCAAATTGTTTGTTTCCCCACTTCAAAGCCAGATCAAGGGGCCGGACAGATCCCGGCCGCCACTCTGCCTGTTTCGGACCTCCTTTAGAATGAAGCTTCTCAGGCAGGCAGTACAACGTTGTCGCATACTCGAGATATGACCAACGGTAATACTCATCAACCGTGGGGGTAACGGCACAGATCGCCTCGAATCGTCGCAATTGTTTTGCAAACTCTTTCAGCTGTCCCGCATCCAGCGAAACCGCCTTCAACATCTGAATCTCCGCCCGGCACGCGGATGATTCACAGGCAATCCCGGCAAGCGCGTCGAAGCCGCAGCGGCCATGCGCACTCAGCCGCGCGATGCGATGCACTCCCTGCAAGTCTTCCCACGCTCCGTTGACCTCCTTGCTCCCGATTCTCTGCATCGCTCGCACAATCAATGAACGGCAAATGTTCCTTCGTTCCTCCCCAAACGGCACCTCTAAACTCGAGAGATCCCCCACGCCTCGATCCGTTCCTGTCTGGATGGCCACATACGGCGTGTAGCTTTTCGTCCGCTTCGCCCCCTCTACCAGGTCATCCAGAGACCGCGTATTCTGCTGCAGCCATTCCCGCATGAGAGGATAATCGCGTACCACCCAGGGACGATTCCACCCTTGTTCACACTCTTCCTCCGCCGCTGCTCGCTGCTGTTTGGTCGCTCCTTCTTCCTTTCCAATCTTTTGGTCTAGAAATTTCAAGAAAGGCCGAAACGGACTCGGATTGTGCGGCAGCGGATCGATTCCCAGCAGCCGGTAGTATTCCGCTCGAATATCCTTGATCGGTTCGTCACCACACACCTTCCGAACAACCACCTCGAAATTGTTTTCCGGAGTGACCCCTTGTGAGGCCGATTGATTCAACGCGCCAGATAATCGACAAACCCATCAGCCTTGATCGGAGTCGTCAAAAATGTCGTTTCCTTGGAAACCGTGGGACGCAGCGGCCCGACGGGGCGCGTCAACCACCACAAGCACACCGCGAGACTGACAAGAACGACAAAAGCAATTTCAAGCCAGGGCCATCCGCGCCGCTTCGATCCAGAAGGACTCGCCGGCAACTCACCCGCGTCGCGACTTGTCATTCCCGACCCCACTCCTTGCGAGGGCTTTCACGCCAAAATTCCTTTCACCACTTCCCCGTGCACGTCCGTCAGCCGATAGTCCCGCCCCTGATGCCGATAAGTGAACCGCGTATGGTCGATCCCCATCTGCTGCAGGATCGTCGCGTTCAGGTCGTGAATATGGACCCCATCCTTCACGATGTTATAGGAAAACTCATCCGTCTCGCCGTACGTCATCCCCCCATGATCCCCGCCCCGCCAACCACAGCGAGTAGCACCGCGGATGATGGTCACGGCCATAGTTCTCCGCATTCAGCGTCCCCTGCGAGTAAACCGTCCGCCCGAACTCCCCACCCCACACCACGAGCGTGTCTTTCAACAAGCCCCGCGCCTGCAGGTCTTCCAAGAGCGCCGCCGTCGGCTGGTCGGTGTCGTAGCACTGGCTCTTAATCCCCTTGGGAAGATCGGCGTGCTGGTCCCAGCCCCGATGATAAAGCTGAATGAACCGTACCCCCCGCTCCGCCAGACGGCGCGCCAGGATGCAATTCGCCGCGTAAGTCCCCGGCTTCTTAGATTCCGGCCCATATCGCTCGAAAACCGACGCGGATTCCTTCGACAGGTCCGCCAGTTCCGGGACCGCGCTCTGCATCCGGAACGCAAGTTCGTACTGGTCGATCCGGGTCTGAATCTCCGGATCGTGGGCCTCTTCCAGCTTGATCTTGTTCAACGCGGCCAGATCATCCAGCATCTCGCGGCGTTGCTCCCGGCTGATCCCGGGAGGATTGGAGAGAAACAGCACCGGATCCTTCCCCGGACTGAAACGCACCCCCTGGTACCGCGGCGGCAGAAAACCAGAACCCCACATCCGCTCATGCAAAGGCTGTGCATTCGTCGGGCCGCTCGGCCGGGAGATCATCACCACATACGCCGGCAGGTTGTCGTTCTCCGTACCGAGCCCGTACGACATCCACGCCCCCAGCGACGGACGCCCGGCCACTTGTGCGCCCGTCTGCAACAAAGTCATCGCCGGATCGTGGTTGATCGCCTCCGTGTGCATCGTCTTGATGACGCACAACTGATCCACCCACTTGCCGGTATGCGGCATCAGTTCGCTCCACCACATCCCCGATTTCCCCTGTTGGGAAAATTTGTACATCGACGGAGCAATCGGAAACCGTGCCTGCCCGGACGTCATCCCCGTCAGTCGCTGGCCGTTCCGAACCGAGTCCGGCAGATCCTTGTTGAACTGCTCCTGCAATTTGGGCTTGTGGTCGAACAACTCCAGTTGCGACGGGGCACCCGCCTGCGTCAGCCAGATAATCCGCTTCGCCCGCGCCGCAAAATGCGGTAACCCCGCCAGACCGGTCCCCGCGGAAACCTCACCTTCCAACAGGTGCGCCAGTGCCGCTATGCCGATCCCCGCTCCGCTCCGCGCCAGAAACTGGCGACGGCACAGCGGATCGAATGGTAACGGTTTGCGGGAAGAGTAATTCACGACAGCATCCTGGAAAGGTCCGTGTTACGGGCGGGAACTTATTTCTTCGGCGGCTCCGGTTCCTTTTGAGCTGGCTCTTTTTTAACCGGTGCTTTTTGATCTGCGGAGGCTTTGTTTTCAGGAGTCACCGTCTTGTCGGACTCCGGAGTGTCCGACTTGGGTTTGTCGAAGTTCGGCAGGATGGCCTTCTCCAGCTGTTCTCCCTCAATTCTCGAGTTGCACGCTCCAATCAACCGTTCCGACATCGTATGCCAGCGGGGATTCGGGCCTGTTTTCTTCTCATACACGTATTCGAACTTTAGCGGGCTCGCTTGGGCGACTTCAGCGAGCGGCACGCCATACTTCACGCCGGTAATTCTGAGCAGACGCGTGGCATCGTCGGGCCAGCGGTAGAAGACCCCTCCCTGGCGACCGCCGGAATACTTGATATTTTCCCGGAAATCCTTTTCATCCTTGGGCCAACGCCCGTTTGTCAGGACGAACGTCACCAAAGTCTCATACACGGTGAACACGGCCGTATCATTGCGGATCTCAGGCTCCAGCCAGAAGGCGGGGTGCCAGACGTCGAAGAAGTAAATCATCCAGACGCCGACCAGGACTCCGGTAATGGAAATCCACTTCAGCCACTTCAGCCAGATCCGCTCCGGCGGATCGGCATAATCGTCAGGCAGAACCACGAACGGACTCCTTGATGCTCACAGAGAAAATGGTGACTTGAAAAACGAACGAAGAGTGATAACTGATACGATCTTATATTCCTCACTGCTGGACAAGTGAGAACGAATTTCTACTCCTTCATCACCGCCTCATCCAGATTCAGCAGCGTGCTGGCGATGACGGTCAACGCCCCCAGCCGGGCAGGCGGAATTTGACTTTCCGCGGGAACCGTCCCGACTTTCAGCAATTCGACCGCCTGCGCGGAGTCTTTCTGAAACTCTCCCACGGTCCGGTCATAAGCCGCGATCAGAATCGCCAGCTCACGCGTCTTCGCACCCCGTCCCAGCACCAGCCGGTAACCGTAATCAATCTGCAAGGCGACCGTGCTCCCCCCTTCGCGGATCATCCGTTCCGCCAGCTTGCGCGCACTTTCTACATACGTCGGATCATTCATCAGGTTGAGAGCCTGCAACGGTGTGTTCGTTCGCGGACGCCGCATGCTGCACGCTTCCCGGAAAGGAGCATCAAATACCAGCATCGCGGGATTGGGAACGGAACGCTTCCAGTAGGTGTACAGACTGCGGCGAAACAGATCCTCTCCCTTTCCCTGCTCATAACTGTTCGCGCTCGATCCGGCCACAACCTGTTCATACAACCCGGGGGGATGATACGGTTTGACCGAGGGACCTCCGACTCGCTCCACCAGCAAGCCGCTCGCCGCCAGCGCCTGATCGCGCAGGAATTCCGCCTGCAGCCGGAACCGGGGACCACGCGCGAGCAGCCGATTCTCGGGATCTTTTTCCACCAGCCCCGCCGATACCACGGAACTTTGCCGATACGCGGAACTCGTCACCAGCAACCGCATCATCCCTTTGACGTCCCATTTCGTCCGGATGAATTCTGTCGCCAGCCAGTCGAGCAGTTCGGGATGGCTCGGGGCTTCCCCCTGTGTCCCGAAATCTTCAGCCGTCCGGACCAGTCCGGTTCCGAACACACCCTGCCAGTAGCGGTTGACGGTGACCCGCGCGGGGAGCGGATTCTTCGGATCGACCAGCCAGCGGGCCAGCCCGAGTCGATTCCTGGGCCAGTCGGCCGGCATAACGGGCAGCACCGCGGGCGTCGCAGCCTGCACCTCGGCACCGAGCTTGTTGTATTCCCCCCGCATCATGATGAACGTCTTGCGGGGCTGCGGCAGTTCCTCCATCACCATCGCGGTGGGGATCTTCAGATCCTCCTGTCCGATCTGTCCTTCCAGTTCGCCGATTCGCGCGGTCAACTGACGGTACAGGGGATGACGCCCGCGACGAATGTCGACCAGTTGTTTCCCCTCTTCCTCGGTGCGGGCCGCCGGTTCCTTGGTGACGATATCCACGACTTCCTGGCCCACAAACAGATCGTGCGCACTCGTCGTCCATTCCACGGCGAGGTCATACGGCCCCACTTGTTCCTTGATCTTCAGTGTCGTTTCGAGCCGCAGTCCTTTGGCATTCGCAACCGTCATCGCCTCCGTTTCATAGACGAGGGCAATCTTCCCCTGTGGCGGGAATTCCAGTTCGGCCCGCGTCGCACCTTTGGGCTCAAGGGTCTTGGCCACCTCACCGCTCGGAAGCGATTTGCCAACCTTCCCGGCAGTCAGCGTGATAACGGCGCTGTTGGTCTTGGCCGGGTCCTTCGGATCCGCTTCCACCCGGAACAACTGCACCGGTCCGACCTGCAGCTTTTCCGTGGAGAGCTTATCCGTCTTCGGATCGACCGGTTTTGCAGGGGACGATTCCGGCGGGACCGAGCGAAGCACCAGCCGGTAACCAGTGACGGCCCCCGCAGGGACCGGCATCTCAGCGGTGATTTTGTAAGTCCCCGTCCCCGGGAATGTCACGCGCGCCGTCCCCTGCTCCGTCAGTTTGGCGGCATCCTTATTCCCCGTGACACTGCTCAGTTTGACGGGCTGCCAGGCGACTCGTTCAGCCATCAGCCGGTCACCCCACCCCTCGATCCCGGCGGTTAACTCCGCTTCCTGTGTCGCAATCTGCCCTCTCACCGCTTCAATCTGTTTCCGGAGATCGGCGATCTTCGCCTCCACCTCCGGCGCCTTGAGTTTCAACTGCGGAGGCGCATTGCGGCGGATGTTCGCGCCATAATCTCCAATCCCCTTTTCCGTCACGTTGTGGAAAAAGGCATACAGCCCGTAGAAATCTTTCTGCGTGAAAGGGTCGAACTTGTGATCGTGGCAGCGGGTGCAGTTAAACGTCTGCCCCAGCCAGACCGTCGCTGTCGTCTCCACCCGGTCCGCACAATATTCCGCCAGGAATTCTTCGGGGATGATCCCCCCTTCTTCATTCAGCATGTGGTTCCGGTGAAAGCCCGTGGCAACCCGCTGCTCCAATGTCGCTTCAGGAAGCAGATCCCCCGCAATCTGTTCGATCGTGAACTGGTCGAACGGCATGTTCTTGTTGAACGCATTGATCACCCAGTCCCGCCACGCGTATGTCTCGCGATCCCGGTCCACCTGATAGCCGTTCGAGTCGGCATACCGCGCGGCGTCCATCCAGTCCACCGCCATCCGCTCCCCGTAATGCGGTGAATCCAGAAACCGGTTCACCCAGCGCTCATACACCTGGTCAACAGGTCCGCCCCGCTTCGAACCGTTCGGCTGGGCTTCAGCCGCGGCGATCTCTTTCTCAAACTGTCGGACGTCATTCACGCGCGGCGGCAACCCCGTCAGGTCCAGACTCAATCGGCGAAAGAGAGTCACCCAGTCCGCATCCGGCGAGGGTTGCAGCCCCTCCTGTTCCAGACGGGCGAGGATAAAAGCATCCACTCCATTCCGGACCCACTCCTTTTTCTTCACCTCCGGAAGTTCAGATCGCACGGGGGCAATCAAGGCCCAATGCGGTTCATAGTTCGCCCCTTCCGCCACCCACCGCTTCAGAATTTCCTTCTGCGCCGCGGTCAACTCCTTGTGGACCGCGGGGGGAGGCATCACCTCTGCCTTCTCCGTCGCAAAGATTCTGCGAACGAGTTCACTGGCATCGGGCTTGCCGGGGAGAATCGCCGGCTCGCCAGATTCGGCTGGCTTCAGTGCCTGCTCGCGCTGGTCCAGCCTCAACCCCGCCTTGCGATTGGCACTGTCCGGTCCGTGACACTGAAAACAGTGGTTCGACAGAATCGGCCGGACATCCCGGTTGAAACGCAACGGCGCTCCCTGCGCGGAGGATATCCCCGTGAGGATCAGCAGCACGGCCGAAATTGAGAACGAGAGCGAGCGCATCCGGGTGGCTCCGCGGAAGATTTGGGATCTCTTCCATTAAACTCGATCCGGAGACCAATTCCCAGAGACTTTCAGCATGTCTGAGGACTCAAGGAGCTGTCGCGAAAGGCTTGCCGACTCCCTCGGGACGGTCGAAAAAACTGGTCTTACCCCCTATGATAGGGAGACGCACGCTGAATCATTTTCGACCAATGCTTTGGGAGCTTATGTATCGTGACCGCGAATTCCTCTCCTGTTTCGGATACGGCCCTCCGCGCGGCCCAGGACAAGTTGAACGAACACGTCTGCAAGACCATTCACTGGCATTTCAGCCCGGAAACAGGCTGCAAATTCTGGCTGGAAAAAGCCCAGACCCTGAAATTCAATCCCCTCAAGGAGGTCAAATCCTTCGTTGATCTGCAGAAGTTCGATCCGTTCGAGGATGAATGGCTCCGCGGCGGCCCCGTCAGCCGCTGGGTTCCCAAGGGAATTCAGGGGAAACCTCTGTATGTCTTCGAAACCGGCGGGACCACCGGCATCCCCAAGTCCCGGACCTCCTGGCGGGACTGGCAGATCGATTACGAACTCTTCAGCGAAACCCTCCCCGATGAGCATTTCCCGAAGGGGAGCAACTGGCTGATGCTCGGCCCCTCCGGACCGCGCCGTCTCCGGTTGGCGGTGGAACACCTCGCCCAGCATCGCGGCGGGATCGCGTTCTGCGTCGATCTCGATCCCCGCTGGGTCGTCAAGCTGATCAAGCGCGGCAATATCAAGGAGATGGAGGCCTATCGCGACCACGTCATCGACCAGGCGTTGACGATCCTCTCCGCCGGACATGACATCAAGTGCATGTTCACCACTCCCAAGCTGCTCGAAGCCCTCGCCATGAAACTGATGGACAAAGGCTCCAGCATCAAGGAAGCGGGGATCACCGGGATCTTCTCCGGCGGGACCGAGTTCACGCCGCAGTGGTATCGCTTCGCCTGCGAGGAATTGATCAACGGCGTCTACATGACCCCCACGTACGGGAACACGCTGATGGGACTCGCCTGCAGCAAGCCGTTTGATCCCGCCGACAACTACAAGATCACCTACCATGCCCCGCAGCCCCGGGCAGTTATCGAAGTCGTGGACTTCAAGGACTACAACAAGCACGTCGGCTATGGTGAGACCGGCCGCGTGAAACTGACCACGCTCACCGAGGAATTCTTCGTCCCCGGCTTCATGGAACGGGACGAAGGGGAACGGGAACCTCCCTGCCCCAAGTATCCCTGGGACGGAATCAGCGGGACGCGTCCGTTCCATGAATTCGCCAAGACCACCACCGTCGGCGTCTACTAATCGTATCCAGTGGCCCCATCCAACGGGCGGCGTTCGGCGTCAGACGCGAGCGTCGTCCGTTTTTTCCGCGTTCAATGACTGCTGTTTGTCGGGAGAACATCCGTGCTAGAGATTCCGGTCCTGCGTTGGGGAAAACCATACGAAAGCCTGGAAAAGGCCTCCGTCGTCCATTTCGAAACCGGTGAGACGCTGGCCCAGATCCATCAGGCCAACGCCGGCATGCTGAACATGGACATGCGGTTCGCCCAGCGAGCCCGCAATGCCCTGCGCCAGATCCCGATCCCCACGCTGATCGAGATGATGACGAAGGCGGCGGACCTGTACCTGAACGGGACGCTGCCGATGGGGAACGGGACGCAGACTCCCGCCGAGTTCTGCCGCGTGCAATCCGCGACGACCGGCATCCCGGAACATCTGTGCGCCGCGAACATGCGCAAGAACCATTTCATGCTGACGCACATGCAGGATGTGCTGGAGGCACTGACGCGCGGTTTGCCGTTCGACATCCTCACGAAGGGGTACGGCACCGAATCGCGCGGCGTCATGCTCAGCTATCAGGCGACGGCTCCCGCGTTGGGGCTGGTCCTCCCCTCGAACTCTCCCGGCGTGCATACGCTGTGGTTACCGGTGATTCCGCTGCAGGTCGGGCTGGTGATCAAGCCCGGTTCTTCGGAACCGTGGACACCGTTCCGGATGGTCTCCGCATTTTATGAAGCCGGTATTCCGCGCGAATCGATCTGCATTTACCCCGGCCCTCAGGACGTCGGCGGCGCCATTCTCTCCAAGTGTTCGCGCTCCAAGATCTTCGGCAGCCAGCAGACGATCGACAAATACTCGGGGGATCCCCGGATCCAGGTGCACGGCCCCGGGTTCTCCAAGATCATCTTCGGCGAAGATGAAGTCGACAACTGGGAGAAGTATCTCGACCTGATGGTCGATTCCGTGCTGACGAACGGCGGCCGCGGGTGCATCAATGCGTCCGCGATCTGGGCGCCGCGTCACGGTCGGGAAATCGCCGATGCGCTGGCGAAGCGTCTCGGCCCGATCGCGCCGCTTCCCATGACCGACAAGAATGCGATGCTGGCCGCCTTTACGACCCCCGGCGTCGCGGAAGCGGTCAACAACCAGATCGACGAAGGTTGCCAGGCGCACGGGGTTACGGAGGTGACCGACAAGTACCGCGGCGGTCCGCGTCTCGTGCAGCACGAGCGCTGCGATTACCTCCGTCCCACCGTGATCCACAGCAGCAGTTACGAACCGGTGATCACGAAAGCAGAATACATGTTTCCGTTCGTGGTGGTGGTCGACTGCCCGCAGGACGAGATGATCGCCAACATCGGCCCGACGCTTGTCTGCACGGCACTCACGCACGACGAAAAGTTCTCGCAGGAGCTCCTGGATGCGGTGCACGTCGACCGGCTGAACCTCGGACCGGTGAAGACGGTTGCGCTGAACTGGCTGCAGCCGCACGAGGGGAATATCATCGACTTCCTGTTCCGGAACCGCGCGTTCCAGAACAGCCCGCCCCCGGCGCACTAAACTACGTTGCGCAAAATGCTCTGGACGGAGCTCGGTTGCCAGAACACTGCCGATCTGACATGTTCACCAACCGCATTTTGCGAAGGTGTGAGTTGCGCGAAATGCTGTGGGCGGAGCGGGATTTTCAGGGCCTGCGGGGCTAACGTGTTCACCAACCGCTGTTTGCGTGCGCGGGGGATGAACACATTTTTTGAATGACAGGTGCGCCGCCCTTCGAGCGAAATGTTCCACGTGGAACATTTCGTGCGCTGCACCCTGCGTTCAACGTTCCAGGAATGTTCCACGTGGAACATTCCTGATGGGCGAGCGACGTCCGGAATCAGGAATACTGCTTCCGAAGATGGTCGAAAATGCCCTGAAAGAGTTCGCGGCGGGGTTTGCGGCGCGAGAACGTGTGGTCGGCGTGTGAGATGAAACTCACGTTGACGTCCCCGGTCCGCTGCAGTTCGAGCGCCTTATGTTTCACGTGGAACATCAGGATGCTGTAGCCGGGGTCGGTGGTGGCGAAGAACAGCGCCAGTTTTCGACCGTGGGCGACGACCTGATCCAGATCCGCGGCGAGGTCTTCGCGCTCGGGGTGCGAAGGGATCCGGGACTCGCGCAACCGGGGACAGGGATGGGGGGGAGATTGTTTCTTCATTCGCCGGGAATGCCAGCGTCCTAGGAGAAGTTTCACAGCTCCCCAGAGGCCGATTTCCGTCTGCCCGGAGAGGAAGCGAATCCATTTGCGGGGCTGCAGCGCGGACGAAAGATAGTAGTGCTGTTTGACCAGCAGGCGTCCCGGATCATCATCGATGGTCATCCCCGTTTTCCAATAGTAGGTCAACGGGTTGATGAGGATGCTTTCGACGAGGAGAGGATCCGCCAACTGCGCGGCGGATTGAAACGCGGTGTAGGCTCCCGAGCAGAGGCCCAGAAGTACGACCTTTTGAACATTGGTCTCCCTGCGGAGATAATCCAGAGTGAGTTGCACGTCCCGGAAGGCGGTGGAGGCATAGGAATCGTTTTCCGTGACTCCCGCGTGCGCGAGGCTATCACCCAGACCACCGAGGTCGAGGCGGAGAGAGCGATAGCCCTGGGCCGCGAGTGAGCGGGCCAGTTCGACATTCATCCGCCCCGGGCCGATGCGGTAGGCTGCCCCGGCGTTGAGAATCAGGATGAGGGGGCGGTCGGCGGGAGGTTTGTCTTCCGGTTCGGAGAAGATCCCCCAGAGGTTGGGGTCTTCCGAGATGCAGACGGGGGTCTCACGGAGTTTGACGCAGGTTTCTTCCGGAGCGGAGGAGACCATCATGCTCTGCGGGAGCCACAAGGGAGTGGGATCGCGCCCGGCTGCAGATGCCGTCGGAGAGACGGATTGCAGCCAGTCGGAAATTTCTCCCAGCGCGCGACGAGGGACTTCTCCCCGGTGCGGTTCGAGGAGCATTTCTCCCATGCCGGGGAGGGTGATCTGTTCGGTTTCGATTCCCCAGTTCTGGTAGGCCTCCTGCAGCTTCAGATCGGGGGAACGGTCATCGCGCTGGGCGATGAGGATGCGTTTGCTCAGAGGGTGAATCGCAGCGAGGTTGATCTGGGAGAGATCCAGGGAGGTTTGTTTCGTGAGGAGGAAACCGGCGGCTTCGAGGTCTCCTTCGGCTTCCGACTTGCCCGCATCGCCCCCGGTCAGGTCGATGGTCATCATTTCGCGGACGTATCGCCGTCCCGAGGAAATCGGTCCCCAGAGCACGAAGTCATCGACCGCTTCGGACTGGAGTGCGGCGGCAGCGAGGGAAGCCCCCATGCGAACACCGATGACGCTGATGCGTTTACATCCCAGCACCTGTCGCAGCCAGCGGATACCGTCTCGAACGTTCTGTTCCCAAGTGGCCAATCGATCCGGGTCCGCATCCGAGCCAGCGGAGTCACCGGTGCCGTGCCAGTCGATGCGCAAGACGGCGGCGCCGGTTTCGGAGAGGTGATCGGCGAGATGCCGCAGGCTGCGGTGGGCGTGCAACTGTTCAAAACCCAAGGGAGGGCAAATCAGGACGCCGTGCGTGAGGCTTTTGTCGGAGAGCGGAGCGTGCAACCAGGCAAACAGAGGCTGCCCCTGGCTCGACAGATAGAAGGGGGTCCGTTCGACGGTCGCGGCAGAGGATTGAAGCGGTTCTTTCAGGCCGGGTTTCGGTTCAGGAGTGAGGGTAGACATCGGATCCTTTCTGCGGCGGCGAGGGATCGACGGGGATGCTGACCGAATGGGGCAAATTCAGGGCCTGGAGTTCAGGACGGAACGGTTGAGGGATGGGAGAGAGGCTGCGGAAGGTGACGGACTTCGTCCGTCCCGGCCGGAGGTGGAAATAATTGTCGCTGGGGAGGTAACCCGCAGCCTTCAGTTCCAGTCCGTGGAGGAACTGGTCCGAGCCGAGAAGGACTTCGTATTCCGTGTCAGAGATCGCGTGTGCGGAACATTTGAGTTCGCCGCCCGCCAAAACTTGAGGAACGTCTTTTCTGAGGAGGTGAACGGCTTCGCTGAGGACGTTGCGCTGGCCGTCGTACCAGGTGGCGATGACGACATCATGCGAGGGGGGACCGAAGCGGTAGGCGTAACTGACGTCGTGGAAGCCCCCGAGAATTTCCTCGGCGCTCCAGGTGGCCTGCGAATGGGGGGGGATGGATACGGCCCGTTCCTGTTTCGCGACGATAATGTTCGGCTCTTTGAGGAGGACCACTTCCAGATGCCCGTCGCAGTGAGCGTCGGTTTCATTCGTGGCGTGGAGGTGGATGCCGTTGAGGCCTTCATCAGTGAGCGTGAGCTGGCGAGATTGCCAGATCCGCTTTAAGTAGTAATAGGTGGCCTTGGGAAGTCCGCGGGCATCGACAATGCCCCAGCCGGCACCCGGCCAGAGGTCTTTGTAGAACCAGACCAGTCCGCCCCGGTTGTGCGTGTGGGTGCTGCGCCATTCTGAGAAGGCGCGAGTCATCATTTCGCCGGGGACAAGGCGGCTGAGTTGGAGATATTTCGCCATGTCCCAGGAGCGGAGTTTCGCGGGATCGACGCCGTAGAGTTCCTGCAGGTAGTGATCGCGGACGTCCTCGAAGTCCCAGCCTGCACCGGTATCGCGCGGGACACGGCGTTTCCATTCCGGGTCGTGGAGAACGGGGCGACGTCCCTGCAGGACGAGGTTGGCGGTTTCATCGTCCGGGAGATTCGAGAACCCGAGGGCTTCGGCGGTGAATTTGACGTCATCGCGACGGAGTTCCGCCGGGGAGCGGAGGTAGGCGCCGATGCCATAGTAATGAGTCACGCCGGTGTGGGTGTGAAACGGAAGGACTCCGCCGCAGGGGGTGGAAGGGAGGTAGGGGGTTCCGGGATGATGCTCCGCACACAGCGCCGGGAGGGTGGTTGCAAACCAGTCATTCCGCCAGAGTTCGCGGGGCAGTCCGAGCATGGCCGCCTGTTGTTCGATTTCGCTGCTGCCGCAGTAGACGGCGACGGAGGGATGGGCCGCCAGCCGGGTGAGTTGTTGCGTGACTTCGGCGGTGAGGTTGTCGCGAAAGCCTGCATCGGCGACGGGATAATCCATGTTGGCAAACATGAAGTCCTGCCAGACGAGGATGCCTAGTTCATCGCACAGCCGATAGAAGAGGTCGCATTCGTAGACCATGGTGCCGCCGACGCGGAGCATATTGATGCCGGCATCGCGGGCGAGAGTGAGGTCGTGGCGGAGGGATTGTTCCGTGCCGGTGAGG
Source organism: Planctomycetales bacterium (assembly GCA_046349635.1). Taxonomy (GTDB): domain Bacteria; phylum Planctomycetota; class Planctomycetia; order Planctomycetales; family Planctomycetaceae; genus JAXMBX01. The sequence goes on from JAXMBX010000070.1 coordinate 14,670, forward strand.
GAAATGAGATCGCTCACGGTCCAGCAGGCGCCGCGGCAATAGATGGGGCGGCCATTTACCTGCAGGGAAAATTTGTCGAAGTCAGGGACCGCGATGGTCCGGAAGCCGACGGGGCTGCAGGAGTGGGTGTGAACGAGGCCGAGCGATTCGATCTGTAATTCGCAGTCGTACAGGGCGGGAGTGCCATGCGTGTGGGGGAACCAGAGAGCGGGATTAGCAATCCGGAGTTCGCCGGTCAGCAGCCAGGCATCGTCCAGGGGAGCGAGTTCAAGCCGGGTGGTTTCGGTTCCGACTCTCAGTTTGGCGAGATCGGGAGGAGTTTCCGAGCGGACGACGGCGCGGAGGGAGACGCGGCCTTCATTTCCGGCCAGAGAAGGGAGGAGATGACAGGACTGCACTCGCAGAACCGAGGATTCCAAGCGCACTTCGCGCCACGGTCCGATTCCGGGAGCGACGGGGGACCAGCCCGGGATGCGCCCCTGCAGGCTGGTGCGGATCCAGCGGAGTTGCTGGTGATTGACGAGATTTGTTTTCCAGCGAGGGCGGGGGCGTTTGCGTTTGAGGTCTTCGCTGACCGAGCGAAAACAGATCGCGAGTTCGTTCTCTGCCTGGAGCTTCTGGCCGACTTCGATCCGAAAACCGCGGAACATATTGTCGGTCGTCAGGATCTTTTCGCCGTTCAGCCAGACTTCGGCGAGCGTGGCCAGGCCGTCGAAGCAGAGTTCGCAGGGGGTGCCGAGGAGATCGGGCATCAGGGAGAAGGTGGACCGATACCACCAGTCCTGGCTGTCGATGTCACGGGGCTGTTCGAAACTCCACCGCCCGGCTTGTTGCAGCGCGTGGGCAACGGTCCCCGGCACAACCGCAGGAACCCAACCAGCAGCATCGGCCAAAAGATCCGGGTGGAGGATGGAACCGGGTGCGAAGCCCGCGCATTCCCAGGTTTCCAGCGAGTGTCTGGAAGGGATGGTCGCGTGTGCTTGCGGCAGAGTGGATTGGAAAACCATGACTGACTTCTCGATGGCCTCGTCTGCCTCAACCGCTGCTCAGTGCCAGTTCCGGATGACGAAGGGCTTCACTGCGCAACAGTTGTCCGAGGGCGTTGTTCCACAAGTCTCCCATCCGGTCGAGGGTGCTGAGATCGAGGGGCTTCTTGCGGGCCATGGCGCGGGCGAGTTGGAACTGAATGGTGCGGGCAGAGGTGGAGAGTTCTTCAAAGGGGGCCAAGGCGGGTTCGAGGCCTGGGACACCATGATCCGCCAGCCAGCGGAGATAGACGGCGGTCAATTCATAACAGGCGCCGAACTGCCGCCAGGTGGCGAAGGAATACTGGTGGAAGACTTCCAAGGGTTCGTTCGCGAGCCAGGTGAGATCCCGGGCGAAACGATCCTTGAATGACTCGAACGGATTCCGTTCGGGGAGCCATTCGAGTTGTTTGCGGAGGAGATCGAGCGAGGTCCGAACGAGTTCCGCGCGCGACATCGCGAATTGGCGGCGCTTGACGATTTCCACGTAGGGAGGGAGAAAGGCGGGATCTTCGAAGCCTTTCGTACGAAAGACGTTGTCGAAGTCATCGCCGTGAAGTTCGTAGTAGCCTTGGCCGTGGAAGTATCCCAGGCGGCGTGCCTCGACGTCGATCGCGATGGCGGCGACGGTCGATTTGGTGTGCGCCAACTGGTAGGCAGTGCCGGCGGTGTCGGGCAGGTAGAAGGAATCGAGTTCCACGAGTACGGGACGACCGAGGGCGATCTGTTCCTCGACGTGAGAGACCAGGGGGCGCCAAACGGCGAGTTCCTGGATCTCCAAGCCGAACAATTCCCGCAGGTCTCCGTGGGGAAACTTGAAGAATGTCCACTGGTCCCCTTCAAAGTCGATGCCGACGGTGAAGGGGAGCGCAGCGACGGGTTCAAAACCCCAGCCGTGCAGAAGTTCGATCAGGACATCCACGTAGCAGTTGGTCTCGACCCAGTTTCGTTCCCGGGTGTGGATGAGATGCCGCTGATAGTTTTCGGGGCTGAGGGGAAAGACTTGATATTTCATAATCCGAGAATGTTCTTCACATCGGAGGGCCAGCGGTCGGTGTCAAATCCGTGAGTCATGAACAACGCCAGGGCAATCCGCTCCAGACCGAAGCCGATGCAGGACGTGTGGGCATAACCCCCGTCTTCCGTATGAATCTCGAAGGTGTGGCCGAAGTGGTCGAGGTGGCAGTTGCAGGAGGTGATGGCGGTGGGCTTCTCGGCGGAAGCGACCGCGATCACCAGTTCGTATTTCAGATCCTGTTCCTTCTGGGAGTCGGCCATCATCCGGCCGGCGCGTCCGAAGAACGGATCGTTGGCGACGACGGCGGTGACGTTCAGCCCGAGGGATTTCAGGATTTCCTGTCCCTGCTGCAGCCAGGAATCGCGATGGGCGAGAGCCTGCTCGGCGGTTCCGAGGCGGACGAATTCCCGCTGACGGAAAATCTGCATGCGGGCGGGGTCATCGGAGGGTTCGTGACGGAAGACGAAGGAGCGGAGATCGACGTGGCGGCCGACATCGGTCAGCGTGCCCGTCGCGGTCGGGTAAAGAGGATAACAAGCGGCGGGGGTCATCATGACGTCGGTCGGATTGAGGTCTTCCGTCCAGTCCTGATTGTTGGCGCGCTTGAGGAGGAGCTTGTTGTGGTCCCGTTCGTTCCCCTTGAACGTGTGGACTGAGCCCATGAGGTCAGGGAAGGTCTGGATGTGCGTGGTCTTGAGGTAATCGCGGCGGTTCATGATCGCCGGAAAGCGCATGACTTCCGCCCGCAGGGGTTTGCTGCGGCGGGTGACGTAGGCTTCGAAGCGTTCGATGACGTCTTCAAAAGCGCCGCCGTGCCCATACAGCCCGGGAACACCGCTGGGAATCAGGAGTCCGGCCTTCACGAGGTCGTCGCGGCAGGATTTATATTGTTCGGTGAGACTTTCGAGAACGGTACACATCTCAGCCATGTCCTTTCTTGCTGGCGAGCAGCATGGTGGCGTTCAGCTTGGCAATACGGTCGTTATTCACCATCAGCGCGGCGCCATAAGCATCCCGGAGGTGGCGCGACAAGCTGAATTTGGAGTCGTTGCGATATCCGGAGATTCCGCAGATCAGGAGGGCCTGCCCGACGATCTCGACGATCCGCTGGGAACTGGAGAGCTTCAGGTTGTTGGTGCGAATGGAAAATCCGAATCCGGTCGAGGCTTCGGAGGGGTCGCTCGTGAGCAGATCCCGGTATTCGCGGGCGAGGGAGAAAACGTTGTGTTCGAGTTCCTGCAGGATCTGGTCCACTTCCGCGAGGCGGATGGCGGACAGCGGGGTTTCGCCGGGGGTCTTGCGAGCTTCGGCCCGAACGAAGGCCTGGGCGCGTTCGACGGCGTCGGCGGCGATGCCGGTCCAGAGGGCGGCCCACACGACGTGCGAATAGGGGTGCATCGTCTGGGCGAGGATATCATTGAACGGGGTGGGGAGAATCTGGTCGACGTGCCCCTTCGCGGTGAGTGTGAATCCGGAGCTGCAGGTGCCGCGGAAGCCCATGGTGTCCCAGTTGGAGAGGGGTTCGGCGATGTAGGCACCGCGATGGACCATGACGTGGACCTGCTCGCTGGGGGGAGCATTGGGAGCACGGCGGCAGGTGACGAGGATTTCGTCGGCGTATTCGCCGTAGGAGATGACGGGGGCTTTCTTGGTCAGGGTGAAAGTGTCACCCTGGACTTCGACGGCACAGATGCTGGAGCGGAGATCGCCGCCGGTGCCGATTTCGGTCGTTGCGGAGGCCATGAGGCGCTGTTCGGCGACAAGGCGACGGAGATAGTTCTGGAAGTAGGGCGAGGACTGGGCGTGATGGACGACGCAGGCGACCTGGATGCAGTGCATCGCGTAGATCATCGCGGTGGATCCGCAGTAGTGGCCGAGCGCTTCGCAGACGCGACAGGTCTGGACGATATCCAGGCCCATGCCGCCGTATTCCTCGGGGACATAGGCGCTGAGCAGTTCGGCGCCGCGCAGGGCGTCGATCGACTCCTGGGGGAAGCGGGCAGTCCGGTCCACGTCATCCGCGTGGAGGGCCAGGACTTCCCGGCCTAGTGTATGAACCTGTTGAAGCAGTTCCTCAAAATCAACGCTCCCGTACGTGGTCAGTCTTTCAGAGGCTCTGAGCATGATGTGTGTCTTCAAGGGGATAAGGAAACGGGGGATATCCGAGCGCGATGCCGCGTTGCACCGCGATCTGTGTGGTGGAAGAAGGAATGCGAAACCGAAGGATCAGCCGACCAGGGTGGCGACGGCCTGGGCGATGGAGCCAATGCTGCGGAAGGTGCCGCGGCTCATCAGCGTTTCGGGGAATTCGATGTCGAAGCGCTCTTCCAGAGCCAACATCACTCCGACGGTGGCCAGCGAGGTGAGTCCGGCGCTGTAGAGGTCGGCTTCGATGTCCAGGCCTTGTGCGTCCTGCTGCAGGCGTCCGTGCTGGGCGAGAATGTCTCGAATGGCGGCAATGTCCTCGGTTTGTTCGCGTTGGGTCAAAGGCACGATGTCAAATCCTGTGTTGCTCTTCTTGGTGAAATGAACCCTGCCGAAATGACCGCGCGAGGCGGAATCCGGCACTGTGGGATCGCGCCCAAGGCCGGACATTCCTCCGGCACAGTTTGCTTGAGTATGTGCCGGACGGTTGGCCCCGTTTCGTGATACCGCCAAAATCTAGTTCACCAATCGCTCACAGGGGGAACGACGCTGCAAAATTTCGTCAAATTTCCTGATCCTTACGATTCATGGGATCGTTCCGATCGGGTTTCCGCGTTCGTAATGTTTCTATAACTCCTTGAGCGAACATGGGGTTAAAACTAGGGATGTGGCCTTCCGTCAACTGTTCACTCTGCTGAAAAAATATTTTCAATCGTCCAGATATTGTTCCCTGCGGGAGCGTTGCCTTTGCACCTCAACCCTGCATAATCCGATCATTCAGGCCCGCCTACTTGAGGAACAGTTCATGACCAGCCAGACCGGTTTCCACGGCGTCTATCCGATGCTGCTCGCGTTTTACGATGAGCAGAACCAGCTCGACACTCGCGCGGTGCAGCGGCAGGTCGAGGCGGCGGTCCAATCGGGCTGCCACGGGGTCGCGATCCTGGGGCTGGGGACGGAAACGAACAAGCTCTCCCTGGCGGAACGGCGTCAGGTGGTGGAGGTGGTTGCGTCTGCGCTCCAGCGACGGGTGCCGCTGTCGGTGACCGTGGCGGAAAATACCTCCCAGGGGCAGCGGGAGTTCGCGGAGTTCGCGTGCGACCTGGGGGCCGACTGGATTCTGCTGCAGCCTCCCCCCTGCGTGGATGTGGCGGAAGAGGAGTTGATCCGCTTTTTCGGTCCAACGATTGATGCCCTGCCCGTCCCGGTGGGGATTCAGAACGCACCGATGTACCTGCGGATTGGGCTGTCGAATAAGGGGCTGAAGGAACTGCACCGGAGGCACCCGAATCTGAAGATTGTCAAAATTGAGGATGACTCGCTGGTCATTCCGCCGTTGATCGAAGAGACGGAGGGGAAGCTGGACGTGTTCGTGGGGCGGGACGGGATGGAAATCATCGATCTGCTGGACGCGGGTTGTGCGGGGCTGATCCCCGGCATGGAGTCGACCGACCGATTGGCGACGGTGTACAACGCCTGGAAAGCGCGCGACCTGGAAACGGCGTGGGGGGCGTATGATGAAGTGCAGGCGGGGATCGTGTTCCTGGAGCGCTCGATCAACCATTACGTGACCTACGCCCGCGAGATCACCGCTCGGCGGCTGGGGATCTCTCCGGTGCGGCATCGCCTGAGCGCCCCGATCTCGCCGCTGGGGCTGGAGATCGCCACTCGCACCGCCGCCAAACTGGGACCGTTCCCCGAATAAACACTGCTCGCTGAAGAAAGATCCGCAGCCATGTCGCATCGTTCACTTCGCACGCTGTTCACGCTCCTGTGCCTGATCGCATCATTCGTCCAGTTGGTAACGCGTCCCTGCAGGGCTGAGGAAAAACGCTGGACGGTGGATGACATCAAGGCGCACTACACGAAGTACGAGTACCGGATTCCGATGCGGGACGGCAAACGGCTGATGACGGCGGTGTATGTCCCCAAGGATAGCAGTCAGACGTATCCGATCATGTATCGCCGTACGCCGTACAACATCAAGCCGTATGGAGCGGATCTGTATCGGGATGGGTTGGGGCCGTCACAACTGTTCGACAAGGCGGGTTATATTTTGGTCCTGCAGGACGTGCGGGGGCGGTGGATGTCGGAGG
>JAXMBX010000071.1:0-20936 GCA_046349635.1 Planctomycetales bacterium
GTCCGGGATGCTCACCTTGCTGGCGATTTTTGTGGTGGGGTTGGTGTCGGCGTGGGGCGCGTTGCGGTCTGTGCGCGGGTTGCCTTTGCTGGAGACGTTGCGAACGGAACAACCTTGAACGGCGGTTTTCACATGGCATCCCGGAATTTGCGAGGCTAAGATAAACGCTCGTTGATTTGTTTTCTTCCCTGCTTTCCCTGCGGAGTGATCCGATGCTGAGACATCCCGCCGTTCGAATGCTGCAGGCGGCGTGCCTCATCGCGATGGGGTGCATGACAGTCGGTGCGCAGGAGTGGACCCGGTTTCGGGGGCCAAACGGGAGCGGCGTCAGCCCGGACGATTCGATTCCCGGAGAACTGTCGGCGGCGAACCTGGCGTGGAAGGTGGAATTGCCCGCAGGGGGGCACTCCTGCCCGGTGCTATGGGGGAACAGGATTTTCCTCTCCGGAGCGGACAACGACAAGACCGCGAAACGAATGCTGTTCTGTCTCGACAGCCAAGATGGGAAGCCGTTGTGGAAGCGGGAATACGACTCGGAGTATCACAAGAAGCATCAACTGAACAGTTTTGCCACTCCGACCGCCACCGTGGATGAAGCGGCGGTGTATTCTGTCTGGTCCACCCCCAAAAACCTGACGGTGGTCGCGCTCGATCATGAGGGGCATGATCTGTGGCGGAGGGATCTGGGGGAATATGTGACGCAGCATAGCGCGGGGAGTTCCCCCGTGCTGTACGAAAACATGGTGATCCTGACAGGGGAGCAGGATGAGGCGGGAGGGGGGAAGAGCTACCTGATCGCACTCGATACGAAGACGGGAGAAACCCGCTGGCAGATCGAGCGAAAGAGCAAGTGGAATCCGTACTCGACCCCGTGCTTCTGGACGCCGCCAGGTGGTACGCCGCAAATCATTTTCTGCAGCATTCCGCACGGTGTGACGGCGGCGGATCCCAGGACGGGAAAAACGATCTGGGAAGTTCCGGAGGTGATGGACAAGCGCCCGGTTGCGTCCCCGATTATTCTGGAAGGCAAATGGATCACGGCGATGTGCGGATTCGGAAACGGCGGAACCTCATTGACGGCGATCACGCCGCCGAGCGGCAGCCCGGAGAGCAAACCAGTCGTGAAATACCGTCTGGAGAAGCAAGTGCCGTACGTCCCCACGCCGGTCGCGAAAGACGATCTGTTTTTCTTCTGGGACGATAAAGGGATCGTGAGTTGCCATCTCGCTGAAAATGGGAACGTGGTCTGGCGGGAAAGGATCGGGGGAAATTTTTATGCGTCCCCGGTGCGGTCCGGAGATCACCTGTACAATGTTTCAACGGGGGGAGAAGTGGTGGTTCTGGCGGCGGCGCGGAAATACAAGCTGGTGAGCAGGTATGATCTGGGAGAGTTAAGCCACTCCACACCCGCCATTGCGGGTGGGAAATTGTTCGTGCGAACCTATACCCATCTGGCGGCGTTTCGAGGATCCCATTGAGCCAGCCGTTGCTAAAAGTCAGTCCCGCGGGGCTGTTCTGTCCGCAGGGGGAATTCTTCATTGATCCCCGCCAGCCGGTCGATCGGGCGGTTGTCACGCACGCGCACGCCGATCATGCGCGGAAAGGATGCCGACGGTATCTGACGAGCAAAGATGGGGAGCGGATGCTGCGGACCCGGTTGGGAGGCCGGGGCGAAATTGAGACGCTCGCGTATGGCGAATGCGTGGAATACCGAGGGGTACGCGTCTCGCTGCATCCGGCGGGGCATATCCTGGGCTCCTCCCAGGTACGGGTGGAATACCAGGGGGAAGTGTGGGTTGTTTCCGGAGACTACAAGGTCGGCCCGGATGTCACCTGCACTCCTTTTGAACCGGTGCGGTGTCATACGTTCATCACGGAAGCGACGTTCGCCAAGCCGTATTATCGCTGGCCGGATCAGCAGACTGTCTTCGAGGAGATCAATTCCTGGTGGCGTGAGAACCAGCGAGCGGGGCAAGCCAGCCTGTTGTTTGCATATTCACTGGGGAAAGCGCAACGGCTGATCGCGGGAGTGAATCCGAACATCGGTCCGATGTTCGCGCATCCGGATGTGGAAGCCATCAACGTCGATTATCGTGCCACGGGAATTCCGCTCCCTGCGACCCCGAGCACTACTGAAGTCCAGGCTCCGTTTCGCTGGCGGGAGAGCCTAGTGATCGCGCCTCCTTCCGCGGTTGATACGCACTGGGCACGTCAATTCGGGGAACGGACCTCCGCGTTTGCCTCGGGATGGATGTTGATTCCGTCCATGGCGGAGAGGCGGGGATTCGAGCGGGGGTTTGTCCTCTCCGATCACGCCGACTGGAACGAACTGTTGTGGGCGATCGAGGAAACAGGGGCGGAGCGCGTGTATGTGACGCATGGAGATGAGGAAGATCTGATCCGGGAGTTGACGCAACGGGGGATTCGTGCCTGCGCCCTGTCAGAAGCAGGGCAGGGCTTCTTTCAACCGAGTCTGTTCCGATAAGCCGAAATCATGTCTCATCCTCATCCCGATCTGAAAACCCTTCCGGAAGAAATCTGGCGGTTGTTATTCGCGAGCGTGGAAGATCCGCTGCACCCGTGGCGGACACCGGTGCTGGGGACGGTGGACGCGAAGGGGGAGTGTGCCCTGCGGACGATCGTTCTCCGGCGGGTGAATCCCGTAGAGCGAAAGCTGATCGTGTTCACGGATCGACGTTCGCCAAAGGTGGCGCATCTTCAACGACAGCCAAAGGTAGAATGGCTGTTTTATGACCCGGCTTCGCGGGTGCAGGTCCGATTAACGGGGACGATGTCGGTCTGCTCGGACCAGAACCTGATCGATGTTCTCTGGCGTGAGACACCCGAGGCAAACCGGCGGAATTATCGGACGGCGGAACCGCCTGGAACCCGCATAGACCACGAAACGCCGTTACACGATTCCATCATCGGTGTCGAGAACTTCTGCGTCCTGGAGGGGAGAGTCGAAGGGATGGATTACCTGCAACTGCTTCCCGAGCAGAATCTGCGTGGCCAATGGACGTGGCAAGCGGGGGGATGGGTGGGAAACTGGGTCGTGCCGTGACGATTATTTCTCTCCCGACACCAGAGCAGATTCCCCGCGCACGCGTTAAAATAGCGTTCTTTTCCGTGGGTGAAACTCCGTTGAGGAATGAGCGGCGCAGGCATGTGGTCACGTAGCTGGGAGAAACTTCTGGGAGTTCCCACGGCAGAGCCGGGGCAGGGGACTGCCTGGAGGCTGGAGACCAGTTTCCCTTGGCCGAGCTGGGTGCTGCTGCTATTTGTCCTGGGAGCGATCGGCTGGGTGGCATGGGTTTACCGCCAAGAGGCGGGGCATGTGTCACGACGTTTGCGGGGTGCGCTTGTCGGATTCCGGCTGTTGACGGTGGCATGCCTGCTGTTCTTTCTGAGCGGAGCAGTCATTTCGCTGGAACGGACGAGCCTCCCGTATCTCGCGGTCCTGGTGGACGTGTCCCGGAGCATGGGGACGCCGGACCAGTATGACTCGGAGGAGATGCGGCGCCGGGTGCGGGAATTGTTGCCGCCGAGCAGCGGCGAAGAGTCCTCCCCAAGCCGATTGAATCTGGTGAAAGCCGTTTTGTCGCGGGAAGAGGGGGAGTTTTTACAGCGGTTGCTCGGGTCGCACAAGTTGCGGATGTACAGGTTCGCGGATGACCTGCAACGACTGGGAACACAGGATCTGCTGAACCAGCAGGACGTGCAGGCTTTTCTTCCGCTGTTGCGAAAACAGCCTGTGGAGGGGAGCCAGACTCGCCCTGCCCCGGCGATCCGGCAGACGCTGAACGAATTCCGCGGGGCACCGCCGACGGCGATTGTCGTCTTTTCGGACGGGATCGCGACGGAAGAATCCGCCAGACTCTCGACGGTCGCCGACGTTGCCCGCAGCCGGGGCGTGCCGATCATTACCGTGGGAGTGGGGAATGAATCCCCGTTGCGGGATCTCGCGCTGTTTGACACGCTTGTCGACGAGGTGGCGTTCGTGGATGACCCGATTCAGTTCACCGCCCGGATCAAGAAAAGCGGTGAGATCAGCGGCAACGTGGTTGTGACGCTGAAATCGGGAGCGGGAGGAGAAGTGCTGGCGCGACGGGAGCTCCCCTTGCCGGCGGGGAATGAACCGGCCCGGGTGGAACTGAACTACACCCCCCGGAACGAAGGGGAGTATGACTTCTTTCTCGAAGTGCTCCCCGTGGAACGAGAATTTCGATTGGACAACAACCGGGAACAACGGCATGTGAGCGTCCGGAAGGAGAAGATCCGCGTGCTGCTGATCGACTCATCGCCGCGGTATGAGTTCCGGTACCTGAAGCACGTCCTCGAACGGGACAAAACCATCGAAGTCGCAACAATTCTGCAGGACTCGGATGCCGACTATGTGAAAGAAGACAAGACTGCACTGCCGCACTTCCCCGTCCGGAAGGATGAACTGTTCCGGTACGACGTGATCATTTTTGGGGATGTCGATCTGGACCAGATCAGTTCCGGGGCACTGGAGCAGTTGCGCGTGTTTGTCTCCGAAAAAGGGGGAGGGGTCATCTTCGTCGCGGGGACGAAAAACAATCCACTGAAGTACCAGGGGACGGCGATTGAGCCACTGTTGCCGTTCGAGGTCGAGTCGGCCCGCTTACCCGATCCGCAGGGAAAACTGCCGCAGAGTTTCAAACCGGAACTCACTTCGGAAGGACGGCACAGCAGTTCGCTGTTTCGATTCGCGGAGAATGAACCGGAGAGCCTGGAGATCTGGAACCAGTTGCCTGGTGTGTTCTGGAACGTGCAGATCGGAAAGTTGAAAAGCGGTGCAATTCCGTTCGCGGAGATTCCGCTGGGACCGGGAGGGAAAAAGTTTCCGTGGATCATCATGCAGCGGTTCGGGGCGGGAAAGGTGCTGTATCACGCTTCGGATGAAACCTGGCGGTGGCGGTTCCGAGTCGGGGATTTGTACTTCGGTCGGTACTGGGTGCAGGCGATCCGCTATCTCTCCCGTTCCCGGCTGCTCGGAAAAGACCGTCAGGCAGAACTGGTCCTCGATCGGGCGGAATATGAAACGGGGGAACCGGTCCAGTTGCGCGTTCGATTTCTGGATGAGCAGTTGATCCCCTCCGATACCGGGGGAGTGACGGTGCAGGTGGAGAAGCCTGGAATGCCGGCGCGAACGGTCAAGCTGCGTCGGCTCTCACCGGCATCGAGCGTGTTTGAAGGGGAAGTGAATCAACTCACGGAGGGAAGCTATCATGCGTGGGTCTCCGCACCGAATTTCCCACAAGCTCCCCCGGCCCGCGATTTCCGGGTGCAAGGGGCCTCCCGCGAAACCCAGAACCTGCGGATGGATGGAGAAGAATTGCGGAAAACGGCGGAACTGACGGGGGGGAAGACCTATCGATTGACGGACGTAGACCGGCTGCCGCGCGAATTGCCCACCGGACAACCGGTGACGCTCAAGAGCGAAAATCCGATCCCCTTGTGGAATCACTGGTTGGCGCTGGCCTTGTTTGTGATGTCTCTCACCGCGGAATGGATACTGCGGAAACGGGCCCGCCTGATATAATTCGGGAGTGCCACGCGACGCATCCCTCATGCCTTAAAAGAAGTTTGAATGTCGGCCTCGATCCTGGAACAGCTCGGTAACCTGCAGACCCGCCTGAGGCGCCTGACCTGGCTGTCGGGGGTGAGTTCGGTCGTGACGTTCCTGTTGCCGGCTTTGTGGCTGGCGGGAGGACTCGACTGGCTGGTGCATTTCGATGACCCCGGCGTGCGGATGATCCTCGCGGTTCTGATTGTGGGGATGTCGCTGTGGCTGTGTCGTCAATGCTTGTTGCAGCCATTGCGCAGCCTGGCGGGAGAAATTCCCCTCGCCTTGCAGATTGAACGGCGATTCCCTTCGTTCCGGGATTCACTCGCGAGTGCGGCACAGTTTCAACAGGGGGGGATCAATCCGCAGATCGGTTCTCCGGAATTGCAACGGGAATTGATTGAGCGGACCGCGACGCAGTTGGAAGCGGTCGGGCCCGCGGATGTGATGAACCTGACGCGGGTCCGGAGGAAGGCCCTGCTGGCGCTGGGAAGTGTGATCGTGACGACGCTGCTGCTGGTGTTTTTTCAACAGGAGTCGGTCCTGGCGATGACTCGGTTGGCGGCGCCGTTCGGAAACCACCCCTGGCCCAAGCAGACGGCCCTGCGTCTGGTGGATGCCAAGCTGCAACCCTTAGTGACCGATCCCAGCAAGCCGTTGAGACTGGTCGAGGGGAGTACGTTTGAGTTTTACATCATCAATCTGAACCGGGGAGGCGAGTTACCCCGCTCTCTGTCCGTGCAACTGAAGCAGGGAAATTCTTCGCCAGCCTCCGAGCCGGTGACCCGTTCCACCATGACCCTTCCCGGACAGGGACAAGCGCGAGGTGGGAAACTTCCGTCTGGCGGTCAAGGAGCCTGTGCTGCTCCGCCGTGGGAGGGGATGATGATGAAATGCCCTGGCTGCAGATTGAGACAGTCCCACCCCCGAGCGTGGAACAGTTCCAGATTGAAGTTATCCCTCCCGGTTACTTGCAACTTCCCGTGCAAAAGCTGGCGGCGGGGGCGGGGCAGATCCAGGCGGTGGTGGGAAGCAAGGTCAGATTGCAGGGGACACCCAACCGACCGCTGCAATCCGCGGCCGTGGCAATCAACGACAAGACACGCCATCCCGCGACGATTCAGGGAGAGGGAAAGCTGCTGCTGGTGGAGATGACTCTTTCCGAAGTGGGGATCTTCCCCTGGTGGTGGGAGGTGACAGATCGGGAGGGGTTCAGCCATCCCCATCCTCCCAGATTCGAATTGCAGGTGACCGCTGATAAGCCGCCTGAAGTCCGCCTGGAACTTCCCGCCTCTGACCTGCAAGTGACGGCGAGCGCGGAAATACAGATTCGCGGGACCGCGAAAGACGATTGGGGATTGAAAGCGGTTGAGTTCAACCACCGGCGGGTAACGGAGGAGGGACAACAACCTGCCCCCACGATCAAAGTCCCGCTGCAGATCGCTTCGAATCTGCCGCGCGAAACAGCGGTCGAATCAAAGTTGAAACTGGCGGAATTGAAACTCAATCCCGGCCAGCAACTGCAACTGCACCTGGAGGCCCGGGACGCATTTGACGGGACGCCGCCGCATATCGCCAAGAGCGCCGTCCGGACAGTGACGATCGTCTCGCCGGAGCAAAAGCGGCGGGAGCTCTCCGATATCCAGGCCGGTTTGCTGACGGAACTGGAACGTGCGGCCAAATCGCAAACGGAAGCGCGGACCCAGGTGCGGGAGTTGCAGCAGCAATGGGAAAAAACGGGGCAGTTCCGACCGCAGGACCGGGATCTGTTGCAGCGGACCGAAATGCAACAGCGACAGGTACAGACGGAACTGACCAGTCCCACGTCGGGAGTTCTTCCCCGGGCGCGGGACCTGCTCAGGCAGTACCGGGAAAACTCCTTGAACGACAAGGAGACCGAAGCACAACTCGATCGGTTGACGGAGGAACTGCAGGATCTGAGCAAGGAACCGTTCCCCAGGATTGAAGATGCCTTGATGCGGGCGCGGAAGGAACTGGCGAGCCGCGGTTCTCCTCCGGCGAAAAGCAGTCCCGTCCCTGAAAAGCCGAAGGAGAATTCTTCCCCTGCTGATCAAAAACCTGTGGAAGCGAAGCCGGGAGAATCAAAACCAACGGGACAAAAGCAGGACGGAAATCCCGAGGGGAAACAGGAAGAGACCGCGAAGTCGAAGTCTCCAGAGCCCGGTCTGCAAACAGAGAAAGAAAAAGCAGCTTCACGAGCCCCGCGCCCGCAGGGAGAAAACCCCCTCGCGGAAGCGTCTGAACAGCAGGGAATCGTCCGGGAACGATTGCAGGGATTAATCCAGGAGATGACGCAATGGCGTGATCAGCGGTACGCCGCACGGCAGATTGAGGAACTGATCGCCAATCAGGAGCAAGTCCAGAAAGATACAGCGGAAGTCGGTCAGAAAACGCTCGGGAAGGGAATGACCAACCTGACGCCACAAGAGCAGGCGGATCTCTCACGCGTGGGAGAACGACAGCAGAATCTGGCGGACCGGCTGGATCAACTGCAGAAACAGTTGACGAAAACTCTGGAGCGGCCGCAGGGAGGCGAACAGAAACAGCCTGCGGAAGAGCGGGAGGAAATTCGGGACTTCCTGCAACAGGCGGAGAAACAGGGGACCGCGCCCCTGATGCAGAACGCGGCGCGTGACGTCGCCTCTAATAACCTGGGGCAGGCGGGAAAGACGCAGCAGGAAGTACTCAAACAACTCAAGGAGTTGGACGACCTGCTCCGCAACCGGACGGAAAACGACACCGGAAACCTGGTGAAACGCTTGCAGCAGGCTCAACAGGAACTGACGGACCTGCAACAGAAACAACAGGATCTGCTTCAGCAGAATCAGGAAGCCGAAAAAGAGAGCGACACTCAGAAGCGCGGAAATGCGTTGAAGCAGCAGGCAGACCGGCAACAACAGTTGAGGCAGGCGGGGGAACAACTCAACCGGAAGATTCGACGCTTGCAGTCGGAAGGGGCACAGCAGGAACTGCGGCAGGCGACCAACCGGATGAACCAGGCGGAAAAGGCGCTGCAGCAGGAATCGGGCTCGACGGCGCAGGAACAGCAAAAGACGGCTGCGGAACATCTGGAAGAAGCCCGCAAGCAACTGGAGCAGGATCGCCGCGACGCCGAGCAGCAACTGGCGCAGGAGAAGCTGCGCGAAATCCAGGAACAATGGAAAGACTTGATCTCAAAGCAGCAAAAAACCCTGGACCAGACTACCGCGTTGCATAAGACTCAACAGGAAAAAGGGGATTGGAACCGGGTACAGCTTCGCAACCTGGGAGACCTGACCAAGCAGCAGAAGGACCTGGAACAGATCTGCAGCGACACCGCGAAGCAAATGGCGGGGGCGGAGATTCTGGCGCTGGCGCTCAAGCGGGCCACGCAGTCGATGCACGCGGCGGGAGATTTATTGCAGGAGCGTCAAGCAGGACCGATCACGCAGCGGGCGCAACGCCTGGCCCGTGACCGCCTGCAACAGGTACTCGATTCCTTCCAGAACGATCCGCAGGAAAAGACCGAACCAAAACAGGACCAACAGGGACAGGCGGGTCAGCAGGGAGAGCAAAATGCCGGAGAAGATCAGCAGCTCAAGATTTCGATCCCGGATCTAAAGGTGTTGCGCAGCGTGCAGCAGGAGTTGAACCAGCGCACCGATGAACTGTCGAAAGAGATAGCGGCCAGGAAGTCGGACCCTTCACCGGCAGTAAAGCAGGAAATGCAGCAGATCGCGACAGAGCAGGGGGAAGTCCTGCAGACGCTGCAGAAAATGATCCGCGCCGCGTCGAAGAAAAAATCTCCCGCGAAAAACGCGCCGCCCGCTGCGCCACCGACGAACCCCTCGGACGTCGTCCCGCCCCCGCTGCCGGGCGCCGTGGAGGAGAAGTCATGAGCCTGTTATTTCGCATCGCGTGTCTTCTGGTGGGAATCGTGTGTGCCGGCACGATGCCGCTTGTCGCCCAGGAAAAAGAAAAAAACGATTCTCCTCCCCAGGAGAAAGCCGCTGCGGAAGATCCACAGAAGTCTGAGAAACCGGCTACCGTCGCGAAACCTCCGCCAGGGAAATTGCCCGCGCACTCCGGAATGGCACGGCAGAATCCCGTCGAAAAAATTCTCAAGGGGATGCAACTTTCGGAAACCAAAGTCAGGTCATCGGACACTTCAAAAGAGACACTTGAAACGCAGAAACAGATCGTCAAGGATCTGGATGCGTTGATCAAGGCGCTGCAGCAACAGCAGAATCAGCAGCCCCCACCCTCCTCCAGCCCGCAGCAAAATCAGCAACAGCAGGACCAAAACCAGCAGCAGAACCAGTCGCAACAAGAGCGCCAACAGGCTCAGCCACAGAACTCCCGTGAACAGCAGGAGGCAGAGCGCCAACGGCAGCAGCGGCGAAATGCACAAACTCGGTCGGAGGCGGACAAGTCGCGCGAATCGGGACCACGCAAGGAAACGAAAACCAACTCTAAACCCGAGGAAGGATCAACAGCGGCCTATGAGAAGGACGTGTGGGGGCACCTTCCCCCCGCGATGCGCCGCGAACTGTTGAATATCTACCGCGAAAAGTTTATTCCCAAATATGATGAGATGGTCCGCAAGTACTACGAAGCACTGTCCGAGGGAAATCAGAATCCCGACAACCGCGGCCCCAATGCTCCCTGATCGAAGTTGACCCGCCGCGAAAGAATTCTCCCCGTCATGAAAAAACGTCCCCCTGTGTCGCATCGTACACCCAAACCACGCGCGGACCGACCGGCCATAGCGCCGGATACTCCGCCGAAGACCGGCGAAGTCCGTCTGCAGCGGTTGCTCGCTTTGGCGGGGTTCGGATCGCGGCGGCACTGCGAGGAGTTTATCCAGGCGGGACGGGTCACAATCGACGGGGAAACGGTCGCCACGCTGGGGACCAAGGTCGATCCCCAACGGCACAAGGTCTTTCTCGACGGTAAACCGATCAAAGTCGAGCGAAAGGTCTATTACGTTCTTAACAAGCCGCCGGGGTACATCAGCACGAACGATGATCCCGGCGGACGTGCCCGCGTGATCGATCTGATTCCGCATTCCCGCGAGCGGTTGTTCACTGTGGGACGCCTGGACGAAAGCAGCCAGGGGCTGATCATCGTCACGAATGACGGGATCCTGGCGAACAAGCTCGCTCACCCGCGGTATGAAGTGGCGAAAATCTATCGAGTGCTGGTGGCAGGGTTTCCCACCGAAGAGGAATTGCGCTCTTTGAAGACCGGGCACGACTTCAGTGAAGGGACATTCCGGGTCTCCACGGTGAAGGACATCAAGACTGTCGGGCAAAGCACGCTGCTGGAAATCATGCTGAAAGAAGGTAAGAACCGCGAGATCCGCCGGTTGCTCGCGCGGATCGGGCACAAGGTGATGCGGCTGGAACGGATCGCGTTTGGTCCGCTCCGGCTGGGGCGATTGCGGCTGGGGGAATTCCGTCAGTTGACTCCCGATGAAGTCCGTCAACTGAAAACCGGACGGACAAATACCGGATCCGGTGCTGAATCGCCCAAGGGGCATCGTCCACGGAAGAAAACGAGTTCTCGATCCCGCTCCGGGGCGGGGAAGAAAGTCGCCGTTAGAAAGAAACGTCCATGACAGCAGAGTGTGCTTCTCTTCCTCCCGGTCTGGCCGTGAATGCGCTGCAAGCCAAGGTGCCTGTCGTCGAGCATGTGCAACTGGCGCGAGACACATGGCGGATTCGCATCGCGGCTCCCGAGATTGCCCGGGCATCAATCCCCGGTCAATTCTTCATGCTCCGCGCGCCGGGGCGGAGTGATCCGCTGCTGGGACGGCCGTTCGCGCTGTATGACACCTACCTGGATGGCGCGGGAAACGTGGCCGGGCTGGACGTGGTGTATCTCGTGGTCGGTAAGATGACACGCGTGCTGGCGCAGTTGCAGGCAGGGGATGATCTCGAACTGTGGGGGCCGCTGGGCAATGGATTCCCCGTCCCGGAGTGCGAACACCTGGTGCTCGTCGCGGGAGGAATCGGCCAGACTCCATTCCTGGCAACGGCGCGGGAAGCGCTCGGCCTGAGAACATACGCCCAGCGTAGGACCCGGAAGATTTCGAAAGTCACCCTCTGTTACGGGGCACGATCGGCGGAATATCTGGCGGGACTGGATGATTTTTCGAGCGTCGGACTGAACCTCAAGATCGCAACCGATGACGGATCGCGCGGCCACAAGGGGTTTGTCACTGACTTGTTGCTGGAAGAGATCCGCAGTTCGACCACCAAGCCTCATGTCTTCTGCTGCGGTCCCGAGCCGATGATGCACGCCGTGAGCAAACTGGTGCAACAACACCAGGTTCCCGCGTGGCTGTCGATGGAAACCCCGATGGCATGCGGATTCGGGGCCTGCTTCAGTTGCGTCACGAAGATCCGCGAAGCTGACGGCGAAGAGTGGGATTACAAACGGGTCTGTGTCGAAGGCCCGATCTTCCCCGCTGAAAAAGTCATCTTCGACTGAACCAAGAACACGCCTTACTTATGTCCCCCGGAATCGGCCGGGACACTCGCGGCGGGAGGACTTCCCCCGGCAGGAGCATGCGGCGCATCAACCGGTTTGAAGATCATGACCATCGCGGCCCCGCACGCGGCCAGTACCAGCCCCATGAAGAACCGCCAGTCGGGGAGCGTTTTCACCGGGTGAAAAATGGTGATCGTCGCAATGGTGTTGATAATCGGTGCCCCGGCAAACACTAGCGGGGCGACATAGATCAGTCCGCTCCGGCCTGCCGTATTCGCGGCGAAGATCACGCACAACGCTCCCAGCGCTCCCGCCGTTCCCGCCGCGATTCCCCACACCACCGGCACGATATTAAAGTTGGGAGCCGCTTTGGCGGTCGGGTCATTCTTGGCGATGAAGATAAACCAGGCGGGCACCAGCACCGCGACGAGGAAGTACGCCACCCCGACCATCAGAAATGCCCGCAGGTTGCTGCCCAGTTTCTGCGTCGCCTCATGCACGATTGGGACATACACTCCCCAGGAGAGAGCGGCCCCGGCGATAAACAACAACGCGGTCATCGGAATTTTCATCGATCAGGCTCCAGAGTTTTCGGGACAAGACCCGTTGCAATCCAGTGATTTCTTTCGCGAGACAAACCACCTGCAGGATACAAAGAAAGTCTGGAAACCGTCCACCGTGCCAGAGTGAATGTCCTGTCATCCACGCGGTCTTTACCAACCGGTGGGAATGCCGCGCTTGATCACCTCATCCAGAAACGCCTGTCGCGCCTCGGGGAGCCAGGAGGCGGTGCCGTAGGTGACGGCATTGAAGACGCGGTTCTCCATCAACTGCACAAAACCGGCAAGCCCGGCGTCGTAGCCGCTGAGATAAAGATCCTTGCCGTACAGGTCAAGATAATCCTGCAGGTTATACCCCGGCCAGGAATAGACATAGTTCCCTGCGACATTCCCCTGCAGGATCAATTCCGGGACGAGTGAGGGAGTCGGCGAGAGATAATCGCGACTGTCGAGATTGACCGTATTCCATGTCACGCGATTGAGCATACCGTTGTCGTAGGCATCCATCAGGTCGAAAAACGTGGCGGGGGTCTTACCGCCGCCGCTGAAGGTGGCCCCGAACGTAGGATCGAGGAGATAAAACTTCCAGCCGGTTTTTTCCTGAATGGGAACCACGACGGTGACATGCGTGAGCTTCGGTTCTTCTCCAAAGCCAATATTGAGCGAATTGATATCGAACAGCTTGAGGATGCTGGAGTAGTAGTTGGCGTAACCGCCGCAGGACATTCCGACGGTGTCAGTCAGAAAGTCGTCGTAGTAATACTCCGCCACGCTGCCGGCATTGGCGAGATGGATTCCATCGAGGGAGAAATCTCCGGTGCGGGCCGCCCACCCCAGAATCAGTTGGGCCGCTTCCAGCGTCTCCCCTTTCTTGAGGGCTTTGGACAGGCCCGGGGTCTCGAGGAGGATCTGCTGACGGACCATGTCGTCCGTCACGGTCAGACTGGTTTTCACCGCGCCACTAATCAGGAGGAACTCCTGCGAAACCGGCTGGTTCAAATTGATATGGACCACCATCTCCCCAGCGGTCTCTTCGCCGGTGACGGTCCCCTTGAAATTCTTCCCTTTGACGGTCGCGGTGAAGCCGGTGTCCGTCGTTTTGAGCTTCGACAGGTGTGCCGTTCCCTGCGTGGGGACATCCAGCGTGGAGACTCCTCGATCCGCAAGGTGGAGCTCATACGTCCCCGGTTCACCGGGAGGGGTCTCCAAAGTGAGGGACCAGTCGCCGGAGAGTGACGTCAGCAATAGTCGACTTTCCACCGACTCCAACGCGGGAGATGCGGAGAGTTTCCGCCGGACTCTGCGCCGCTTCGAATCCTGAGATCCCCTAAACCAACTCGAAAACCACATACAAATAATTTTCCGCCAGCACGAATTTTGTCCCCTCCGTAGAACAGGTGGGCACGTTGTACTTCAATTGCGATTTTCTCGCCTCCAACTTCGAGTCTAGAAGGCCGTTCCGACCCCTCGCAACCGCGATCTTTCGGAGAATTTTCGGGTGTTTCAATTGTTGAACACCGGATTGGACGCTCGCAGAACTGGCTGGCAATCGCTCACAACGGCTGTCATCATGAAGCACGACAATTCTTAACCTTTCGCAATCTCGAGCGCACTCATGTCTTCAGCTTTCACCAAGGGAATCATCCTCGCCGGCGGAGCCGGAACGCGCCTCCATCCGATGACGCTGTCCGTCAGCAAGCAACTGCTCCCGGTGTACGACAAGCCGATGATTTACTACCCCCTCTCTGCCCTGATGCTGGCCGGGTTGCGGGAGATCCTGGTGATTTCCACGCCGCAGGACATCGGCAATTTCGAACGGCTTCTCGGTGACGGCTCGGACCTGGGGGTGCGATTCCAGTACGCGACTCAACCGAAGCCGGAAGGGCTCGCACAGGCGTTCATTATTGGACGCGAGTTCGTCGGGAAGGACAACGTCGCTCTGGTCCTGGGGGACAACATTTTCTACGGGCAGGGATTTCAGCAGATGCTCGCCCGCGCGACCGCCGCACCGCATGGTGCAACGGTCTTTGCCTACCCGGTGAAGGATGCGTCCCGCTACGGCGTCGTCGAAATGAATCCCCAGGGTCAGGCAGTGAGTCTGGAAGAAAAACCCAAAGTACCGAAATCAAATCTCGCCGTGACGGGACTCTATTTCTACGACAACCAGGTGCTAGACATCGCAGCCAATCTGAAACCCTCCGCGCGGGGCGAACTGGAGATCACCGACGTCAACCGGGAGTATCTGAACCGCGGACAGTTGCGAGTCGAATGTTTCAGCCGGGGGTTCGCCTGGCTGGACACCGGAACGCCGGAATCGCTGATCCAGGCTGCGAACTACGTGGAAGCGATCGAACAAAGGCAGGGCTTGAAAATCGCCTGCCTTGAGGAAGTGGCGTACCGCAAAGGGTTCATCACGCGCGACCAACTGGCGAAACTGGCCGGGCGGTTCAAGAACGCCTACAGCCAGTATCTGCTGGACTTGCTCGCTGAGTAAACCTTACTGTGTCGATCCTATCGCGATTCGGCGACGAGGTATTTCTTGACGAACGCCTCGTCGAGGTTGATCCCCAGGCCGGGCCCTTCGGGGACGGTGATATAGCCATCGACAGCCTGCACCTTCTCGTGCGTCAGGTCATTCCGCAGCGGGGAATCCTCCACGCAGTCCTCGAACAGGAAGGCATCACGGCAGGTCGAAAGCCAGTGGATGCTCGCGGCCACGGTAATCGGGCTGGTATAGCAGTGGTTGCACAGCCGGGCACCGATTTCTTCCACACGGCGGCGAATATACGCGGAGTCCGTGAACCCGTTGCGGGAGAGATCGACCTGGTAGACATCCAAAGCGTGGCGGTCGATGAAGGGACGGAAGGATTCGCGGCCACATTCTCCTTCGCCGGATGCAATCGGAACGGGAGAACGATCCCGCAGCCAGACGTAACCTTCCACGTCATCCTCGCGGAGCGGTTCCTCCAGCCAACCGATGTTGTAGTCCGCGAACTTCTGTGCCCGGCTTAACGCGGTCCGGGCATCCCAGACGCAACCGGCATCAATCAGTAGAGTTGAGTTGTCTCCCACTCCTGCGCGGGCACCACGGACGAGATCGAGATCGACCGCCTCATCGGGGCCCATCGGCTCCCAGCCGAATTTGACCGCCTTGTAACCCTTCGCGATCCACTTCTGGCCGATCTCTTTGGTCGCATTGCCGTCCTTGCCGAACAGGATGGAAGCATACGCCTTGATTTTGGGATGAATCGCTCCGCCGAGCAGGCGATGGATCGGCTGTTGAAAGGCCTTTCCTTTCAGATCCCACAGCGCGAGATCGACCGCGGCCATCGCGGTGATCGTCACGCCGGTCCGCCCATAGTACATGGTGCGGCGGTACATCTTCTGCCAGAGGCGTTCGTGTTCGAGAGGATTCTCCCCCACGAGCAATTCCCGCAGGCCGCACGCGATATTGTGGCTGAAGGGAGCGTCGAAGATCGCCTTCACGACTTCGGGAGACGAATCCGCTTCGCCGATCCCTTCGAGGCCGCATTCGGTCCGGATGCGGACGATAATCGCATCCTGACTGCTGGCGGTTTTGGCCGTGACGGAGGGGATGCGCAAAATCTGGCAGACGACTTCTTTAATCTTCATCGCGGTTGGCTCTTTCGTTGTTGTTTTATCGTCCCTTGATCGCGCCGAAGGCGGCGAAGACGTTCACCTTGTGCAGGATTTCGATGGATTCAAAGCCGACCTGGCTCAGGAGATTGAGCTGAAAAGTCAGCGGCTTGGGGGTGTCTTCCTTACGGACGTAGTCAAACACGGTCTCGCGATACTCCGGCCCTTTGAAGGCGGTCAGATACTTCCCCCAATGGTCCCACATTTTTTCCTGCAGGACCGGGTGTTGCTGCTCAATCAGGTCGCAGACCCAGAACGATCCCCCCGGTTTGAGGCTCGCATAAATCTTGCGAAACATCGCTTCCCACTCGGCATCGGTCCGCAAGTGGTGCAGCGTGGCGGCAGCCATCAGGATATCGAATCGGTTCTCACCAAGTTCGACTTCCCGCATGTCTCCCTGGAGAATTTTCACGGTCCCCGCGGTTTCAGGAGCGACCCGCTCTTCGGCTTTTTCCAGCATCGCCTTACTGAGGTCGATCAACGTCACATTGAAATTCGGAATCCGTTGGAGCAAGCGCAACGTGTAATTTCCCGCTCCGCAACCGATGTCGCAGACTTCTTTTGCATCGGGGTTCACGCAGGAAGCGGCTTCAGTGAGGAGGTCCAGCATCAGCCGGGCGTCGGTAATCGCGACCTGCCCCGTTTCCAGATTGGAAAACCGTTCCACTTCATTATCGAACCGGGCTTCGATCTCCTGCACGCTCATTTTTTCAGACATAACGTTTCCTGTAACGACACCGAACATTCACAAACCAGATTCCAAGTCACGCCAATTCTATCATCCCGGCCTTTTCTCTTCATCCGAACCGCGGTTTTCCATCGCCGCAAAAAACGCTCGTTCCCGACAGAATTTTTCTTTCATTTTTTATCCGAACCTTAATAAGATGGCGGCTCACATCATGACTCATTTCACAACTAACCCGTCAGGAGACGACCGACATGGGTGCGCAACTCTGGCATCATGAAACACCCTGGAACGACGATCCCGCGACAGCTCTGCAAACGCTGCAGGCGGAATTCGCTCCGCCCGATGTCGTCGCTGAATTGATCCAGAATCAGTTAAAAGGCCAACGTGAACACGCGCAATTCCTGGTCGAAGATGGAGATGAATTCGGTCTGCTTGAAGACGTACGCCTGATCATTTCGTATCTGGAGCAGATTTCCAAACTTCCCGTCCCTAACGATCCTGCCTCAAGAGTCGCGCTAGTGCGCAATATCCATAACAGGCAAGGAGACGAAGTGGGGAATGTTCTCGACGTTCTGGGCACATCCGACAGCCGTGAGCATCGGCACGCTCAGATTCTGACCCCCGAAGAGATCCAGAAGTTCTGCAGTACTTCGCAGCCCACCAAAGCACAAGCTATGGAAGCGATCTCTAACATCAACACAGATCTCGATAGAGCTGAAGCGGTCTGCTTCCCGTTCTACGAGGGGGGTTCTCCGACCGGATGGCACTTTGTGGGAAACACTGCCGACTGAACCCCGCTGTCAGCCTGATTCTCCATCACTACTTCGCAGAGCAGGAGCAACCGTGAATTTCTTCAGCCGTTTTTTCGGGCCGCCGTCACGCGACGCCTTTGCCGCCATTGTCTTGAAGTGTCTGCGCCAGGTCGGAGATGACCGTGTGGGGGTTTACGACAAGGCAGAATCGCGGCTCGTTTTCACGCGGGATGGAAAAGAGGCCGGCAGCATGAGTCTGCCGAATCTGCATCTGGAGTACTGCAACCTCCCGCGGAACATGCGCAACAAGTGGCTGCGGCAGGTGATGGTGGGAATGGCGAATCCAATGGAGATTCCGGAGGACTTCGAAGATGTCAAACCCGATCTGTATCCCTCCGTCCGCACCAGAAGTACGCTGGCCTTCATGGCACTCGATGCGGAATTGCGAGGTGAAGGAGCGCTGGACGTGCCTGTGCTCCCTCTCTCTGACCATCTGGAAACGATCCTCGTCTATGACTTGCCTTCCACGGTGCAATTCGTCGCCGCGGACCACCTCGAAAAGTGGGGAGTGACCCTCTACGAAGCCTATGAAGTCGCGCTGCAGAATCTCAAGGAGAAACCAGCCAACGTGGGGGTCGCGAAGAATAAAGATGACAGGGAATTACTTTATCTGATTAGCAATGGAGACAGTTTCGATGCGACCAGAATGCTGGACCTGGCAAAGATTTCCAGGATGACCTTTAGCGGCCTGCCGGTGGCTCTGCCGATCACGCGGGACTGCCTGATGATCACGGGATCGGAAGACGAAGAAGGGCTCGCGTTGATGTTGGCCTATGCAACTCAGGATCAATCCTCTCCCCGCCCCATCTCCCGATTCCTGCACATCCTGATGGATGACGATTGGCAGACTTGGTCACCTCCCGAGACCAGCCCCAGCTTTGAGGGCTTTCGGATGCTCAGCCTGGGGGAGCGATATGGAGACTACGAGGAACAAAAACGGTTGCTCGACCTGCTCCACGAGAAACAGGATGTCGATGTTTTCGCCGCCACGTTCATGACCAGAGAACACGAAGGGAAGACGGTCTCCTTCGGCGTGTGGACCGAGAACATGCCGATCTGGCTGCCGGAAACGGAATACATCGGATTTTTGACGCGAGAAAAGGATTTAGTTGGGTTTGTGCCATGGGACCGGGCCAGGAAAGTTCTCGGATCGAAAATGGAATGCCTCCCCTATCACCCTCCGCGCTGGCTGGTGAATGGATTCCCGAGTGAACAGGAGTTCGCGGAACTGAAACCGGAAGTCTGGCCCAATTCGACAAATTGAGGAACACAAGCACCTCAAAATTGTTCGAGGCCTCGTGAGCATTTCCACTTACCGGGCTGCGGTCTCCAGCACCTGCATCCGGTGGTCGCTGACATGGGTGCTGATAAGGCGGTATTCCAACGCGACCACGCGCGGGCCGAGGATGCATTGGTCAATCCCCCACATCGGAATGAAGTAGATCCATTCCAGCGGCGGAAATGTTTTCCCGGCCCCGGGCCAGCAGACCGGCCAGGTGTAGGACCAGCCCGAGCCGGCCTCATCGTAGGCATGGCGATAACCAGTCGGCAGACGGCACAACTGCCGCGACAAGCGCGGGGCGTTCAAATCCCCGACAACGAAATCGGGTTGATTGACCCGCACCAGTTCGACGAGTTCCTTGAGGACACCATCGCGCGGGATCCGGATATCGGAAGGCATGTCTGCCGCGAGAACCTTCCATTCCCGTCCGGCGAATTCCCACCGGACGAGATGCGCGATCCCCTGCGAAATCGTCAGCGGTTCCACCCGAAACAGCCGTCCCCGTGCCAGGACGATCATGTTGGAGATTCGCAGCGACGTGTATTCCACCCCCAGCTTGCGAATCACTCCCGAGGCCTTCGTCCGGGGATGAACTTCCGAGAGGACGACCAAGTCCGGCTGAAGAGGCAGAAATTCCTCCATCAACCGGTCCCAGCGGACCCGGGTCCCCATCACGTTCCAGTGAATCAGCTTCAGAGGTGTTCCTGAGTGGGCCTGGGCAGGGGGGGTGGTCCAGTGGTTTTCCACACACCCTACGACCAGCAGGGGGAGCAGAGCCGCCACAGCCCAATGGCGGTACGGGCGTTTCCGCCACCCGAGATAAAGCATCACCCCCATTAGAGTCAGGAACATCAGAGGCGAGGGAAAATAGAACGCCAGGCCGGTCAGCCAGCAAAGATCCCGAAAGATCTGGCCGATGATCCAGACCGCGAACAGTACAGCTACCCACCCGTTCAGGCTCCGCGATCGTTCCAGGACGAACTTTGTAACCTTCGACATCTGCAGCAGTTAAGCCCTTCGACTCGCCGTATTTGCCTGCCGACCGCTCCTCACTCCGAACATCGACGTGACCGCCGGTAGTCTTGTGGATCTTACCCCATCAGGGGCTTGGCCTTGAGTCCACCTGCCGATTACATCAAGATATCTCCATAAGTCTTCACAAAAGAGGTTTAGTGCCTGTCGTGGCATTGTGCGCGGAAAATCCTGCGACATTGTCGCGACACAAAAACCGTGACGGCTTCGATTCTTAACAATCGAGATCCCTGCAGGATGCACGGAACGACGAGGAGGGGGAGCATGCTACGCATAGACGCCGGGCAAACGGGAGCATATTGCGACGGCATGACCCGCCGCAGCTTCGTCCAGTTAGGCGTGGCCGGGATGGCTTCCCTGGGCCTGCCCCAACTCCTCCGGGCGAAGGAATCTTCGCAGCAGGCGACCGGTGTCAAAAAGCCCACCTCCGTTATTCTCATTTGGTTGGACGGCGGACCCAGCCACCTCGACCTGTATGACCTCAAGCCGGAAGCCCCCGCCGAATACCGCGGCCTGTGGAATCCGATTCATACGAACGTCCCCGGCTTCGACATCACCGAACTCTTTCCGAAGCAGGCCCAGCACGCCGACAAGTTCTCGATCGTCCGCTCCTTGCAGCATCACACGGGGGATCACTTTGCCGGTGCCCACCGGATGCTGACGACCAAGGATATGGGGGTCGGTGGGAATACCACCGCGACGAAATTCCCGTCGCTCGGCTCATTCGCAGCGAAACACCTCGGGGCCCGCCAACCGGGGATGCCCGCCTACGTCGGCATCCCCTACGCCGCCAGCGTCGGATTAAATCCCGGCTACTTCG
>JAXMBX010000072.1:0-20868 GCA_046349635.1 Planctomycetales bacterium
TGAATTCACCCTGCGGCTCTCCCAGAACTTCCACAGAAAACTTCATGGCAAAGTCCCCACCTCCCACTCCGGAATCTTTCGCCGGCCTCAGCTTGGCCTTGCTCGAAATTGGGAACCTCACTCCCGCGTTTCTGGTGGCCGATCTGTGTGCCAAAACCGCCTCGGTTCGCCTGCTCGGAATCGAAAGCACGGACGGAGCGGAACAATGCCTGAAACTCGTCGGATCCGTCGCGGACGTCACGTATGCTGCGGAGCAGGGGATTGCCCTCGCCCGCAAGATGGGCTCCACCGCGTTTTACAGCGTGATCCCCGCCCCTCTGGAAGTCACTCAACAACTGGCAAATGCCCCGCCGGTCTTCAGTCCGCTGCTGGGCCTGTACGATTACCGCATTCCACGAGAACCACACATGAGTAGTTTAGAAGCTTTGGGCCTGCTGGAAACTCAAGGGCTTGTCGCCGCGCTCCACGCCACCGACGACATGCTCAAATCCTCCAACGTGAAGCTGGTCGGCAAGGAAAAAATCGGCGCCGCCTATGTCACCATCATGGTCCGCGGTGATGTTGCCGCCGTCCAGACCGCCATCGAGACCGGCAAGGCCACCGTCACCCGACTGGGGGGCAAGCTGATCCTCGCCGATGTCATTCCCCGCCCCCATCCGGAGCTTGCGGCTTTGCTCCCCGGTTAGGTCGAACGTCTCTGACATCAACAGCGTTTGCCGTTTGGTGGGTGCCACTGGCTCTGCCGGTGCCATTCTGAAACTTGCGTTCCCCAACTGAGGCCTCAAGCCAGCCGAACGTCACTAGCGACTTCAAAAAATGAAAACGTCTTCAGTCCGTCGGCGGATCCCCGTTCGCAATGGGTGATATCCGCGGAATAAAGGCTGGTTCTTGCGCGAAGGGCCACAGCCATGAATCAGAAAAAAGACCCGGACCAGAAAAAACAACCGGGCCAAAATAAAGGCCCGCAAGAGAAAGCCCCCGGGGTTAAAGGCCCGGGAGAGAAAGGCCCGGAATCCGACCTCCCTCCCCGCACCGGAACTCCTCCGGTCGTGACGAGCAGATCTCCGCTCCTCCCCTTTATCGCTCTGCTATGGGTCCTCGCCTTCACTGCGATCTTCTTCCAGTTCGATCTCCCCAACAGTTCCCCGCGCGTCAATCGCACGAAGCTCCTCACTTACGTCCCCCAGGTCCTGCTCGATACCCTCGATCCCCCGCGCCCCCTCAGCACAAACTATCCCGGCCCGGACGGTCGTCAGCGCTACGACGAAGCCGTCCAACGCTGGGAGAAAACCGGCTGGAAAAATCTCCCCGAACGCATCCCCTTCGTCTCCTGGGGACTCTTTCTCCTCTGGACCGGCTGGAGCGTCGGCCAGTTCCTCCTCCGCCGCCTCGACCTCCCCGAACTCATCACCACCGCCGAACACAATTACCTCGCCATCCTGACAGGGCTTGGTGTTCTCTCCCTCGCCACACTGGCTCTGGGAATCGCCGGAGTCATGTCCCGTGGCGTCTTTGTCATGGGCCTCTTTACCGCAGCCATCATCGCCCACTGGGAACTCTACAAGGACTTCGCGCCGCATGAATGGACCGGCTTCAACCGCCACGCCCTCTGGA
This sequence comes from Planctomycetales bacterium, assembly GCA_046349635.1. GTDB lineage: Bacteria > Planctomycetota > Planctomycetia > Planctomycetales > Planctomycetaceae > JAXMBX01. The sequence continues at coordinate 1,615 of JAXMBX010000072.1, forward strand.
AATGGCTCCCCCTGATTCCGTTCCTCCTCCTCTTTCTGCTCGGCTCGCTCCTCCCGGAGATCGACTTCGACGTCAAGGAGTATCACCTCGGCGGTCCCAAGGAATGGTACCTCGCCGGACGCATCACCTTTCTCCCGCACAACGTCTACACCAGCTTCCCCTTCCTCACGGAAATGCTCCTCCTCCTCGGCATGATCGTCACCGGGGACTGGTACTGGGGCGCCCTCACCGGCAAATTCCTGCTGATGAGCCTCGCCCCCCTCACCGCCTGGGGACTCTATCTCGCCGGACGCCGCTGGTTCAGCCCCACCGCGGGCTGGGCCGCCGCCATGCTCTTCCTCACCACCCCCTGGATCTATCGCATCTCCATCATCGCCTACGCCGAAGGAGGCCTCAGCGCCTATCTCTTCGCCTCACTCTTCGCACTCCTTCTCGCCGGCAGCCTCCTCAAACATTCCGAAACCGCCCAGGAAACCTGGAAACTCGCCCTCATCTGTGGCTGGTTCGCCGGGTGCGCCATGGCCTGCAAATATCCGGGACTCGTCTCCGTCGTCATTCCCATGGGAGCCTGCATCGCCGCTCTCCCTTGGACCGTTGCTCCCTCCCTCCTGCATCAAACCAGATGGAAATTCTGCAGCCGTCTGGTCCTCCTGTTCGCGCTGGGTGTGGCACTGGGGATCGGTCCCTGGCTCTTCAAAAATGCCTACGAAACCGACAACCCCGTCTATCCCCTTGCCTACAACCTCTTCGGCGGCGTCGACTGGAGCCCCGCACTCAACGCCAAATGGAAACACGCCCACTCCTCTCCCCCCGGTTCTTTTGGGGTGACGCAATTCGCCGAAAACGTCATCGACGTCACCATGAAGAGTGACTGGCAAAGCCCCTTGATCTTCTCCCTCGCTCCTCTGGCCTTCCTCCTCCCCCGCCGTCGCAACCTTGTCACCTGGCTCTCGGTGTTTGTGTTCTTTCTGTTCCTGCAATGGTGGGGGCTCACGCACCGCATCGACCGCTTCTGGATTCCTCTCCTCCCCGTCGCCACCTTATTGGCCGGGGCCGGGATCACCTGGTCCCGCAATCTCCTCTGGACCTGGGGCATGGGAGCTCTCTGCATCGTCGTCGGCCTCTATCACCTCGCGTTCATCACCACCCCCTTCTGTGGCTACAACGCCTTCCTCCTCGACCTCAACGTCGCCCGCGCCGAAACTCGCTCCATGACCTCCCCGGAAATCACCTTCCTGGAGGAACACCTTCCCCCTCGCAGCAATGTCCTCTTCGTCGGTGAAGCGGAACTCTTCGACGCCACCTTCCACTATGCCTACAACACCGTCTTCGACTTCTGTCTCCTCGAACAATGGTCCAAGACCCCCGACGGAAAACTCCGCCCTTATTCAGAGATCCACCAGGAACTGCTGAAACGGGGTTTCACCCACGTCTGCGTCAACTGGATGGAAATCCTCCGCTATCGCGAACCGGGGAGCTACGACTACACCGACTTCGCCGTCCCAAGGACGTTCATCGATTTCCAGAAGCAGGGCATCCTCGGCCCGGGACTTCCCGACACAGGTTTCCAATTCGCCGAATCACTCTCCGCCACGCAACTCAAGGAGATCGAGACCTGGGGACCGGAACTCTTCTATGAGAAAACCGTCAACGGCAAAGCCTTCAAGCTGATGCGCACCTACGAAGTCTTCCCCGTCCTTCCCCTCCCAAAGCAGGACAAACCGCCCGTAAATACCACCGAAAAATCCCCCGGGACGACCAGATAATCGGTATGTTTTGCCTGACCAGCACTCCGCACAGCTAGGTCTTCACCTCACCATCATCCCCCCTCCCTCCACTGGACGATGAAAGATAAATTCACGTCCCTTATCTTTCCCGGAGGGTGAGATGCCTCTGCGACAACTCGCTTATCTCACGGCGGGATTTTCAGCCCTCGGCTTGGGAATCCTCGGTGCCTTCCTCCCTCTCCTCCCCACCACACCCTTCATCCTGCTCGCCGCCTGGTACTTCGGGAAATCCTCCCCCGCTGGGAGCAGTGGCTGCACCAGTCCTCCCCCTTCCGCCCGGTCCTGCGGGACTGGCAGCGCAATACCGCGGCGTCCGCCCCCAGGTCAAACTGCTCGCCACGCTGATGATCCTCACCGCGCTCGCCGGCACCTGCTGAGTCTCTGCGTCATCCCCCGCGATCTGCACGCTCGCCGTCACCCTGGTCGCGATCTGACCGTCGTCTGGCGCTTGCCCTCCATCAGCCCGCCCTCGATCAGCCCGCTCGCCAAAAACACCGTCACCTGTCCGCCAGCGGAGAATTCCTGCGGCGGCGGGCAAGCTGTAACGCGCCCGGACGGATCAGACGGTTGTTCGACAACTGCTCGATGACGTGCGCGACCACCCCGACACCCGGCTCGCCACGAACAACGGCGTGAACAGATCCACCTCCAGACCCAGGTAGTGATACAACCGCGCGCTGGCCAATCCAGATTCGGCGGCAGGTGCTTTTCTTCCCGCACCACTTCCTCAATCACGTCCGCGATCTGCTCCAGATCCATGTTCCCGCTCGCCGCCGCCAGTTGACGGCAGTGATGCTTCAGAATCTCCGCCCGCGGATCTCCATCCTTGTACACCCGGTGCCCGAACCCCATGATTTTCCGCTTCGACGCGAGCGTCTGACGCACCCACCCCTCCGCGTTGGAGGGATCTCCCACCTCGTCCAGAATGTCCATCACCCGTTCGTTCGCCCCACCGTGCAGCGGCCCCTTGAGTGCCCCCACCGCCGCCGTAATCGCCGAGTGATAATCCGACAGCGTCGACGTCACCACCCGCGCCGTGAATGTCGACGCGTTGAATTCATGTTCCGCGTACAGGATCAGCGACACATCCATCGCTCGCTCATGCGTCGAGGAAATCTCTGTCCCTCGCAGCATCCATAACAGGTTTCCTGCCAACCCCAGTTCGGGATTCGGATTCGGAAGCTCCTCACCCCGTTGAAACCGGTACCGCGCCGCGATCAACGTCGGAATCTGCGCCAGCAGGCGAATCGCCTTGTCCCGGATCGCTTCCGGAGTGTTCTCCTCCGACAGCGGATCGAAATGCGACAACGCACTGATCCCGCTCCGCAAGACGCTCATCGAATTGACATGCAACGGCACTTCCCGCAGAAAATTCAGAATCGGCACCGGCACGTCATACGACTCCGCCAGCAACGCCCGGAAATCCGCCAGGTGTTCCTCGTTCGGCAATTCTCCATGCAGCAGCAGGTAGGCAACTTCTTCAAACGTCGCCCCTTCCGCCAGATCGGCAATCGAGTATCCGTAATACTGCAATCCCCCCTGAATCGTGGAGATGGAGGTTTCGCCTGCAATCACCCCTTCCAGCCCGGGGTAATAAGGTTCTGTGGACATACGTGAATTTCTCGCAGAATTGATTGTCGATGGGAGTCGTACACCGTCGTCCACATCCTAGCAACCCGCCATTCACCGAGCGACTCAGTGACCACAGTTTTCAACCGTCAACTTGGGTGGCACATACGCCGGTCCTCCGGCGTGTGGGTGGCGCGAGCCACAAGAGGCAATTTAAACTCGATGTCTGCGAGTGTGCCATTGCCGTAGGGTGCGTCTCGACGCGCCTTACCGTTAGGCTTTGAAGACCTGTTGACCACGAGAAACACGCCACACGACAACCGCAAGATGTGTAGCACAGGTTGCCGGTACGCCGGCTACCTGTGTGGCGACAGCCACAGGAACCACTTCACATCGTCCTGCGTCATCACCCATGCCAATGTCTTGTTCTCCTGCTCACCTGCTCCCGCCCGTAGGGCGCGCTCAATAATGTGGCGGACGCTCTTCCAGCGGGTCCCGAACTTCAGGTTCGTGCAACGCCTGATCGATTCGCAGGTCGAGTTTCTGCACCAGCCGTTCCAGGAGGTCGAGCCGCTTCTGTTGCTCAATCACCGTTTGCGACAGAGCCTCCACGTCCCGCTGGAGATGCGTCATCAGCATCTCCAGGTTCGCCACGCGTTCGGAAGCGTCGGAAGGCCGGGAACCGGAATTGTCGGGCCCTGAATTGTCAGGCATCGTCGTGTTCATTGTCCCCGTATGATACCCTGCACCTGTCCATTCCCCAAGCGGCACGACTCTTATCTTCCCCCTCGCCCCTTGTGGGAGAGGGTGGCCCGCAGGGCCGGGTGAGGGGGCGGTTCAAGCGTCTCTTAGTTCTGATTCGCGATTGCAGATTCCAATGACAACGTAACATGACCGAGCCTCCCGTCCTCACCGTCAGCGAATTGACGGTCCATATCAAGGAATTCCTCGAAACCGCCTTCCCCTACGTCTGGGTCCGCGGCGAAATCTCCAACTGCACCCGCGCCGGCTCGGGACACTTCTACCTCACCCTCAAGGATGACTCCGCCCAGATCCGCGCCATCGTCTGGCGGACCACCGCCTCCAAATTGAAGTTCCAACTCGAAGACGGTCTGGAGGTCGTCGCCGCCGGCCCCGTCGAACTGTACGAAGCCCGCGGCACCTATCAGCTCATCATTCAGGAACTCTGGCCCCAGGGACTCGGCGCCCTCGAACTCGCCTTTCGGCAACTGCACGAGAAACTCGCCAAGGAAGGCTTGTTCGCCCCGGAGCGAAAACGCCCGCTCCCTCGCTTCCCCCGCCGTATCGCCCTCATCACCAGCCCCAGCGGCGCCGCGGTGCGTGACATGCTGCAGGTCATCACCCGCCGCTGGCGCGGAGCCGACCTCATTCTTCTCCCCGTCGCCGTGCAGGGGGCCGGGGCCGCCGAGGAAATCGCCGCCGCCCTCTCCGTGGTCCATCGCATCCCCGACGTCGACGTCGTCATCACCGGCCGGGGCGGAGGCAGCCTCGAAGACCTCTGGGCCTTCAACGAGGAAATCGTCGCCCGCGCCATCGCCGCCTGTCCCATTCCGGTCATCAGCGCCGTCGGACACGAAATCGACCTCAGCATCTCCGATCTCGTCGCCGATCGCCGCGCGTTGACCCCCAGCGAGGCAGGGGAACTGGTCGTCCCTCACGCCGATGAAATCCGCTCCGAACTCAACCAGTTGCAATCCCGGCTCGTCAGCTCACTCAAGAACCTGTCGCAGACCGCCCGCTGGCAACTCAATCACCTCGCGGAACGCCGCGCTCTCAGCCGTCCCTTCGAGATGCTGCACGACCGTGCCCGCACCGTCGACGAACTCGAAGCCCGCCTCCAACGCGGCATGCAACGTGTTCTCGACAACTCCCGCGCCCAGCTTGGCGGCGTTTCCGGTGCTCTCCACGCCCTCAGCCCGTTGAATGTCCTCGAGCGTGGCTACAGCCTGACCCAGATCCTCCCGGAAAAATCCTCCCGAAAAATCCTTCTCAGAGACTCCGCCCAGGCCCAACCCGGCATGCTGCTCGAAACCCGACTCCATTCCGGGACGGTCACCAGCCGCGTAGAATCAACGACTCATTCACCTTCAACCTCAAACGACACCACCCATGAGTGATTCCAATTCTCTCGAATCCAACTCCTTCGAAGAGTCCCTCCAGCAACTCCAGCAGATCGTCCAGGATCTGGAAAACGGCCAGACCGGCCTGGAGGACTCCCTCCAGAAGTTCGAACACGGTATCCGCCTGCTCCGTGACTGCCACCAGCGACTCGCCCAGGCGGAACAGAAATCGAACTCCTCACCGGCTTCGACGCCTCCGGAAATCCGGTCACGACGTCACTCGACGCCACCAGTACCGCCGCCCAGGCGGAATCCGGCAGCACCAAATCCGCCCCCCGCCGTCGCAGCCCCCAAAAAAGCCCCCCACCCCCAACCCGAGCCGGAACCCGAGGACGACGACGGCACGCTCCCCTTCTAGAACGCATTTCCGTGTTGCGGACCGTTCCCGTGGCATGGTTTGAATCGTCGAGGTTTTTTTTCAGGTGTCTTGGGTGGCATGCCTACATCGCCACGAAGTGGCAGGGTAGGCATGTATGAGTTTGGCTCGGTTTTAGCCTGTTTTTCCCGGCAAAAAAGAAGGGCTGACACAATTCCCAAAACCTGCTAACTTTCGATCCCCCAAGATGTTTGGGAAGAGTTAGTGTTTCTGTCGGCGATTGGAAGTTCGAAGTTCGCAGGGAGGCGAATCATGGCGGTCCCCGTGTCCCAGATGTGGACGGTTGCCACGTATGTCCTTGGTCAACGGATGCGTGGTGTGCAGCGTTACCCCCTCGTGTTGATGCTCGAACCGTTGTTTCGGTGCAACCTCGCCTGCGCGGGCTGCGGCAAGATCCAATACCCCGCCAACATCCTCAAGCAGCATCTCACACCCGAGCAATGCTTCCAGGCGGTCGAGGAATGTGGCGCCCCGATGGTCTCCATCCCCGGCGGCGAGCCCCTCATGCACCCGCAGATCCAGGAGATCGTCGAAGGACTCATCGCCCGCAAGAAATACATCTATCTCTGCACCAACGCGATCCTCCTCGAAAAACACCTCCACAAATTCAAGCCCTCGAAATACCTGACGTTCTCGATCCATCTCGACGGCCCGCAGGAAGAGCACGATGCCGCCGTCTGCCGTGATGGCGTCTACGACATCGCCCTCCGCGCCACGAAACTTGCCATCTCCAAAGGCTTCCGCGTCACCACCAACACCACCCTCTTCGATCACTCCAACCCCGCCCGCCACAGAGAATTTTTCGACCAGATGATGGAACTCGGCGTCGAGGGAATGATGATCTCCCCCGGCTACCCGTACGAACGCGCCCCCGACCAGGAACATTTCCTCCAGCGCAACAAAACCATCTCCCTCTTCAAACGCCTGCTGCACAACCGCAAGAAAAGCTGGCGGTTCAATCAGTCCCCTTTGTTCCTCGAATTCCTCCGTGGCAACTTCGACCTCGAATGCACCCCCTGGGGCAATCCGACCTACAACCTCTTCGGCTGGCAGAAACCCTGCTACCTGATCCAGGAAGGTTACGCTTCCACGTTCAAGGAACTGATGGAAACCACCGAATGGAAAAACTACGGCCATCGCAGCGGCAACGAGAAATGCACGGACTGCATGGTCCACTGCGGCTATGAACCCAGCGCCGTCAACGCCACCTTCACCACCTGGCGCGGCTTCTGGAAAACCGTCACCCTCACCCTCTTCGGCCCGCCGCGGGAAAACAACTCCGCGCTGCTCGATGACCTCGCCTCCGAAGCAATGCAGCATTCCGCCGAGCAACTCCCCCCACCGAATCTCGTGTCGCTGAACCTCAACTTCCCCGCCCCCAAACACGAAGAAGCCGAAGCGACCGCGTAGCGACGATCTTTCACCCTCTCCCCACCGAGGGAGAGGGCAGGGTGAGGGGGCGCTCCAAACGTCTCTGAGCGACAGGGTGGCCCGGCCGCCGCGTGGCCGGGTGGCGAAGCCACACTGCCTTGCGCCCTGCGTGTCCACATGCGAATCGACTGTGAACGTATTAACTGTCCTGCGCGTGACTACTGCTGCAAAATATACGTCACCACGTTCACTGCAATCTTCACCGCATCCTCATCCACATACCCGTAGCATCCCGTGGACGCCTGCCGTTGCAGCGCGCAACTCAAGTCGTACTTGCTGTAGATCACCACGTACCGCCCGTTGATCTCGATCCCCTCCAGCGCCGGCGCCACCTGCACGATCCGCACCCCCGCCACGGCGTCCTTCCCCTCATTCGCCGGTTCACGACGCCGGACTTTCTGCAGGTCGTGTCCCACCTTCTTCGAGAACATCTCGTGCGTCGCCGGTATCGGCTGCAACTTGTGCTCGGGGAATACCTCCGTCATCAGCTTGCGAAAACTCTTGTCGAACGGCACCGCCCCGCAGCACGAATCCGCGAATAACACCCCCCCGCGCAACAGATGCTCTCGCAGCTTTTCGATCTCCGTCTTCCCGAGATCGAACTGGTTCCGCCCGTGCATGTACACCAGCGGAAAATTCGGCAGCGTCGAATCGTTGAGCGGGATGGAAACCTTCTTCGTGGAGGCATCGATCCCCGCATAGGCATTCAACGCCGCCAGGATATTCGCCACCGCCTCCGGGGCGACATCCCACGATCCGGGATGCCGCAGCTTGGCAATCTGCAACTGCCCCCGCTGCACGTCGTCATTCGATTTCCGGATCACCAGGTCCTGACGCTCCAGCTTGCTCGGCGGAGACCGCCCCGTCACATACGCGACGATATTCACCCCCACTCGCATCGCCTTGTTAATCCGCACTTCCAGATCCCGGCTCCGGTCCGGCTGCTTGGAGATCATCCACTTGTCCCACAGGCACCCCAGGTCGTGCGGCGAATAGATGATGCTCGTACGGCAGCCGATATCCACCCCCCACAATTCAATCGATTCCGGATCCTGAAACACGAATTCGCTCCGATACACCGGATGATCCGATCGCAACCGCGTCAACTTGATCTCATCCCCCGGATACATCTCCTCGATCAGCCGTCGGAAACCCCGGTCGAATTCCACCCGGTCGCACGCCGCGTCGGCGAGGATAAAGCCCCCCTGCGCCACGAAATCCTTGAGCAGGTTGATCTCTTCCTTGGAAAACGCCGGTGCCTCACGCCCGTTGAAATACAGGATCGGAGCCTGCATCAGCTCCTTGACTCCCCCCCGCTTCAGAACGGTGGAGATATTCACCTCCTGCCAGCTCATCAGCTTAGGCCACCCGGTCAATGTGCACGTGAAGTCCGTCAGGTTGTGGATATCGCGGCGATGCCGATTCCAAGGCAGATCGGAATTCGATTTCGGACCGGCGTCCCCCACTCCATACTTCAGCTTGTTGATCAGGACGGGCGACGCCCCCTTGGCGAGAAACAATAGCGCCAGACTCGTCGAGACAATCTGGTCCGCCTCCGTCGTGTCCCCCGACCATCCACCCAAAAATTGTTTCTGCTTGCTGACCAGCAGCTCCGCCCCCTCCCGATACCAATCGTGTTCCCCCAGGTACCGTTTCGCCGTCAGTCGCCCAGCCCGTTCCAGGCCATACATGTAATACAAATGCCAGCTTCCCGGCGTCCCCGGGTTCGACATGACCGAGAAATTCCGCTCCAGCCAATGCAACCCCAGATCAATCTCCTTATGCGCGGCAATCTGTCCGCAACAGATCGGGGTGCCATCCGGGTTCTCATCCGGCGTTTCCCGCAAGACGGAATCAATGATCGCCAGGCTCGCAATTCCCGCCACAGTCATGCTGCCCGAACTTTGCGGTACTCCCGCGTGATACGTCCAACTCCCATTCGGCTTTTGCATGTGATGCCAATACCGCTTGGCCAGCACCCACACGTTCCGATCCACCGGCACACCCGCAAATTGCGCTTCCCGCAAACTCAGGATCGCATACTGCGAGCAACTGTTGTCGACGTAATCCCCCTCCAGGCCGTAACCCCACCCTCCTGCATTCGGTCCGGCTTTTCTCTGGGCACGCTCCAGAAAGCTCACGATCCGCATCATCTGCGCCTGGTCCCGCTGCCCGTCTTTCGCCGTCGCCAGTGCCATCAGGATCACGGACACTTCATAGATGGAACCGTGCCCATCCGGCATCCGGGTCCGACGCAGATAATCCAGCCCGCGCGCCACCGCATCATCGTCGGGTGTCAGCCCCGAACTCAGCAGCGACAGCACCGCCAGCCCCGAGACACCCAGGGGAAATCGGACGGAGATCCCCGATGAGGGTGTGTTCCAGGAACCATCCTGGGCACTTCCATCCTTGACCTGCATCGTCTTCAGGAACTTCTGGGCATCCTCCACCGATTTCCGGACCGCTTCATCGAGCGAACCCTGCCCGTATACGGGAGTCGGCCCGCAAGCCAACCCTGTCCCGAGCAGCAGACAGGCAATCACGATGAAGCGCAACACGGGCAAGAATGACCTCCGTATGAGAAATGGTCTCTATTAGTATATCACGCCCTGACGAGCCCGATCAAAAAGCCAAAAGCCGGAAACTCGTCACTTTTAACCCTGCTTGATGTCCGGTTTTCAGGGGTCTACAATTCGAGCGACGTTCCCACGCATCATCACACCTCACGGAAATCGAGGCGGAGTGTGCCCCCCGAACAAAAAGACTTTGACGAGTTTCTGGATAAATTCAAACGCCATCGCGATCTGATGGCCGAGGAACTGCACAAAGTCATCATTGGGCAGGATGCGGTGATTGAGCAGATTCTGGCGGCTATCTTCACCGGCGGGCATTGCCTCCTCGTCGGCGTCCCCGGTCTTGCTAAGACCCTCGTCGTCAGCACCATCGCCCGCATCCTCGATGTCTCCTTCAAGCGGATTCAGTTCACGCCCGACCTGATGCCCTCCGACATCACCGGCACGAACGTTCTGGACGAGCAGGAAAGCGGCCGCCGTGAATTCCGCTTCGTGCAAGGTCCCGTCTTCACAAACATCCTGCTCGCCGACGAAATTAACCGCACACCCCCCAAAACCCAGGCCGCACTCCTCCAGGCCATGCAGGAACGGGAAGTCACCGTCGGCCAGACCACCTACCCCATTCCCGACCCTTTCTTCGTCATCGCCACGCAAAACCCCATAGAGCAGGAAGGCACCTATCCTCTCCCCGAAGCCCAGCTCGACCGCTTCATGTTCAACGTCAAAGTCGATTACCCCAGCTTTGATGAAGAGGAAAAGATCCTCGCCGCCACCACCTCCGGAGAAAAACCCGAAGTCCGCAAAGTCCTCTCCGCCCGTTCGATCCAGTATCTGCAGAAGCAGATCAGCATGATCGAAATTTCCCCGCACGCCGTCACCTATGTCGCCCGCCTCGTCCGCAGTACTCGCCCCCGCGATCTCTCCGCCCCCAAGTTCGTCCGCGAACTGGTGGATTGGGGAGCCGGTCCCCGCGCCGGACAGTACCTGATCGCCGGGGCCAAGGCCCTCGCCGCAATGGACGGACGCCCCAGCGTCGCGCTCGACGACGTCCGCAAAGTCGCCGTGCCCGTCCTCAGGCACAGAATCTCCACCAACTTTCAGGCCCAGGCGGAAGGCCTCACCACCGACGACCTGGTCATTCGCCTCGTCAAAGAGACCCCCGAACCCCCCATTCCCAAATACAATTAAACCAATTCTGGGTGACACAGGTTGCCGGTACTCCGGCTACCTGTGTGGCGCCAGCCACAAGAGAAGAGTTCAATTCGACCCTCAAGGTTTTCTTTTACTAGCCCGGAGCGGCACGACTTTTTGCACAAGTCGTCGTAAGTTGTTGAAGTCAGATGATTCTGGGTGGCCCATACGCCCGCAGGGCGTGTGGGTGGCGAAGCCACAAGAGGCGAATTCAATTTGATGTGGGTGGCTGGGGTCAAGGCGCCCCAGATCAAGTAACACCGTGCCGCAGCCCCCAGTCTTTCCCATGTGGCCCGGCCGCCGCGACGCGGCGCCCGGGTCGCGCAGCGACAAGAGAAGAGTTCAATTCGACCCGCGATAATCCTGTGTGAACGAGCACACCATGCCCACCGCAGAACAATACCTGAAGCCGGAAGTCATTCGGACCGTCTCCCGGCTGGATCTGCGGGCCCGCTTCATCGTCGAAGGCTTCCTCTCCGGTCTGCACGCCAGCCCCTTCCATGGCTTCAGCGTCGAATTCAGCGAGCATCGCCGCTATTCCACCGGCGACGATCCCAAGGACATCGACTGGCTCGTCTACGCCAAAACCGACCGCATTTACGTCAAGAAATACCAGGCCGAAACCAACATCACCGGCTATCTGGTCATGGACCTCTCCGAGAGCATGGCCTATACCTACCGCCAGCAACTCAACAAGTTCGAATATGCCGTCTGCCTGGCAGCCGCCCTCGGCTACATGATGATCCATCAGCAGGATCCCGTCGGACTCATCACCTTCGACCAGAAAATCCGCCAGTCTCTTCCCGCCCGCAGCAAACGCACCCAGCTTGGAAACATCCTCGCGTTGCTAAGCCGCCTCAAACCCGAAGGGCAGACCGACGTCGCCCAGAGTCTCCGCCAGATCTGCTCCATGCTGCGGCATCGCAGCCTCGTCATGCTCTTTTCGGATCTCCTCACCGATCCCGAGCCGGTTCTGCAGAGCCTGCATCTCCTCCGGCACGCTGGCCATGACGTCATCCTGTTCCACATCCTGGATGAGGCCGAGGTCAATTTTCCGTTTCAGGGGATGGTCGATCTGAAAGACCCGGAAAGCGGCCAATCCCAGATCCTCGATGCCGTCGGGATGCGGAGCGACTATCTCGACACGGTTCGCGAGTTTTGCGACCAATACCGTCGCGATTGTCTCGCCATGGGCACGGATTACGTCCCCCTCAATACGAGCATGCCCTTCGACCGGGCCTTGTTGGAGTATCTCTCGCAGCGCCAGGCTCGTTTTTAAGTCCAGACAGGCCCCAATCCGGTCGACACAACGGCCGTCAAAACTTACGGTTACAGCGCGACCGTTATAGCTGGAGCAACACCCGAACCGACCCCCTATTTCTCCCTAAATTGCCTTGAATTCCCCTTTTCGGTCACTTAGATTGACCAATCCACGTCTCTCCATGGCTTTTTGTCTCCAGGGCTTTTTGCCAGCGTGGCTTTTGTCAGCCGGGCTGAAGGTCTGCGCCAGGCTGGCAGAATTTCGGGAAAATTTCGGGATTCCTCCCCGATCTTTTCTGACGCTTCTCCAACACATTGGCCAACTTGGTCGTAGTCGCTAGTGCCGGAGATCCGTCTCAGGAATCTCTCGCGATTCCGCTTCCAAGGCCCATTAAGAACCAGAGTCGGTGCGGAACGGATCGGGACAGTATCCTCCCGTTCCCAGCCGGTGATCTCATTTTCATTGCACGCTAAAGGTTTTCGATGCAACCCGAATCCGTCATCCAAATCCGTAATCTCTCGAAGATCTATCGCGATTTCTGGGGCCGCAAGAAAGTCCACGCTCTGAAATCTCTCAGCCTGGACGTCTACAAGGGGGAAGTCTTCGGTCTCCTCGGTCCGAACGGTTCCGGGAAAACGACCACCCTCAAGCTCCTCCTCGGGCTCCTCTTCCCCACCGACGGTGCCGTCACCGTCCTCGGAAAGGCCGCCACCGACGTCACCAAGAACGAGCGCATCGGCTACCTCCCCGAAGAAAGCTACCTCTATCGCTTCCTCAACGCCGAGGAAACCCTCGACTTCTACGGCCGACTCTTCAAAATGAGCAACGCCGAACGCATCCGCCGACGCAACGAACTGATCGAACGCGTCGGCATCGGCCACGCCCGCAAGCGCCAGTTGAAAGAATACTCCAAGGGGATGACCCGCCGTATCGGTCTCGCCCAGGCCCTGATCAATGATCCCGATCTCGTCCTCCTCGACGAACCCACCAGCGGTCTCGACCCCCTCGGTAGCCGAGACATGAAAGACCTCATCCTCCGCCTCAAGAGCGAAGGCAAGACCGTCGTCATGTCCAGCCACCTCCTCGCCGACGTCCAGGACGTCTGCGACCGCATCGCGATTCTCTACGGCGGCGAACTCAAGGTTCTCGACCGCGTCGATGAACTCCTCAAAGACCAGGGAATCACCCAGATCCGGGCCGAAAAACTCACTCCCGAAGCCATCAAGGAAGTCGAAGCGGTCATCGCCCGGCATTCCAGCAAGGTCCTCAGCGTCGATCATCCCCAGAACAGCCTTGAGGATCTCTTCCTCAAGACCGTTCATGAAAGCGTCGCACGTCCGGGAACGCGGCATGTCAACGAGTCACCTGCCGCCAAATCGTAAGCTCAAAAACCTGGATTTTCGCCTCGCCGTTTGATTGATTCTGCTCATTTTCGAATTCAACATCCCCCACCGGGTGTGACATGTATTTTGATCCCAAAGCGTTCGATTTCTGGCCCGCCTTCGTGTCGTGGGCGTCGATGTTCGGTTCTCTCCTCCTGGGGGTCGCCGGCGTCGTTCTCGTCCTCTCGATCATCCTCAACGGGGTGAAAGGCTTCTCCGCCTTCTTCCGCGGACTGAAGGAAGGTTTCGCCGACCTCTTCTTCATGTCCCCCCGCCGGATCTGGGCGATCACCAACCTCACCATCAAGGAATCCGTTCGACGCAAGACCCTCATGGTCATCGTCGTCTTCGGCGTCTGCTTCCTCTTCGCAGGCTGGTTCCTCTCCTCCGCACGCGATCAGGAGGTCCGTACCACCGCCGCGAACTCCATCAGCCAGACCGTCGAAGTCGTCGACGCCGTTAACGTTTACGTCAGCTTCGTGCTGACCGCCATCAGCTACCTCATTCTCCCCGCCGTCTTCATCCTCGCCTGCTGGACCATCCCGGATGACATCAAGATCCGCTCCATCCACACCGTCGTCACCAAACCCGTTCGCCGCAGTGAAATCTACGTCGGACGCGTCCTCGGAATCACCATCGTGGGCACGGTCATCATCGCCGTCATGAGCGGTGTCGGTTATCTCTGGCTCCTCCGGGCCCTGAAAACCGAACGCGAGCACAACCGCCTCGTCGCCCGCGTCCCCACCTACGGCACCCTCTCCTTCCTCGATAAGGACGGCAACAAGGCCGACAAGGGCATCAACACCGGCGATATCTGGGAATTCCGCAGCTACATCGAAGGCAATACCAAGGCCCGCGCCATCTGGGAGTTCGACGGGATCACTCCCCAGCGGATGAACGACACCCTCCGCATCGAATCCAATATCCAGGTCTTCCGGTCCTATCGCGGGGATCTCCGCACCGGCATCCTCTGCCAGTTGACCTTCGTCAATCCGGCCAAGGGCATCCGCGCCCCTTATCCCCCGTTCCCCATCAAGGAATTCCACCTCAACGTCCTCAATATCCGCCGCGACGAACTCTTCAGCGATCAGAACAAACAGGTCGACCTGTTTAACGATCTCGTGGATAACGGCAAGCTCCGCGTCGAAGTCGCCTGCCTCTCCGGTCAGCAATACCTCGGCATGGCCCGCCCCGACCTCTTCATCCGCATGCCCGATGCCGCCTTCGCCACCGGCTTCTTCAAGGCCGTCCTCGGCACCTGGCAGATGATGTTCATGCTCGTCGTTCTCGGCGTCACCGCCAGTTGCTTCGTGAAAGGCCCCGTCGCCACTCTCCTCACCCTGACCGCGGTCGTCGTCGGAAAACTGGCCCGTGGCTTCCTCGTCCAACTCGTCGATCAGGGGGAAATCGAAAAGTCCGGTGGCCCGCTCGAAGCCGTCTACCGCATCGTCACTCACATGAACGTCACCGTCCCCCTGGATGACACCCCTTGGACCAAGGTCATGCGCGGCATCGACCACATCTTCAAGCAGTGGCTCATCAGTGCCAAATATGCCATCCCCGACTTTCAGTTCTACGATCTCGCTCCTTACATCGCCAACGGTTACGACGTCCCTTGGAACTCCGCCTTGCTCCCCGGACTCAGTACCACCCTGGCTTATCTTCTTCCCTGTTTCCTGCTGGGTTACTTCAGCCTCAAACTGCGTGAACTGGAGGCGAAATGAGCCGTCTGACTTCACAACAACGCAAGCTCGCCTATCTCGTCATCATCGTCATCCTGCTGATCCCCGTGATCTTCCTGGGACGCCCCTCCGCTCCCGGAAGCAAGGGACGCGAACCCGATGCCGGTGGCTGGCTCGCCAGCTTGCGCTCGGAATATGACCTCGGTGAACAATCCTTCGGTAACGTCGATCCTTCCAGCGCCACCATGAACCTCGTCCTCCTCGGACTTCGTGGTCCCGCTGCCAACCTCCTCTGGATGGAACTCGACCACTACAAGGACACCAAGAACTGGTCGCGCATGCTCTCGACCACCAACTCCATCATCCTCCTCCAGCCCCACTTCCAGAAAGTCTGGGTCTTCAACGGCTGGAACCTCGCCTTCAACGTCTCCATGGAATGGGACGACGTCCGCGACCGCTACTACTGGGTCAAGGAAGGGGCCAAGTTCTTCAAGCTCGGCACCAAGCCGCAACCAAGCGCTTCTCCGAACTCTACTGGTACACCGGCGACACCCTCGGCAAGAAAATCGGCAACTCCGATGAAAAGGACTTCTTCCGGCAGTTCTTCAAGAAGGACCCCGACAAGAAATTCACCGTCAATGACGAAGATGGCCCTGATCGCGAATTGAACCCCGAAGGCAAGGACAACTTCGAAGTCGCCCGCGAATGGTTCCTGCAATCCGTCGATGTCCACAAGGATCCCAAGGGGGTCAAGGAATTGATCATGGCGGATGCTCTTCTTCGCTTATCCCGCCCGTGCCGACTTCGACCGTGGCGTCGCCTGGCTGAGGGAAGGGGTCTTCTCACAGGAACCCTGGAATCGCGGCTTCGAGTACTGGACCATGCCTATGGATGGAACCCGTCAGCCTCAACGTCCCCGGTACCAATCAGATGATCACCACCATCTCGAATGGCCCAAAGATATCAAGAACGAAAAGGGTGAAGAAGCTCCCCTGTTCGTGTATTGGGTCGAACGCTACCAGTCGATGCGCAACTACCGGTACTGCCAACCGTGGCCTCGCCGAACGGGAACAGAACACCGTCGAGTCCCACAAGGAACTCTATGAAGCCGGTCAGGCTCTGCTGAAGGGGGACACCCTCTGATGCCGAGAAGGAAGAAAGCCTGCTGCCAGCGGACTCGAAAAGTTCGAAGATGACTCCAGGCTCACCCCACCCTGCTCGAGGACGACCTCACCATCGAAGATGCCATGATCGGCCTGCTGATCTGGGGCAAAGCCTACAAGTACAACCACAAGGAAGATTACCCCGCCCAGTTCCCCCATGCGTGAAGTCTGGGGTCAAGCAGCAACCCTCCCTCATGGAGTTCGAACGCACCTTCCTCCGCAAGTTCAACACCAACCGCTGATGTTGGCTGAAACAACTGTTGAAAACTCAAAGGAGGCGCCGCAGCGCACTCCTTTTTTATCTTCGTGTCTCGGGTGGCACTGGCTCTGCCAGTGTTTCTCTCACCTGCTCCACTGTTCTCCTGCTCCACTGCTCTCGCCCGCAGCGCCCCTAACTCCCGCACAGTTCCAGAATCTGGCCCTGCGTAAGCACGCCGAACAATTTGCACCGCACCGACCATTCTCCATTCGCTCCCGCACGGCATTCGATCGCCTTTCCCCGCAGATCCGTCTCTTTCGAGCACGCATCGATCACCCGCACCTCCAGCAGGCTCCCGCATGGCACTTCCACCTGCAGGTTCAACTGGAATCCGGTTCCCCCGGGTGAACGCTTCCAGACGTCCCCGGATCCGGGAGTTTTCGAGCGTCCATTCGTGCAGGTCAGCCACTTCAGCGCTCCCGCCCCACGCCAGTACAGACGCACCAGCAACCGCTGATGGGCACCGATGCAACGGTTGGCGTTCCGCCTCCGATCCTTCGTTCCGCGTCAGATGAAACCGGACCCCGCGCAATCACCAGTGGTTCCGGAGGAGTTTGTTTTTCAATTCGACCGGCCAGCGCACTCAACGCCGTCCTCACCGGAATCTTGTACCGCGCCGTTCTCCGCCATTCGCGGTTTCACGTTCTTGCGCAACCGGGCGAATTTCCCCAGCTCGCAGGGAGCGTTGTTCGATTCGGTGGGAACGACATTCAGCAGTTCGGTGGATGACATGACAGACCCTGCAACTCGGCGGTGAATCAAAGAGGTGATTTCAGACAGGGCTTCGCCGGTCCGGGAACCGTGCAGAACCCGTCCCAACTGTAGGTCGCCGTCACAGGTTGTCAAAACGAAACACTCAGGCAAACAGTTCTGGTCCAGTAAACCCTGCGGCCAGAATCAATCACACCGGTCGTAACGATCCTGCGGGAGAACTGACGCTGCGGCCTCAGCCACAGGAACTCCTCAAAGACCTTCTCCCCAGCGCGGGAGAATCAACCGAGCGCGACCAGACGGGCGTCTGGTCCTCGTGAGGGCGATAGCGTTTAATTCCGAGGGGGCCGTCCAAGCGTCTCTGATCCATGTTCTAGGGCATGCTCATCTCTCACCCACAGGTGCCGCAGTTTCCCCTAAACAAAGGTTCTGTCTGGGCTTATTTCGCCTCAAATCCCCTTTTTCCCGCCCCCCGGCCCCCCTCGGACTGCACGTTTCTGGCCCGTCTGTCTATACTCTTACGCGTATCCTGTTTCGCGATCGCGTCTGTCCCGGTGGGCAACTCCAAGAAACCATCGATTTTGACGCGACACAAAGGCGTTGTACGCCCCGGCTGGACGGATCTTTCGCGGGAACGCATTTCTAAGACAAGTATTTGAGGAGTAATGATCGATGGCTACCGTGAGCTCGCTGCCCTACAAGGTCAAGGACATCAAACTGGCAGACTGGGGCCGCAAGGAAATTGAACTCGCTGAAAACGAAATGCCGGGCCTCATGGCCCTCCGCAAAAAATACGGCGCCTCTCAGCCCCTCAAGGGTGCCCGCATCGCCGGCTGTCTGCACATGACCATCCAGACCGCCGTCCTCATCGAAACACTCACCGCCCTCGGCGCCGAAGTCCGCTGGTCCAGCTGCAACATCTTCTCCACGCAGGACCACGCCGCCGCCGCCATCGCCGCCGCGGGCATCCCCGTCTTCGCCTGGAAGGAAGAAACCGAGGAAGAATACGAATGGTGCATCGAGCAGACCATTCTCTGGCCGGACGGCAAACCCCTCAACATGATCCTCGATGACGGCGGAGACCTCACCGCCATCATCCACAACCGCTATCCCGAAATCCTCAAGGATCTCCGCGGCATCAGCGAAGAAACCACCACCGGCGTCCACCGTCTCTACCAGATGCACGAAGCCGGAAAATTGGCGGTCCCCGCCATCAACGTCAACGACTCCGTCACCAAGAGCAAGTTCGACAACCTCTACGGCTGTCGTGAATCGCTCGCCGACGGCATCAAGCGCGCCACCGACATCATGGTCGCCGGCAAGATCGTCGTCGTCTGCGGCTACGGGGACGTCGGCAAGGGTTCCGCCCAGGCCATGGCCCGCCTCGGTGCTCGCGTCATCATCACCGAAATCGATCCCATCATCGCCCTCCAGGCCGCGATGGAAGGCTACCAGGTCACCACCCTCGAAGAAGCCGCCCCCCTCGGCGATATCTTCGTCACCGCGACCGGCTGCTGCGACGTCATCCGCCGTGAACACCTCGACGCGATGAAGAACGAAGCCATCGTCTGCAACATCGGCCACTTCGACTCCGAAATCGAAGTCGCCTACCTAAAGGAACGCAAGGACATCCAGCGCGTCAACATCAAGCCCCAGGTCGACAAGTTCGTCTACCCGGACGGCAAGGCCATCATCGTCCTGGCCGAAGGCCGCCTTGTGAACCTCGGT
>JAXMBX010000073.1:0-20560 GCA_046349635.1 Planctomycetales bacterium
AAAACCTGTTTGCAGGGGCGGGGAGCGCGGGAGTCGGATACCTGTGGGGGGATGCCTGCTGGAAACCGCAATTATGGTTTACGTATGACTACGCCTCCGGCGATGCGAATCCGGGACAGGGGAACAGCTTCAATACGTTTCAGCAGATGTTTCCCTTCGGACACTATTACTTTGGATACCTGGATATCGTGGGGCGGCAGAACATCCATGACTTCCATACCCAATTCGTGATGTACCCCACGCCATGGATCACGTTCCTGTCGCAGTTCCATCACTTCCAGCTGGACAGCGCGCGTTCTCCGTTGTTTGGTGCGGCCGGTGCCCCGATCCGGCAGGATCCGACCGGTGCGGCGGGGAAGGACGTGGGAAATGAAATCGATTTCCTGGTTAATTTCCACCTGGGGGCGCACCAGGATGTGCTGGTGGGATACTCGAAATTGTTTGCGGGGGGCTTCATCGAGAAGACGGGGAACCCCGGCTCGCCGGAATTGTTTTACCTGCAGCACCAGTATCGGTGGTGACCTGGCGCTCGTTGATAATGCGATATTAACATGCCATAGGACGCCTTTTTAGAACTGTTGCAGGATAGTGAACAGGCAGGCGAGTTGGGCATTCCCAGGAACAGGTCGGCGTGATATTCAAAATCCACGATCAGCTGCCGGAACTTCTGCATTCAGGAAATACTCCGCTCGATCATATGCTTTGATCATACTTTGTTGCGATTTCGTGTGGAGCGGATACCCCCATCGTATTGAGGAACTCGCTCGATTGGCCGGGGAATCGAGCTTGCCTGTACCCGTGCCAGCGATCAATGTGTATCAGCGTGCCACTATTTAGCGACCGTTCTGGTTGCGCTGATTCATGGGGAAGATCGGGATGAGGTTCTCTACTCGGAATGGAGGCCGTTGCGACAGCTCCATTAGATCTATCCTCTCCATCCCCTGATTCAAGAAGTTACTCAGGGGAGTTATCGCGAGAAACAGCCACCGGCAATACGGGGGGCAGGCTGGGTCGTGGAGAGCCTAAAGGTCTCCTTGTGGGCTTTTCACAAGGCTGAGACGTTTGAGGAAGCGGTCTTGAACGCGGTCAACCTGGGAGATGACGCGGATACCACGGGCGCCATTTGCGGACAGTTGGCTGGAGCGTTTTGGGGGGAGTCGAAGATCCCTGAGGCACTGAGAGCGTGTCTTCTAATTCATAACTTGTCCCACCGAATGCGAATTCTGCGGCGCCCATTTTGCCAGTTTTGGCCATTTTCGGGCATGTCGCCCGCTTGATTTTCTGGGTTTTCGGCAATCAACTTGAAATAGAAGACAGGCTCTGAGATCGGGATTGGCGCGCAGGGATCTGCTGGAGAGTGCGTTAAGTGGTCTCCTTGACGATTGAATCTGGGGCATCTCAGGTGATTTCTGATTTCGACCTCGTGGAATCCGCCAAATCCAGTTTATCCTGGCACTGAGTATTCACTGCTCAGTAATCGCGATTGATAATCGATGTCATCGAGACAGAGCGGCTTTAGCAACTGGCTCGAGAGCGAGGTCCTCTCTTGGAGCGATTTCTTGTTCCATTCCTCACCAACGTACGATATGGGAGCAGCGATGTCATTGTTTAAATTCTGGAACGCGTGGCAGCAGGGTATCTCAACGCCAAACCGTAGGCGGAAGAGTTCTCCGATTTCGGGCGGGTTTGACCAATGCGAAAATCGGTTGCTCCTCAGTGCGACCACCGCAAACATTCCCGCAGTCGTTGGAACGATCTCAGCAGGCATGGCTGAGGGAGTCGACCGACAGATTCCGTCCCAAAAGATGCATGTCACGCCAGCAGACTACAGTGGAAAATGGACGGCTCTGGGGTCCACGTTGATTTTGACTCAATCAGGAAAGCGAGTGGTGGGGAATGTCACGTTCACCTTGCCAGTCGGGGATGTGGTTTCCCCAAATCCACCCGTCCTCCATGGACGTATCTCCGGTTTGGAGTTGCATGCCACGTCGCATTTCAAACTCACGTCCATGGGAGTTACGCATCGAGAAACAGGAATCATTGACGTCCACCAGACTGACCCCGCCCATTTTACCGGGAAAGTCACGTTGAGCACGAAGGGCAATACCACGACCTTGTGATCAATGCCGTGAAGGCTTAGGTGTTCGCATAACAATGCTTGATCGCCTCTCAACTAAAATCTATTGCAATTTGAAACGAAGGAGTGCGGTTAATGGTCTTGAAGTCGGGAGACAAGATCCTGGTCGTCCATCGCCGGTTGTTCGAGAAGGACAGTATTCGTTTTTTCGCGGGTCTCGTCGAGGGATTCGACTCGGCATAGCCATCGTGACGGCTACACGTTTGCACAAGATAAGATGACGGGACACGTCCACAAGAAGGAAACTCCACGGACAAAGATCCTTGCGATCGGGTCGGGGACCATCCTTGTCTATTTGCTGGCTCATGACGCTGTGATTGACGATTTGCATTTCGTCCATTCCGGCTCCAGGTTGATTTTGTTCGACTCCATGGTTTTGAGATGGATCTCAATGCGGAATACTGATTGGTGGAAAGTCATTTCAAACGACGACTTAACGGGAAACGCGTCTACCGATGAGTCCGCCGGAGATCAATGGGAATGCTGGCACTCAAAGCCTGGTGGAGGGCGCAACTGCAAGCGTGTTTCCGAAGATTGCGCTTGAGTGACGATTGCAATTACTGCAGCGAGTCACTGGAAGAACGCCGCACGATGTCTGGTGGATATCGTCCTGCAATGGAATGCTGAAGCGCTTGATGCCGCCAAGAACGACTACGGCATCGGACAACACACGACCAGCCTGGCCAACTGAGGCCTCTCGTGCTTTGGCGATCGCGGTAGCCGTTTTCGGGATGCATTGAATGCGTTCGATAATTCCTACCAGTCTTGAGCATCGCCCACGTAAATCCCAGACGAGAGGCCTTACCGGAAGCGGCTGCGGCCTGTTGCCCACGATACGCCTGCCGCGTTGTTCCCGCATCAATCGTCGATGTTCGATACAGCCTTGGCGGTCGCACTGCAGGACATTCCATCGATATCCGCGAAGAGAGGTGCACAACCCCAGCCACGATGTCGGCCAACAAATCCTCGATGCGCGGCGACACGATGGCTCGCAGGTGATGATGACCTACAGGCCCGGAACAAGCCGGGCGAATACCGGCCGATTCCACCGAAGGTCCAGAGCTCGCATCTGAATGGGGCCGAGTCAATCCGTTTGTAGTCAATTCAAGTTCTGACGGCGAAGGTACCGCCGTCCTTGATCAGCCAGCAATACGCGGATGCCTACAACGAAGTGAAAGTTCCGGGGGAGACGGAGTGACGACTCCGACACAACGCACAGCAGAGCAGACAGAAATCGGCATCTTCTGGGGATACGATGGGAGTCCGGGAGTGGGGGTTCCACCTCGCCTTTACAATCGTGTCACGCGTGATTGCACAGCAGGAGAATAATACGCAGATGGATAACGCCCGCCTGTTTGCCCTGGTGAACGTCGCCATGGCTGACGCCGGAATCACCGCGTGGAAAACAAAATATAACTCGGAACTCTGGCGACCCGTCACGGCGATCCGCGAGTCTGATCCTGTACCGGGCCCCACTGACTCGGGGATGGTAACTCCAGCACGAAGGGTGATCCCCAAATGGACACCGTTGGGTGCACCTGCCGACAATGGCAGCGGTACGAATTTTACCGCATTTCGTTTACACGTCCGGACATGCCACGTTCGGGCGCGGCAGCTTTCCGAACTAATGTTGCCGATTTCTATGGCACCGACCAGATTTCATTTTCCTTCACGTCGGACGAGTTTAACGGGGTCACGCAGGATCAGAATGGTAACGCGCCCGGTAGCGACACGGTCGGTTACAAGCCTGAGCCAGGCGATCGAGGAGAATGGGCAAGCCGAATCTACCTGGGTATTCACCGGCAATTCGACAAGACTCAAGGGATTCAGCAAGGTGAACAGATCGCGGATCATGTTCGCGCGGCATTTTGCATGACCGTGAAGCATGGCTGATCCTACGGGGGGATGATCACCTCCAACTTCACTGAAATCGGCCTTCGGAAACTGTTCCACCCAAGTCACTTCCTTGAAGAAGCTCCGTTTTCCACCTCATTCGAGTGTGCCTACCTGTTGCACTCTTTCTATCGACCGGCAACACGTCTGATGCAGGACATAGGGTTTTCATCAGTCCTGTGTCGGGGATGCAAAGCCCCTGAAAAAATATTCCAAAATAGTTTTGAGATTCCGCTGGCGTTCCACGAGCCCGCCGACGATCACCGACGTTCGCAATAATGCCCTCAATCAAATACCGCTGCTCAAACTCACGCTGCACTGTTACCGGAGTCTCTGCTCGTATCCTTTGCCAACGGGTTCGATGCGGATTGCGAAAAATTTCTGATGACTATTTCTTCACTTGAAATTTGAAATTCTGACCTCTGCGTGCGGCGTGGATCGAAGTGGTCTGTCAGGAACTCCTGAATGGACTACACAATCAAACAACGCAGGAGAACAAGCATGGACGGACATCATGGACTGATGCAGGGGACTCATCACTATTCGAAGGGCCGCAGAATTTCCAGTCTCTCCCGCTCGAAATTGTACCTGCTGATGATCAGGAAGACTGCTGCATGCAGGTAACGTAGCCGCCGGATCCCGCGAGACGCCCTGCAACAGTCAGCGCTTCATGCGCACCTGGTAGGGGGATCCCTGAGTCGCTGACTAAACACCTCCCTGCGTCTCTGGCATGAGGAGGATCCGCGCACGGCGTTTCGATGACTGTGGCCCCCATTCTTCAGAGACTTCAGGAGATCTTGGCGCGGTGACCCTCGGCAGGAGCCGAGTGCGATCCCAGAGACCTCCCCGCCGCGGCCGTGGGGACCGATCATCCCTGACTCTACGGCCGACGGAGCGGAGCGCGGGCGGGAGGAGGGAGCCGCGATTCCCAATGGCAGCGGGTTTCGGCACAAATACCCCTGCCCCATCTGTGGCAAGCCCGACAACCGCACGGTGTTGGCCCAGACGTCGCTGGCCTGGCGATGATGGTCTGGTGTGACGGGTGTCGGTGGGCCTTGCGGCAGAACTAGGTAATACCTGCATCGCCCTGCAGAGCGGCTGCTCACGTCTGCACTGCCGCTCCCCCAGCCACATTCCTCCCGCCGACGCCCCACCCCGCGCAGGAATTCAGCGGTCTCGCGCAACAACCGTTCGAAGGATACAGGTTCCGACCAAGCGCGGTCAGCTGGCCCACACGCCTGGCGTCACAGTCCAGGCCCTGGAGCAACTGCAGGTGGGCTGGAACCCGGTGCAGCAAGGCTGGAGTTTTCCTGAGCGGGATGCCCAGGGAAAAGTCATCGGGATCAGTGCCCGGCATGAGAACGGGGACAAAAACGGGCCTCACGGGGAGCAAGACGGGTCTGACTTTTCGAAGGGCTGGGATCTGCGTGAGGGGCCGATCCTGCCGGTCGAAGGGGGGGTCCGACACCGCCGCCTTAGCCTGGGATTGAATCTCGCGCGGGACGGCCCTCGAATTTCGGTGGTGAAGGGCGAGGACTCCTGATCGATCAGCCTGACCGCGAAATTATCGTCATTGCCGAACGGGGACGAAAAACCGGATGGTCGCTGGCCCGGGAGAGGAGCGGTCGAACAGCCGAGCGACTGAGTGCCGCCCTAGAGCGAACCGTGAGCTGGAGCCTCCCCGATCATGCCAAGGATGCCCGCGGCTGGCTCAACACGACTTCTGCTCCTCCCCACGAACGCCTATGAGCGCTGTTTCCCTTCCCCCGGGCTGGATCCGTCACCATTCGACCTTCACCGCGTTACCCCTGCGAACTTACTACGGGAACGCCCACTTGCCTCGGAGTGGCGAGACATGATGCTGGCTGCCCGTCTTAAGTTTAAGGGTCCCGGGCTGTACTCGACCGCAGCATCACCGGTGCTGGGAAATCGGCGTCGACTTCGTCGCCGTCAAACGGTTGCTGGCGAGGTGGCCGCATGAGCGCTTCTCATCTATCCGACACACGACAACCGCCACGAAGCTTTCCGCACCTATCAGGAGGCTGGAGTCAACGCCGCCTGCTTCCCTGACGAACCACGAAGGCTGTCGACGGCTGCCCTGCTAACTGCTGGTACTTGATCGCCGACGAGGTCGAAGCGATGGGGGCTTCCGCATGGAAGATCGCCTGTCCGGCCTGTCCACACCGGAAACAATGCCAATACTCCGTTACCTGGGAGTTGGATGGCCATGGAACTGTCGATGGGGATCTGTACGCACAAGCGGGCCGAAACATCCTGGTTCCGAGATCTGGCCGCCGACTGCCAATACGTCTCGATCCACGAACAACCAATCGACCTCCTGCGGCCTCGCGTCGAAGCGACTGAAACCGATCTCCCCGGCGACTGCAATCTGTCCTGAACCAGCCCTGAACGATCCGGAGTTTCTGGATTGGTTTGGAATGCGGTGGCTCTCGATGAAGACGGGCAGCCTTACCAGTGACGAACAGGAACTCAGACGACAGCGGTTGTGGCGAGTGGTCCCAGTTCCTGTCGGGTCTGCTGGAGGATCTGCTGCGGTAGCAGCCCGCGCCGCGACAGAGACTACCGCGTGGTGCCCTGCCGAGACGCATGGAGTCCCGGAGGGGTTGGAACGGCTGCTCTACCGCGACGAAGGTCCTGGAGCGACGTTCTCCGGTCAGCCTTGGCGTCGGTTACTTCCCGATCGCCAGCGGGCAAGCCCAGGAGATTGCCATTCTGGTCCAGGAACATTTCCAGCGCGGCGGCGAAACCACCCTCCACAAGTCGGCGATCGCGTTCCGGGACAATCCTTTACCACCGAAAGCCACCGTCTGGGTGAACGACGCCACACCAGTCAGCCCAGATTGTCGGGTGTCCTGCGGGAATCCGTGGTCGATGCCACACCGCAGGCACCTTCCGCTGCAGAAGAAGGCGGCAGATTCCCCGCGATATCACCCGCCGTACGTCCCCCGACGTTGCCGCCAGCATCCTTCGAGGTGTTGGTGGATCGTCCGCAGTTCCAACGGATCGGGATTAGTCGGTCATAGCAACCACATGTCCGTCATCGATGTCATTTGGAACCGGAGTACCGCTGCCGGATCGTCAAGACCTCCTACTTCGGCAGTGGAGAGGAATGCTCTTCCAACGAGTGGCACGCCACTTGTGACCTGATCGTCGTGCTGGGGACGCCACGACCCCCAGGGCACGATCGCGGCCTATCTGCTGCAGGTGGGGACCGCGAAGCGGCCTGTCGCAACCCGATCTGGGGAAAGATTCGCTGGAAGGTCTGACCGAATCACAGGAGCCAGTAATGATCACCTCAACAGGTTACCACGATGAACAATGGCGGAGCGCAGCGCGATTTGTCCGTGCCGCGATCATCCAGGCGGTGGATGGGGCGAGGTAATGGAGACCGGATGAGGTGGTGGTCCTCAGCAATGAAGAATGCGGACTGCCGCTGCTGGAGGCCAGCATTAGAGAATAAAGTCAGGCGACTGCTCCATACCTGCGGAGCGACGCCAGTTCCACAGATATTTATTAGAAAACTGCGCAGCACCGGTGAGATCGCCGCACGCACCAACGTCGCGCTCGGGGAAATCCTCTCGTCCCTGGAATGCGAGGTCTCGTGAGGAAGGTATACGTGGCGGTTGGTTACCTCGTGCCCGACGACGGGCCCATCTCTAGGTCGCGCAGCAGGAGGGACACCCATGCACTAAGCCCGGCCATCACCTCTCCTGCCTGAAATGGAAATGGCAGAGGTTTTAACGCCCCATCGGGAACAGTTACAAATCAGACACAATTTTTTCCCGATCTTTTTCAGAAAATAGTGACGCATTTCGGCAGGGCGAGGTCACTAATTTGACATTTTCCAAAGGCTCTTTGAGACTTTGCCAGCTCGGTTGGGCCTCAAGTTTGGCGGCACCCGCGGAGTTCTTCCCTACGGTCCCCCTCCAAAACAGGCCCGATTCACGGGGAATGATTCCAGCCTGGACCCATTAGAATGACGTCCCCAACCCGCTCATTGCCTGATTGAGGGAACATGCGTGTCCGTAAAGCCGCAGGGCCACGTGCCACGAACGTCCAAACAGACCGTCAACACGTCCTCGCATCAGGTTGGGTAGACCCCGCCGAGGAATCAGGTTCATCCCTGACGGCATCGCCCGGTCGCGGGATCACCAGGAGTCTGAGAAGAACAAACGTGCAGAGGGGCATGGAGAGGGCCCGTACCAGCGGGGAACGGTTGCCGGAGACCGCCATGATCGTGGTCGGTCTACCAGTGCCGGGAAGCGGATCCGCAGGAACGTCTGGCGGGAAAAACCAAACGCGAGGGTGGAGAAACTGACCCGCCTCCAGTCCCAGTAAAACTGGCCAACGCTCGTGGAAGTCTCTTGATGACTTTAGTGAACGGATTGGCTTGGGAGTTGCATGGTGAGTGAGGTGAAAGGAGGCCCTCATCATGGTGCTGACGCTGACCTGGTGGCCAAGACGGTGCCGCCGTAAACCAGCGTCCACGACGGAACGCACAATTCGCCCCACGCAACTCACAGACTCCCAATGGCTTTTGATCGCCGACCTGTTCCCCGAACGGAAAATGACTCGCAAGGGGGGACGCCCCAACGTCCCTTCTCGCCCCTGCCTGGAGGGGATTCTGTGGGTCCTCCGCAGCGGAGCTCGTTGGAAAGATTTACCAAAAGAATTTCCTTCGTATCCCACCTGCTGGAGACGCTTCCGGGACTGGACCCGCAGTGGCGTCTGGCTGGCCGCCTGGAGCCGACTTCTGTGTCTGTCGGATGATCTGGGCCAAATCGATTGGCGGGTGCTCTTGGCCGACGGCTCGTTTTCCCGGGCGAAAAAAGGGGAGCTCATGTTGGAATCGGCCGTAAGGGAAAAGGGACCAACCTGTAGGTGTTGACCGACTGTCACAATCTGCCGCTGGGGGTCCATCTTGCTGGTGCGGACCGGCACGAATCGACCCAGGTCATTCCGCTCATCGATGGGGCGGTGATCTCGTGGGGCTGCTGGCCCCGGAGTGTGCGGCTGTTGTACGACAAGGCGGCAGACAGCGATCCGTTGCGGGAGCGATTGCGAAGCCGGTGCATTCGGCTGATCTGTCCGCCCCGGGACGACCGCAAGGTCAAGAAACCGCTCACACGGTCGCAACGGAAGTGGTACGCTCATCGCTGGCAGATCGAGCGGAGTATTTCGTGGCTGCAGAAGTTTCGGCGGCTGATCGTGCGTTATGAAGATCACTCTGACCTGTTCTTGGGAATGGCCCAACTCGCCTGCCTGTTCACTATGATTCAACGCTTTTGAAACTGGCTCAGGTCTTGACGGAAGTCAACTGTGTGCTAAAAAGCTTTTAACAATGGCCGAGACGGGGGTCGAACCCGTACACCACTTACGTGATACAGGATTTTAAGTCCTGTGCGTCTGCCTATTCCGCCACTCGGCCTGAGTTGCAAGCTCTACTGTTGTACCCCATCCCGCAATCGATGTTCAATCATCTCGCGCGGAATGCCCACGACCCTTCACAAAATGCGGTTGGACGCCACACGGAACCTGCGTTTTCCAAGAAAACGCACTATATCGAGAATATTCTGCGTCCTGAGAATTTTGTGAGATTACTCAGAATCCCAGATCGAACGGGTTGTCGTTCCCACCGCCGGCAGCGGGTGTACCACCTGCAGCGGGGGCGTTCGAATCGCCACTCCCCTGATTGCCACCCCCTGGGTTCCCCCCGCCGCGAGGACCGCCACCCGGAGGACCGAAGCCCCCACCGCGCTCGCGCATCTCGCGGAACCGCTCCATCATTCGCTGCCGTTCTTCCGGAGTCATGTTGCTGGGATCGAATCCTCCCATTCCTCCGCCACGGCGTCCTCTTCCAAACCCACGGCCTCCGCCCGGAAAGCCGCCGCCATCACCACCACGACCCCCAGCCGCAGGATTGCCGGAAGCGACTTCCTTGAGTGACTTACCGATCCGTAGCTGCGATTTCTTGCCGTTGATTTCGAGCTCGACGAAATTCTGCCCGATGTCGGCCACCTTGCCGGTGACCCCCGCCATCTCAAAATCTTTCCCCTTCATGACGACCTGCTTGCGGTTCTGCCGATTATCGACGAACCAGGCACCAGGTTCTTCCGCCGTCGGAAACGTCGCGGAGAGAATCAGATACTGCGCGGGGTCATCCACCACGACCGCCGTCGGTTGCCCGAAGATCACCTGCTTCTTCAGCGCGGCCAACTGGTCGGAGTAATCGGCGGAACGGGGAGAAGGATCCTCCGGTTGAGGATCAGGGAAGAGGGTTTTGCGCGGAGGAACCGAAACGAACGACAGCCCTTCCAGCTTGAGGCTCAAAGTGAGCTTGGGAGGGTTCTCCTTCGTAGGGTCGGAGAGAGTGACACTCACGATCCGCTGCATGAGTTTGGTGTTCCGGATGCGGTCGATGAATTCCGCGATCTGGTCGAAGGTCCCCTTCGCATCGACGGACAGCGAGACGGGGACATACGTGTCCGCAACGGGCCGCTGATTGCTCGTCAGGTTGGGATTCGAAACCACATTCGACAACTGGCACTTGGCGGCCAGTTCAATAATCCACTTCTGATACACGGATGCGGCCAGGACCGGCTCGGGGGGCAGGCTGAGCTTCTTCCACTTTTCCAGGTCGAGCATGAAATTCTCGGCCCGTCGCTGGTCCAGCTTCTTGGCGTCGATGGAATCCGCCAGTTGGCGGGCACGGGCTTGCGTGCGCCGCAACGGTTCGAACAGGGAGGCGTCCACGATCCCCCAGCCTTGCCAGCCGACGAACGCGAGAACGAGCACCGCAATCAGTATTCGTTCGCGGGAATTCATGGTTGGCCTCCTGTAGCGGGCGCGGCCTGGGGAGTCGCAGTCGCAGGAGCATCTGTCGTCGCTGTGGGCGCGGCAGCAGGAGCCGCGGCCGGGGCGGCCGGCTGTGCAGGCGCAGCCGCAGGTGTTTTCTCCGGTTCTTTCGGAGCGGCAGGCTGCGCCGGTGGAGGTGTCGCAGGTGCGCCCTTGTTCTCTGCAGGAGGAGTCTTATTTTCATCGGACGGTTTAGCATCGCCTGGCTTGTTGTCTACCGGTTTGTTATCCCCAGGCTTGGCCTCTGCAGGTTTGGTGTCTTTTCCCGGAGTCGTCGCCGCGGCAGTCCCCGTTGCAGGTTTCGCATTCGCGGGAACGGCAGGCTTGGCCGCGTTCTTCTTCGGGACGTTCAGATTCAATGTCAGGTCAAATTCGATCGGGTAAGCATTGTTCTGATTTCCCTGGGGTTGTCCTTCCTGATTTCCCGGCTGGGCGGTGTTGCGGGTTTTGACGGTGTGCGGCAGAACCTGATAGCGGTCCGGAACATTGACAGCATCCATCTCCAATTTGATCACATCGTCGCGCTGTTTGGCGGAGCCGTTCAGGGTGATCATCCCCCGGTGGAGCGGATTGGGAGTGGCGATCCCCTTGAACTGGATATTGGTGAGGAACAATTTGTCCCCCGGTGGCAGAACGGTCGAGAACTGCTTGAGTTCGTCGATCCAGTCCACTTTCATCTGTTGCCAGTTTTCGACCGCCTGGCCGGATTTGAGAGTCGGTTCGGCTCGTTTCAGATAAGCGGTCAGTTTCTCTTCTTCTTTTTGCAGTTGAGCGACTTTCCGGGAGGCGTCCGACCACTGCATCGCATAGAGTCCCCCTCCGGTGCCGAGGATGGCGAGTACTCCAACCGCGAGGATCACGATGCGGCGCCGGCTGTAGTCCTTCTTCGGTTGCGTGCGCCGAGGGGCCAGCAGATTGATCGCCGGAAGGGAAGAGCCGGCTTGTGAGAGCAGCTGACCCACCAGTTCAACAACTGAACTGAGGGGCAACGTCGCCGACGCATCGAGCATTCGGACGGCAGTCGGAAGAGCAAGAAGCTCGGGCGTTTGTGTGAAACGCCCCGCGATGGCCGCGGAGAGTTCCGTGGCTAACGGTTCCGCCGCGCTGAGCAGGAGTTGCGGAGAACCGACGCCGGGGGGCAGCAGTTTCTGAAACGCCATCGAGGCGCGGGTGATCTCGGTCAGGATCTGCGGAACGGTGGGATCCTCATGCGAGAGATGATAGCCGTGCGTGGCGGTGAGGACTCCCTGTTGCAACAGCCCCATTTCCAGCCGGTCCCCATCCAGGTGGACGATCATCAGCGGAGGGCTTTGCGGCGAACGGTAAGCGGCATGGCCGTGCGTGGCGTATTCGGCGAGAGAGGCGGTCGTGAAGCTGTATTGAACCGGCTTCAGCCCCGCACCCGTGAGGACACTGTTGAGCGTATTGAACTGCGTTTTCGGTAAGGCTGCGAGAAGCACCGCCAGACCGGTGTTTGCCTGCGGCGCGGGGAGAAAGTCCCAGACCAGAGTATCAATCGGTTGGGCGAGTTTGGTCCGCGCCTGGAAGCCGACATAAGTGGGAAGCTCGTTGAGAGGGACGGGAGGCAGTTCCAGGCGCCGGACGATGGCGGCGTTCCGGGTCACGCTGACGAGGACTTGATCCGCGGTGATCCCGTGTTGCTTGAGAGTTTCGCGCAACCACGACTGGTTCTGGGCCAGATCACCCGTCAGCAAGGGAGACGGAGAACGGGCTTCGAAAGTGCGGCGCAACTCGACCCGGCCGGAGGAGACGTCGGCGACGGCTCCCCGCACGAGCGATTCATCAATGGTTAATGCCAGAAACTGGGGCATGGGGCAGGCTCAAAATGTTTCACGTGGAACATTATAAATCGGGCGATCCTAACTATCGTGCGCGGTTCAGGCGAGCCGCGACAAGACAGGAGTCCGAAACTGTCGCATAGGGGAGACATCTTCTGAGGAAGGTGTCGGGGTGTTGCAAAAAGGAAACATGAAAAAAGTCTCGTTGTCGTCTCATTGTGGTGCGGTGAGACCAAGTTGAGCGCGGGAGTAACCCGAACCCAGCCGGGTCAGATCCTGAAACATCAGAACCTTTGGATTGACGCCGCTCGCATCCAACACGGCTTCGATGCGGGTCATGGGGCCGCCCCTATCGTGATAGCCGACCACCTGGAAGCGATAGACGTCCCCCTGTCCGGTCACGAAGGGGTCGAGCTGAATCATTCGTTCGAGCGGGACCAGGCCACGGACGACCAGCCAGCCGTTGGTGAGCCGATCCGGACTGACGTCCCCGGTTGCGCTCTGTGCGGCGACGATCGCCTGGACCACCTGTTGATCGATGCCGGGGATGTACATCATCACTTCGGCGGGCGCCTGGTTGATGTTGATCCGCCCATTGCGAACCGGTTGACTGTCGATGGCGAACGTATCGAACAGCTTGGGGAGAAAGGACATCATCTCACCTGGTTCCTTGGGCCAGGGGCTGGTGAGAGTCGTCTGTTTGCCGTCAATGCGGACACTGATTTGAATTCCGAGGAGTTCATACAGGGACTTGACCTTGAAGCGTCCCCCGCCGCTGATGTCGATGCCCCCGACGAGTTCGGGTTGTTCGGCACCGGAAGCGCCTCCCGCGGAGGATCCCCCCGAACCGGACGAACCGCCACTTCGCGAAGAGCCGCCGGTACTTCCTCCGGTTCCACCTCCGCCACTTCCTCGCCGTCCCCCACTGCTTCCGCCGGATCCGGAAGTAGAACTTCCTGTGGAACCGGTTCCACCTCCGGAACGATTGCCTCCCGCGCCTGAATTTCCGGTTGTACTGGTACTTTGCTGAGGTGGCCCCGCAGTACGGAATGCAATCACGAACTTGGCGGCATCGGCGCCATAGGCGGTCTGGACTGCGTTAAAGAGGTTGCCGAGGTCGGTGTCGTTGATGTTGATCTTGGCGGTGTTGTCACTCTTGAGATTCGATTCACGGCTGTAGATGGTGAAATAATCGACGAAGCCGCGCTGCAGAATGCCGTCCGCATTATCGTTGGGAGGCTGTGCGTTGCCATCGTTTTCATTGGGGTCGAGAATCCCGTTGCGGTTGAGGTCCTCGCCGAAGAACAGTTCGGGAGTGATTCCCTGAATAGAGAGCATCTCGTCCAGCGACTGCATAGGGCCGTTCCGGACGGTGATCGGAGGATTGGCGTTGTTGTAGGCGCTTTGTTCCGCGCCGTTCTGCCGGGGTTGGCTGTCGGTATCGACCCAATCGAGAATCGCATCGGCGATCTCGGTGGTCATGTTCGGAATACCCATCAGGAATTGGCGAGCCTGAGTTTCATCCATCCCCATGGAGGGGAGCTGGTTGACGTTGATTTTGGAGGATTCGTCCCGCAGGCCGAAGCGGACGGACTGGAAGGTCGTATCGGTCAGGACGGGGGAGACAATGCTGAACCGCCCAAAATCATGGGCATTGGCGGCATTCGCCGAGGCGAGGGCCTGATGATAGAAGAGGTCGGAATTGCTGTAGGACGCGGAGGGAGTGCGCGCGGCACGATCCGCCAGGTAGCTCGCCACCATTTCGACTCCAGAATCGGCCGCTTCGCGCGATTGAGCAGCCCGGGTGTGGAAATCACTCGATTCCGCCTCGATGAGCATGAACTCGGAAAAGCTGTACGCTCCGAGTGAAAGGAGCGCGACAATGACCAAAACAATGACCAGGACGCTCCCCTCACGCCGGGGAGTGCCGTGTGAACCGCATCGGATTTGATGGAACTGCCGCATGGCTCGTTGAATCTCAGGAACTTTCCGGGTATTGCCGAGCGGATGTCTTCAAGGGGAACGGGATCACCGTTTTGAACGTGCGTGTCTGGATGTTTGTGGGACGATAATTGCGAGCTTGTTGGCGCGAGAGATCCAAAGCCGCGGCGGATGAAATTTCGATTTCGACTTCAATCGCAATCGGGAGACCAGCCATCAGGTCGCTGTCCCAGGTGTCATACCACTTAACGCCATCGTAGTAATGGAGCAGAAAACGGCGGACTTCGGGAACCGGTTCCGGAGGGACGGGAAGAATGGAAGCCGCCGTCGGACCGAGAGCAGTGCTATCACCCGCCAGATCGTTCTGCCATCGGAGCAGGGGCAGAACCCCATCCGTCTGATCTGGGACCGGAGGTGGAGGTACGGGGGCCGCAGTTGCGAGGTTGGATGGTAACTTTCCAGTGATGCTCCAGCCAATCCATTGCAGATCCCGCCGCGGAGGAGTGACACCCCCCGTCATCTGGGCCACTTGGGAGGCATGCTCCAGTGGCTGCGGGATGACTCCCTGGAATATCAATGACTGACTATCTCCGACGAGTAAAGGTGGAACCGGAGTCGTGGGAGTCGTCGCGGTTGTTGTCGAGTCAGTCGTGCTGGTGGATCCCGTCGTTGAAGAACTTGTGGAAGTGTTTCCACCGGTGCCGGTTCCCGAGGATTGCGCGGAGGTTGTGGTCGGCGTCTGGGACGTGGAGGTCGTGGTGGCGGCCTCGTCCGGTTGGCTGGCGGACCGAAGATCGCGCTGCAGGGCGAGAAAGACAGCTCGCGCGACCTGCAGTTGATCGCTGGTTTCCCGACCGGCTTCGGAGTATTTCCAGAACATATCCAGGCCGGTCCAGACGACTCCAAGCAGAATTCCACCGACTGCCAGAGCGAGCAGGACTTCGAGGAGCGTGAAGCCGGCGCGCGATTTCCGAGAGAGGTGTCTCATGAGGCACCTCGCAGAAGTGGAGGAGCGATCTGAGAGGTCGTGGTTGTGGATTCCGGAGGCTGAACGGGATTGCGCATGAGTCGTACGAGCGAGACGCGCATATTTTCGCGGGGGGTATTGCTGTCGTTGGTGTAATGCACGGCAATCACTTCAATCCGGACCAGATCGGCGCGCGGGCCGGTGGATGTCTCAATGCTGTACTTCCAGCCGGGGGCGTCTGCCACGTCGGCATTTGAAGCGGTGGCCGGAGGGGCCGTGGTGATGAGAAACTCTGCCAGTTTCGATTCGCAGATAAAGAGCCCTTCGGTCTGCAGTTGATTACGGAGTGAGGCCCGGACGCCGGTATCGAGGAGTTGCCCGATGGCGGTCATCGCCCCGGCGAGGAGTGCGAGAGCGAGCAGGACTTCAAACAGGGAGAAGCCTGAACGCAACGTCGGAATGCGCGGGGGCTGCGCGCGTTTCATTGCGGACCTCTCTGTACAAGGAGAGTGCCCGTCAAGCCTCGGACCAGGAGGCGATATTGGGTTTTCTTCTGATCGACCAACACGATCTCCGCGGCCGTGGCGGAACCATCTGGTCGGATCAAGACAGGGGGAGACCAGTTGACTCCCTGAAAGCGCCCGTTATTGGGAATATCGCTGAGCCAGTCGGAAGGGATCTGCACATCCGTGGAAGCGGCCGTGGAATTCGTCGCGGTCTGCGAAGCGGTATGATTCACTCCCGCTTCGAGATGCATTTTGTCCGGGAGTTCTTCGGCGGCGATCCAGGGACGTTTGACCGTCGAGGTGGAATTGGGCTGCGAGGAGTTCTCGGCGAAGTAGGCGGGGATCAGGATGAATTTGCGCCCTCCCGGTTCGTAGCGGAATTGATAGGGAACCTGTTGTTCCAGGGCATGAATCCGGGCGGCGGCGAATTTTTCCTGCAGGAGGGAGAGCGAGCGATGGACCCGGTCTTCAGCGAGAAGCCGCGACAACGCGGGGAAGGAGAGGACCGCAATCGTGACCATGATCGCGAGCGCCAACAACAGTTCCCACAACGTGAACGCACCGCTCGGGTGAGGGGCTATGCTCCGGGTGTGGGAATCGAGTTGGCTGCGGCAAACGATCACTGGGTGCTCCAGTTAGTGATGTCATCCGCGGTGTTGTTGGCCTTGTCGGGACCGTAGGACCAGATATCGGGTTTGCCGTCCGCGCCGTGGTGCTGGCCAGGGAACTGATACTGCAACGGGTTTTCCCAGGCATCGAGCGGGATGGAAGTGGCGTTGTCGAGGTACGGACCCTTCCACTTGGTATCGCTGGAAGAGGCGCTCAGCAGGACGTTCAAGCCTTCGCCGCTGGTGGGATATTCTCCGCCGTGGTCGAGGCGATAGAGATTGAGGGCCTGTTCGAGCGATTTGATGCTGAGCTTGGTGGCGTCGATCTTGGCCTGTTGCTGGCGGCCCATCAGTTGCGGGACGACCATGGCGGAGATGACTCCGAGGATGGCGAGGACCAGCAGCACCTCCATGAGGGTAAAGCCGGCGCGACGCCGACGGGTGACGGGACGAGCGATGCGGTTGCAGTTCATGATTTTTCCTCCTTGGAAGACCGGATGAAACCGGTGGCTGAATCAAATGTGTGTTGTTGGAGTCTCTGAATACGTTTTTTATCCGAGGGCATTGCTGCTGCTGAAGACCGGCAGGAGCAGCGCGATCATTATGAACAAGATCATGACCGCCATGCAGAGGAGCAGGACCGGCTCCAGCAGGCGGACAAACAGTTCGAGTTTCGAGTAGGTTCGCTGCTCCATATTTTCGGAGATGTTCAGCAGAACCTGCTCGAGGTTATTGGCTTCCTCCCCGACTGCGATCATCTCGACGATATCGCGCGAGAACTGGCCGCTGCTCGCGAGGGGTTTCGCCAGCGATTTACCGGACTGGACGTTTTCCGAGGCGGCTTCGATGGCTTGCGACAGGACCAGGTTCCCGGTGGCATCCTTGGCAATTTTCAGGGATTGCAGAATCGGGACGCCGTTGCGGAGCAGGGTTCCCAGGATGCGGCAGAACCGGGAGATGGCCAGCGAGCGGAGGATCGGTCCGAGGCCGATGGATTTGAGTTTCCACTGGTCGAGCAGCAGCCTTCCTTTCTCGCTCTGGGCCGCTTTGCCGATCGCTACAACGATCCCGATGAGGATAATCAGGATTACGATGCCGTAGTTCGTCAGCGAGGAACTGATCCCGAGCAGGATGGTCGTGGCGGCGGGGAGTTCACCGCGGGCTTTGAGGCGATCGAAAATCGGAGCGAAGCGGGGGACAAGAAAGACCATCAAGGCGGCGACGACGGCGATGGAAGCGCCCATCAGGAAGAGAGGATAGGCGAGTGCGCCCATCACCCGGCTTTTCATGTTTTCCTGGTGTTCGGTGAAGGTCGCGATCCGCTTGAGAACTTCGTCGAGAAAGCCCCCCTGTTCGCCGGCGTGGATCATGCTGACGGCGAGTTCGGAAAAGACGCGCGGGTGACGTTTAAGGGAATCGGCGAGGGGCTTCCCGTCCGCGACGTCGGTCAGGACGGCGGTCAGGACCGCGCTCAAGGTGGGCTGGGACATCTGCCCCTGCAGAATTTCGAGGGCACGGAGCAAAGGCACCCCGGCATGGAGCAGGTCGGCCAGCTGGCTGTAGAAGACGACGAGGTAGCGGGCGGAGACCCGCTTGCCGACGAGCTTTTCCCGCTGTTTGGCCTGCTTGGCGAGGCCCAACTGCATCGGGAAGAGGAGGCGATCTCCCAGTTGCTGGAGCGCATCGTCTTCGTTGCCGGCCGTCAGCACCCCACTGACTTCCCGCCCGGAGCTTTCTCTCGCGATGTATTGGTATTCCGGCATACTGGCTGCGTGAGACGATCTAACGGAGTAAATTACTATATTTCATAGTAATACAAATGTCATTTTTACGACAGGTGGGAACGAGGCATGCCTCCTGTCGTGTGGATTCAGAGCTGGTCCCCTTTGGTGACGCGAGCGACCTCGTCCACGCTGGTGTGCCCCTGGATCACTTTCTGCCAGCCATCCTGGCGGAGCGTCACGAGTCCGTTCTTGATGGCATATTCCTTAACTGTGGTGGCGCTGGCCCGTTCGATGCACAAGTGTCGTACGCCGCTGTCGGTGACCAGCAGTTCGAAGATTCCCATCCGTCCCACGAAACCATTTCCGCGACACTGCCGGCAACCGTTCGGCTTGTACAGCACTTCAGGATAGGGTTGCGGGAAATCGTCCGGCATTTCTTCCTGGATCGGCACGTAGGGAACCTTGCAGTGCGAACAGAGGACGCGGACCAGACGCTGGGCGAGAACCCCTTCGACCGTGCTGGCGACGAGGTACGGTTCGATTCCCATATCGACGAGACGGGTGAATGCGCCGGCGGAGTCGTTGGTGTGGAGTGTACTGAAGACCATGTGGCCGGTGAGAGAGGCCTGGATGGCGCTCTCCGCCGTTTCGCCGTCACGAATTTCCCCGATCAGGATGGCATCGGGATCGTGACGGAGAATACTGCGGAGTCCGGCGGCGAAGGTCAGGCCGATCTTGGAATGGACCTGGATCTGCTGAATCCCTTCGGTCTGGTATTCGACGGGATCCTCGACGGTGATGATCTTGATATCCGGCCCTTTGATGGCATTCAGGGCACAATACAAAGTACTGGTTTTTCCGCTGCCTGTGGGGCCAGTGACGAGAAACATGCCGTGGGGCATGGAGATCAGTTCTTCAAACTGAGCGAGGACACTGGGGGCCAGTCCGACATTCGCGATATTGAATTTCATGCGGCTCTTGTCGAGCAGACGAAGGACGACACCTTCGCCATAGAGCATGGGAATAATCGAGACGCGGACGTCGATTTCGCGCCCCTGGACGCGAATCTTGATACGGCCGTCCTGCGGGAGGCGTTTTTCGGCGATATTGAGGTGGGCCATGATTTTCAGGCGGCTGATAATCGCGGCCTGAAACTGGTTGATTTCCTGCGGGACCGGCTGCAGTTGCAGGATGCCATCGACGCGGTAGCGGATGGTCAGTCCCTGTTCCTGCGGTTCGAGGTGGACGTCGCTGGCGTGCTGCTGGAGGGCCTCGATGATGAGTTCGTTCACCAGCCGGACGACGGACGCCTCCTGGGCCAGTTCGGAGAGTTCCCCCTGCTGCTCATCTTCGTCCTGCAGCAGTTCGACCTCATTGTCGGTGCGCCGGGCCATCAGCTCGTTGATGGTGTCACCACCGAGGCCGAGACGTTCCTTGATGTGGCGGGAGATATCTTCCCGCCGGGCGAGGACCGGTTCGAGGCGGAGACCGCTGACGGAACTCAATTCATCGAGCGGATCGAGGTCGAAGGGATCGTGCGTGGCGACGACCACTTTGCCGTTGCGGCGATGCAGTGGAAGGATCGTGTAGCGAAAGATTTCACGGGCGGGAAATTGTGAGAGGATCTCCCGATCTGACGGGACATCTTTCAATTCGACATAGTTCATTCCCAGCGACTTGGCGAAGGCCTGCAGGACAGAATCCTCCGTTGCGGTTCCCGCTTCGACGAGGGCCTGATCGGCGCGGCGGTCGGGGAACTTCTGCTGGGCTGCCTGAAGCTCTTCGTCGGAGGCGATTCCCTGGCTGATGAGGATGGAAGAGACGTCCATAACGTGTCGAGGGTTCCAAGAGCGAGAGAGTCGTCCACAAACCTCTGCTGGTCATTCGGACGACGTGAAGCCGGGAAAAGTTGCTGGGTGCGGTTAATTGTACGGGGGTGTCTCAACGAGTCACAACGAGATTCAAGCGATGGCCAACGACCCCCGTTGCGCGGCGTTCGACGTCGCCTGGGTCGGCTTGGACGGCGTCGTAAGTTCGCAAAACAGGGTGTGCCAAGATTTATCGTAACCAGTTTGCTGGACAAGACATTAAGAGAAAATGAAACATTGC
>JAXMBX010000074.1:0-20029 GCA_046349635.1 Planctomycetales bacterium
TGTCGAGGAGTTGCCTGAGAGTACGGCGACGGGTTTTTTCGCGGGGCTGGGTGGCCTTGTAGAGGAAGGTGTTCCCCTCCGCACGGTGCTTGAGCCAGCCTTTTTCGACGAGGCGGGTCATCGTCGTCTGGACCGTGTTCCGGGCGACTTGCCGGCGTTCCTTCAGAGTATTCCAGACCTCGCCGACGGTGGTTTCGCCGGCATTCCAGACGAGATCCATGATTTCCCACTGCGGGGGAGAGAGAGGGGGAAGTTCCGGGTCTTTTTGCATCGCGTCCTCCAGGTTACCTACAGTTGTAGGCTATTCTGCCGACAGGTGTCGGCAAAGTCAACGGGCAATCCTGAAAGAAAAGCAAAAACAGGCGGGGAGGAAGTTGGTAACGAAGAGTCCGGAGTGCGAAACTGGACTGGTCAGTTAGATTTTATGACGGTAGTTTATAGGCTCAGAGGCCGCTCAGGGAGAGGCGGCGCGGCTCAGGATTGAACCGAGAACCACTGCCATGATGTGCCCTTTTTGCCGGCGCGATGAGACCAAAGTCATCGAAACGCGCGCGAGTGAGGACTTTGAAATCCGTCGCCGTCGAGAATGCTTGCGCTGCGGGCGTCGGTACACGACCTATGAGCGGATTGAGGAATCACCCGTCAAGGTGATCAAGAAGGATGGGAGTCGGGTTCCCTTCGACCGTGAGAAGATCCGGCGGGGGCTGGAAAAGGCCTGCTACAAGCGGCCGATCAGCCAGGAGCAACTGGAAAAGATCATCAGCGAGGTGGAGTCGGAGATCTACCGAAACTTTGAAAAAGAAGTCCCATCACGCTATATCGGCGAAATGGTGTTCAACATCCTGCGGACCGTGGACCAGGTTGCTTTCGTGCGGTTCGCGTCGGTCTATCGCGAGTTCAAGGACGTGAACGATTTCGTCGAAGAGCTGGAACCGATGCTACGTTCGAACGGGCGGGACTGAGCCTTTCGGTCACTTCATCAACGGGCCCTTTTTCAGTGGACCGCGTCATCAACCGATCGGTGGTTCCTGGGTGGGTCGGAGAGCGATACCGGCTTTGACGTGTTGATGCAAGTCGTGCAGGGTGACAGGCTGGACGATGACCTTCATGCGGCCGTTCTCGGTAATCTTGGGTTTCGCTTCATTTTGCCAGCCGGCCAGGACGAGCAGCGTGTACGGCGGCTGATCGTCGACGGCCTGCGCCACGTCTCGGAAAATCGATTCCAGGCGATCGCGGACGGTGTCACCCATGACGATCAGACAGTCGGGCTTGATCTGGTTGAGGCGCTGCAGCGCCCGGAGAAAATCGGTGAAGAACAGCACGCGGTAGCTTTTGTTGGTGAAGTATTCGCGGATGAGATCCTGGCGCTTGGTGCGGTTTTCGACGCACATCACGATCCCCTGGTACTTGGTCGGGGTTGTGATCGCGGGGATTTCACTGTTGGACGGAGTGCCGCCGCGCAGTTCGTGGAGCGCCGCGGTGAGGTCGTTGACGACTTCGCCGGGGGTCTGGTAGCGGAGCGCAAGGTTCACCTGCAGCAGGCGATCGACAACGCGGGTGAGGCATTTGGGGAGATCGGGATCCACGCTGGAGATGGGGCGGATCTGGGAGTAACGGGAGAATTGGCTCCGTTCATTGCGGTCCCGGGTCCGGCCGAAGGGAGGAGAACCGGTCAGGAGTTCGTAGAGAATTGCACCGAGAAAGTAAAGGTCGGAACGGGGGTCATTGCGAGGTGCCCCGGTCCCTTTTTCCAGAGTGGCATATTCGAGGGCACGCTGAGCGGTTTCGGAGGATTCTTCCTGGCTGGGAGTGAACTGGTGTGGTACGGCCAGCCCGAAGTCGACCAGGCGAGCGACGCCGGTGCTGGACATGAGGACGTTCGTCATCTTGAGGTCGCGGTGGGTGAGGCCTTTGCTGAGGGCATAGGCCAGGCCGCGGGCCATCTCGAGGGCGCACTTGCAGGCTTCGAGGGGGGAGAGCTTCTTGCGGATGTTGATGAAGTCGCGGAGGTTTCCTCCTTCGACGAACTCCATCGTGAGATAGAACTGGTCGTTATCCTCGCCGACGTCATAGATGGGGACGATGTTTTCGTGACGGAGGCGCTTGCCTTGCTCGGCTTCGCGTTTGAACTGGGCGATGAGCTTGGGATCTGAGGACCAGCGATGCCGGAGGACCTTGATGCCGACCATGCTGCCGTCGCGGAGGGATTTTGCGCGAAAGACGCGTGCGAAGCTGCCGGAGGCATTGCGGTACAGGAGGGCGTATTCCCCGAGGACGAGGTTTGAGATATCCCCCTTACGGAGCTGGCTCGCCTGGTAGGAGGTGAGGAGGTTTTTGTGCTGGAGCAACTCGATCAACGGCTCGATTTTCTTCAAATCGAGGGGAAGTTCGTGAAGGGCATCATCCAGTTGCTGTTGTGTCAGGAGTTGCATGCGCAAGAGAGCGCGGCAGAGTTCACTGACTTCGGAACTGAGCATTTTCGGGGCGGGAGTTCAGGTTTGTGACCAGCCCCGGTCGGTCCGAGGGGCCTGAGAAATTTAGACTTACGCAACGTGCAACGTTTTTATGTCGCGTCGAAATCAATTTTTTTCGAGAGATCAGTACCGCGACAGTCGCGACACGGAAAACAGAAGCGCGCTAGAGGAAGGCCCAGCCCATTGATGGTACCGCGCCGGGGAGCGGATGCAACCCAGTTGCCCCCGCGAGACGCTACGATTTCACTGAATTCAGCGCCGTAGCGTACCGAACTTGACCATCCGCCACGGTCGTCAGAACCCGCAGCTTTCCCTGTGGCTGAGAAGCGATGAGAACCAGGTCGGCTCGTGCGCCTGGCCGCAGATCGACCGTCTCAAAACCGAGGAGCCGCGCGGGGTTCCGGGTGGCCATGTGCCAGGCCTGCGGAAGAGTGGCGGCACGAGCGGCGACCATCTCCGCCACGCATTCCTCCGTGAACGATCCGGAACCGGCGAGGAGCTGTGGGTTGGCGGCCATGACTATCTTGCCGGACGGGAGAAGTTCCACGTCCCCTGCCTCAGTGGGATAGGTGCCGGGTTGACAACCAGCAAAGCCCGAAGCGTCGCAGGTGATGATAATTTTGTCCACTCCCTTGGCGGCGACGACGGCGCGGAGAAAGGAGGGGGGAACGTGATGACCG
Source organism: Planctomycetales bacterium (assembly GCA_046349635.1). Taxonomy (GTDB): domain Bacteria; phylum Planctomycetota; class Planctomycetia; order Planctomycetales; family Planctomycetaceae; genus JAXMBX01. The sequence goes on from JAXMBX010000074.1 coordinate 3,155, forward strand.
TCGCTGATGAGACTGGCTGAGAGCCGAGGTTCCCCCAACTGATCCCAGATGGGGTTGGGATGGCGGCGAAGCAGAGGGTGGATCCCGTTTCCCAGATGGGTGCTGAGAACAGCGCCGGCATCGACGGCAGCTTCGATCTGATCGGCGGTGGCGTTTGTGTGTCCGATCGAGATGCGGACCTCCGAGCTGATCGCTTGGCGGATGAATTCCACAGCTCCCGGAGATTCCGGGGCGAGAGTGACCAGTCGGATCCGCCCCCCGGAGAGTTCCTGCAGCTTCGAGAATTCGTTCCAATCGGCCCCCCGGACCTGCGTGCGAGGATGGGCGCCGCGAGGTCCGTCCTCGGGGGAAATGTAAGGGCCTTCGAGGTGGCAACCGGGGACCATGCGATTGACCCAGGGAACCTGCTCGCAGGCGGCACGAATCGCGGCGAAACCCCGGGCGAGCGATTCGTAGGAGGAAGTGATGAGAGTTGGACAGAGGCGGGTGATACCGTGCGCGAAGAAGGGTTCGAGAATTCCCGGAATCTGGTCGTCCCGAAGATCGGGGTTGGAGAACCAGGAGCCGCCGTGGCCGTTGATTTGAAGGTCGAACAGGCCGGGGGCAACGAGCGGCCAAGTATCAGTCTCGGGACTGGCGGGAAGTTCCTGCACGGAGCGGATGCGTTCCCCAGAGAGTTCGATCTCCAGGGGGATGTTTGTCTCGAAATGTCGTCCGCGAAGGTGCATGCGGCGGTTCCTGCGATCAAGATGAATGTCTATCGCGAAAAGACTTCGACGACGTAGCCATCGGGATCAGTAATGAAGACCTGGAGAGGTCCATCAGGACGATGGCGCGGCTCGCCGCGCAACGGTACACCCCGGGTGGGCAGATATTCCGCGGCGGCACGGGCATCCCCGATTTCAAAGGCGAGATGGGTCACGCGACCGGGGGAGGCCGTGGTGCCGGACGGGGGAAAACCAGCGGGTGCGGAGCCTTCGTGGGCGAGAATCAGGTGGATCTGCGTGGGACCGGCCTGAAACCATTTGCCGGGGAAGGAGAAATTGGGGCGCGGGACTTCCTGCATGCCGAGGATGCCGCAGTAGAACGCTTTGCTCCGCTCCAGATCACTGACGATGATCGTGTAGTGGTCAATATTTCTGACACGGATGGCGTCCGGAACAGGAGGAGTCTCTGACATGGCAGCCTGGGGGTGGAAGTGGGGAGGAGATCCAAGGGATTTTCAATATCTTAGGACATCGTTCGACGGATCTCCAGCAGGCTTTGTCGGGCTAAAAAAAGGCCTGCCCGCACATTGCTGCACGGGCAGGCCTGAATCAGGTGCATCGAGAATCCGATGGATCGATCAATCGATCGGAGAAATCTTTTCGCCGCCGTTGCGGGTCACCAGGTTCTGATAGAGGTTGACGTCGATATTGTCGACGAGGAAGTGGACGGAGCCATCGCCCAGGAGGTGATGTGCTCCCCCCGGATGCTGGCTGGAGGGGCCATACTTCGAGCTGATCGCATACGGGAGATAGGGAGTGGCATCGAAATAGGTTGTGTAATTCAACGCCGTGCGTCCCACGGTGGCGCAATCGAAGGGAGCGACGGCACACTGCCCGACGTCAAAGGGGCGGGCGGTGGTGGTGGTGGTTCCATCAAGCCAGGGAGCGGAGTTCTCTTCCCGGGTTTCCGCGATCAGGATCGTGTTGCTGGCCCCATCGGTGATGTGCTGGAAACCGGTCTTCGAACCGGGATACATCACTCCATCAGGTGTGTTATTCCCCATCAGGAGGAAGTTCGTGGCGGACATCGTGACGTAGTTGCGAATGGCGAACTTTGCGAAAATGTTCGTGTAGAGGGGGTCGCCGCTGTATTCCAAGCCGACGTAGCTGGGGCACCGATAGAACTGGGGCACGACCTGGGCGGCCGTCTGGTTTTGAGGAGCCAACGCGGAGACATTGTAGTTCACGGCGTTGTACAGCGCACTGGAATCCATCTGCGGGAGGATCAGGCTGGCCCAGCTATGCAGATGCACATCGTCATTCGTGACGCCGAGCATCGGGTTCGGCGGATACAACCAGACCCCTTTCGGCAGACCGAAGCTGGTCCGGCCTCCACTGGTCGTGCTGGGGGGAAAAACCTTGGCGCTATCGACATAATTATGAATGGCCAAGCCGATCTGGTGCATGTTGTTTTTGCACTGGGTACGACGGGCGGCTTCACGGGCCTGCTGGACGGCAGGGAGGAGAAGGGCGATCAGGACGCCGATGATCGCGATGACGACCAGCAATTCAATAAGCGTAAAACCAGTGCGAACTTTCGACGAACGAGCAGAAGACAAGTTCATGCGGACTCCTCTAGGAAGAAGGCGGGTTTCGTGCCGTGCGAGTGAGACGCTCGGCGGCACTGTGTCAGGTGGGAGCCTGTTGGAGACATTCACACGGCGACCGTGAATTCGAAAATCACAAAAGTGGAACGTCCACAGGCAAAAGATAATTCCACTCATCCGCTAAAGATTATCCCCAACCGCATAGTGCATTTCAAGTTCTGGTGCGGCAAGATGTTGTCGTTGCTTCCTCGTAAGATTTGCTGGCGGATCGTGTAGCAATTTCGGCGGGCCGCTTGACGGGAGAATTGCGGTACCCCATCTTGGGGAGCCTGTTGACGTTAAGCCGATTGAAGGGAAGACATTCCGTGACCGAGCCGGTGTGGTTGAAAGCATATTGTGAGGAGGAGTTGCCGCCGTTTCCTGGGGGCTGGAAGACGTATCCTTACAAAATCGTGGGACATGATTTTCCCATTCTTGCCCCTGCGCAACCGGACGCGCTGTTGGATCTGCCGGAGGTGCTCGAGGCGAATCGAAAAGACGACTACATGCCCTACTGGGGTTTTCTGTGGCCGACCTCGCTGGATATGTCGAAGGCGATTTTACAGAGCCGGAAGAAGCCGGACGGTGACGTCCTGGAACTGGGGACAGGAGTAGGGCTGGTGGGAATCGCCGCTTTGCGGGCAGGCTGGCCGGTGATCTTCACGGACTACGATGAGACATCGGTCCGGTTGGCACTCCTCAATGCGGAGCGGAACGGCTTTGCGGAACCCCGTGGGTGCCTGCTGGACTGGCGCGCGCCGTTCGCGACGGAGTACAAACTGATCCTGGGATGCGACCTGATTTACGAACGTCAGACGCATGAGCCGATGCTGACCGTGCTTCAGTCGATGCTGGCGGCAGATGGAGAGTGCTGGCTGGCGGACCCGGGAAGGCACCAGGCGGACCACTTCCTCAAGCGGGCCAAAGAAGAGGGGTATAAGATCGAACACCAGGCGATTGAACGAGAGCCGTTTCCGTCGCGACCGGAAGGGACCACGAATCTCTGGATTCTTCGAAAATAAAAAGCCCTGACATCCGAGTCGAATGCCAGGGCTTTGATTACTTCGGATTCGTACGTTACTTGTCGCGGATTTCGCGGTGGCAATCGGTGCAGGTCTTGCCGGCGGCGGCAAAGGTCTTTTTGACGGCGTCAGCGTCTTTCTTCTTGAGGGCGGCCCCCAGGCCGCTCATGCTCTCCTGCATTTCCTTGCTGTACTTTTCCCATTCGGGAACCTGGGCCTTGTCCTTGACTTCATGCGTGTCGGCGGCCATCGCAACGGAAAGGAGGGCGAGGACGTAGGCGTTGCGTTCGGCTTCGGCGGTGTCACTGGGGATGCTGCGGGCGACGCGGCGGATTTTGCCGTTGCGGGTATTGACGACTTCCATCAGGTGATGGAGGGACATCAACTTGTTCCAGGGATGTTCGACGGCGGCGGAGCCCTTCTTGCCTTCGGCGGCGGCTTTGACCCCTTCGAATGCCTTTTTGGCGTCTTCAAGGGTTTTCGCCTTGGCTCCCTGAATGGCGGCATCGCGGAGGTCGGCAGCGGCAGCCTTCAGCTTGGAGTCTTCATCGTGTTCGGCGAGGGCCTGGCCGATGACCGCGAGCAGGCCGAAGTCCTTCGCGACGTTTTTCTTGGCCTTGTCGTAGGATTCCGCATCTGTCAGGGCCGCGTCGAGGGCTTTGACAATGGCTTCCGCCTCGGCGGTGAGGATGGCGGCTGGAGCGACGGCGGACATTTTCGGCTTCTCGGCGGACCAGAGGGAACTGCCGGAGATGAAAATCGTCAGGGCGAGCACGGACAACAGTTTCAACACGTTCTGCTCCTTTGTCGTGAGTGTTAAGGCCGTCCGGAAAACCGGGAGCGGCGGATGTTTCAATGAAGGGTTCAACAGTTCTCGCGACCGCATTTTCCGGGGCGGCAGCGCGGATTGTCAACCGTATGAAAGAGGACAGATTCCGTCGAATTATTCCGCCTGATGAAGTCCGATTCCCGAGTAGTAGAAACCGAGTTTGCGGACTGCGGCAGGTTCGTAGAGATTCCGGCCGTCGAATATCACGGGCTGACGGAGGCGTTGCTTCATCGTCTCGAAGTTTGGATTTCGGAATTCACTCCACTCGGTGACGATGGCAAGGGCTTCGGCCCCTTCGAGGGCATCGTACTGGCGGGGAAAGTAGCTGATCCGGTCGCCGAAGATTTCCTTGACGTTTTCCATTGCGACGGGATCGTGGACCTGCAGTTTGGCTCCCTGCTGGAGTAACTGTTCGATGAGAATCAGGGAGGGGGCTTCGCGGATATCGTCGGTGCGGGGCTTGAAGGCGAGACCCCAGAGGGCAATCGTCTTGCCGGAAAGCTGATTGTGGAAATGGCGCATCAACTTTTCGAATAGAACGTGCTTCTGGGCATTATTGACGTCATCGACGGAGTGGAGGATGCGGGGATTGAGCTGTAACTGCTCGGAAATCGCGATCATGGCGCGGATATCCTTGGGGAAACAGGAGCCTCCGTAGCCAACGCCGGGAAAGAGGAAGGAAAAGCCGATGCGCTGATCGTGTCCGATCCCCCGGCGGACGTCGTTGATATCCGCGCCGAGGCGTTCGCAGAGATTGGCCATCTCGTTAATAAAGCTGATCTTGGTGGCGAGGAGGCAGTTGGCGACGTATTTCGTCATCTCCGCGCTTTCCAGGCCCATCACGAGGAACGGGTGGTCGGTGCGGAGGAAGGGCTTGTAGAGTTCTTCCATCGTGACTGCGACTTCGGGGCGGGTAACGCCGATGACAACCCGGTCAGGACGGGTGAAGTCATCAATCGCGTAGCCTTCCTTGAGGAATTCGGGATTGGAGCAGACGTCGACTTCGCGACCCGTGAGTTCGCGGAAACGGCGGGCGGCCTCGCGATTCGTGCCAATGGGGACGGTACTCTTGATGACGACAATCGTCCCAACGGTCAGGTGCGGGGCCAGAGACTCGACCACTTTCCAGAGCCCACGCAGATCGGCGGCGCCATCGTCTCCCTGTGGGGTGCCGACGGCGATAAAGACGCATTGCACTTCCGGGACGGCTTCCGAAAGTTGAGTCGTGAACTGCAGTCTCCCGGCATTTACGTTGCGGAGGACCATTTCGCTCAGTCCGGGCTCGAAGATCGGGATATCCCCCTTGCGGAGCCGTTCGATCTTCGAAACGTCGATATCGACGCAGGTGACTTCGTTACCGCTGTCCGCAAGGCAGGTCCCCGTCACGAGCCCCACGTACCCCGTCCCGATCATCGCGATTTTCACTGTCCGATCCTTTCCAACGCCGGCTCTGGGGAGGGAGTCCCGCCAGCCGGTCCACGAAATTCACCCGGAGGTTAACCGTTGTCCGTATTGTTGTGCGTAGTAGTTTCGATATTCGCCGCTCTTGATGTGCGCGACCCAGCCTGGGTGGCTTTTATACCAGGCAATGGTGTCCCCAAGTCCTGTTTCGAATGGAACGACAGGTTGCCAGCCGAGTTCGCGCTGGGCCTTGCTACTGTCGATGGCATAGCGCAGGTCGTGGCCGGGGCGATCCTGAACATAGCGAATCAGTGATTCCGGTTTGCCAAGCAGGTTGAGAAGCAAATGCGTAATCTCAAGATTGGTTTTTTCGGTGTTGCCGCCGAAGTTGTAGACTTCTCCCGGCTTGCCCCGGCGTAGCGCGACGGAAATGCCGGCGCAGTGATCGTCCACGTGAATCCAGTCCCGCACGTTCTTTCCGGTGCCATAGACAGGCAGGGACTGATCGGCGAGGGCATTGCTGATAAAGAGGGGGATCAGTTTCTCCGGAAACTGGTAGGGACCGTAGTTGTTGGAGCAGCGGGTGATGATGCCGGGGAAGCCGAAAGAATGGCAGTAGCTGCGGACCAGCATGTCCGCGGCGGCCTTGGAGGCGGAGTAGGGGCTGTTGGGAGCGAGGGGGGTCTCCTCGGTGAAGAGACCAGTCGGGCCGAGGCTGCCGTAGACCTCATCGGTGGAGACTTGCAAATAGCGAGGGACTTTCGCGGTACGGGCTGCGTCGAGGAGGGTCTGGGTCCCCACGATATTGGTCTGAATGAAAGGGCCGCTGTCGAGAATGCTGCGGTCGACGTGGCTTTCGGCGGCGAAGTTGACCACCGCGTCGAAAGAGTGTTTCGCAAGCAGGGAATCGATCAGTGCGCGATCGCAGATGTCACCCTGCACGAATTCGTAGCGCGGGTCGGACGCGACGTCGGCCAGATTTTCGAGGTTCCCGGCGTAGGTGAGCTTGTCGAGATTGAGGATCGACAAGTCCGGATTCCGGGCGAGTTCGCGGCGAATAAAGGCGGACCCGATAAATCCGCACCCGCCGGTCACAAGTATCCGCTGCATGGTCATCTTTCTGGGGACGGCTGAAAACTGCCGGGAGGCCAGTTTGCGAGGCCGCTTACTCCTCGTCCCCCGTCTCGGCGGATTCAGTCGTGGAAGCGTCGGGAGCGGGAAGAGCAGGAGGTGTCGCAGCAGAGGTCGATTCGACCTCCTCCTTGGGGACACGGGCCATCGAAACGAGGGTGTCTCCCTCATCCAGGCGGATGATGGTGACCCCCTGCGTATTACGACCGATCTGGCTGATATCGCGAACGCGAATCCGCTGAATTTTGCCGTTGGCAGTGACCATCAGGACTTCGTCGTCCTCGGCTACGGGGATGATATCGACAACCTGGCCATTGCGCGGGGTGCAGCGCATGTTGCGCAGTCCCTTGCCGCCGCGACGTTGACGGCGGTATGACATGCTGCTCTTCACGTCCCCTTCATCGTCTTCGGACTCCGTGGCGTCCTCGGGCAAATCCTCAGGTTCCTCGGATTCGACTTCAGCCGAGTCATCCACCGGCGGGGGAGCGCCATTTTCCTCGACGGCAGGAACCTCGCCGAGCGGGTCACTGGGGCCAAAGGGAGTGCGCTTGCCGTAGCCGTTTTCGCAGACGGAGAGGAGGTCCATTTCACCATCGGCGACGACCATGCCGACGACATGGTCTTCCTTGCCGAGCTTGATCCCTTTCACGCCGCGTGTATTGCGGCCCATGCTGCGGGCATCGGCCTGGGAGAAACGAATCGCCATTCCCTTGGCGGTGGCGAGGAGGACGTCATCCCCCGGTGAAGCAATGACGACGTCGATGAGTTCGTCTCCCTCTTCGAGCTTGATGGCGATGATGCCCCCCTTCTGGGGGCGGCTGTAGGCGGACAACGGGGTCTTTTTGACGATGCCGTTGCGCGTCGCCATGAGCAACTGACGGGTGGCGTCGAACTCCCGGACGGCGAGGCAGTTGAAGATCTTTTCCCCTTCCTGCAACTGGACGAGATTGACCAGCGCACGCCCCTTGCTGGTGCGGGAGAGGAGCGGAAGGTCGTAGACCTTCTGCCAGAAGACCTTGCCCCGATCGGTGAAGAAGAGGAGGTAGTCATGCGTGCTAGCAACAAACAGATGCTCAATGGGATCTTCTTCGTCCGCCTTGGCCCCCATGATTCCCTTGCCGCCGCGGTTCTGGGCGGCGTAGCTGTCGAGGGCGATCCGCTTGATATAGCCCCGGTGGGAGAGAGTGACAACCATCGTCTCCTCGGTGATGAGATCGGCCCGGTCGAAATCACCGAGTTCCTCTTCGTCGATGGTGGTGCGGCGCTTATCGTTGAAGGTCGTGCGGAGCTCTTCCATTTCCTGGCGGATGACGGCGAGGATGTGGGCTTCATCGGAGAGGAGATGGAGATAGCCGGTGATATCTTCGAGGAGCTTGCTGAATTCCCCGGTCAGTTTTTCCCGTTCCAGGCCGGCCAGGGAGCCTAACTGCATGGAGACAATGGCTTCGGACTGGTTGGCGGACAGCGTGTAGTCCTGCTTGACGCCGTTTTCTTCCTGGAAGCTCTTATAGCCGTTTTCTCCTAGAGCACGGGCGATGAGTTCGCCGGGAACGGAGATGGTCTGCAGGCGTTCGCGGGCCTCACTGCGACTGGGAGAGTTGCGGATCGTCTGGATGACTTCATCGATATTCAACTGGGCGATGAGAAGCCCTTCAACGGTGTGCTTCCGCTTACGGGCTTCACTGAGGAGGTATTCCGTCCGGCGGCGGATGACCGCGACGCGGTGCCGCAGGAATTCCTGCAGGAGCTGTTTGATGTTCATCAACTCGGGGCGATTGCCCACGAGTGCGAGCAGGATGACAGAAACGGTGGCCTGCAGCGGTGAATACTGGAACAACTGGGCGAGGACGACTTCCTTATCCGCTTCACGCTTAAGAACGATGTGCAGATTGACTTGCCACTGAGGAGTCGTCCGGTCGGTCAGATCGACGACACGGGAAATCCCTTTGATGCGGTCCTCGCGGACAAGCAGTTCGAGTTTTTCCCGAATGCGGTCGCGGGTTTCCATGTACGGGATTTCGGTAACGACGATGACGTCGGAGTTCTTTTCCGTCTCAAAGTGGGTGCGGGCGCGGAGCGTAAGGGTGGAGCGCCCTGTCATATACCCTTGGCGAATCCCCATTCGTCCGCAGATGATCCCCCCGGTGGGGAAGTCCGGGGCTTCCATGACTTCAAGAATGTCATCGATGGAGCATTCCGGGTCGTCGATCAGGGTGATGACGGCGGAGCAGCATTCGGCGAGGTTGTGCGGGGGGACACTAGTTGCCATCCCGACGGCGATACCGGTGGAACCGTTGATGAGGAGATTGGGAACCTTACAAGGGAGAACAACCGGTTCTGTTCTTTTCTGATCGTAGGTCGCAACATAATCGACCGTTTCCAGTTTGAGGTCCTGGAGCATCTCAGACGCAAATGCGGAGAGGCGGGCCTCGGTATAACGCATGGCCGCCGGAGGGAGGCCCGCGAGTGATCCGAAGTTCCCCTGCTTGTCGATCAGGACCTCGCGCATGACCCAGTTCTGGGCCAGGCGGACGAGGGTCGGATAGATGGCGCCGTCGCCGTGAGGGTGGTAGTTACCGCTGGTGTCGCCGGAAATCTTGGCACATTTGACGCGGGCGCTGTTAGGACCGAGGTTCAGGTCGTTCATCGCGACCAGGATGCGGCGCTGGGAGGGCTTGAGGCCGTCCCGGGCATCCGGGAGAGCACGGCTGATGATCACGCTCATCGCATACGTGAGGTAGCTGTTGCGCATCTCATCCTGGATATCCATCTGCCGGATATTTCCGGAGCTACCGTTTGACAATGCGAACCCTTTCACTGGAATGTGTCAGCGACAGCCGAACGAGATTACGACCACGGACATCAGAGAGGTGGTCGACGGGGCGTGTCGCGCGAGGTACTTTGTTCCGTCGTCAGTACTATTTTGGAGTTTCTGAAAGCATCCCCAGAAGCGTTGAGAAAAGGTTGAGCAGGCAGGTGATCGCCCGGTTCAATATTTCCCCAAGAAAACCCTTTTTGGCACTCTGAAAACGGTTGCCATAAAGGCTTTTCTGCCAGAGGGATGCGTTGTGATAAGAATGGTCAGATCAAGTCCCTTTGAGAACGTTTGATTCTACCCGATTCTGCTGTCGCAAACAACTTACACCGCAACAGGTTTCGGCTGTTTTTTGAGGCGTTTTTGGGCGTCAATTCCGGCGGGCGAAAAGCCGCCCTTTGCATATGATGAAATGGTCCGCTGAGACCTCCTGAAAAGTGTCGGAAAGGGCTTGAGAACAATGAAGATTGCTGCCGGGACGCTGCTCTATCGCCGGACGGAACAGGGGCTGGAAGTGCTGCTGGTGCACGCCTCCGGCGGATACAACCGCCACAAGCCTTGGAGCATTCCGAAAGGGGAGCTGGACGCGGGGGAAGATACCGAGCAGGCGGCACGACGCGAGACGTGGGAGGAAACGGGAGTGACGGCGGGAGACCTGCAACCGATCGGAACGATCAAATATAAGAAGTCAGGGAAGCTGATCCACGCATTCGTCGGGATGGCTCCCGATGAAGCGGCACCCCATTGCGCCTCGTGGGAAGTGGACTGCGCGGAGTTTGTGCCGTGGAATCGAGCGCGGGAAGTGCTGCATCCGGACCAGATGCCGTTTCTGGACCGGCTGCAGGAACTGCTGGGTGATGTCTAACACGCTGGTTAAATAAAAAAAGCCGTCGGAGAAAGGGGTGGTCTACTCCCTATCCACCGACGGCTCATTTTGTCGCGAGCATTTTCTCAGACTATGGTCACATCGTTCCAGGAGAGGCGCCAGGGGGTGTTGCCGTTCTTTTTGAGTTTCAACTGGAAGAAAGCATCAGAAATCCCGTTCTGATTTCCGTGATATTCGGCTGTCAACTTGCGACCTTTGACGGTCCCATTCATTGCGAAATTATCGAAGTCCGTTCTTCCGTCGAAAGAGAGAAGCACACTGGCTGAGCTGCCCGTCTGGGTGACGGTGGCCGAACCGTGGGCCGACTGACCGTCGAGCTGACCGAAGAGTTCATGACTTCCATTGAAGTCGGCTGGTCCCTTCGCGGGAGTGGCCTTGGCGACGGAGACCTCCGCGGCCACCGCGTGATGGCGGAAAGCGTGGGCACTCAGAAGAGTCAGGTTTTCCAGAGATTCCGGACGGCAGCCTAGACGGCGACCGGGCACTCGGCGGCGCGGGGTGAACAATCCAAGGGGGCTGAGGAAATTCAACATGGGGCAATTCTCCTGAAGCGACCTGAAACGAACTGCTGAGTCAGACGGGAAGAGCAGAAACCTCACTTTATCGGGAATGTCGCACAGCGAATCCCGTTCCTGACATGCCGCGGACGGGGTGAAGAGAGGTCTTCTACAACCAGACTCGAGCGTATCACAGGGGAAAGGGGGCTGTTGAGACCATTTTCGCGGAAAAGCGGCGAAGAAAGAGAGGTTGCTCCGCAAGCGTGCAGGCTGCTTGGCGGCAGCACACTCCAGCGGGAGGGAATTTCAGACGACTGAAACCGGCTCAAGCCTTCTTGAGGATCTCCTTGACGATCTGCCCCTGATTGTTGGTAAGACGCTGTTCCTGGCCATTGTGAAAATAGATCAGTTTCTGGGGATCGAGCCCGAACAGGTGCAGGAGAGTCGTCTGGTAGTCGTTAGGGCTGACGGGATTCAGGATTGCCTTGTGGCCGAATTCATCGGTGGCACCGTGGATGTAGCCCCCCTTGATCCCGCCTCCGGCCAGCCACATGGAGAACCCCTGGCCGTTGTGGTCCCGTCCGCCATCCTTGATGTTGCCTTGAGTCACCGGGAGCCGTCCGATTTCACCTCCCCAGTGAACGAGAGTGGTGTCGAGCATACCGCGGCGCTTGAGATCCTTGATCAGGGCGGCGACCGGCTTGTCGGTGCGGTTGCAGACTTTGGGGAGTTCGGAGCGGATGCTGCTGTGGTTGTCCCAGGGTTGCCCCCCCATGAACAGTTGCACGAACCGGACACCGCGCTCCACCATGCGGCGCGCGATGAGGCAGCGGGTGCCGTATTCCATCGTGTCCGGGTTGTCGATGCCGTACATCGACTGGGTCTCCCGGGTTTCCTGGGAGAGGTCGAGAGCATCGCGCGCAGCGACTTGCATGCGGGCGGCGAGTTCGTAACTGGAGATGCGCGCTTCCAGATCGGATTCGTGCGGATGTTGCTGCAGATGCTGCTTATTGATGGCATTGAGCAGTGCGAGGTTCTGCTCCTGCGGAGTCCCCTTGAGCTTGGCGGGGGGATCGATGTTCAGAATGCGGGGTTCGCGGGGGCGAATCACAGTCCCCTGGAAGATGGCTGGCATAAAGCCGTTCGACCAGTTGCGGACGCCGTCCACGGGAAGCCCGCCGGGATCGGTCAGAACGAGATAGGCAGGGAGATCCTGGGATTCGGAACCGAGTCCGTACGTGAGCCATGAACCGAGAGCGGGGCGACCGGGCTGGGCGATGCCGGTGTTCATGAACCAGATGGAGGGTTCGTGACCGTTGATGTCGGTGTGCATCGAACGGATGAGAGTGATGTCGTCGACGACTTCCGCAAGATTCGGGAGGAGTTCCGAGAGGTCCATTCCGCACTGTCCGTGCTTCTTGAACTTGTACGGGGTCCCCATGATCTTCTTGGTGGCCTGGTTGATGAAGCTGTAGACGACTTCGCCGGGGAAATCCTTGCCGTCCTGCTTGGTGAGTTCCGGCTTGGGATCACAGAGATCCATCTGGCTGGGACCGCCGTGCATGAAGAGGGAAATCATCGCCTTGGCCTGCGGCGGTTTGGACGTGGGCTTGGGCTTCAGGTCGACAGGTGGGTTGCCGCGAGGAATGTGCGGGGCTGCATTGAGACGCCCTTCGCTCTGCAGCAGAGAAGCGAGTGCAACGCTTCCGATTCCCAGCGCCTGATGTGCGAGGAAATCACGCCGCGAACAGAGACCACTCAAAGGATGCCGATTCGTCATGTCTTACGTGACCTCTGAGAGGGTTAATCGACGTACAGGAATTCATTGGAACTGAGAAGAACCTGGCAGAGGCTCGTCATGGCTTCAAAGACCGGCTCGGTCACCGCGGGTTTGAGATTCGGGGTCCGATAGTAATAGAGGCGTTTCTTCATGAACCCTTCCGCCTCTTTCACTTCCTGGTCTGTGGGATTGCGGAGCAGGGCCTGTTGCCAGACGTAGCGGATCTGCTTGGATTGATCTGCTCCGACTGTTTTGTTGGCCTTCTGCGCCAGGTACCCCCCCTGAAAGACGACAAATTCGCTGTTCATCATCATCAGGGCCTGGGGTGCGACCGTGGAAACAGGGCGGCGTTCGCAGTTGGTCTGCATCACCGGGGCGTCGAACGCCTGCAGCATCGCCAGGGGGCGGCTGCGGCGGGCCTGGATATATACGCTGCGGCGGAATGCCGAGAACCGGACGGGCAAAGGTTCCAGAGGAGTGGGAGCCGGGGGATCACCTTCGACAACCACCTGGCCGACACTGTCTTCCTTGATGGGGATGGCGGGGCCGAACATTTCAGGGTTGAGTACCCCCGCGACAAAAAGGATCCGATCTCTCAGGGCTTCGGCATCGAGCCTGCGGACTGAGAAGTGGCCGTAGAGAGTGTTGTCAGAATCCTCATGGGCTAGTTTTTCAGGTCGGGCGGAAGACTGACGGTAGACCGTGGAGGTCATGATGAGCTTATGGAGGCGTTTGAGTTTCCAGCCGTTGGATGTGAAGTCGCTCGCGAGCCAGTCCAGAAGTTCCGGATGAGAGGGCAATTCCCCCATGTGCCCGAAATCGGAGGGGGTATTCACCAGGCCACGTCCGAAGTGGTGCATCCAGATACGATTGACCAGCACGCGGGAGGTGAGGGGATTTTGCTTGCCGATAATCCAGTTGGCGAAGGCAGTACGACGACCGGAGGTGGGAAGCTTGGGATCCTTCGCAGGAAACTCGATCTTCGCGCCATCTGCAGCGCAGATGGTTAACGATCCCGGAGGGATCGGATCCTTGGGTTGGTTGTGATCGCCGCGATTGAAGAGATGCGTGACGGGCAGCGGATCGGCGGGGCGCTCCGTCAACGCCTGGATCAGTTCTTCCCGGGGGCGTTCGGCAGAGATCTTGGTAATCTCATCGGTAATCTTCTTCAGTTCTTCGATGGCCTTGGGATCGTATTGGTAGAGGACGCCGGGGGTGATCTTCAGGCTGGGGTTGGCGTCGAGAATCTTGTTCTGTTCGGGGGTCCGCTTGGCGGGTTCGGTTTCAAAGGCCTTTCGCGCCTCTTCCCGCTGCTCCATCGGGAGTTTCTCCAGCTCTTTTGCGAAGGCGGCCTTGATGAATTCCTGTTCCTTGGCGTTTCGGGTTTCCGCGAGCTTCTGCTCCTTCTTGCGGACTTCCTCAACCTTGGCGAGATCGGCGTCGGTGTAGAGCGAGATCAAGCGTTCGGGTGGGGTCCGCCAGTTCTTCCAGTTATACGCGGGTTCGAACACAGCCCGGAGGCGGTAGTAATCGGACTGCAGGATGGGATCGTAGCGGTGATCGTGGCACTGGGCGCAACCGACAGTCAGCCCCAGCAGGGAGGAAGAGACGATTTTGACCGTTTCCGCCATGACCATGTTGCGGGCGAGATCCTGGTCGATGCCATTCGTGGCGGTCCCATCGGCCCCCATGCGAAGGAATCCTGTGGCTATGAGCTTGTCCTGCTCCTGAGGGGTGAAGTTGCGCTGCTTGGCATTGAGGGTTTCGTCACCGGCGAGTTGTTCCTGCAGGAACTGGTCAAAGGGCATATCAGCGTTGAAGGACTTGATGACATAGTCCCGGTACTTGTAGGCCCAGGGGCGAATGGCATCCGCATCGGTGTAGCCATCGGAATCTGCATAGCCGGCGACATCGAGCCAGTGACGTCCCCAGCGTTCGCCGTATTGCGGCAGGGAGAGGAGGTGGTCGATCAATCGTTCGTAGGCGTCGGGAGAAGAGTCGGCAAGAAATTTTTCGACTTCCTCAGGAGTTGGAGGGAGACCAATGAGGTCGAAATAGGCCCGCTTCATGAGGGCGAACTTGTCCGCCTCCGGAGAGAAGGCAAACCCCTTTTGCTTGAGCTTCTGCAGAATGAAGGCGTCGATGGGGGTCTTGACCCGGTCTTCCGGTTGGAAAGTAGGGGGAACGTGAGCCCGAATGGGGTGGTAGAACCAGAACTCGCGGTCTTCAGGAGTGATCTCCGTCCCGGCGGGGGCCTTCTCGGGTTCGGGGCGGGCAGTTTGAGCGCCGGCATCGATCCAGGCACCGATCAGGCGCACTTCCTCGGGAGAGAGTTTGGGCTTGTCCCCCGGGGGCATTTCGTTGGAGCTCACCTTCTCGAAGAGGAGGCTTTCCCCTTTCTTGCCGGGGGTAATCGCAGGACCATTGTTGCCTCCCTTGGAAATCAGTCGGGTGAGGCGGAGGTCGAGCCCTCCCTTAGGGGTTTCACCATGGCAGTGGAAACAGTGAGCCTTGAGGATGGGGCGGATGTCTTTTTCAAATTTGGGGACCGGAGAACCTGCCGGTGACGGAGTGGCTGCCGACAGAGGCGCGGAAATAAGGGCGAAGAGACCGGCCATGAGAACGGTCAGGACTGATGGCATCCGGCTGTCAGAGTGAGACTGTGGCATGGCAAGGTTCGGGATAAAGTTCCAGCGGGAACGGGAATGCTTCCAAAAGTTGGAAACCTGTTCCGTTCAAGGGCGGGGACACGTGGCTAGACCAATATTATCCCCGACCGGAGAACGAAAATTCAAGAGGGATTTGAGTGTTTGGAAGCCTGAAACAGGCGGAAATAATGACGCATCCGGTACTGATCGCCCCTGATACAATGCCGGGGCGTTTCCATTCCTCCAGCGAGGTCTATATGACCGCCACACTGACTCTGGCAGAACCCTCTCCCCCATCGGGGGGACTTTCCGCGAAACAACGTCGGACTCGTCTGCGAATCAGGCTCGCGATCGGCTTGGCGCTGATTCTGGTATGGGGAGGGTATATCGTCTGGTCGGAGATGGACTTCAAGGGAACTGACCTGGTCATCGAACAACTTCGGCGACATGGAAGCCTGCACGTACAACGGCACCCCTGGTATTACCGTCTCAGAGATTACTATTACCAGTCGGGACCATTTATCAACGCACCAAGTGGGCGACTCGTCCCCAAGCCCAAGCCGCTCTGGCTGGAATTTCTGGATTTCATGGACAGATCTCCCCCCAGGTTTCTTGTTCCGACCCGGCTTGTTTGCAATCAGTTCATCATCGATGACGAAGACCGGTCTGCATTGCGACTATTGGGTAACCTCGACGCCAGACTCAACGGCATCCGCACTCTGTATGTTCGGACGGCTGAAGCCACCGACGATGAGTTTCGCAGCCTCAAAGAGTTGAAGCGGCTACAAGCATTGTTTCTGCGCGGGTCGAGTATTTCTGACAGTTCCTTGCAATACATTTCCGGCCTGCGGCAACTGAAGACACTGGATCTCAGTGACACTTCAATTACCGATGCGGGGCTAAAGCATCTTCGAGGGCTGGTCAACCTGGAGTTTTTGGAACTCAATTCCACCCAGGTCACTGATGCGGGACTGGAATTCTTGACCGACTTGTCTCAGCTCAAGCGTCTGTCTCTGGAAGGAACCCAGGTGACGAATGTCGGGATGCAAAAGTTGAGGGCGAAAAATCCTAAGATATCGATCATTGTCCCCTGAGCTACCGTGCGAAGTACCTCTGCCTGCTATTTTTGACTCTGTTTCAACGCTTGTTGACGCGATTCGATGACCGCGAGGGGTTTGTCCGGGATCTGCTGCGGATCCACGTAACGGGTGAGGTCGCGGAGGGGAATCACGGTGTATTTTTCCTCGTGCAGGTAACGCATGTATTCGTCGAATCGCTCCAGGGGAGTGTGAACCCAGGGGTGTTCTCCTTCCGGAACTCCGTGGAATTGCAGAACGGCGATCTTGCCTTCGCCGGCCTGTTTGACGGCGGTGATGAACTCCTTGAGCTGCCACTGCGGGCGGGCATCACCGGCGGAGGGGATCAGCAGCGGGTCGTCCCGGCCCGGTTCGTAAGGGAATCCCTGGCCGTCCTTGTAGGGGTATTCCGGGGCACCGCCTCGACGGGCGAACGT
>JAXMBX010000075.1:0-19708 GCA_046349635.1 Planctomycetales bacterium
TCGGAGGGAATACCACCGCGACGAAATTCCCGTCCCTCGGCTCATTCGCCGCGAAACACCTCGGGGCCCGCCAACCCGGAATGCCCGCCTACGTCGGCGTTCCCTACGCCGCCAGCGTCGGATTAAATCCCGGTTACTTCGCCGGACATCTCCTGGGAGCACAGTACGATCCGTTCGCCACCGGTGGTGACCCGAACGCGGCCAATTTCCAGGTGCAGAACCTGAACCTGATCGGCGGCATGACCGTTCCCCGGCTGGAAGACCGCCGTGCGCTGCAGGCGCATCTGGATCGCATACCCCGCGCGATGGACAACAAGCAGATCTTCAACGCGATGGACGGCTTCGAGAAGGAAGCGTTTAACTTCGTCGCCGGACCGGCGGCTCGCAAAGCCTTCGATATCAGCCAGGAACCGGATGAAATTCGCAACCGCTACGGCCGGACGTCGTGGTGCCAGTCGGTCCTGCTCGCCCGTCGGCTGGTGGAAGCCGGTTCGACGTTCGTCACCGTCCACATGGGGGGCTGGGACAACCACTGGGATCTGAAATCGGCGATGGATTCGTACCTGCCGCAGATCGACTCGGCGGTCTCTTCGCTGTTCGTCGATCTGGCCGAACGGGGCCTGTGGGACAGCACCCTGGTCGTGATGTGCGGCGAATTCAGCAGAACCCCCCGGATGAATGACGGCGGGAACGGCGGTCCTCCCCTGAGTAAGGGGACGCCCGGTCGCGACCACTGGGGGGAAGCGATGTTCTGCCTGATGGGGGGTGGCGGCGTGAAGGGGGGCCAAATCATCGGCGCCACCGACCGCCTGGGAATTACTGCCGTGGAACGGGCCGTGACCCCGTCGCACATCCACGCGACGATCTATCGCGTGCTGGGACTCGACCCGGCATTGCAGATTCTGGACAACTCCGGCCGCCCCGTGAACGCCCTGGAAATTCAGGAACCGATTCACGAATTGCTGGGCTAAGTCTCTATCGCGGCAGTTCGTCTTCGAGAACCATCGTGGTCTGCGCCTGGCGAAAGGCGTGCAGCTTGTTCCGGAGATCCGCGCGGCCGATGGCCAGAATGCTGATCGCGAGGAGCGCGGCGTTTGTCGCCCCTGCTTTCCCGATCGCCAGCGTTCCGACGGGAACTCCCCCCGGCATCTGCACAATGGAGAGGAGCGAGTCGAGGCCGTTCAGGGCATGCGACTGCACCGGAACTCCCAGGACCGGAAGAATCGTGTGAGCCGCCACCATCCCCGGCAGGTGGGCGGCTCCGCCGGCACCGGCGATGATCACCTCCAACCCGCGCTGTTCCGCATCCGTAGCGTACTGCTGCATCCAGAGTGGCGTGCGGTGGGCTGAGACGATTCGGCATTCGAAGGGCACGTCGAACTGGCGGAGGATTTCCTCCGCATGCCGCATCGTTTCCCAGTCGGACTTGCTTCCCATGATGACCCCCACGAGGGGGCGTGAGGCGAATTCCTGGCTCATCGGCGTGCTGTCTTTCTGAGAAGTCTGTTTCGAGGTGGGAATCATACCCAGATACTTACTCTATAGGTGGCGGGGACCACATTCCAATTCCAGCTCCGGAGTTTCGCGTGCGGATTGAACTTAGGAAAAATAGTCCGACGGGAAGCCCCTCAGAATCGGAAAAATCCTCAGAATTAGATTGCGAAACGGAATTTGGAGGTGTAGGCTGTCCCCATGATTTGTGGGTTTTCGACCCATATCGCTCTTTAAAAACCTGTTGAATGTGGGGAATCAGCCCATTAGGATGGAGTGTCCCGGAGGCTCCCCGTGGAGCCTTGGCCTCTCGATTCATGTGAAGCGTCTTCATGCCCCCTGCAAAGCCGGAAGAATTCGTCGCCGGAGAATGGAAACGGGTCCTAGACGACCGGTTCCGTCTCACCCTTCCGGTGGAGGTGGCACCGCTGGTCATGGACCCGGAGGGGAATTCCATCCTGTGCAAGGAACGTCCCGGCTGCTTGAGCTTGTGGCGTGCCCAGGATTGGCAAAGCCGGACCGACGCCGGAGTGAACCTGATCCGCCAGAAGATCACGGCCGGAAGGCTGGAACAACGCTGGGATGACGTCCAAAGACTGGGGAGATTACTTTCGACCCGGGCTCGGAACGTCAAACTGGCTCATCGCAGCCGACTGGTAATTCCGGAAGGGTTCCGCGAATTCCTGGAAGTTCCCGCCGAAGGGGACATCCTCCTCATCGGAGCCGGGATCTGCCTGGAAATCTGGAACCCGAAGCACTGGCTGGAGCATCTTCGCGAGGAGCTGCCCGCCTTCGGAACGCTATTCAAGCAGTTGTCCGACTGATTCCGGCGAACCGCCGAACCCCACATTTTGTTG
This sequence comes from Planctomycetales bacterium, assembly GCA_046349635.1. Taxonomy (GTDB): domain Bacteria; phylum Planctomycetota; class Planctomycetia; order Planctomycetales; family Planctomycetaceae; genus JAXMBX01. The sequence continues at coordinate 2,349 of JAXMBX010000075.1, forward strand.
ATTCACTCGGTCTGACGATCGAGGAGAGAAACGCAATCACTCACTCAGTCCACGGAAGATCCGCATCTGACTGGCTGCTTTCGCACCATGGAGGGGCTAGTTGGCACGGAGGCCGTTTTTCTCTTCATCGTCAGGCCTTTTTTTTGCGCGCGGCTGAATCTTACCGCGAGGCCAATCAGCAGGAATCCCCGATGTCCGCCTGGGCGGACTGCAGCACGGATTGCAGCAGGGTGAGCGGCAGAAACGGTTTTTGGAGAAAGGCATCGACCTGCAGCGAGTCAATGTCATCGCGGAGATCTTCGAGGTCATACCCGCTGGTGAGGATCACCTTGAGCAGGGGATTCAAACCCCGCAGTTTGTGAATCAGTTGCGGGTCATGCTTCTCCAACAGGGAAAAGTCCACGAGGGCAATTTCCACGATTTTCGGCGTGGATTGAAGCAACGACAGCGCGGATGGGGGATCCGAGGCGGTCAGAACGGCGATATTGTTGCGCTCCAGAATGGAGCGCACCAGGGTTTGGATATGTGCGTTGTCGTCGATCACCAGGACCGTGATCGGGCGGAAGTTGTCGAGCTTGGTATCCTGCTGGCTGACAGATTTTGAACCGACGGGGCCGGACGTCAGGGTGGTCTCCCGCTCGACCGCGTGACGCTCAGCTTCCCGTTCAGCAGGAGTCAACGGGCGAAACACGCAACAAGCCCCCGCATGTGGGACCGCGGGAATGCTGAGGCTCGTCATCTGGAGATCGAGGGGATAACCGTCTCTGTGCTTCAGGACGATCCGGTGTTGTTCGATCTGCAGCGGCGCTCTCGATTTTGAGCGGGATCCCACCGCGGGAGCAATTCCAAGCGGATCATCCGACCTTCCCAGCACTTCTGCGGATTGAAAGCCAAAGAGCCTTTCGGCGGCGGGATTCCAGCGCGTGATCCGGCCGCGAGAGTCGAGGCACACAACAGCATCGGAGCAAAACTCCAAGGCATACGCCTGGAGCGAGATCTCGTCATCATTGTGATGAAGATCGGACATCCGCGTTCCCTCGGAAGGGGATGCGGGGTACGGGCGACCCCGAGATCACGTTTTGCTGTTGTTGTAATGATCCGCTGCAGGGTCGGCTGCAGAGTTCGAATCTGTTGACGTCAAAGTTTGGAATTCCCTCACAGGAACACCAGAAGCTCGACAGGGGACAAGGTCTCAACTGGAGAAGGAATGGGCGTTGATGGTGCTGGCCCGAACAGCTCCTGCAACGACCCGACCGGTCTCGAAGGTTTCGGAAATAGAAAGGCAGTATGAACGTGGACGGCGGTGAAATGAAACTCCGCTGACCTGTGACGGGCTGCCAATATTTTTGCGATCCTTCACCGCAAGAATCAACCATAAAACCTTGCTGATCGGATTTCCGGACCTAACGGGAGACTTACGAGGCTCCTGCAACTTTTAAACAACCGCTGTTTTCGCGCCGGTCCGCACGACCTGCACATCCGGAAGCGCCTGCCATTGTCGAAATTCGCGCTGATTTTCAGCGAAACAGCGCGGAGCTCAAACGTCATCGCCTGATCTGACGACACTGCCCGAGCGGCCAACTTCCAAAAGGGCTGATCGAGACGACCTTGCGCATTCTGCGCATGGAGAGGGTCGTACCGGTTCTCCGGTGTGATTGAAAAAAAGCAGCATCGTCGGCCACGCGGGTTAAAAACGTGAGCTAAATTTTGATGGTCGAATTCCCTGGAGAAGGCAGGCAGAGTCTGCACCCCGGTTTCGACTGTTACGTGATCGACTATCTTGCCCCGCGTTGTACCGACTTCAGGAGTTTGAGTCCCATGCCCCCCAGCACATCGACACCCAACAAGTCGTCCCGTCCCGGCGACACCGGAAATATGAGCTTCGAAGATCTGAAGAAGCTGATTCACGGCAAACTGGTGGACAAGCTGGATCTGAACCGGTTGGGAGATCTCGAAGGGGACACACTGCGGCGGGAAATCCGCCTGGTCGTCGAACACCTGTGCGATACCGAAAATCCCCTCCTCAACCGCTCCGAACGGGAACGGTTGATTGAAGAAGTCTTGAACGAGACGTTCGGTTATGGACCGCTGGAAATCCTGCTCAAGGAGCAGGGAGTGGCGGATATCATGATCAACGGCCCGAAGAACGTGTATATCGAAAAGCACGGCCGGATCGAACGCTCTTCGGTGACGTTCCGCGACAACCAGCACCTGCTGCAGATTCTCGACCGCATCGTCTCCCGCGTCGGACGTCGCGTCGATGAAACATCCCCGATGGTGGACGCCCGCCTGCCGGACGGTTCCCGTCTGAACGCGATCATCCCTCCGCTCGCATTGGACGGCCCCTCCGTCACGATTCGCCGCTTCGGAACCAAGGCGGTCGGCCTGGAAGACCTGCTCAACTTCGGCGCCTTCACCCCCGAAATGGTGATGCTTCTGGAAGGGGCTACCAAGGCCCGCCTGAACATGATCATCAGCGGAGGTACCGGTAGCGGTAAAACCACGCTGCTCAATACACTCTCCAGCTTCATCCAGAACGATCACCGCGTGATTACGATTGAGGATGCTGCCGAATTGCAACTGCAGCAGGACCACGTCCTGCGTCTGGAAACCCGCCCCGCGAATATCGAAGGGAAAGGCCGCATCACCGCGACCGACCTGGTTCGAAACGCATTGCGTATGCGTCCCGACCGGATCATCATCGGCGAATGCCGTGGTCCCGAGTCGATGGACATGCTGCAGGCCATGAACACCGGCCACGAAGGCTCGCTCACGACCATCCACGCCAACAACCCGCGCGACGCCGTTTCCCGCCTGGAAACGATGATCACGATGGGTGGTGTTGAAATGCCGCTGAAGTCCATTCGGCAGCAGTTCGCCTCCGCCGTGCAACTGATTATCCAGGCGAACCGCCTGCAGGGTGGTCCGCGTAAGGTCACGCACATTACCGAAGTCGTCGGCATGGAACAGGACACGGTCATCATGCAGGACATCTTCCTGTTCGTGCAGGATGGAATTGATGAGAACGGCCGGGCGTACGGTCACTTCGAATCGACCGGCGTCCGCCCCTCCTTCATGGACCGCCTGCACCAGGCCGGCGTCCGGTTGCCCACGAATTTGTTCGCTCCGCGCGTGTTGGGACAATAATTCTTATAGGAAATCTGCCGCGTAAGTTTTTCCAATCCGCTCGAATAAGGTGTCTCATGGATCCTTTGGTCCTGTCATTAATCGTGTTTCTGGGAGTCGCCTGTGGCGTGGGTGCCATGGTCGTCATGCTGGGTGGCATGCAGGCCACGAAAGCGGAAGAGCGCCTGCACGTCATTACCGGGCATAAGACGGCCGATTCCGCCCGCAAGGAAACGCGCAAGCTTGTCCGCGAAAGCCTGGACGGAGTCAGCTCCACGCTGGCACGTTGGTTCAGCAGCCTGCGAAACCTGGGACTGCTCCTCGAACAGGCGGACAGCCCTCTTAAAGCGGACATGTTCCTCGGAGTTTCGTTTGTCTTCGCCGGCCTCGGGTTGGCGGGGGCCATCATTGCTAAATCTCCCGAGCCGATGCTTCCCGTTGCCGCAATCTGTGCCGGGCTGTTACCCCTGATGTGGCTCTTCATGCGGCGGGCCAAGCGGTTCAAGAAATTCGGAGCCCAGCTTCCGGACGCCCTGGAACTCATCTCCCGCGCGTTGCGTTCCGGACACAGCCTGGCGTCCGGTCTGAATGCGGTCGTCAATGAAATGCCCAACCCCATCGCCAAGGAATTCAACATGGCGTATGAGGAACAGAACCTCGGTGTGCCGCTCGAACAAGCCTTGAAGAGCATGCTCAAGCGGATGCCGAATATGGACCTGAAATTCTTCGTCACCGCGGTGGCGATCCAACGCCAGTCCGGTGGTGACCTGGCGGAAATCCTCGACAAGATCGGCTACATCGTGCGGGAACGGTTCCGCATCCTGGGAGCCGTGCAGGCGTTGACCGGCGAAGGACGTATCAGCGGTATCGTCCTGATGGCGTTGCCCATCGCCCTGTTCTTCGCGGTGTACCAGATGAACCCGGATTACGTGATGCTCCTGTTCACCGACGAACTGGGACGCAAGATGCTCGCCGGTGCGGCGGTCCTGCAGGTCATGGGCGCCATCTGCATCAAGAAGATCGTGAACATCAAGGTGTAGTCCGACGTCCTGTCAATGAAACATTCTCCGTTCACGCGAAACTTCAGCGACGTGAATCTCAAGCGAATAGAAACTCTGCGGTGCTCACATGGAATTTGAATCCTTACTTCCCTGGATGATTTTCGGAGCGTGCACGTTCTTCGTCTGGGCGGTGTTCAATCTGGTGAACTCCCGATCCAACCGGGCGGATGAACGGCTGGAAGAAATGAAGAATCCCGGGCGCAAAACGGGAGATCGTGGCCCGCAGTCCGGCATGGGAAAGATGCTTGAAAAGGCGGCTCCCACTCTGTCCAGGGCGTTGCAGCCCAAAACGGAAACCGAACAAAGCGAGCTGGCGATTCGCCTCGCCAATGCCGGTTTCAGTTCTCCCGCCGCTCCGAGTATCTTCCTGTCCATCAAGATCGCCTCGCTCGTCGGCGGCCTGGTCTTCGGTGCCGGGATCGGTTATGCCCTGTTCGGATTCCAGCAAAACGGATTCATGACCCTCGGCATGGTCGGGGGATTCTTCTTCTATCTCCCCGAAGTCGTCGTCTGGGTCATCAAACGTGGCCGCCAGGAACGAATCTTCCTGACGCTCCCCGATGCCCTCGACCTGCTGGTCGTCTGCGTTGAAGCAGGACTGGGTTTGGATGCCGGCATGCGCCGCGTCTCGGAAGAATTGGGGGATGCGGCCCCAGACCTGTGCAAGGAACTGCAACACTGCAACTTCCAGTTGCAAGTGGGCCGTCCCCGCCGCGAAGTGCTGCACGACCTGGGGGTCCGGACCGGTGTTGATGATCTCAAGTCCATGGCCGCGATCCTGATCCAGGCCGAAAAGTTCGGCTCCAGCATTGCCCAGGCGTTGCGCGTCCTGTCCGACGGCATGCGCGTGAAACGGAAACAAATGGCGGAAGAACGGGCACAACAGAGTGCCGTGAAAATGATCTTCCCGCTGGTCCTCTTCATTTTCCCCGGCATCTTCGTGGTGCTGGTCGGCCCGGCTGCGATCTCGATGATCAACCAGTTGCTCTCCAACTGATTGAGCCGGACACAACTGAAAACAACGCGAGTGACGGCGTCGTCTCCCCCCTTTTGGACGGCGCCGTCAGTTTTTTTGCGCCGGTTTTTTTGCGGCGATCATTTGAGAGTGAGCGTCGACAGCACATCTTTGCCGGTTGAGCGCAACGCCTGCAACAGTTCCCGCAGGTGATCTCCGGTAGTCATTGGATTGATTAATGTCACCCGTAACGCCGCTTCACCATTGAGAGAGGTCTGCACCAGGTAAAACCGACCGGATTGAATCATCCGCATGCGAACCTCGCGAATGAAGTCCCCTGAGTTCCGAGAGCCGTCACGTAATTCCGGCGGCAGATAACGGAAACGTGACGATATTGCACTGCGGTTCATGCAGCGGAGCGAAGTCCTCCGTCTCGGAGAGGATTTCGTAGAACTCCCGTCCGAGACCGAACGTGACATCGACCAGATCGCTGAACAGTTGCGGGCCGAACAGCGACCACGTCCCCCACAATCCCAAGCGCAGCACCACGCTTCGTACATTCCAGTGTCCGCAGCCCCCCGTCATATTCTCCGGAACCGGGATCCGAGGGATCGAACAGGTAGGGAGCTTCCTGCCGGAACGCTTCGAACTGTGTTCCCGCCGTTTGTAGAACAGAAAGGCGGAGAGCGCGGGGACGAACAGCATTTTGTGGGCGTCCCAGACCAGGCTGTCCGCCAGCTCCAGCCCGGCGACAAGATGACGATGTTTTTTACTGACGAGTGCGGCTCCGCCATGAGCGGAATCCACGTGCAACCAGACTCCGCTTCCGCGCAGACATCAGCGATATCATTCAACGGATCAAAGGCTCCGATTGGCGTCGAGCAGGCACAACCCACAACGGCGACTACCGTGGAACCTTCCGCTCGCAGTGTTCTCAACAACTGACGGAGTTTTTCCGGATCCATCCGGCGACGTTCATCCAGCGGAGCGCGCACGACCTGCCTGGTTCCGAAACCGAGAATCCCCGCCGAACGGGCCACCGAATAATGCGCATCCCCCTGGCAGACCAGCACGGGACGGGCCTGCGCAGAAACTCCCTGCTCCCAGGCTCCGGAAAGCGTGACATTTCTGGCCGCGAGCAGCCCCGTCAGGTTGGCGATGGAACCGCCGTGGGTCACGATCGACGCGCTCTCCTCAGCCTTCCAGCCGAGGTAGCCTCCCAGAATGTCTCCCATCCCCCGCTCAATAGAGGTAATCCACGGCCCCATTTCATAGACCGCGTTGACCTGATTCGTGACCGCCCCAATCGCATCGAAATAGCCGGCCAGTGGAATCGTCGCGGCCACCTGATGCCCCACGTACCGGGGGGAATGCAGATTGTGTCCCCGGCTGAGAGCCAGCTGCACCAGTTCCTGAAACCGGGCGAGGACTTTTTCGCGGGAAGCGGGATCGACGTGCCCTTCCTGCGCGGTCCGGCAAGCCACGTGAATATTCTCAACCGGATCCCGCCAGTTAAGAACCTGCGAACGGTTCGTCAAAACGGAATTGAGGTGGGAGGCGAGTGACTGGGAGAGGTGGTCACCAATCCCGGGGAGCAGGCCAGGATCATAGACCGCTGCAATTCTGGCGCGGCAGGCAGCCAGAGATTCATCGGGGGCCAATGAAAAGGGCATCAGCAGGAACCAATCGCTAAATATTGCCGGGCGAGGAAGGGGATGCGGGTCAATTATAGTGTCCCGAGGCGGTTTCCCTACTCTGGAGAGAATCCTCCTGATGACACTCTCCTCCGCGGCCGAGTTCAGCATTTCTGCAAGAACCGTCAGCCCATCAAAGGTTTACGGCATCGAAAGGGATCTACGCCGGAATCCCATACAACCGGTTTTTTCGTTTTTTTCAGAAAGATTGGTTTTATCGTTGTAATCGGACCGATTTATTCATTGAGAAATTATCGCAAGACTTGCGCCACCTTTTCCTCTCTGGGGAACGAAGGTGGGGGACGTGCAGGAAATTGCGAGGGAGAAACACAAGGAAGGTGGGGCGGCAGGAAGCCTCAGAAGCATAAGGGATAAGGAGTTCCGTTCATGCGAAAGTTTCACACGTGGGTGCTCACGCTGGGTCTGGCCACGGCGACACCCGGCATTACGCTGGCCGGACCCTTTTCGCCCTGGAAGTCCGAAGGGCAACCGGCGGCAGCCCAAACTGCCGGAAACGCCGGGGTTAAGGTTTCCAACCAACAGGTGGCTACGCAGATCGCCTCGGCGCTCCGCAATTCCAACCTGGCTGGAAACGACATCTCCGTCGAATACAAAAATGGCGTGGCCAAACTCAGCGGCTGCGTGAAGTCGCCGCAGGAACGGCATATGGCGGAAGCCGCTGCTCGGCGGGTTCCGAACGTGAAGCGCGTTGAGAATTCGCTGACCGTCACCGCGGCCAAAAAGCAACCGCACCGCGGAGCGATTCAACAGGTCCAGTATGAGGATCCGCAAGCGGGTGAACTCGCTGCTCCGGAAGCAGGGACCATTCCTGCAACTGCGGAAATGCCCGCTGCCGTGGCTCCTGTGACTCAGGAACTGCCGCAGCAGGATGCTTCCGAATTCAATCAGCAGACCGCGGATGCCTGCAAGCATGCTCTTCGCAGCTCCGGCTTTGCCGGCAAGGGTGTTTCCCTGCAATTCCAGGAGGGAACCCTGAGCATCAGCGGCATGGTGCCTTCACCGCAGATGCGTGAAGCCGCCACCGGCATTCTCTCCCAGGTTCCGGGAGTGAATCAGGTTGACAACCAACTGCAGGTTGCCGGCCCGCAGCCTCCGATCCAGGCCACGAATTACCAGAACGGAGTCGAACCGGCTCCCCCCGTTCCGGTTCCCGCCGCTCCTCCCGGTGCGGTTCCGATGGGACCTCCTCCCGGCACGATAGTTGGCCCTCCTCCGGGCTATCCGGCCGGACCGCAGGCCTACCCGACTCCGACCGGTTCCCAGGGAATGTTCGACCAGCCGAATCTGCCGAACCACTCCTGGCCGACCTACGGAACTTACCCGAACTATGCCCAGGTGGCTTATCCCAAGCAGTACAGCGCCTCGGCGTGGCCTTACATCGGTCCGTTCTACCCCTATCCCCAGGTTCCCCTGGGATGGAGAAAGGTCCAGATGGAATGGGATGACGGTTACTGGCAGTTGAACTTCCGTCCCCGGACGGAAAAGTGGTGGTGGTACCTGAACCCCAACAACTGGTAATCGCCTGAATACCAAGCACTTAAAGACATCCCGGCCCAGAACCGGGATGTCTTTTTTTATGCCCGCAGATCCGGCCCAACGGGAATTTTCGACAAAATCGTTGGAACCGGCATATTTTCACAAGTTTAAGCAACCAGAATTTCGATCTAGTTACTACGCAGTAATAGTCCGCTTTGGTCCTTCTCTACCTACGGGGTGGCGAACAAGCGGCGGAACAAGGCAGACGACGGCAGAAAGTAACTCCTCCGGAGGTTGAACACGATGATTGGTTCCAATCACATCTTCAAACGCATGGTCTTGCTGGCGGCAGTAGGCCTCCTGACTTGCACCAATAGCGGATGCTCGTACTTCTTCCTCCGCGGGTTCTTCTGGGACCAGGCGATCAATTACTCCAAGTTCTGGGGAACGACGCCGATCATTCCCGTCAGCCCCTACTGGAGCGAATTGATCGAAGACACCTATCACTATGAAGAACGGTACGGAAAGGTTCCCATCCTCCCCGCTCCTGAGGGTGAGAATGCCCCCTTGTTCTGCATGGATCCCCCCTCGGATGACGAAATCATCCGCTCTCTGCCGGATCCTGTCGGTGGTGGCGTCCCCTTCATGGCGGAAACCCGCCGCGACCGGATGCAGTTTGTCGTGGAACCGATCGTGGATGCCATCGGCGAATGCCGTCAGTATCCGCTGGTTGGCCCGGCCCGCCTGCACAAGTGCCACTATAAGTGCACCGCCTACTTCAAGAAGACCATCGATTCCTTCTGGCCGATTCCCTTCCACTTCTCAGACGACTCGATGGAAGTGGTGTACATCGACCACGATCACTTGATCCAATGCTCCTCGCCTCACTCTCCGTGAGCGGGAAGATTCAAACACAAAACCCCGTGCGGTTCGCACGGGGTTTTTTATTTCTTTGGTTCACTGTGATGGTTCCGCCTGTGAGACCCCAAAGAATGCCAACGCCCCGGCGGTGAAGCCGGGGCGCTGGACTCTGTGCAGGCTGAATAGATTCCTTCTGCCATCCGTGGTTCAGCTGCAACCCATACTGTTGCCGCAGTTGTGGCACAGGTAACAGTTCCCGTTCCGGACGGTGATCGCGCCGCAGTTGTCGCAAGCGGGAGCATCGAGCTGGAACTTGGCGAACTGCATGCTGCGAATCGCCGGGCCTTCCTGGTGGAAGTTATAGTCGCCGGCGTGAACGACACCTTCGGACGCTCCATGTCCCGCGGGTCGCGGCGCGACCTCGGTAATCTGCGTCAGGGTCGGGGCCAACTCCGCCACGGCGGCCTGAGTCGTCGTCGTTTCTTCGGCGACCCGCTTGGGAGCGTTCTGTTCCCGGAAACCAGGAATGAACTGGATCCCCAGCCAGCGGAAGATATAGTCCACAACGCTCTTGGCATTAGGAATGTCCGGGTTGTTGGTCCACCCGGCCGGTTCGAAACGGCTGTGGGAGAACTTGTTGACCAGGACTTCGAGAGGCACGCGGTACTGCAGGCACATCGAGGTTTCCGTCCCGATGACGTCCATCAGGCCGCCGATCGTGCTCCCTTCCTTCGCCATTGTGATGAACAACTCACCGGGCGTTCCGTCCTCGAACAGACCGACGGTAATGTAACCTTCGTGTCCGCCGACGGAGAACTTGTGGGTGAGGGAGTTGCGGGTCGCGGGGAGGTGGCGGCGAGCCGGGGCCATGACAACCTGCGGCTGCTCCTTCTTCCGATCGCTGTCCTTCTTCGTGGCGAGAGGCTGGCTGCTCTTGGAACCGTCGCGATAAATCGCCAGTGCCTTGAGACCCAGCCGCCAACCTTCCATGTAGGCGTTCTCGATGTCCTCCACCGTCGAATCGGCGGGCATGTTGACCGTCTTGGAGATTGCCCCGGACAGGAACGGTTGAGCGGCGGCCATCATCCTGATGTGGGCTTGCCACGAGATGGTCCGCTCACCGTTTGCGGCACGGAACGCACAGTCAAAGACCGGGAGGTGGTTTTCGAGCAGGCCGGGCGCCCCCTCGATCGTGTCCCGTTCGTCGATGTACTTGGTGATCCGTTCAATCGACGGGGAATCGTAACCGAGCGTCTTCAGGCTTTCCGGAACCGTCCGGTTGACGATCTTCATCATCCCACCGCCGGCCAGTTGCTTGTACTTCACGAGGGCGATGTCCGGCTCGATGCCGGTTGTGTCGCAGTCCATCATGAAGGCAATCGTCCCGGTCGGTGCGAGAACGGTCGCCTGGGCATTCCGGTAGCCGAAGCGGCGACCGTAGTTCAGGCATTCGTTCCAGACGTGGCGGGCCGCATCACGCAGTTCGTTCGGGCAGGACGGGTGAATCTTCTCCACGGCGTCCCGGTGCATCTGCATGACGTTGAGCATCGGCTCGCGGTTTTCGGCGTAGCCGGCGAACGTTCCGATGTGGCCGGCAATCTTGCTCGAGGTCAGGTAAGCCTGGCCGTTGAGCAGCGCGGTCAAAGCCCCGCAGATCCCGCGGCCGGCGTCGCTGTCGTAGGGAATCCCCATCGACATCAACAGGCTGCCGAGGTTGGCAAAACCCAGACCCAGCGGACGGAACCGGTGGCTGTTTTCCGCGATCGCCGGCGTCGGATAGCTGGCGTGATCAACGAGGATTTCCTGGGCCGTGATGAAAATCGACGCGGCGGAGCGATAGCGTTCGACGTCGAAGGTCCCATCCGGACGCTGGAACTTGCGGAGGTTGAGGCTCGACAGGTTGCACGCCGTATCGTCCAGGAACATATATTCCGAGCAGGGATTCGATGCATTGATCGGTCCCGAGTTCGGGCAGGTATGCCAGCGGTTGATCGTGGTGTCGTACTGGACACCGGGATCGCCGCAGTACCAGGTTCCTTCGGCCATCTGCCGCATCATGTCGCGGGCTTCATATTCCGGACCGGACTTGGTCTTGTCGGTGACCCAACGGGTCTTCCACTTGCCGCCGTCCACGACCGCCTGCATGAACTGGTCGCTCACGCGGACGGAGAGATTGGCATTCTGGAACATGATCGAGCTGTACGCTTCGCCGTTGAAGTTGGCATCGTACTCGCCGCTTTCGATCAGCGTCCGGGCCTTTTTCTCTTCCTTGGTCTTGGCCTGGATGAATTCCATGATATCCGGGTGCCAGTCCTTCAGGCTCTGCATCTTGGCGGCACGGCGGGTCTTGCCGCCGGACTTCACTACCGCGGCGATCTGGTCATAGACCCGCATGAAGGAGAGCGGACCGGAGGGAATTCCGCCGCCGGAGAGCTTTTCCTTGGCGGAGCGGATGGAGGAGAGATCGGTCCCGGTTCCGGACCCGAACTTGAAGAGCATCGCTTCGCTCGTGGCGAGGCGCATGATGTCTTCCATGTTGTCATCCACGGACTGGATGAAGCAGGCGGAACCCTGCGGGAACTCATACGGAGTTTCGGGGCGTTGGATGGAATTCGTTTCGACGTCCCAGCGGTAGTTGCCGCGGCTCCCCTTCACGCCGTACTGATGATACAGCCCGACGTTGAACCAGACGGGGGAGTTGAATGAGCCGTACTGGTGCAGGCAGAGCCAGGCCAGTTCGCGGTAGAAATTCTCGCCGTCCTCCAGGGAAGCGAAATAGCCGTCCTTGAGGCCCCAGTCCGCAATCGTGCGGGCCACGCGATAGATCACCTGGCGAACGCTGGTTTCGCGTTCGGGGGTATTGGGCTCGCCGTAGAAATATTTGCTGACGACGACATTGGTCGCGAGCGGGGACCAATTGACGGGAACTTCGCAGTCCTTCTGTTCGAAGAGCGGCTTACCGTTCTCATCCTTAATCTGGGCGGAACGGCGTTCCCATTCGACGGTGGCGAAGGGGTCGATTCCTTCGGGGCAGAAGACCGGTTTGATTTTCATGGCCAGCGTCTCTGAAGAGCTGCGAGCCGAGGTTGAATCCGTGGTGTTTTGGCCAGCCAATCCTGGCGCGACAATTCCTTGGTCGCCGTGCATCATGCACTCCTTCCTGAAAATTTTAGACGCCTTGCGAGGCAGAGGGGGGCAGTATTCTGCTAAATCATTTCGGCGAACACGCCCATTGAAGTGTACATACGATCACTACTTTTCGCAAGCCCGTGGGTCTTGAAGCCCTACGCAACCAGTGGGGTCTGTATCGTCTCTGAACCCCATATCTAGTGATCAAAAGCGTGGAACCCACTATAAACCGCCCCCCTTTTTTGTCAAGCACCTGTATCAATTCGGGGGGTTCTGTGGACCTTGATGTCGCCGTAAACTGATTCGCGGATCGGGACTTAGAAACCGAAAAAAAATTGAAGAAAGCGTTAAGAATTTGTGGAAAAGCACCCTCCCGGAGAGGCTCAATTCGGGATTTGCCAGACGCTTCCATCTCCAAAAAACGGAACCGCCTCCAGCCAGAAAGACAGCGTAACCTGAAGCCAGAAAATATGTTCCGAGTTTCAAATGAGCCTTATACAGGGGCCACGTCCGAAAACCGCGAAACGCCTCGATCGTGGGGCCTGAACCCTACATATGGGTCAGGGTGCGGCGGGAAACAGTCGATTGGGACGGCTCCAGAGGACCCGCGCCGCGAACACGCTGTTGTCCGCTCCTTTCGCATGCGGTGCAGAGCCAATATAAAACTCCGCGTCCGTCACCCAGGACTCGGCGGGACTGATCGGAGCAGCCCCGAAATTCCCCAGCATGGCCCCCCGTTCCGGGATCAACACCTGCTCGGTGTCCCGCAGGACCTGCAACCGCTCCGGATCAACCTGCGCGAGAAACAATGGCGCACGGTTCCGGGGGATGTGATCGTTATTGGCCCCGCGTCGCGTGTATGCAAGAAACAGCCCGTCACTGTGGGCCAGCCAATGCTGCTGGGTGTTGTAGCTCCCCAGCTCTTTACCGTCATCGAATTTCCAGGGTTGAATTTCGCCGAAATGCAGGCCGTCGTCACTCGTGGCCACGTATCCGCGAAGATCGTTTCGAATCGTAAGGTAATAGCGTCCCTGGTATTTCACGAGTGAAGGTTCATACAACCCCCGTGCGTCGGCGAGGGCCAACTCGCTTCCATGTTCGAGATACTCCAGCTTCTCCCCATCAAAGCGGCAATGCAGGACGGTCGTCGTGTACTGCTCTCGGACCGGATTGCGGAAGTACATGGGGATCAATAGCGTCCCGTCCTCCTTCACCAGCCATTGAACGCAACCGGGTGCCACGAGGAAAAACTTATCCTCCGTCTGAGGCATCTGGAGCATCTTCCAGCTACTCCACTGGTTCCTGACCGGATCGTAAACCGCATAGGCACATTCGTGAGAGCGCGGCCTATCGAGCAGATGCTCCCCCTTCTTGCTGTAACGGAGCTTGATCCCGATCGCAATCGCGCGTCCGCTGGGAGCGTGCCAGCCTGGGGTGACGTCGCAGACGGAGATGTCGACCTGGTCCGATTCCTTTTGCCAGTCCAGGACGGGTGGGAGGCTGGGCTTGTCAAACGTTTTCCCTCCATCGAGGGAACGCATGAAGTACAGCCCGGAATAATAATCAGAAACTTTCAAATGCTTCTGCAGAGTCACCAGGACGAGCGGATTTCCCCGTTCTCCCCGCTCGGGAATTGACACCGCGCGCGGATGAAACCAGCAGGAGTCCGTGCGCAGTTCCTGGTGCAGCGTCTTAAGCTCCACCTTGAACGGCAACCGGGGCGTTTCTCCCGAAGCCGTGCTGACAACTGTCAGCAGGCAAAGAAAACACGCTCCACACGCACGCCCGACGGAGTTCGAAGGCATCGTCTGCTCTCCTGCCACGATCGCGAATAAAGGTCAGTCGTCCTTGTTACGGCGACGGAATCTCGGTCGTTCAGCCGGCGGCTTGATATCACCCGCAGCCGGGAGCGGCACAACGTTGGGATTCGGTTCCTTTTTCGCGTCAGGCTTGTCCGTCCCCGCCACCGGCATCGGGGTGTCCCCCTTCGGCGCGGTACCGGCGGTGGGAGGCGCAGCGGGTTTCTCCTCGGGGGAAGGCATGAACATCGAAGAGGCCTTACCGAGTTCCTGCAACTGTTCCATCGGGAGAATCAGCTTGAACCGGATCGCGTTATCTTCCGCGGCCAGCGAGATTCCGGTAAAGGACGGTTTCGCATCATCCCCGCCAAGTTCTTTCAGCGGTTCCGGAATCATTCCCCCCACGGGGCCGCTCTCCGCTAATGACGTCATAGCTTTCCCCACGAAGACGGGCAAGTCGACAAGCAGGATGACGTTTGCCTTGGCCGACAACCGCCCCCGGGTCTGACGCAGCGCGGTCGTCCCGATCCGCACGGCCGGCGTATCATCGGCATCTGCTTTAGGCTCTTCGGGCTCGTCTTTTCCGTCGGCCGGCGCCTCAGCCGCCCCCTTGGCCTTTCGGACTTCTCCATCCCGCGATCCTTCCGACGTGTTCCGCCCGTTCTTCTTTGCGGTCACGGGAGTGCCGGGCTTGGCAACCGGTTTCTTGACGGAAGGGACTTTCCCCTCATACGCCAACACGGCCGCCGCGGCGAGATCCTTTCCTCCAATCACCTGCATCACATAGTTCTTGAGGTAGAACGTTCTCACGGACATTCCGTTGGTGCCATACATCTTTTCCCACATTTGTTTCTGGGCTTCCGCCATCGGGGCCGATTTCTCGATCTCCATCTGGGTCGTCTGCACGTCAGCCGAGAACAGACCGTACTTTTCCGCGTCCGGCTTGAAATCGATTGTCCCCTTCATTCCGCCCTGCTGGAAAGTTTTCATCTGTCCGGAAGCTTTCCGCGACAGTTCCCTCATCCGCTGGACGTTATCCACTTCGAGAAGGCTCACCGATTGCATCATTCCTTCTTCTTCCTTGCCGGAATTGAAGGACATGGTGATCGCCCCGAGCTTCAGTTTCGTCATTTCCGCCGTCAGGTCGGTCAGGAGTTTCTTCGTCGGCTCATCGGACACCACCGACTGGGCCATGCCCATTCCCCAGTTCATGAAAGAATTCGTGTTCCCGCTCAAGCCGACAAAGATCAAGTGCGAACTTGGGAGATGCGTCAACCCCTTCATTTCAGAGGTGGTCTGCCCCGCCAGAATCTTCGCGGTGGGGGACCCGGCTTTCACAGTGACATATTTTTCGACGACTCCGCCGCTCCGTCCCAGCAACACGCTGCCGCTACCGGATTTCATGTCCTCCAGGAATTGCACCACCGCTGGCAGGACCGTTTTGCTCATGATGTCCACCCCCTGCTGGGCCTGAGCCTGGTTCGGCCCGGCAGCAGCCCCGGCGGCGATCTGGATTCCCGTTTCCAGTTGCGCTTTGAAGGCGTCGATCTGCGCCGCGTACAGCTTCCGCATCCCTTGCAAATTCACCCAAGCGGAAAGATCTCCCCGCTCCAGAACCCCGAGATGCTCCTTATCCAGCAATGTGCTGATCGAACTCCCTTCCCCTTTGATCCGTTTGGCAATGGCATTAATGATCTCCTCGTCCTGCGACACCACGTTCCACTGCCGGAATTGAACATAGGAGAGTCCTTCTTCAAAACTCTTGTGCATCAGCTTCGGGTTTTTACTCTTCCCGGGAAGGATGAAGACCTGCGTCGGCATGTCGTCGGGCTTCAGCTTCAACGCCATCCACCAGTCCGCGGAGGTATCGACCCCTTCCAGGGACTGCAGCCCCACAAACATTCCAATCTGGGCAAAACCCATTTCCAACAACGCGCCGCTGCCGGGAGAGATCTCGTTGAGCTGCTTGGAGACCCGCGTCACCGTCGGCTGAGGCGTTCGAAACCGGACAATGACGTGAAAGTCATCCGGTATGGCCTTAAGAGGGGTGTCATCCTGCGCGGGGAGCGTCCCCGCGACAGAACACAAAAACGCAAAGACGACACAAGTCTTCCAGAGATGAGGCTTCATGACGGAATTCCTGAATTGCTTACGACGAAGTGTGCGGCCGCGTAAATGCGGCTTGGCCCGACGCACGACAATCCGGGGATGGGAGATCCAGCCGCTGAGAGGAAGGTCGAGAGTCAAGTTCCCAGTATAAGGAGGGGCTACCGGAAAACCCACAGAAATCACCCCTCAAGGCGTTTCCCACGAGGCAAACGGATGCTCCAGGCGAATGGATCAGGAATTTCCGGAAGAATTTACAACTCGTGACTATTCGGGTTACGAAAATATTTCCACCCGTAAATCGTTTTAGAGAAGTTTAGACAGCAGGAAAAGAACCCCTATTAATTCAATAACGGCTCTCAACTCACGTCTGTCGTTATCGGCGGCACATGACGTTTTGGTGTCGCGTCAAAGCCACGCGTTTCCGCACCAGATAGTCCCGGGACAGGCACCAACAGGGACAGGGAAATCATCCTCGGTTCAGTACCACTGATACACGTAATTCCGGAAGACTTCCCAATCCCCTTTCGCATTGTCCAAGGCTGAAGGTTCCTTCAGACGGCGGGAGAGTAGTTCCTCGGCGATCTGATAGGCGGTCCAGGAGCTTTTCGTCCGATCCAGTTCTCCCAGTTGAGTCTTGCGATTGAGGGCGACAATACCCCCGACGATCACCGGCTGAACCTTGCTGAGATCCGCTTCGCGGAACACGTCATTCAACGCCAGAATCCCTTCGCTGGACATCGGCTGCACGCTGATCTGCACGGCGGGTTTCGGATCCCCGGCCACAATCTGCCGTGCGTTATACGCCATCGCCAGATAATCCACCGGAGTGATGGAGAACAGGTAGACGGCAATCGCGAGCGCCCACAATTGACGGCGGATCAGCCAGACGAAGTTGTACTTCCCTCTGATTTTCCAGAGCACGAGCAGAAATCCCGCCACCACGGTCGTCACGCCGTAAAAACCAACGATACGCAACCGTGTCATCCCGTTGAAACCGACGTAGATCATCAGGCGGTGATACACCGCCAAAGCCAGCAGCAGATTTTCCACCGACCAGATCCCAGCCAGGACTCGCAGTTGTGCAATCTTGCCATGTCGCAACACGCGGCCGCGGAAGATCAACGAGAGC
>JAXMBX010000076.1:0-18901 GCA_046349635.1 Planctomycetales bacterium
TCCTCCGCAACTCCTCCGGCGAACTGATCGACTCTACCTTCACCGATGAAACCTCGCTGGAACCGCTCCGCTCCCTTGCCTTCACGCACGGCGGACTCGGCGACATGAACACGCACCCCCCCCGTCTCCTCGGTAACGACTGGTATCGCGTCGCCCTCGTGAATCGCTCTCCCCCTTCCAGGGATATGCTCTTCGTCCTCTATCCGGTGTCGCATCTGCGCGCCGCCCGCATCCAGGCCGCTTATCCCCCCTTGCTCCTGGGAGTGGTTGCTCTGATCGGTGTTGTTCTCATCTCGTCCATCGTCTTTCGCAGGCTTGCCCGCCGTCTGGAAGACGTCCGTAACCAGGTTGCCGACATTGCCGCGGGTAACTTCCGCGAAATCCCTCTCTCCGACCCTCCTGATGAAATCCAGGATCTCATCTCGTCCGTCAATGCCATGTCCCGACAGCTCAAGGCCATGCAGCAGTTGATCGGCCGTACCGAACGCTCCCGTGTGCTCGGGCAACTCGCCGGAGGCCTCGCCCATCAGTTGCGCAACGCCCTCACCGGCACGCGCCTCGCCATCCAGATTCACATGCGCCGCTGCAGCCATTCCGCTCAGGACGAAAGCCTCAAGGTCGCCCTGCAGCAGCTCTCCGTCATGGAAGAACACGTCCGCCGTCTCCTCTCCGTCGGCCGTGGCGAGAAAATCGAAGTCGGCTGGTGTTCCATCAATAAGCTCTTCGAAGAGGTCCGCACTCTCGTCGCTCCCGTCTGCAAGCACTCCCGCGTCGAGTTCGACCTGACCATTCCTCCCCTCACGATCCTCGAAGTCCGTGGCCACTACGAAGGCCTGCGCAATGCCCTCTTGAATCTTGTCCTCAACAGCGTCGAAGCGGCCGGACCGGATGGCAAAATCGCCATCCGCGCGCATCTCGATCAGGCGGATCTCATCGTCGAAGTCTTCGACAACGGCCTCGGCCCCCCTCCTGAAATTGCCCCGCAGCTCTTCGAGCCGTTTGTCACCGGCAAACCGGATGGCGTCGGCCTGGGTCTCGTCGTCGTCCAGCAGGTCGTCCGTCAGCATCAGGGCGAGGTCACCTGGGAACGGATCGGCGAGGAAACCTGTTTCCGCATGCGGCTCCCGCAGATCCCCGCCCGGTTCCTCACTCGCGATCAACTGCGGCAGACCGCCCCGCTTCCGGGGATCGGCAGCGAAAGGCCCCTCCCCGTCGCCCAGACACCCTCCGGCGTGTAGGCATTCTGGAATTTCACCGACCCTGATTTCACGGAACTTCTCTCTTCCGCTTTCCGTCTCTTTCGACTGATCGCCCAGGAATTCTCACAAAGGTTGAACATGAGTCGCTTGCTCATTGTGGATGACGAACCCGCCATCTGCTGGAGCTTCAAGGAGTTTCTTTCGGACGAGGGGCATCAGGTTGCCACCGCCTCCTCCGCTGAAGAAGCGCTCAAACTTGCCGGCACGCGCAAGTTCGATGCCGTCGTCCTCGATGTTCGCCTCCCGGGGATCGATGGCATCTCCGCCATCGCCCAGCTCCGCAAGAAAATCGACGATGCCCCCATCATCGTCATCACGGCGTTTGGCGACCTCGAAACCGCCGTCCGGGCCATCGCCGAAGGGGCCTTCGACTATCTCACGAAGCCCTTCGATCTCGATCAGGCCATGGCCGTCATCCGCCGGGCCCTCGCCGCCGGCAAGCCCCAGCAGGAGTCCTCCGAACCTCCCAGCGGGCATGTCCCCGCCGGTACGCTTGTCGGTACCTCACCCCGCATGCAGCACGTCTTCAAGCAGATTGCCCTCGTGGCCCCCTCGGAAATCCCCGTCCTGATCACGGGGGAAAGCGGCACGGGGAAGGAACTCGTCGCTCGGGCGATCCATCGCCACAGCCCCCGCAAGGACGGGGCCTACTTCCCCGTTTCACTCGCCGCCCTCAATCCCAATCTCGTCGAAAGCGAACTCTTCGGCCACGTCAAAGGGGCCTTCACGGGGGCCGCCGAGGACCGCCGCGGGATTTTTGAACTCGCCGAAGGAGGCACCATCCTTCTCGATGAAATCGGCGACATCAGCATCCCTCTGCAGATCAAGCTGCTCCGCGCCATCGAGCATCACGAAATCACCCCCGTGGGGGACGTCCGTGCCCGTCCCATTAACATCCGCCTCCTCGCCGCCACCAATCGCTCCCTCGAAGACCTCATGGCCAAGGGGGAATTCCGCGAGGACCTGTACTACCGCCTCAGTGGATTTCACATCCACCTTCCGCCACTGCGCGAGCGCGTGGAGGATATCTCCGTCCTCGTCTCCCATTTCCTGCAGAATCAGGGGGACAGCGAAAACGCCATCCGTCTCTCCGATGCGGCGCTGCAGTTCCTCACGCGTCGCTACTGGTCGGGCAACGTCCGCGAACTGCGCAATGCCCTCGAACACGCCTCACTGATCGCCCGCCGGGGAGAACTCCTTCCGGAGCATTTCCCCGATGAGATTCTTCCCGAGCATTCCGACAACGGTTCAGCTTTACCCGGCGTCGAGCGACATCTTCGCAACTGGGTCAAGCAGATCTCCGAGATCCATGCCCGCGAGCCTTCGGAGGAAATCTACGAACGCTTCCTCAATGTCGCCGAACCACCGTTGCTACGGGCCGTCCTGCAGGAATGCGAAGGGAACCGTGCGTTGGCGGCGCAACGCCTCGGCATCCACCGCGCCACGCTCCGCCAGAAGCTCCGCAAATACGGCATCGACTGAGTCGCTTACAGCAGGCTCTCGAGCAGCAGACGCAGCTTGCGCAGTTCGATCGGTCGCTGGTCAATCTCTTCCAGCAGTTCCGGATAAACCTCGACCGACAGCGCCCGCCCGTATTTGAACCGGTTTAACTGGCTCACCAGCCGGCTGTAATCCACCTCTCCCAGTCCGACCCGCACCTGGACATTGTCCGGCGACGTGTCGCGCAAGTGGGTGTGATACACATACGGATACACCGCATCGTGGTTTTCGTGCTTGTAAGGGCCGCAGATGTAATAGCTCGGATCCAGCGTCAGCCCCAGCCCCGGGGTCGCCTGGCACAGTTCCACCGCTGTCCGCGGATCCTCCGTCAGATCCCCCGTGCGCGTCGGGATGGAAACCCGGATCGCATCCTGGCTCGCAATCCGCAGCAGTTCTTTCAGGCGGTCGATTTCCGCATTGAACGGCGTCCCCAGCGGACTGGCCGGAACCGTGATCTGCGTAATCCGCATCTGCTTGGCCAGCTTGCAGATCACCGTGAAATCCGCCGGCGAAATCTCCGACCCGAAGCAGAATGCCACCGGGCTCATCCGGGTCAGTTCACGATACCGCGTGAAAAACTTCTCAGGGTCCGATGACACGGTCGAGGGCTTCAGATGCTCCCCCCGTTCATCCATCCAGATCTCGATCTTGTCGTATTCGAGATCCGCCAGTTGATGCACCGCTTCCGCAAACGGCAGATCGGAAAAACAGCGCGTCGAAGCAGCGACGAACACGTTTCACTCCCTTGAACGAACTTAAATGCCTCAGCCGATCTCGCGACCGAGGAGCCCGAATCTTGCCGGTTCCCGGTCGCTGATGCCCACTCGTAACCTCTTATCCGTATGAGAGGTTATGTCAACAAGGACGTCGAGTTCGGCCTCAAAATCACACATGTTAATTTAACGCGACCGGGCAAATTCTGCAAGGCGAATGGATTCTCCCAGAAGAATCGGTCGTATCTCCCGCAACGATTTTATCAATTCTCCGTCCATTCTGCCGATAAATGAAAAAGTGATTCGAATCGCTCCTCCGGAAATACGGACCCGAGGAGATCGATTCGAGCCGAGGTTTCGGAAGTTTGACTTCGAGGGGGGAGCCATGTTGAAAATGACGTGTTGGGCAGGCCTGGTTGCCGCCTTGATTCTTACGACCGCGAACTGTCAGGCGGATCTCCGCAGCATGCTGATCCGGGGGCAATCCCCCGACAACGGCCAATACGCCGATCCCGGCAACGGTGGCTATGACTACTGCGATCAGTACGGCCGCCCCTGCCGCGGACGCTATCCCCGCGAATGGTATCGCTTCAGCTACCAGACCCCGCGCAACCTCACCTATCCCGCCCCCAACATGCAACCCGCTGTTGTCCAGTACCCCTATTACACGTTGAAGGGACCGGACTGCTTCTTCTACAACGGCAGCACGACCCGCTACTAACCGGTGTTCCGGAGAAACTCTCGCCAGCCGGAATTTGAATTCATCTCGATCGGGGCGGACAATGACTCACAACGTCGTCGTCCGCCCGTTTCTTTTTTAGGGCACCGAGATGTCTTCAGAACAGAGTCCGGACCTCCCTCTCACACCGGTGACAATTCCCCGGCGCCGTTTCCCCTATCGCCGGATCGCTGCCCTTCTGTTCCTCTCCGCGACCGTTCTCTGGCTGCTTGCCTCCTTCGTCGTCGGCTATCGCCTCACCCACCGTGCGACGCCCCCGTTTCCGGAACCCGTTCCCGAATGCGCCTGGGGGACTTTCCAGCCGCTCCGCTTGAAAACCGCCGATGGTCAGGAACTCGGTGCCTGGACACTCCCCGGCAAAGAGAACCGCCCCATCATCCTGATTTTGCATGGCAACGGCGGCTCACGCACCACCTGCCTCCCACAGGCCGAATTTCTCGCCAGACAAGGCCACGGCCTCCTCATGGTTACGCAACGCGCACACGGAGACTCTACCGGCGAAACCCTCGGTCTGGGTTCCCCTGGAGCCTACGACCTCCTCGCCGCTGTCGAATGGATCGAGCAGCACCACCCCCAGCGTCCCATCGTCATCTGGGGCCAGTCTCTTGGTGCCTCTGCCATCCTCTATGCCGCCGGGAAACTCAGCACTCGCGCGAAAGGCTATCTCCTCGAATGTCCTTTTCAGGACCTGGAACACGCCGTCCGCTACCGCACCGATTATTATCTTCCCGTTCCCCTGAACGGGATCGCTTATGCCGGGCTCCGCGTCGTCGCTCCGGTCATGATCGGGGACATTCGCACCGTCGCCCCCCGGGATCAGGCCCAGTTCATTCCTGAGACAATCCCCGTCATGTTCCTGGTGGGAGACCGGGATCGCAGGGCACCCCTCGCGGACACCCAGGCCATCGCCACGCAGATCAAGTCCCCCGTGGAGATCGTCCGCTTTGAAAACGGCGACCACTTGGAACTGCTTGCTTCAGACCCGCAGAAATATCGCGAATCCACGCTGAAGTTTATCGAGCGATGTTTAAGGCATCGGTCTGAGTAGGACTACTCGCTCAACGCACCATCCGGAATGTCGTCACCGGCGTAGTGTTCGTAGAACAATCGTCCCACCTCTTCGCTCAGGCGGGTCATGTACAACTGCTTGAACGCATATTCGGGACGCTCGGACGTCGCCACCGGCTGATGCAACGGATATTTCGAGTCGATGTCCTTGCTATAGATCACTTCCCCCTGGTCTCCGTCCATCTCGTACACGGACACCAGAGCCTTCGTCCGCCCCCGGTACAGGTTGGAACTGTGCTCCTCGTACAGGCTGAATTCCTGGATCTCGACGTAGACGACGAAATCCGCTTCCGCATCCGCGCCCAGTTCTTCGGGCTTGGTCCAGTCGGGGTTCTGGTCGATCCAGCCGTTCACTGCATCCGGGTCGATCACGTGCACCCGGTGATCGCGCAACCGGTACGACACATGCGCCGCCAGTTCGCGGTCAATCTTCGAATAATCCCACTTCACCTTGTCCGATGCGTAACACAGGACGACCACTTTCTTTCCCTTGCCGGTGAACGACTTCTTCGTCTGGGAGTCAAAATCAGGCTCGATGGAGGGAGGTCCGCCGATCAGGTAACCCAACAGCAGAATGTTATTCAGGCATCCCATCTGGAAGGGGAGAAAACACAACAGGCATCCCCACAACACCCAGGTCCGGAATCGGAAAGACGAGCGGGAACCGTGAACATTATGTGTCGTCATGACAAGTTTCCGGATTCAAACAGGAAAAGGTGATCAGGGAAATGAGAAATTCGCGGGAGACAAACTAGAAATCTGAGCCGGCACGATGCTTGTAGAACATTCGGGAAATTTCATCCCCGACTCGATCCATGTATTTCTTGCGGAAAATAATCGGTGACGTCTGGTCCGCGGGAACGGGCTGATGCAGCGGATAAACCGACGTATACCGCTTGCTGTATACCTCGCTCAGCCGCTTGACTTTGGTCACCTTCTTTTCGCTGTAAATCACTTCAAACACCGTCACGTTCCCGGTGCACCGCCCCCGGTACAGGTTCGGGCTGTTTTCTTCCAGGTAACTGAACTGGTCCACGTCCACCCGCACCAGATAGTCCGCTTCGATCTTCTCGGCCAGTTCATTCAGGTTCCCCAGTTCGCCGCCGTTGTCGTCGATCCAGCTCGTAATCTTTCCCGAGTTGATGACGTCGATCTTGTGGGCCTTCATTTTGCTCACAATTCTCGCGCTGCAGATCCACGCTCAGCGCGCTGAATTCGTCTCGCACGCTCTCCGGCGCGTTGCAGATTACGGCCACCTTCTTCCCCTTCTCCGTCAGGGTTTTCCCGGTGGTCCCCTTGAAGTCATCCCCGATCAACGGGTCGCCGAACAGCATCTTCCCCGCCATCACACCCAGCGAACAGCCGGAGAGCGGAAGCAGTAAAGCCGCGCCGGCCCCCATCAGGAGCAAGCTCCGGCGGGAGAGTTGTCTGTTTTGATTCCGCTGCAGTTCGTTCGGGCAGTCCATTGCCGTCTCCGTGCAACCGGGTGAATTCTGGCAGTTATGTCTGTGTCGAAATTCAGCTCCAGAAAGGCTGGACCATTTTCCAGGTCCAACACACCAGGCTGATTCCGGCCGCTGTCCCCAGCACGACCAGACTCGCCTCCACAGGCCGCCTGACTTTCCACAGTCGGCCCTGATAGAGACTCCACCAGCACCACGGAATTTGAATCAGTCCGCACATCGCCAGCAAACACCCCGCGACATTGGCTCGCAACGCCGCGACGGGTTCACCATGCATCACATGCGCGAAACTGGTTGTCATTCCACAGGTTGGACAGGAGATTCCGAACCACATCCGCAACGTACAAGGAGGCAGCCCGAGTTGCTCGTGCGTGCTGAATCCCTGGGGATCGGGGGTGAGTCGGGAAGCGATGACAAACAGCCCCACCAGGGCAAGACTCCACAGCCCCAGCAGACAACGCTGCGCGGGCGTGAGAGGAAAACCCTCGTCGGTGGTTCGGAGTGTCATGTCTGAAAAGTGAGAGAGACGCCGCTTATTATTCGTTTCAGCCTATTCCTGCAAGACCACTTTAACCCCTGCGCCCTCTCTCCTTTCGAAGAAATCAGGGAACACCCCCTCAACTTTTGCAGAAAATACAACACCCCAACACCTTCTCCCCTCGCGCCGACTTGGGTGGCGGGGCGCACCCCCTCTGCGGAAGCCTCTGAGTTCAGATATTCCACGCGTGGCTGACTTCGAGCCGCAGTCGCTACCCCCAGTCTCTTTCCGCGATCTCGAATTCTCGCGCAGCCTCTACCCCGGCCAGACCCCACTGAAAACCTCCACCGCCGGCCCCGTCATGAACACTTCCCCACTCTCACTCCACTCCAGTTCCAGGTCTCCTCCCGGCAGGTGCGCCAAGACCCGCCGCTCCGTCAGCCCGTTCAGCACCCCCGCTACCGCAGACGCACACGCACCGGTCCCGCACGCCTGAGTCTCTCCCGAGCCCCGCTCCCAGACCCGCATGTTAAATTCCTTCGGCGACAGCACCTGGATGAACTCCGCGTTCACCCGCCGCGGAAAAGCAACGTGCTTTTCCACCTGCGGCCCGATCCGCAGCACCCAGTCATCGTTGACCTCATCCACGAACGTCACGCAGTGCGGATTCCCCATCGAAACGCAGGTCACCTCCAGCGTCTTCTCCGCCACCTGCAGCTTCTCCCGGATCGGGGGCGCGCCCGGCAACGTCGTCGGGATCTCCGTATTCTGCAGGATCGGCTTCCCCATGTTCACCCGCACCCGCTCCGCCTTCCCCCCCTTGTCTTCGATTTGCAACGTGAGGACTCCCCGCCCCGTCTCGATCTGCAACTCCGGACGCGTGCAGATCCCGTGGTCGTAGACATACTTCGCCACGCACCGCACCCCGTTCCCGCACATCTCCGATTCGCTTCCATCCGCGTTGAACATCCGCATCCGGGCATCCGCCACTTCACTCGGACAGATCAGGATCAGACCATCCCCCCGATCCCCTTGTGCCGGTCGCTCACCTGTTGCGCCAGCGTCGGAATGTCCTGCGTCAGCTTCTCGTCAAAACAGTTCACATACACGTAGTCATTCCCCGCTCCGTGCATCTTCGTAAAACGCATCACTGAACCGCCTCTTTCCTATGACTATTGTTCGTCTCTTGCACCCATGTCGCTCCCCGGTTGACGTATGCCACTGGCTTTGCCAGTGCAGTCACTTAATCATGACAACACAAT
The DNA here is from genome assembly GCA_046349635.1 of Planctomycetales bacterium. GTDB lineage: Bacteria > Planctomycetota > Planctomycetia > Planctomycetales > Planctomycetaceae > JAXMBX01. The sequence continues at coordinate 8,483 of JAXMBX010000076.1, forward strand.
CAACCCTCAAGCGCGCCAAGCGTCTCCCGTTTGGGGACCAATCACTCTGAACTCAACCGATACTCCTCAAATCCCCGGAAAAACCGCCGTCGTAACGGATTATCCCGGCTCGAAAACTCTTCCGAACCGGGGGTCTCCGCCAGCGCGTTGAACAGCATATTGTACTTCGCATCCAGATCATCCGCAAAATGGACCAGCAATGCCTCCGGCGTCGCCGGTTCCACCGGTGACCCATACTCCGGAATCCCCTGATGCGCCACTATCAGGTGCTCAATCCGCAGAAGCATCTCTTCATCCAGCTTCCCCAGCTCCAGCGCCTTGTTCCGCACCAGATCCCGCCCCAGCAGGATGTGTCCGATCAGCCTCCCGCGCGCCGTGTAGTCCGTCTTCCCAGGCTTGTGATCCAACTCGATCATCTTGCCGATGTCGTGCAGGATCGCTCCTGCAATCACCAGCGAACGATTCAACGGCGGGTTCATCCCCGGGTAATACGCCTGATACTTGTCCGCCAGAAACAAACTCGTCTTCGTCACCGAGAGGACGTGCTCCAGATATCCTCCCGCAAAGGCATGATGGTTCCGCGACGCCGCCGACATCACTTTCAATTGCGCCGCATGTTCCACCAGCAGTGTGCAGACCAGTTCCCGTAATCCCGGATCGCTGATCTCGTTCTCGGCAATCGCCAGCAACTCCTGATACATCTCCTCCACGTCGAACCGTGACCGGATGAAATACCCGCTCGGATCGAACCCCTGTTCCCGGTCCGCCGCTTCCACTCGTCGAATCTTTTCAATTTCGATCCCCGGCCCGTACTGGTTTTCGAAATAGCTGCAGCGGACTTTGTAGAACTCCCCTTCGCTCCAGTTCTGCTCGCAATCGGCATAAAGCGCGCTGTCTTGCCACACCATCGTCGTCGCGCTCCGTTCCGGATCCCGGAACGTCACACGGTAATACGGCTTCCCGTCCCGTGTGGTCCCCCGTTCCCGGCTGACCAGCAACAGGAAACAGTCCCCCACGTCTCCCGATTCGAGGTTCCCCAGACTTACGACTGACACCGGTTTTTTCGTCATGGTTCTGTTCTCATCAGCAGCCTCACGAGTGATCCATCGTGCCTCCTGCCCCGTCCGCTCCTCACATCCTGCCGCGCAAACCCCCACCTCATAGCGAGTTACAAAAGAGGCCCGCTTTTCAATCTTTTCCGGGGAGGGCCTTGTCAGGATTTGGGTGATCCTATAATAATAACAGTGGTTCGAAATCGCCGACAAACCCCCGAAAAGCTCTCCTTTTTGAAACCGAAACCCGGCGTCAACGATCCCAGACCTCACTGAAATGCTCACCAGACAGGCCTCAAACCTGTCGATTCAATCCAAACGCCTCTTATTCTGACCGGAGAACTCCTTCCATGTCTCTCTTACTGACTGAAAAAGCCGCCAAAGAAGTCCGCCGTGTGATCGACGAACAGAAACTCCCCGAAGGGACCGTTCTGCGGATCGGCGTCGTCGGCGGTGGCTGCAGCGGCTTCCAGTACAGCCTCGGCTTCGACAGCAACACCGATGAAGCCAAGGACTTCGTCACTGAACAGCACGGCCTGAAGGTCGCCGTCGACAAGAAGAGCGACCTCTTCCTGGATGGCACCACCCTCGACTTCTACGACGGGCTCGAAAAGCGGGGGTTCACCTTCAACAACCCCAACGCCGTCAAGTCCTGCGGGTGCGGCAGCAGCTTCTCCGCCTGAGCCTCACAACACAGACCAAAAAGCCACCTCCCTTCGAGGTGGCTTTTCTTTTTTACCCTCTCCCCCCCGAGGGAGAGGGCAGGGTGAGGGGGCGGTCCAAGCGTCTCTAAGCGTTGATTCAAAAATGAACACCCAACGCCTCGTGCCGATGCTGAATCGCCAGCCCCGCCGCACACTCCTCAAACACCATCCCGTCCGCCGCATAGACTCTGTGCATCCGCTCCCCAAACGCATCCGTCTCCTGAACCCGCTCTAACGGCAACGCGTAACACAACAGGTCGATCTTCCCCTTCCGATACCCGCGCGGATAACGCCCCACAAACCGCTCCTGTTGCCACAGGTGGATGTCCACCACGCTCGCACACCCCGGTTGCGCGGCGATGTTCACCGCATGCCCCTGCAGGTAGCCGGGAAAGATCAGGTTGTCGTGGTTCACCCAGCAGACATAATTCCCCCGCGCCTGCTGCCAGCCGTATTGCCGCGCCGGATTTCCCCAGCACCCTTCCCGACGAGGCAATTCCCAGAACTCGATCCGCCGTCCGGGAAATGTCTTCCGCAGCGGTCGCAGCATCTTGCGCGGATCGTACCGCTCGCTGGACGCCGGCCCGTCCGAGATCACCAGCAGTTCCCACTCCTGGTACTGCTGGTCCATCACGCAGGCGAGCGCTCGCGGCAGGAACTCCAGCGTCTCAAAGACCGTCATCACAATGCTGAACCGGGGAATCAAACGACCACTCCCTCGCGCTGCCTTGGAGAGACCGCTCAAGCCCCCGCGTCGAACGTCGCCCCTTACCCTACCGGCCCCGGTTGCGCCGTCAATTCAGGAGCGTTTCACCCGTCCCCGCAGGTACACGTCCCCCGCCAGGACTTCCGTCTGCAACACCTCCAGCGGGAAAGCCTGTTCCATCTGCGGCAAGCCCTTTCCACCGATCGGCGTTCCGGCCCCTTCACCGCCGATCAATTTCGGCCCCAGGAACACATGCGCCTCGTCGATCAATCCCTCGTCGAAGACATGCCCCAGCGTCACTCCCCCCCCTTCCACGAGCAGATTCGTCATCCGCCGTTCCGCGAGCAACCCCATCAGCTTCCGCAGATCCAGTCGTCCCTCTCCCGCGAACGGCAGCGTCACGACCTCTACCCCTGCGTCCTGAAGTGCCGCGATCTTCTCTTTCTTCGCCGTTTCTCCCACGACGCACAACACCGGCGCCTGCTCAATCGTGGTCAGCAACTGACTCTCCAAGGGCAGCGTCGCACGCGGATCGAGGACAATCCGCACTGCCGTTCTTGGTCCAGCAGGCCGCGCCGTCAGCAGCGGATCATCCGCCCGAACAGTTCCAACGCCGACCAGAATTCCGTCCATCCGCCCCCGTAGTTGATGGACGACCCGCCGCGAGTCGGTATTCGAAATCCACTGGGATGATCCGGTCCGGGAAGAAATCTTTCCGTCCCAGGTCATCGCCCATTTCGCGTGAACATAAGGCCGTTTCTGCTCAATGAGTGCCCGAAACGGCGCGTTCAGCTCTCGCGCCTCTGCTTGCAGCAGACCCACCTCCACCGTCACTCCTGCCGCGCGCAACCGCTCGATCCCTTTGCCCGCCACTTCCGGAAAGGGATCCTGCTGCGCGACGACGACATGCCGGATTCCCGCCTTCAGGATCGCCTCCGTGCAGGGAGGGGTCTTTCCCGTGTGACAACACGGCTCCAGTGTCACATACAAAGTCTGTTCCGGCTGGATCTCGCGCGCCGAGGCAAACGCATTCACCTCCGCATGCGGCCCGCCGAATTTCTCGTGCCATCCCTGCCCCACCAGCCGCAATTGCGAATCGACGATCACCGCCCCCACCATGGGATTCGGCTCGACGTCCCCTTCGCCGCGCGCCGCGAGTTGCAGCGCATAACGCATCACCGCCGCCGGTTCGGAAAACCGATGTCCCGTTTCCAGGAGAGGCTCTGCGGCAGGCGATGTGCGTCCAGGGTTCATGCTGACCTTGTTAGCGACCTTTAGTCTTGTCCGGGGAGCCACAGGCCACTGCCGCCCTGTGTTCCGCCACCAGCCGGTTCAGCCGCTCCCGGCGTCCAGACACCCCCCGCCAGCGCCGGCGCGGCATCCGCCGTCACGATCTGACTCATGAACGGCATCTCCAGCTTGTACGACGCCACCAGTTGCTGCAGTTGCTCCGACAGGCCGGGAATCTTCTTGCCGTAGTTCTCCATGATCTGACGCACCAGCGGAATCGCCTGCTTGTCCTCCGGATCATCCAGCCGCACGACAAGTTCCTTCAGATCCCACATGATCTTCAACTCATACGCCCGAGGCAGGTTCTTGGTCTCCTCGCGCCCCTTCGCGATCCACTGCAACGCCTCTTCCTTGTTCATGTTCTGATGGCACAGGTCCGCCAGCGTCCGGTACAGCTCTCCCACCGGCGTTTCCGCCGTCAGATTCTCCGGACGGGAGACCGCCCCCTTCAGCACCTTGTACAGAAAGTCATAGTGCTCCATCGATCCCGCGCGATTCAGGACCGTCAGCAACTGTTCCTGCGACAACTTTTCCAGCGGAACACGCCGCAGATCCAAAATCGACAACGCGGTCACGTCCGTTTCCGGAGTGATTTCCAGCGGTGCCGGCTCCGTCAGTTGCAGCTTGTGACGCAGCGTCGACACGTCCACCGGATACTGGGGTTCGCACATCGCCTCCAGCACATTCAGCGCTGCTCCCAACCGCACCCGGTACTCGGGATTTCCGGCGACTTCCAGCGGCGTTTTCCCTCCCAGCGTCTTCTGCGGAGAGTTGACCCACGTCTCCTGCACCGTCCGGTCCCAGTGGTCCCGCGTCAAACGGCGTTGCAGTCCGGGAGAAATGTCGCGCGGGAAATGCCACCGCCAGTGGAACATCCCCAGGTCGCTCGGATAGGAATCGACCACGTCGGTCTCTTCATCCGGTCCCAGTTCTTCCCCGCCGGCCGCACGGACCTTCTGCATCAGGTCGTTCAACTTTTCAGGGGACATCGGCACCAGGACTCCCCGGGCTTTCCCATCCCCTTCGTTGGCGATCGTGAATTGCGCCAGCACCTGCGGAATGTTCTCCGCCGTCACCCCGCCCGTCGGCACCGCACGGTCCAGAATTTCATAGACCCCCACCAGGTTCCGGCGCGGATCACCCTCCGGGTAAGCCGGGGTCGGCAACCGCGCGAATCCTTCCTGCTGATCCAGTTGGCTCAACAGCTTGCTGACCGAACGCACCTCGAATTTCCGCCCGCGAATCTCGGTCCGGAATTCAGGCTGGTTGTAATCCAGCAGTTGCGCCAGCACTTCGCTTTCGACCGCCCGATCAACGTTCGAATCGGTTTCCGCAGCTTTGTGCAGATACTCCGCCGCGGTTTTCTCATCGCCCGCCCACGCACAGCAGATCCCGGAATTTCGCCAAAGAGAATACTCCTGCGGAATCTTGTCCGCCGCCTGGCGATACATCTTCCCTGCCTTGCCGAACAATCCTTCGTCCGCCCACTGATAAGCGGGGGCGAGGGCCTTTTGTCCCTTGGGAGGGAGGACGATCAACTGATAAGACGTCCGGAACGGGTACGGAATCGAGCGGGTCGAGTCCAATTCCGCCAGTTCTTCGAGGATTTCCCCCTGCCGTTCGCCGTCGCGGGCCAGGCCCAGAGCCAGTTCCAGGTAACGATGCAGCGCCATCACATGCCCCTTGGAGGCATGCATCGTCCCGACCGTCATCGCCAGCGTCGCGACTGCGTCCGGGTTCTTGTCCCGCCCCTGCTGAAGCGCCAGGTCGATCTTTTCCTGCGCCGCGTCCAGCCCTTCGCCCTGGGCCGTCAGGACTGCATCCATGAGCATTCCGACCGGATGTTCCGGATCCACTTCCCGCAACCTGGTCACGGTCGCGCGGGCTTCGTCATTCCGCCCCTCTTCCGCCAGCAGGCTGCTTTTCACGCTCAACAGCCACGGATTCTTCGGATATTTCGGCTCCAGTTTTTCGACCGCCTGCAAAGCGGCATGCGTCTGCCGTGACGCCCGCAACCGCATGATCGGTTCCATCTCAGGCAGAATGTCCGCGCAACAGAACTTCATTTTCTTGCCGCTGCCACACGGACACGGGGCGTAGATGTCCACTTCCATGATGTGTTGTCTTTCTATGTCTGGGACGGATCCGCCTGCCACAGATCCGAGGGGAGGACGGTTCGCTTCTGGTGTTCCCTCAGTTCGCGAGTCATGACCCGCCGGAACGACCGGAATTCGAGAGTGAAGCCCTCAGGGCTTCGAGATCAACGCCTGGGTTGATCCACGCCATTCTAGCAGAAATGCCCCTGATTCGCAGGGGATCGGCGACCGGAAAAAAGTCCGCAATTTCGCAGCTTTACTGCAAAAAATGACTCGGCACTTTCAACCCAGACACCGCTCCCCCTGCTCCAACAGCCGCAGATACGATTGCTTCGGCTGATGGGCCGCGTTGAGCAGACCGGCATGCGGATACAAATGCGGTGTCCCATCGCTCAGATGCGACCAGAAGATCCCCATCACTGCCGACTTGGAGAGCAGCACCGGGACAAACAGGTCAATCCAGTCCGCCTGTGCCTGCTCCGACCAACCCTGTTTCCAGCTCGGACGAGTCACCTCCAAGTCCGGCGCGGCGAGGTCGTCTTGTTCCTCCGAAGTCGGAAACGCCAGCGTGATGTGCAACGGCAGCCCCAGCCGCGACCATTCATCGATCATCCGCGAAAAATCCAGCGGGTCGCGAGAAAACGTCCCCGAAGGCTGGTATCCGATCGCGATTTCGAGATTGATCCCCCCCAATCCCAAGCCCGAACGATGCAGCGCATCCGCGAACTGCAGCGGCGACAGCCGATGCATCCCGCGGGCCATGTATTCCCCCCACGGCTGATCGATCCGCAGGAACAGTTGCGCCTCTTCATCGACGTGCCGCGCAATCTCAAACGCCTTCGCCGTGATCCCCAGCCGCTGCTCTTCCGTCAAGGTCAGCGCGCCTCCGCTGTTCGCGTGGGAACAGACCTCCCACATCCGGATCCGGCCCAGGTACCGCCGCAACGCGGTCTCCACGAAATCGCACACGAAACTCTGCAGGTTCCAGGGATCCCGTTCCCATTTCCAGAGCCATTCCGGCAGCCGCTGCGAACCGAAATCCAGCAACGGTCCCCCGCGCGGAATCAATTTGGATTGCAGGCACCAGTCCAGTTGCCGATCCAGGGCCTCCCAGCGGTATTCTCCTTCCACCGGTTCAATCTGCCGCCAGCCGATCGGGACCGCGATCGTATTGAACGTCTTCACCAGCCGTTCGTCTGCGAATTGCTCAAATGCTTCGCCGATCTGCACTCCCATCAGCCGCTGCAGATGGCCGTACTTCTCGCAGCGCGTTTGCAGATCCCGCTCCGACTGCTCCTCGGCCAGCAGTTCCGCCGCTTCGCAGATCGCTTCCAAGGCCGCCTGTGAATCGCGGATACAAGCGGGCAGGTCCTTTTGCAGGGCGCACGCTTTTCCCAGATGCCGATGCGCCCGCTGATAGGCAACCTGAAACTTCTCCGAAGTCTTCAGCCCCGCGCTCTCCCATACCGAAAGCTGGTTGCGGACATGCACCACCTTGCCCCGGGCCAATTCCAGCGCCAGCACGTACGGCTCCTGCTGCTCGAGCAGGGAAGAGGTCATCAACAACGGACGTCCGAACCCTGGGACCTCCCAGCTCACATGCAGGCGGGCACTTTCGGGAGAATCCTTGCTGCAGACGAGGACGTTCCCCGAGCGCTCCACGCGAGTCGGGAAGACCCCCAGTTCCGCATGGCTGAAGTATGCCCGGAACAGTTCGGGACTGTCCGTCAGCAACGACTCCGGCTCGATGAGAAACCGCATGACACCCATGGGTGTTAGACCTGACGCTGGATCGGATTTCAGAGAACAACCGGGACGCGAATCGGAAACTCGGCGACGATGCGAATTTTTATGAGTGCGAGTCTGTATGAACTGGCGGGTAGCGCTGTCGGAACGCAGAGCCTGAAGCCCCAGGAATGATTTGCGCGGCGACCTGTCTTCGCAGTCGCACAGTTTCGCCGACAAAACAGCCATCTTATTTCCCGGGGGGACATTGTTCAAGGTGGGGCCGCCATGCTACATTTTACGGAAGTGAATCCCCGGCCTCAGGTTGCGAGACTTGTCCGGGTGCGAATCTCTCATTGCATACCCCCCTGAAGACTGAAGTAGCCTGTCATGCCCGGATCGGCATTTGTCGAGTGTTCCCTCCCCGGTTGGCCGGTTCGACGCGGAAAAGTGCGAGACGTTTTCGAAGTCGGGGATCGACTCCTGTTTGTCGCCACGGATCGAATCAGCGCGTTCGATCACATCCTCCCCACCGGCATCCCGGATAAAGGACGCGTCCTGACTCAGATGAGTGCCTGGTGGTTCTCCCGTCTGGGGGTCAAGAATCATCTCCTCAGCCTGGGGTTTGAAAACCTCCCGCTTCCTCCCGGTACTCCCCTCGGGGATCTGGTCGGTCGCAGCATGGTGGTCACCAAGGCGAATGTGTTCCCCGTCGAGTGCGTCGTACGGGGCTATCTCGCCGGTTCGGGTTGGAAAGAATACCAGCAGAGCGGCACCGTCTGCGGAGTCAAACTCCCCCCCGGCCTGCGCGAAAGTGACAAGCTCCCCGAACCGATCTTTACTCCCGCGACCAAGGAAGAAACCGGTCACGACATCAACATCTCGTTCGAAAAAATGTGCGAGATTGTCGGCTCCGAAGCGGCCCATCGTCTCCGTGATCTCAGCCTGCACGTCTACAAGACGGCCGCGGACTATGCCCGCTCGCGGGGCATTATTATCGCCGACACGAAATTTGAATTCGGACAAAAGAACGGCGAGATCCTGCTCGTCGACGAAGTGCTGACTCCGGACAGCTCCCGCTTCTGGCCCGCCGATCAATATCGCCCCGGAGGCGGACAGCCTTCTTACGACAAGCAGTTCGTCCGCGACTGGCTCGAACAATCCGGCTGGGACAAAAACAGCACTCCACCCTCCCTCCCCCAGGACGTGGTGGACCGCACCCGCTCCAAATACATTGAAGCCCTGGAAACACTCACCGGTGATTCGTTTGCCTGGAAATAAGTTTCCCCTGCATCCCTGACTTGAAGACGATTTGACGATGTTACGACTGCTCACTGCCGGTGAATCCCACGGCAAAACCCTGCTCGCCCTGATCGACGGCTTCCCCGCCGGTTTGACCATTGATGAGGAGTCCATCAACCGGGATCTCCGCCTGCGACAGGGAGGTTACGGCCGCGGCGGAAGACAGAAACTCGAAACGGACACGGTGGACGTCCTCACCGGCGTCTGGCACAACACCACCCTCGGCAGCCCCGTCACACTGGCCGTCGCCAATCACGATTACAAGCTCGAACGCCTCAAGGACATGGATCGGCCCCGTCCCGGACACGGAGACCTCTCCGGAGCCATGAAATACCTCGGCTCGATCCGCGGTATCCTGGAACGGGCCAGCGCCCGGGAGACAACCGTCCGCGTCGCCGCGGGATCACTCGCCAAGCAACTCCTCCAGCAATTCGGCATCGAAGTCCTCGGCTACGTCACGCAACTGGAGCAGATCGTCACCTCCCCACGCAGCGGCACCATTGCCGAGTTGCGCACCCTCCGCGATGCCAGCCCGATGTACACCCTCGACCCCGAAGCCGATCCCGGAATCGTCAAGCGGGTGGATGAAGCCACTGCCTCCGGCGACACCCTCGGAGGGATTCTGGAGTGCCGCGTCGAAGGGCTCCCCTTCGGCCTCGGCAGCCACGCCCAGTGGGACCGCAAGCTCGATGGGCTCCTCGCCCAGGCGGTCATGAGCGTCCAGGCCATCAAGGGGGTCGAAATCGGCCTCGGCTTTGAGGCCGCACGCAGACCCGGATCGCAGGTCCACGACCCCATCCAGTTCGACGCCTCCAAAACGGACTCTCCCACCCTTGGATACGTTCGCCCCACGAATAATGCCGGGGGGGTGGAAGCGGGGATGACGAACGGCCAGCCGCTGATCATCCGCGCCGCCAAGAAACCGATCAGCACCCTCCGCAAGCCGCTGGAATCGATCAATCTCTCGACCAAAGAGGCGGAAAACGCCGCCTATGAGCGGAGCGACGTTTGCGCCCTGGCTGCCGCGGGAATCATTATCGAGGCGGTCGTGGCCTTCACAATCGCCCAATCCTTCGTCGAAAAATTCGGCGGGGACAGCATCGGGGAAATGCACGCCCGCTACAAATCATTCCTCGAAATGGCCCGCCAAAGGTAAGCCAAAACCCCAGGTTTGACCCTACGCGATAAAGCGTAATCCCCTGTCTTTCTTTATTTTCCGACGTTGGTCAGATCCCGGAAATTGTGATTGCCTGTCTGCAACTCCGGGTTCATAATGAGAACTATCTTTGTCCCGGAATTGGTGATCGCGGGTGACTTGTCTCGACCTGTTCAGTCGCGTGCCCCCGATTGTCAATTTTCGATGAAGAGCGACTCTCTATCCTGACCCTTCCGCTCATCTTGCATCTTAATTTTGTCCCGTGAACTTCCACGCACGGAAAGTTTTTCCCTCATTCTCGTGAGGCTCGGCCATGGACTCCCCTCGCCCTCCCCGTCCCGGCGGAAATCCTGACGCCACGCAGATTGCTATTCCCGATACGGCATCA
>JAXMBX010000077.1:0-17612 GCA_046349635.1 Planctomycetales bacterium
TCATCAATTCACCGGCCTTAAGTCTTCGTCAATTTCGGCATAATTCGGAAGTTTTCACATGGTCAAATGAGTACACTGATAGAAGCCGGTTCTGGCGGAAGTTTTTCGTCCGTTTTTTGTGAGGAGGTCTTCCCGTGTCACTCGCAGTGCGTCTGAAATTGTGTGCATGGCTGTTGCTGATTCCGTGCCTGTGTGCGGCGGTTCCGGAGAAGACGGAGAAAGCGGAGGAGGAGAAGAGCAAGCCGGTTCCCGTCGACGTGACCTGGGGGGAACTGGAGCTGAAGGGATCGTACCCCGAAGGACCGATGCCGGGGGGACTGTTCGGTGAGCTGCACGAAAGCCTGGGAGACATTATCACGCGGCTGGACAAGGCGGCGGCGGACGACAAACTCACTGGCGTGCTGCTGAAGATCCAGCAGGTGGAAATCGGCTGGGGAAAGATGCACGAACTGCGTCAGGCGATCGGCCGAATCCGCAAGGCGGGCAAGAAAGTCGTCGCCTGGGTGGAAGAGGGACACAGTCACGATTACCTGCTGGCGACGGCCTGCGATGAAGTGGTGATTCCGGAACCTGCGGCGTTGATGCTGGTGGGGCTGCGGGCGGAGGTGAGCTTCTTCCGGAACCTGTTCGACAAGCTGGACCTGAAGCCGGACATGCTGCGGGTGGGAGAATTCAAATCGGCGGCGGAACCTTTCCAACGGACGGAGATGAGCCCGGAATTCCGGGAAGAGATGGAAGCGATCCTGGATGATTACTTCCGGCTGATCGTGCAGATGGTCAGCGAAGGTCGAAAGCTGAGTGAAGAGGAGGTCAAGGGGGCAATCGACGTGGGGCCGTTGCGCTCGAAGGATGCGCTGGAGAAGAAGCTGGTGGACCGTCTCGCGTACCTGGATGAAGTCGAGGATGGGCTGAAAAAGGATCTGCCGGAAGGATCGAAATTCAAGTGGATCCGGAAGTACGGCAAGAAGAAGATCGACACGGACTTCAGCGGTTTCGGCGGGATGATGAAGATGATGGAACTGATCGCCGGGGTGGAACCTCCCAAGCGGAAATCCACCACGCAGAAGATCGCGGTAATTTATGCGGTGGGGACGATCATGTCCGGACGAAGCCAGGGGGGTGGACTCTCCGGCGAAGTGATGGGTTCCGAGACGATGATCAAGGCGATCCGTCAGGCGAAAGATGACAGCTCGGTGAAAGGTGTGGTACTGCGGGTCGACAGTCCCGGCGGAAGCGCACTCGCCAGCGACCTGATGTGGCGTGAATTGAAACTGCTCAAGAAGCCGTTTGTCGTCAGCATGGGGGATACGGCGGCGAGCGGTGGATACTACATCTCGATGGGTGCGGATCGGATCTTCGTCGAGCCGGGGACATTGACCGGATCGATCGGGGTGGTCGGCGGCAAGATCGGCGTGCAGGGTCTGTTCGACAAGATGGGGATCAATACGACGGTGATCAGCCGGGGACGCAATAGCGGTGTCCTGAGCATGTCGCAGGGGTTCTCGCAGTCGGAACGGGAATCGATGACGAAACTGTTGTACGACGTGTACGGACAGTTTACGAGTAAGGCGGCCGAAGGGCGGAAGATGCCCGTGGAAACACTGGAAAAACTGGCACGCGGCCGAGTGTATACCGGCAAGATGGCGGTCGATAACCACCTGGTGGATGAAGTGGGGACGCTGGAGGATGCCTACGCAGCGGTGAAGAAACTGGCGGGAATCGAAGGAAAAGTGGAACGATTGGTTCTTCCTCCGGTCGTCAGCCCGCTGGAGGCGTTGTTCGGCCCGCTCGATCCGAATGCACAATCGACGGTGCATCTGCAGTTGGCGCGGGAACTGGAAGCGCTGGCGCCGGATGCGTGGCAAACCGTCCGTCAACTGGGAGTGATGACGCTGCTGTCCCGGGAACGGACGCTGACGGTGCTGCCGTATCGGATCCGGGTGCGATAGGAGTAGCAACCCATGTCACGAACTCTGGCACGGGTGATTGTCCTGGGGCTGATTCTGTCGGCCTGGGGGGGATTGCTGTGGGGGTCCCTCGCCCTGACGCAGGGAACCGCCAGCCAGGCGCATTCGATCTGCGGAGTGTGGGGCTGCGGTCCACCCACGCAAGTTCTGATCGGGTGTCATGCCTTCTGGTTCGTGCTGCTCGGCTTACCGGCGGGAGTGGGAATCAGGACGTTGAGCGGAAGTTGCCTGCAACATCTCGGCAAGGGATTGCTGCTAACGAGCGTGTTGCTAATTCTGGCCGTCTGTGTGGTGGATCTGTGGAACTGGTGGCCCGGGGCAAGTGAGCTGCAGCGGAGTTATGTGTTGCGGCGGATCGGATTCGCTGCCATCACCAGTGTGGAGATCCCGGGACTTGAGATTCTGGCGTGGAGTCTCATTCTGATCCGGGTGGGGATCTTCAAAGCGAGCCGGTTGCAGGGAGACCACCCGGCTGAGTGCGAACTGCTGCGGGAGAGACGACGGGAACTTTCGCCGGCGTTTGCTCAACAGTAGATGAGCGAGAAGCCCGGCAGGGCTCAGCCGAACTTTTTTCGGAAAATTTCGCCGGGGATGTCGATTTCAGCCTGGGCGTTCGACTAAGAGATGAACAGCCTGGCAAGAGCGAAGGCTGAACCGGTCCAGAGTAAAGCGGCATTCGAGGAGAAGTCATGAAATTCGTCTGTCTGGGGTTCATCGATGAGGCGAAGTATGCGGAGGTGTCTCAGGAAGAGGGGCACAAGATGATGATGGAGTGCTTCGCCTACGATGACGTGCTGCGGCGGGGCGGGCATTTTATCGGCGGGGAGGCGCTCGATTCCGCGCGCAAGGCGGTCACCCTCCGGGCGAAGGATGGCGAAGTGGAAGCGACGGATGGCCCTTATGCGGAGACCCGGGAGATGCTGGGGGGAATTCTGCTGCTGGAAGCGCGGGATATGGCGCATGCGGTGCAGTTGATGTCGAAACATCCGGGAGTGAAGATGGGGCCGTTTGAGATTCGCCCGGCTAACGAGATGATCAACCAGTTGGTCGCGGAGCGGGGTGCGGCGATTGCGAAGGAGAAGGGTTGAGGCGGCGCGTCGTCACCAACCTCTTGATGAGAGCCAAACGCACACATGCCCACCCTGCTTCGCGAAGTGGGCATGCCACCCAGGAAGGGACAAATACCTGTGGATGGTCTACTACCCGCGGCGGGCGGCTTCGATTTTGGCGATGTCGATCTTCTGCATCTGCATCATGGCCTCGAAGACGCGTTTGGCGGCGGCGGGGTCGGAGCCGGTGAAGGCTTCGATCAGCACGCGGGGGGTGATCTGCCAGGAGATGCCCCATTTGTCCTTGCACCAGCCGCATTGGCTTTCTTGCCCGCCGTTGCCGACGATGGCGTTCCAGTAGCGATCAGTTTCAGCCTGATCGTCCGTGAGGACCTGAAACGAGAAGGCTTCGCTGTGCTTGAAGGCGGGGCCGCCATTCAGCCCGATACATGGGATGCCCATGACGACGAAGTCGATCGTCAGTACGTCTCCCTGCTTGCCGTCCGGATAATCACCGGGGGCGCGATGGGTTGCTCCGACGGAGGAGTCGGGAAAGGTTTGGGCATAAAACTTCGCGGCTTCTTCCGCACCTCCTTCGTACCAGAGGCAGATCGTGTTTTTGGCTTGCTTCGTCATGTTCTTGCTCTGTCAGGGTGATCGGGCGTGTGCCAGTGCGTGTGCGGTGAACAGAGACGAGCCTCGATTTGAAGAGATGGTCCGCACAGCGGACCCTACAGGGAGGAGACGATCGAATCTCTCGCACCTTCAGCGATTGGAGTGAGGTTTGCTAGCCTGTGATGTCAAGCACAGCCTGACCTACAGAAAACGGCCCGCTCACGGTTTGGCGGGGGTTTTGGCTTTCATTTCTGCGGCGCGTTTGAGCGCGGGCGGCTTCCATTTCGCGGCCTGGACTTCCTGCGATTCGACCATCTCCTTGTCGTCCTGCAGGTCTTTCTGCAGGTCGTAATCGACGATGCCGTCGAGGAGGACGTTGGCGAGGATGGGGGTGTCGTCCTTCATGGTGATCCAGGCGATCTGGTCGAATTCGCCGTAGGCCTTGCCGCGCATCATGCTGCCGCCGCCGGTGGTGGCGAGTTGCACGTAGCGGTTGCTGCTGCGGACCCAGGTCTGGTAGTGGTGGACGTGGCCGCAGAAGACCATGCAGCGGCGGGGGGCGAGGAGTTGTTCCATTTCGGGCCAGCCTGTGCCGGCACCGTTACCGTCGCCATAGGTCCAGAGTGGGCTTGTGCATGAAGACGAAGGTGAAGCGGGGATTGGGATTCTGGGCGAGGACGTTGCGGAAGTATTCCACCTGCTCTTCGCCGATGTTCTTGATTTTGACATCCTTGCCTTCAGGGGCGATGTCGGTCGAGACGGCGAGGAAGAGGCAGTCCTGATAGACGAAGTGGTAGTAGGGACGACCGAACTGCTGGCTCCAGAGATCTTTGAGCAGCGGGGTCTTCAGATCATGGTTTCCGGTGACATAGAAGAAGGGAACCTTGAGGTCTTTCAGGAAGCCGTTGAATTCATCCCACTGGGCTTTGGCTTCGGGGCCGTTGTTGGTGTAGCCCTCGACGAGGTCGCCGACGGAGATGACGAATTCGGGCTGCATGATGTTCAGCTTGCGGACGGCTTTTTCGAAGACCTTGTTGCGGTGGCCGCCGGTCCGGTCGGTGACGATCGCGAACTGGAAGTTGCGGGGTTGTTGTTGAATTCCAGGCTGGTCCAGGGGTTCTTGGCGTCGATCTTGTCCACCTTGGCGACGGAGGGGACGGAGTTGCGGGCGGAAAGATAGAGCGTTCCGGAGAGAGCTGAGAGTGTGACGACGGCGAGGAGAAGATGTCGCATGGGAGTGCTCCCTGGGGAAGCTTTTGGAATCCGAATGGCTGTGAGTATAGCGGATGGATTGCCGTGGAAATAGAGATTTCTCCCGATTAACGGGAAACTCGCGAGGGGAAGAGCGCGGGACGTGGGGGAAGATATTTCGAGTGAATTTCAAGGTACCGGGTGGCGAACTGCACGGAGGTAATCCGGGAGAGGCTGACCCGCTCTAAATCCATCCAGCAACCGAGGGGATCGAAATAATGAATCCAGACATGCTTTTCGTCGCAGTCCAGAACGGGACCGATCCGAAAATCCTCCAAACGCTCGTTTTCGATGATGACATTCCGGCCGATTAACGCGGTCAACAGAACATTCCAGTTCTTTACGGGAAGACGGCGAACGAACGAAGGAGCTTTCTTCCACAGCCCCTCTTTGCGCATCAGTTTCTCGCAGTATTGATTCGACTCCGTGGTCGAGAGGCTGGTGAGATCGCGACGGCGGATGACCCTGAAGCCGTCAAACTGAAAATCATCTTCTTCGCGAAATAAGATCAAGTCCTCCGACTCAGAGATGATTTCCCCGTAGAGACGATGTGAGTCCACTTTTTTGCGTTCAAATGTGGTCAACATGCTCTACTGAATTCCCAAGCCTTTAATGGCCTGGACCAGCTGAGGAGCCATTTTCGAGGAATTTGAAGATGACACCCATAATCGACTCTCCCGCGATGAGTCCCGCAGAGATCGTGATCGTATAACGTTCGTTCCACCTGGGAGCAAACCGGGCGATGAACCAGGCGATGATCGCACCGATCGCCATGGAAATCGAATCGAATGCGCTAATGACACCAGCGACTCCAAGGCCGGTTGCGGAGGGGAGCCAGCGTTTGTACTTGGGAGGAAGGAATTCTTCTCCACAAGCGATAAGAGCTCCGATAACGCCTCCGACAATCATGGCGTAAGACGTGCCGAGAGGAAGATCGTTGGGCCCATTGGCGACCAGTTCCGCGACCCCTTCCAAACCTGGGCACTGGGCATGGGAAGAGCATCCGTTCCGACCTGGTCGAGCTTGACAACCATCAGATAGACGGGGACAACGACGATGGTTCCCGCGAGGACACCGAAGAGCTGGGAGATAGTCTGCTTGCGTGGGTTGCCGCCGAGAAGGTAACCGGTCTTGAGATCGGTGAGGAGGTCGGCCGAGTGGGAGGCGGCGCCAGAGGTGATGCTGGCGGTCATGATGTTGGTGACCATATTGCTGGGGGCGATGACGCCGTAGAGCAACTGCGTGATCTTTCCCATCGCACCGATGGGGTGACGTCGGTCTCGCCCGTGCGGGCGGCGACGATGGAGAGAAAAAAGGTCACGAGGACGGCGAGAATGCCCATGTCCCAGCGGATCTGGAAGCAGTTGATGTCCCATCCAGACGCAGATGGCACCGGGGATGAGGATGCCGATGACGAACCAGGAGGTGGGGATCTCGATGGCGGCAAGATGGTCCTGCTCGCGAGACGATTTGCCGCGACGGGCAAACAGGGCGGAGACCAACAGTGAACTGAGAATCGTTTTCCAGCGGAAAGCAAAGCTAAAGAGACTGGAAACGACGAGGATTGAAGTCGCGGGCCAAAGCGTCCATTTGACGATCGCACCGTATCCTCCGGTCTTGGGGACGATGCCGAATTCAATGAGCTAGCTGCCTATTACTCCGAAGAAGAGTACTGACCCAAACAGCATAGTCAAGCAGACACGCAAGCCCATGATGGCGGCAGCGAGCATGACCGTCGAACCTCCAATTCCGATGGACAGATCCTTGAGCCATTTTTCCGCACGCACCGTCCATTCACCCATCGGCCAAAAGATGAGAGGAAGCTCGGGGCGGAGTGCGTACTTGTCGAGATGGAAACGGGCGAGAGATTTGTAGGAGTGAAGATATGGACCAAGTTCGTGCCCAATTTTGACAATCAGCCCGATCCCTGCCGCCCAGAGAAGGCTGCGGGCCTTGGCGAGTGAAACTTCTCCTTCGGCGTGGAGGGAGCGGAGGGTTTCCGCCGTGGCGATGCCCGAGGGAAAAGGGAGTTGTTCTTCATTGATGAGACGGCGCTTCAAGGGGATGGCCATGAAGACGCCGAGGGTGGAGATGCAGGCGACCCAGACCATCAATTCCCACCAGGTGAGGACACGCCCCGTGGTGAGATACAGGGCGGGGAAGGCGGAGACCAGGCCAGCCGAGGACATATAACCGGCGGCGCTCGCGGCACTGGACATGGTGTAATTTTCGAGGATCGTGAAGGGATCTTTTCCGAAGTGCCGCGGGAAGAGGCTTTCGAGGGTCTTGTGGAGGGCATAGGCGAGGACACAGGCGGTGATGGTCACGCCGAGTCCCCAGCCTGTCTTGATGCCGACGTAGAGATTGGAAATCGACATCAGCCCGCCGAGGAGCATGCCGGTGAGGATGGATCGGACGGAGAGCTGTCGGGCATGGTCCCCCTGATAGACGGTCCGGAGCCATTCTTCGGGGGTCAGCTTTCCCGGGCCGAGGGAGCCATTGGTGGCGGGGGGAGGTTCATCAAACTGCGTCATCTGGTGCGGCACTCCTGGTGTACATAACGACATGACCGGGGGACGCGAGCGAGTGCATCATAGTCGAGGAACGGAGGAAGAAACACCGGCTGTCCGTGGAAGTTTTCGGCCTGCGAGATTGGAGGAGTGGGAAAAGTCTCCGGGTCGTATGGGGGTAAAAATGCGGGCGTCGGGGGAGGAACTTGTGGGAGTGAAGAATTTGGTGTAACGTCGGTGGAATCCGTTCCTTCGCTCCGGTTCCGGACGTTTCGATTCCCTCTGCCCTTCTAGAAAGGGGCGGAAGGGTGCCGGATTATTTTGCCCTCCATTTCACTGCCAAAAGGTAGCGCATCATGGCGACCGCCACCCCGCCGCTCAAGCTCAATCGCATCACTTCCCTGGACCAGTTCCGGGGTTACACGGTGGCGGGGATGTTTCTCGTGAACTTCATGGGGGGAGTGGATGCGTTCCCGGACATCCTGAAGCACCACAACGACTACTGCAGCTACTCGGACACGATCATGCCGCAGTTTTTGTTTGCGGTGGGGTTTGCGTTCCGGTTGAGTTTCGGACGGCGGACGAAGGAACAGGGGATCATCGCGGCGTATTGGCACATGGTGAAGCGGTTCATCGGGCTGATGCTGCTGGCGGTGGTGGTGTACGATGCGCCGCGAATCGAATCGTGGAAGCAGTTGTATAACGCCAGCCTACCATGGTGGCAGAACGTCTGGTTCGTGATTCACGATCCAGTCAAGCGGCACTGGATGGAGACGCTGGCACACATCGCGATCACGTCTTTATGGATTCTGCCGGTGATCCGGACGCCGATCTTCGTGCGGTTGACGTGGATGATCGGCTCAGCGGCGGCGCACGTTTACATCTCCCACAAGTTCCCGGAGGTGAAAAACATCTTTCACTCGCTGGCGGAACAGGGGAACTACATCTGGGTGAACACATCGCCGAACGGGATCGACGGCGGGCCGTTCGGATTCCTGACGTGGACTGTTCCCGCGATCATGGGGACGATTGCGTGCGATGCGATCGTGAATCCCTCCGGGATTCCGAAGCTGGGACGACTGGCGATCTGGTCGATCGTGTTGATGGTGCTGGGGTATGGGATGTCCTGCGGGACGCGGCTGTACGACCGGCCCGAAGCCCAGATCCAGGAACTGCTGAAGGAACGGGAAGCGATCCGGGCGTTGGCCCCGAAGAAGGGTGAAACGGAAAGCCCTGAAGCGAAGGCAAGCCGAGAAGCGCGGGAAGCAAAGCTGCGGGCCCAACAATTCCCGCCGGACCCGGTCTATCCCGCAAAAGAGCGGTGGCAGGGCCGGTCGTGGATGACGCTGCTGGCGGAGCCGCCGTTGATCGGGCGTCCGCCGAATCCCCAGCGGGATGAATGGGTCAAAAACCGAAGCGATAAGGGGACGGTTGAAGAGCGGCGGGCGAGAAAGGATTTTCCGGAGGACTGGTATTACCGGCAATGGAATTATTGGATGATGAGCCAGCGCGGTGGGACGCTGTCCTACCTGACGTTTGCCGCCGGTTTTTCCATCGCGGTGTACCTGGTGTTTTACCTGCTGTGCGACAAGATGGGCCTGCAGATCGGGATCTTCCGGACGTTCGGCGTGAATGCGCTGGTCGGTTACGTGCTGCACGGGATGGTGGGGACGGCGGTCAAGAACTTCCTCCCTGGAGACGTTCCCGACTGGTACGCCTGGTGCGCGGTAGGAGTGTTCATGTATATCACATATATCTTCCTGCGGTACCTGGAACGAAACAAGATTTACATCAAGATGTGAAGCGCGCCCGCGCTGGACACTCGATGCGGACATGGCACCCCGACAATTAACAAGAACGACGAGTCTTCCGAGACGGACACCTGTTTGAAGCGAGATCATGAGCACTGACAAGAAATCGGCACGCATTATTTCGATGGATCAGTTCCGCGGCTACACGGTCGCAGGGATGTTCCTGGTGAATTTCGTGGGATCGTTCACGGTGGTGAAGGCGTTTGCCCACGGCTTCCTGGTGCATAACAACACGCACTTCAGCTACGCCGACTCGATCATGCCGAGTTTCATGTTCTGCGCCGGGTTTTCGTACCGCTTGACCGCGCTGCGTCGATTCCGAGAGCTGGGGACGGCGATGGCGACCTGGAGCTACCTGCGTCGCAGCCTGGCGCTGGTGTTCATTTCGCTGTTTGCGTTCGGGTTGGGGACGACCTTCAAGTCCTGGGACAAGGACATGACCCCCATTAATATCCAGGACTTCTTCTTTGGCCTGATCAAGGCGGACATGTGGGAGACGCTGGCGATCATCGGGGTGTGCCAGATTCTGATTCTGCCGTTTATTATCCGGAGCTTCTGGACCCGATTTGGCGTGCTGGTCGGGTTTGCGGCGTTCCACGTGTGGGCGTCGTATTCTTTCAACTATGCCTTCCAGTTGGGACTTCCGAACTGGTTCAACCAGTTCTGGGGAGCGCATACCCAGACGACCTGGGATGGCGGGATGTTTGGAACGTTCGCCTGGTCGGTGCCGATGCTGGCGGGGACGCTGGTGTATGACGTCCTGGCGACGCATCCCCCCGCGGTGGCATTCCGAAAGTTCATGATCGCAGGGATCGTGTTGATGGCCTCCGGTTATCTGCTTTCCTGCGGAACCCGCCTGTATGACCGAACCGAATCCCAAACGGCCGCGGTCAAGGCGGAGCGGGATGCCGTGGGCAAGGAAATCGACGCACTTAAAAAGGCGGGCGAAAAGCTCGTGAAGGACAGTGAGAAGAACAAAGACAAGGACACGCCTGAGAACAAGAAAAAGTTGGCTGACGGGCTGGAGCAACTAAAAAAGCAGCGTGATGTTCTGGAAGAAAAGGGGCGGTGGCTGGTGCATGCCCGCGATGCCGTGCTGCCGAAAGCGGAACGCTGGAAGTCACCGGGGATCGGCCTGGCGGAAGCGCCATTTGTGAAACCGCCGGATTCCGACCACCGCGAGCTCAACTACTGGATGATGACCAAAAAGTTCATGGCGTTGTCGTTTAACCTGTTCGCGCTGGGATTCGCACTCGCGCTGTACAGCTTGTTCATCGTCGCCTGCGACCTAAACCACTGGGAGCTCGGGCTGTTCCGGACGCTGGGGCAGAATCCGCTGGCGGCGTACCTGATCCATGAGGCGACCAGCCATGCGATCCGGGCCGTGGTTCCCAGCGACAGCCCGGCGGCTTACATCACCGTGATGTTCGCGTTCTATTTCTGGGTCACATGGGTGGCGATCCGGTACATGGAGAACCACAAGCTGTATCTGCGGCTGTGACGGATTGAATACCATTGCAGAGGTGCCGTTCCAATCGATAGACACGGGGAAATACTGGGTCTTGACCCAGCCTAAGGCCAGGAGCTTATGAGCACGGTCAAGCCAACGCCGCGGATTGCGTCCATGGACCAGTTCCGGGGCTACACGGTCGTGGGAATGTTCCTGGTGAATTTCTTCGGTTGGTACGCTCTCACGCACCAGGTGTTTCGGCATAACAGCACGCATTTCAGCTACGCCGACTCGATCATGCCGAGCTTCATCCTGTGCGCGGGATTTTCATTCCGTCTGACAGCGCTGAAGCGGTTTCCGGAACTGGGGACCGCGCGGGCGGCCTGGAGTTACATCCAACGAAGCCTGACGCTGATCCTGATTTCGCTCCTGCTCGATACTCCCGATCCGAAATTCAAAACCTGGAGCCAGGTGACACCGGGAGGGATCAGCGAGTATCTCTTCGCGCTGGGAAAGGCGGGATTGTGGGAAGTGCTGGCGATCATCGGCGTCTGCCAGATCCTGCTATTGCCTGTGATCCTGCGGGGAACCATCTTTCGCCTGTCGGCGGTGGTCCTGCTGGAGATTGCGCACATCGTCGTGACGTATGCCTTCAACTACAACTTCCAGTTGGGGCGGGAGAACTGGTTCAACCAGTTCTGGGGGGCGCCCAAGCAGACGGTCTTTGACGGAGGGTTGTTCGGGTTGTTGCCGTGGTCGGCGGTGATGCTGGCCGGGACGCTGGTCTACGACCTGCTGGCAGCTCTCTCCCCCAAGCGGGCGTGGTTCCCGCTGCTGGTGTGCGGCGTGTTATTGATGGGGAACGGTTATCTCCTGTCGTGTGGGACGCGGTTGTATGACCGGGCGCCGGGAGAGTGGGACAAACTGGTGCAGACTGCTGCGGCAAAGACGACGGAGGAGCAAAAGAAATCCGGGAAGCCCCCTGCCCCGGATGAGCATGCTCCGGATCCGGTCTGGCCCCAGGTGGAACGGTGGAAATCTCCCGGACTGGGCTGGGCGGAGCCGCCATTCATGCCTCCCCCTGCCGCGGAATTCCGGGCCAAGAATTTCTGGATGATGAACATGCGGCTGATGAGTCCGGCGTTCACGATTTTCTCAATCGGCTTTGCGCTGGGGTTGTATGCGGTGTTCATCGTGGCGTGCGACTTGAGTGGGTTGCAGGTCGGAGTCTTTCGAACATTCGGACAGAATCCGCTGGCGGCTTACATCGCTCATCAGGCGGTCAAGTATTCCGTGCGGCTGTTCAGCCCGAAGGACAGCCCGCTGTGGTGGGCGTTGATTTCGTTCGCGATCTTCTTCTATCTGACGTGGTTTCTGATCCGGTCGATGGAGAAGCAGAAGCTGTATCTGCGGTTGTGACGGCCTGATCCTCACCGCAATAAATCAACCAGAGGACGACGACATGAGCGCTCCCCTGCCACGCGCGCGGATTGATTCCATGGATCAATTCCGTGGTTATACCGTGGCGGGGATGTTCCTGGTGAACTACATCGGGGATTACCCGTTTGCGCACAGCTACGCGGACGGATTCCTGGCCCACATGGGAACACACTTCACCTGGGCGGACTCGATCATGCCCAGCTTCATGTTCTGCGCCGGGTTTTCCTACCGGCTGACCGCTCCCCGCAGATTCCAGGAACTTGGCGTTCTGCGGGGGACCTGGAGTTACATTCGCCGCAGCCTGGCGCTGGTCGCAATCTCATTGTGCATTTTCGGATTCGGGGAGTTTCAGGAATACGCCCATATTTCACTGCAGAGCATTCAGCGCATGCTGACGCGGCTGGTTTGCTCACAGTTGTGGGAGACGTTGGCGATTATCGGGGTGTGCCAATTGCTGTTATTGCCAATAATCCTCCTCTCTTTCCGTGCGCGGGTTGTGGCGTTGTTCGGTCTGATGGCGTTTCACGTGTGGATGTCGTATTCGTTCGGTTATGCGTTTCAAAGCCGGGCGCCGAACTGGGTCACCTCATTGACCGGATTGCCGGGGGGTGGCCTATTTGACGGAGGCTTGTTCGGGCCGTTCGGGTGGACTATTCCGATGCTGGGAGGGACGCTGGCGTATGACGTGGTGGCAAGTCACTCAGCCGGAGCCGCGGCGCGGCGTCTGCTGGTGGCGGGTCTGTTTTTCATGCTGTTGGGCTATGGATTGAACTGCCTGACACGGCTATACGACAAGACGCCGGCCCAGAAAGAGGAGATTGCCAAGCTGCAAGCGGAGCTGAGAGCCAGTTCACCGCAAGGGGGTGGCGGGAGAGGCCGAGGCGGAGGAAGGGGTGGTTGGGGAGAGAGAAGAGGAGGACGGTTTCGGGATCCGGACCTGCCCGAAGACCCCCGCCGGGCGCGATTGCGCGAGTTAACAACCCTCAAAGATCCGGTGATCCCTCATTGGGAACGCTGGAAGTCGCCGGGGATCGGCTGGGCGGAACCTCCATTCGTGCGGCCACCGAATGAGAATTTCCGATTCCGGAACTATTGGATGATGGCGAAGGGACGGGTGACACTCCCCTTCACGACGTTTGCACTGGGATTCGCATTGACGTTGTACAGCCTGTGCGTGTGGGTGTGTGACGTGGGGCACTTCGGGTGGAGTGTGTTCCGGACGCTGGGGCTGAATCCGCTGGCAGGTTACGTGATCCACGAGGTCCTGCTCCTGCCAGTGCATGGGTTTGCTCCGTCAAATTCCCCAGTCTGGTACGCCGTGCTTTCTTTCCTGTTTTTCTTCTGGTTAAACTGGCTCGCGTTGCGCTCTCTCGAGAAACAGAAGCTCTTCTTCAGAATGTAACCCCACCCTACGTCTGGCCTGCTTCATGACCACAGACCGACAACGCCCCACCAACACCCGCTGGATGATCTTTGCCTTGTCGTGCGCGGTGTCGTTTATTCTGTACCTGCATCGGTACACGTGGGGATTCGTGAAGGCGGAGGTGGGAACGGAATTCGGCTGGGACAAGACGACGCTGGGGTGGCTCGACAGCGCGTTCTACATCAGCTACGCCGTGGGGCAGGTTCCCGGCGGGATGCTGGCGGACTGGTATGGGACGCGGATTGTCCTGAGCGGCATGATCCTGATGTGGACAGCGGGACTAGGGCTGACGACGGTCGTGATGTCCCTGCCCGGAATGATCGCAGCCCGGTTCACGCTGGGGTTGGGACAGGCGGGGTGTTATCCCACGCTCAGCAAGGTGACGAAGGGATGGTTTCCTCCCGAGATTCGGACCAGCATCCAGGGATGGGTCTCTTCGTTCTCGGGCAGGATGGGAGGAGCGGTGTCGTATGTCCTGTTCGCGAGTCTGCTGCTCGGGATGCTGGGGCTGACGTGGCGGACGGCGACGCTGCTATTTGCCGCGGCTGGGGTTGTGCTGGCGATCGGATTCTACGGGCTGTTCCGGAACAGCCCACGGCTACACCCGGGTTGTAATGAGGCGGAGTGCGACCTGATCCTGCAGACGGATCCCGAGGCGCATATCGTGCAGGGTACGTTGCTGAACTGGGGGGTGGCGGTCCGGAGTTTCAATTTGTGGATGCTGTCGTTTCAGCAGTTCACCTGTGCGTTTGTGGATAATATTTTTTCCGCCTGGGTGCCGTTGTTCCTGCTTGAGCAGCATCACGTGGACGTGAAGGCGGCAGGGTGGATGTCGGCGATGCCGCTGGTGGGAGGTGCGTTGGGGGGGATGACGGCGGGGATGCTGCAAAGCCGATTGATGCGCTGGAGCGGAAACCGGAAATGGAGTCGACGGTCGATCGGTCTGATCGGGAACCTGATGTCGACCGTGCTGATGTTCGTCAGCCTGTGCTTCGCGGATGCGGTGGCGATTGTGACCGTGTTTTTCTTCCTGAAGTTTTTTGCGGACTGGGCGCAGCCGACGTTGTGGGGAACGGCGACGGATATTGGCGGGAAGAATTCCGCATCGGTGTTTGCGGTGGTGAACACGGCGGGGTCGGTCGCGGGATTCGTGGCGGGGCCGATCATGGGAGGGATCGTAGACGTGTTCAGCGGGGGAGACCCGAAAAGCCCGAGGGGGTGGTTCGTGCTGTTTCTGTCGCTGGGGATGGTGTACTTTTTCTCGGCGCTGTCATGGCTGTGGATCGATTGCACTCGACCGCTGGAGAAACCGGTGGTCGAGAGCCCGGCGCCCGCATAATCGGAACTGAGCGTTTCTGCAGAGTGTTATCTCCCCGTCCAGGCACGGGTTGCAGAGCCGGCACCGTACGCTGAGTGAGCCGGAATTCGTCAGAATTCGAGGCGTTTGGGCAACAATCTGCGATCCCGCGTGTTGATTTTTTGACACATGTGGTTTTTGACCTACAGTTCCCCTGCGAGGCGGACTGCGGTCGCTTTGCACTTCCCTGGATTCACAACATTGTTCTTTCACCTGCGGGACTGTCCCATGAGCCGAATCAACGCGGTCTCTTCGTTGTCGTCCAACCAGATGCGTCTGATTCACCGCTTGAGCCAAGTGGGGAATTCGATCAGCCAGAATACAGAGCGACTGGCGACGCTGAAGCGGATCAACTCCGCGGCGGACGATCCGGCGGGCCTGGTCAGTTCGCTGGTGCTGCAGACGCAGCTCACGGGACTGCAAAGCACGTCGAACGGATTGTCCCGGGCGAAGAGCATTCTGCAGACGGCCGACAGCGCGTTGAGCAACGTCGTGAACCAACTGCAGAATGCAAAAAGCCTGATCCTGGAAGCGGCGGGGGGGTCGCTGTCCGACACGGAAGTTTCCGCAAATCAACTGGAACTGGACTCGATCCTGAAGGGGATCAACTCGATCAGCCGGGCAACGTACGGAGACCGCCGTCTGCTGGACGGATCTTCCGGGTTCGGAACGAGCGGCGTGGACACGACGAAAATCGATTTTGTGAGCATCGCGTCGAAGACGTCGGCGGACGATTATTCCGTGGCGATGAACGTCACCGCGGCGGCGACGCAGGCGAACAAGACATACAGCGGCGGAACGATGGGGGCCGATGCCACGGTGACCGTGACCGGTTCCAAGGGGAGCGCGGTCGTCACCTTGCACAACGGCTATACCGTTTCGGATATCGCGGAAGCGTTCAACGGTGTGAACTATCTGACGGGGGTTAACGCCACCGTGAACAGCGGCAACGTGGTCTTCAAATCGGATAGTTACGGCTCGGCGGGATCGGTGCAGATCCAGGCCACGAGCGGAACATTCAACCTGGCGGGTGGCGGAAGCACGACCGGAACGGATGCGGTGGCAACAATCAACGGCCAGAGCATCACCGCCAAAGGTACGACGTTCAAATATTCTTCGGCGGAAGTCGATTTCGAAGTGACGACCGATCCCTCGGTGACCGGTGCGATCAGCACGTTCAAGATCACGGGAGAAGGATTGAACTTCCTGATGAGTCCGGACCCCTCCAGCGCCAACCGGATCGGACTTCCGAATCTGGATACGGCACACTTGGGAGGGGGGGCGGGACTGGTCAGCTCGCTGGGGACTGGTGGAGCCAATGACCTCGCTTCGGGAAATTATTCCACGGCGCTGAGCGTGGTGGATGAAGCCCTCGATCAGGTGATGATGGCTTCCGCCCGGTTGGGGGGCTTCGAGAAATATGTGGTGGAGACGGCCCAGGACCTGATGGCGAATCAGGCCACGGATACACAGGAAGCGCTCGGGGCGATCACGGACACGGATATCGCCGTGGAAACGGCGGCCCTGACGAACAACCAGTTGCTGCAGCAGACAACGCTGGAGGCGTTGGCGATCACGAACATGCAGCAACAAGGGGTGTTGCAACTGCTACGGCAGGCAGCATCGGTGTTCCTGTAATAATCGGTACTGGCGGATCAGGCGTGAGAAGCGGAATTCCAGCAACCTGAAACATGGAGGGTGAGGGGCGGGGACGATGAGGACAAACGCGGGTCCAAGCTAGGGTTGGATCGAGGAGAAGGTGATCCATGTCTTCAATTTCCGGAATTAACCAGGCGTCGCTGACGGCGTTGTCCGCAATGGACAAGCTGGGGCAGCGATTGGACCAGATTGCCACACAGGTCGCTTCCGGCGTCGACTCCGGAGACACGGATCAATCTCTCGGTGCACTGACGGAACTCCCCCAGGTCGGAATCCAGATGAAAGCCAACCTGCTGGTGCTGAGCACGGTCCAGGATCTGGCGAAGGACCTGATTCAGCAACCGCGGAAATAACCGCGGTCTTTCGCGATCCACTCAGACGGTCGGCATGGCGGTGACCGTCCGGAGGATCCGGCTCCGCAGGGCCGCGAAATCCTCTTCGGAGAGAACCGGGGTCAATTCTGCCGTGGAGATCTCAGTGGGGAAATCGACCCACGTGCGGCAGCCGTCGAAGTGCGGAGAGTTTGGAATCGCGATCGGCTTGGGCAACGCGTACATCCGTACCACAAGCAGGAAGATCCCCGGTTTGCGGTAGTGAAAACGGTCCTCCACGGTCCGGTGCGACCAGACGTGAAAGGGCTGGAGGCGGGAAAGCTGTAGTTCCGTCGCGAGGTAATGGGTTTCCTCGACAACCGCGTAATACTGCAGGTGGATCATTTCATCCCGCGGGCGGTTGCGGGTGGAGTCCTCGTAGAGATCGCGGACTTCATCGATCAGTCCGTTCGGCTGTCCCTGATGGAGATACGTGGGAAAGAGCCAGAATTCGGGATGTTCGACCTGGAATCCGTCCGCACCTTCATGAATGCCTCCTTTACGCAGAATAAGACTCTGCCGCCCATTTCCAAGCGCGGCACAAATTACGGCCCATTCCTTGAAGGCGAAACGATTAGAGCTTTCCATTGAGCGCCGGCCATGTTTTCAAAAAACAAAGTTCCTCATTCATCTGTCGGACACACTGTATTCTTTTGTGAAGCAAATCTTTTCACAAGAGGAGTTTGCCTCAAGACAGGGGTCGTTTTGG
>JAXMBX010000078.1:0-17274 GCA_046349635.1 Planctomycetales bacterium
TCGATTTGCGACATAACCCCCGTTCATCCTGAAACAGCATGTACCGCAAATCCCGACGTTCCTCTTCGGGCAACAGCTTCGCGGCCGTCTCTCCCTGCAAAGGGGCATATCGCAGGCAATGTTTCCGGTCCCGGAGAATCAGAAAATTCACCATCGAGTCGCACAACCCGCACACCCCGTCAAAAAAGACGATGCACGTCTTCGGAGGGTTCTCCGTTTGGACTTCAGAATTGCGGGGTTTCCGAGTGGCAAGCATGATTCTTCTCTTCCATCCGTCATCTGCGCGGTTCTTGCTTCATCCACTTAACCGCAGCCGGGATGGAATTTTAACCGAGGAACCTCAATCGGCGAAGACCGGTTACAACCCCGGGAATTGTGGGAGGTTCGCTCTCGAATCTTAGGCGAAATCCCGCATCGAAATTGGAACGCGCTGGGCGCCCCAGGTCCCCGGCTTGGGATCAAATCGCCCCGCACATGGGGTTCCACAGTAACCGCACCGTCCGTCATTCGTCAGGTGCCATTCGGTCAGTTCGTACCAGTTCCGGCCGATAATCGGTCGCCCGCAATTCGTGCAATACGTGCTTCCCCCCGAGATGTCGTGGACGTTTCCGGTATAGACGTAATGCAGGCCGTTCTTCAGGCCGATCTCGCGGGCTCTCGTCAATGTCTCCGGCGGAGTCCGCGGAATGTCCCGCATCCGGTAGTCGGGATGAAACGCCGTGAAATGCAACGGCACGTCCGGACCCAGGTGCGAGAAGATCCACTCCGTCAGTTCGCCGATCTCGCGGGACGAATCGTTCACGCCGGGGATCAATAGCGTCGTGATTTCCAGCCAGGTGTTCGTGTGATGCCGGATGTATTCCAGCGTCTCCAGGACTGGCTGCAGATGCCCGGCGGTGATCTCGTGATAAAAGCGTTCCGTGAATCCCTTCAGGTCGACGTTGGCCCCGTCCATGTGCTGATAGAATTCGGCTCTCGGTTCCGCACACATCTCGCCGGCAGTCACGGCGACGGGATGAATCCCCGCTTCGCGGCACGCGACCGCGACGTCGATCGCATACTCGTGGAAAATCACCGGGTCATTGTACGTGAATGCCACACTGTGACACCCCATCGCGTGGGCGGCTCGCGCGATTTTTTCAGGCGTGGCGGCGTCCGCCAGGGTATCCATTTCTCGGGACTTGCTGATGTCCCAGTTCTGGCAGAACTTGCACGCCAGGTTACACCCCGCCGTCCCGAATGAGAGGACCGACGTCCCCGGATAAAAATGATTCAGCGGCTTCTTCTCGATCGGATCGATGCAGAACCCGCTCGACCGCCCGTACGTTGCCAGGATGATCTTGTCCCCCGTCCGGCCTCGCACGAAACACAGCCCCCGCTGCCCTTCGTTCAGCTTGCAGAAACGGGGGCAGAGGTCGCATTGGATCCGGCCATCGT
Source organism: Planctomycetales bacterium (assembly GCA_046349635.1). Taxonomy (GTDB): domain Bacteria; phylum Planctomycetota; class Planctomycetia; order Planctomycetales; family Planctomycetaceae; genus JAXMBX01. The sequence goes on from JAXMBX010000078.1 coordinate 1,438, forward strand.
CCAGCTTGTGCCAGTATTTCGTGGCGACGACGTTTTCGGGATGTTCCTGGCAGAACAGCGCCAATTCTTCAGTGGGCATAAGGTCCGCGATCCTCCCATGCAGGAGAGAGTGAGATGGGAATGGAGACGGAGAGAAGAACACCAGTTATTATACGGTGCGTCTTCCGACTGCAACAGAATTCGCTCTGACCGAGGTGCCTTGTGCCCGCGACACGCTGTTTTCCCGGAATGGTTCTGCTGCTCGCATGTTTGCCGACCTGGCTTTCGGCGGACGAACACCCCAAACCCAATGTCCTGTTTTTGTTTGCAGACGACTGGGGACGTTACGCAAGCATCTATGCGGAACGGGACGGCACCGGGACGCTGAACGACGTCGTTCAGACCCCCCACTTCGACCAACTGGCCCGGGAAGGGGTCCTGTTTCGCCGGGCGTTTGTTTCCGCCCCGTCCTGCACCCCCTGCCGTAGTGCGCTTCTCACGGGGCAGCATTTCTGGCGGACGGGACGGGGGGCGATTCTGAATGGTGCCGTCTGGGAAGGAAAAATTCCGACGTTTCCCCTCATCCTTCGCGACTCAGGTTATCACATCGGGGAAACATACAAGGTTTGGAGTCCGGGAACGCCCGTCGATGCCCCATACGGCGCACCCGAATACTCTTACGAAAAAGCGGGACGCCGATTCAACAAGTTCTCCTCCAATCTCACCCGCTTGATCAAGCAGGGGGTCACTCCCCAGGCAGGGCGCAAACAACTGTTTGACGAAGTTCGTGGTAACTTCGAGGACTTTTTAAAAGCCCGCCGGATGGGAACACCATTTTGTTACTGGTTCGGCCCCACGAATGTCCACCGCCAATGGGAGCGGGGTTCCGGGCGTAAGTTATGGAATATTGACCCGGACAAGCTCCAGGGAAAACTCCCGAAATTTCTCCCCGATGTTCCCGAAGTCCGCGAGGATCTGGCAGATTATTTCGGCGAGATTCAGGCTTTCGACACCGCACTCGGTCTGTTGATCGCTCGCCTGAAAGAAACCGGGGAATATGAGAACACGTTGATCATTGTCAGCGGAGATCACGGGCCTCCCGGTTTCCCGCATGGAAAGTGCAACCTGTACGACTTCGGGACGGGGGTTTCGCTCGCGGTTCGCGGACCGGGTGTGATGGGAGGGCGGGTCGTCGATGATCTGGTGAGCCTGACCGATCTCGCGCCGACGATCCTTGAGGCTGCGGGGTTGAAACCGACCTCGGATATGACCGGCAAGAGCCTGTGGGACATCCTCAATCCCGATAGGCCGGGCCATGTTGTCACCGAGCGCTCCGCTATTTTCACCGGCCGGGAAAGACACGTCTCTGATGCGCGTGAAGGATTTGTTCCCTATCCGCAGCGGGCCATTCGGACCCGCGATTTTCTGTACATCATCAATTTTCATCCGGAACGCTGGCCGCAGGGAGATCCCTTCCAGCTCGACTCCGAAAAGCCTCCCACCTTCCAGGAGATCATGAACGTCACCCGCACGACCTTCGCGGATGAAGACGCCGGTCCGACCAAGGCCTGGCTCGTCACGCACCGCGAGGATTCACAATGGAAGGACCTGTTCCAACTCGCCTACGGCAAACGTCCCCGCGAGGAACTCTACGACCTCAAGACCGATCCCGATCAGGTGAAAAATGTGGCTGCCGATCCCCCCTATGCCGCCGTCCGTGCCGATCTGGAAAAGCGCCTGTTAGATGAGCTGCACCGCACCAAAGACCCCCGTCTGATTGACGACGGAAAATATTTCGAAACGCCTCCCTTGGCCGGTCCCGCACGCTGAAATGACGCGGATTTCAGCCTCTCTGGAAAATACATCTCCGGACGATTGACGATTCTGGAATGCCCCGTGAGAATGCGGTTTGCGCAGCTCGCGAACAGATTCCTATTCCCCCCTGAAAATTGAGTTGAAAATCCATGAAAGCGGTCGCCGTTCGTCCCGGTCAGCCTAACAGCGTTTTTCTGGCTGACATGCCGGTTCCCCGTGTCGATGATGTCCCCAACGGGCGGGGTGTTCTGGTCAAGGTGCTGAAAGTCGGCGTCGATGCGACCGATCGGGAAATCAACGATGCCCTCTACGGCAATGCCCCGCCGGGCTACGACTTCCTCGTAATTGGCCATGAATCGTTCGGCATCGTGCAGGAAGTCGGTCCGAACGTCACCCACGTCCAACCGGGGGATTATGTCACGTGCACCGTCCGCCGTCCCGGGGGATCGATCTACGACCGGATCGGACGCTCCGACATCACCAGTGAAGAAACCTACTACGAGCGGGGCATCAACCTGCTGCACGGCTTTATGTCGGAGTATTACGTCGATGATGCCGAATTCGTCGTTCGGATTCCTTCACGTCTGAAACACCTGCACGTCCTGGCTGAGCCGATGAGCTGTGCCGCCAAGGCGGTCCAGCAGGCTTACGAAGCCCAGCGCCGCCTGCAGGTCTGGGAACCCAAACGGGCCTTCGTCACCGGCTCGGGGCAGATCGGCTTGCTTTCGACTTTGATCCTGAGACTCAAGGGGCTGGAAGTTTATACCGTCGCCCGCTCCAGAAAGCCCAATCTCAAGGCGGAAATCGCCGAAGGAATGGGAGCCAAGTACATCAGTCTGCAGGATCTCTCCCTCAAGGAACTGATCTCCCGGGTCGGACGTCCGGATTTGATCATCGAAGCCACCGGCAGCAGTTCCATGGCCTTCGATGTGATGGAAGTCATCGGCCACAACGGCGTCGTCGTCTGGACCAGCATCACCGGCGGCAACAAGACCAAGGAAGTCCCCGCCGATGCCCTCAATCTCAACTGGGTGCTCGGGAACAAGCTTCTTGTCGGCTCCGTGAACGCGAACCGCCGGCATTTCGAATCCGGCCTCGCCGATCTCGCCGTCGCGGAATCCACTTATCCCCACGTCGTCGAAAAAATCCTGACCCATCCCGTGCAGGGGATGGAGAACTACCGGGAAATGATGCGCCTGCTCGTGGAAGAAAAAGACGCCCTCAAGGTATATGTCAACGTCGCCGACGAGTAATAAACGACTTACTTTGAGGGACTTCCTCCGCTCGCCCCATGTGGGAGTGGGGTAAGGGGGTGAGGAGTAAGCCGTGAAAAACAGAAGCCCCTGATTTTCGCGTGAAAATCAGGGGCTTGATCTTTCTTGAGCAGGCGGATTCGGGAGGCATGCAGCAGACCTGATCACTGTGCGTCTCTCTATCGCGTCCTTCGCGGTGGAACACTCGGAGGACACGTCGATTTCGACGCGACACATCAGCGTTAATCGCTTTATTCCGCCTGCTTCTTTTTGGGGCGGGTCGAGGCGGTGGGGCGTTCTCCCTCCATCCCCGGCGGAATGGGCATCAATTCCCGGGGACTCAATTGGCCATCCTTGTCGATGTCCAATTCATCGAACAACGACCCCAGTTTGCTGAGCTCCGCTTTGCTGATGTGGCCGTCCTTATCCGTATCAAGTTTGCCGAACAGTCCACCGCCAAAACGTCCCACCGGCCCTTTCATCTCGGGTGGAGCAAAGCCTGCCGGTTTCTTTCCCTTTCCCCCGCCCACGGGAGCCCCTTCTTCCATCCGCTCACGCATTTTCTGGGCGGCCTGCAGAAACTCCTCTTCCGTCAGCGGTTCATCGGGGCTTTTGTTCAAGGCTTTGTAAATCCGCTCTGCGATCTTCCGCCCCGGCTCGGGGACGTCACTCAGCACGATTTTTCCGTCACCATCCTTGTCGATGCGTTTGAACATCTCAGCCGTCAGCATTTTCCCTCCCCCCGCTCCCGCAGCGGCGCCGGCTCCCGCTTTTGCTCGCATCGAGAACCGGGCCAGTTCTTCCTTCGTGATTTCCTCTTTGCCGGTTTTCTCAAACAGCGGGGCCAGTCTTTCGCGCAGTCTTTCGGGAAGCTCATCCTTGCTCAACTTCCCGTCCTTGTTCCGATCCGCGCGCTCGAAAAGTTCTTCCAGATTCGGTCCGCTTCCCGGACCTGCGTCAAAGCCCCTCAATTCCCCCTTGGGAGCCTCGGGTTCCTTGGTGGCCGTGCCAAACTCCTCCTTGGCGAGGATTCCGTCCTTGTTTTTGTCCCCCAGGCGCAACAGCCGGTCAAAGAACTTTTTCTTCTCGGCGGGAACCTCATCGGGTTCAATCTTGCCGTCTTTGTTCTTGTCGAACTCGGCGAACACTTTCTGGGCATCGATCGGGGAGGTTTCTTCTCCCCAGGACGGAGTCACACAGGCAACGCTCAGCCCCAACAATCCACAGTGCAGAAATGGCTTCAAGTTCATTGTTTTCTCCTCGGGGGCCAGGCCCGGATCATTCGCGGATACCTGTCAAAATGAGGCCGGCGATCATGCTGGAACGACAAGCCTCGATAAATCGCACTTTGCCCGGAGCATTTTGGTACCGCACATTTTGAGACAGGGCATTTTGTGAGGTGGTCATCGGGCCCCTCTGTCAGGATAAACTCGAAATCCGGGTTCCGGATTCGCAAATTCCGTGAAAATCCCCTCGTCCGAAAAAAAAGACCCCGGTCGGGCCGTCACAGCCTGACCGGGGTCTTGGTCACATTCGAGACTTAAGGATTACTTCCCTTTCAGGCTGTAACCCTGCGTGAAGACCCCGTCTTCATCCGGTCGAACGAAGCCGCCGGACGGAGTCAGGTACTTCTTGATCTTGTCGAACTCGGGCAGCTTGGAGAAGTCGATCGGCATCTCGCCGACTGTCTTTTCCAGTTGTCCGGAACGAAGCGCTTCATACGCGGCCTTGATTTGGGTATCGGCCCGCTGGAAGCTGATCGAGGAGGATTTTGATGGGTAGAACTTGGAGACGCTCTTGAACGTGTCCGAGCCTTGCAGGGAGTCTTCATCCTTCCCCCGCAGGATTTCCTCGAGCAGTTCGACGTCGGAGACGATGATCAGCGCCTTGCGACCGATCGCGAACGCCGGGCTCAACTCGACCGCGTCGTCGTCATCCTCTTCTTCCTTCTTGTCGTCCTCTTTCTCATCCTTGAAGGCTTGTTCTTTTTTCTCGTCCTTCTTCTCTTCTTTCTCGTCGTCCTTTCCTTCCTTCTTCTCGTCCTTGCCGTCGTCCTCATCGGCTCCGCCGGTCTTGATTTCATAAATGGTCTCGCCATTGAAATCGCGGGCCTTGACCGGCAGCTGCTTGACGACCTTGGCGACGACCTTCTTGAAGGCGTCCGAATCCTTCAGCTCGATGGCAAAGGCGAACCGTTCGTGGGAGTCTTCGTCCTTTTCCTCAACGACGCTGCCGGTGAACTGCATCAGGCCGGTGATCTGGTCGATGATGTCCTTTTTCAGGTGGATCTTGGGATCGTTCTCGGCGAACTGGTCCACCAGGCGGGCGAACGCCCCTTCACCCTGCAGCTGGTTCACAAGCGCTTCCGCCGCGGAATAGGCTTCCTGGGCGTCCCAGTTCAGGGACATGAAGCTCGACGCATCGTCATGCACCCACTTAGGAGGGGTGTGTTCCACAGCGGGCATCATGAACATCCGCAGCACGCCGGCGGGCGGTTGTTCCAGGTGAATGAAGGACTTCGAAATCGAATCGAAATCAGCGGTCGCCAGGTCGGTCGTTCCCCCGAGACCTTTCAGTTTGTCCAGGCCGGACATCGGCAAGGCCACCTGCACGATACCGAGGTTCGGGTTTCCGTCACCGAACAGCGCCAACCCGGTCTTCACCATCCCGATCGGATCCAGGAACCAGGTCAGTTCCGGAACACCATCGGTCTCGCACTTCTTGCGAATCAGCTTGTAGGAAGCCTGGTTCGCGAAATTCTTTTCGTTCTTTCCGTCCCAGCGGGCCAGGATGTCCTTCAGCGTCTGGGTGGAATTGCTGATGACAAGCGTGGAGTCCTTCACGAAATGCGCCATGGTCTTCAGCGCTTCCGCCGGATTATTTCCCTTGTCGTCAGATTTCTTATCATCGCCGTCGGCGTTCGGCCCCTTCAGGATGATGATCTTGGTGCCGTCTGCCTCTTCCTCGGACTTCTTACCGCCGGCCTCTTCAGCCGCCTTGGAACCCTTTTCAAGCAGCTTTTTGACGCTCTCGCCGTTCTCACCGTAGTTCAGGAAGATCGCGACGCTGATCGGGTTCGTCCCCGATTGCATCACCGCCAGAGTCACTTCACCCTGTGGAATTTCAAGCAGGTCTTTCAGGCTCAACCCGACTTGCTCCTGAACTTTCTCGGAAGCCTGCTTCAGCGGTTCATTCAGTTGTTCCAGGAATTCAGCCAGATCCTTGTCGGCGATCAGCTTCCCGAACTGGGTGGAGCTCCACTTCTCCTTCAATTCTTTGACGTTCGTCACGCTGACATACGCCAGCACGTCGGAGGGCAGGCGCTGCTCATTCAGCACCGGTTCCGCCGCCGAGACCGTCTGTGCCACGAGAAGACATGCGACCGCAGCCAGCAGATGGCGCCGTTGAGACACAAACCATTTCATCTTCAGAAGTCCTTTCAAATGAACACAACGCAACCCTCGTAACGCTCACCGGCGGACGACCGCCGCGGGTTCGAGAGCTGCCTTAATCCTTCAAGTTTCGGTTTCCCTGATCGGACAGGGGGCGGCCAGAGGGCCCGGCGTGGGGGTTGACGCCGGGAACGGGAAACTCGTTTCAAATTTCCGTTCGCTCCAACGCAAATTCTCCCTAACCGGCACTTTTACCGCAATGGTACTCTTTCAAAAAGTTCAATCCTGACAGACGTTTCGGAAAAACGGACTGCCCCCACCCCGAAAGATTTACTTTGCATCAAGGAGGGGTCATACTCTGATGTTCACACGGATTTTGAAAGAGGAGTTCTTTACGAAAGATTCACCTCGCGCCCGGCAGGAGGCTCGGCTTGCGGTCTGTCTTCAGGCCTCTCTCGTCCCCCGATTCACCCTGACTCGCACACAGAAGAAAAGGTAAAGCGGATGAACGCACGCTGGCTGTTTGTCTGTAGTTGTATCGCCCTGGTCACCTCGGCCTTCACCTTCAGCCTGCATGGTGACGTCATGCAGTCCATGGGGTCTCACTTCAACTTCACTCAGAAGGAAAACGGAGACATTGGGCAGGCGATCTTTTATGGGATGGCCATCTCCATGTTCGTCGGGGGGTTCATCTGCGATGCCCTGGGGATCAAGAAGATTATGATCCTGGCCTTCCTTTCTCACATTCTTGGATCTCTGGGGATGGCGCTCGCCCCTAAATTCGTTGAGATGACGGGAGCTTCACCTTGGCAGTGGTTGTACATTTCCGGTCTGGTGATGGGATGCGGAAACGGATTCACGGAAGTAGGGGTGAATCCTCTCGTCGCTTCGATCTATCCCAAGGAAAAGACTCACTATCTGAATATCCTGCACGCCTGGTGGCCGGGCGGATTGATTCTCGGCGGGTGTCTCGCCATCGTCCTCAAGAACTTCGTGTTTAAGTCTGCGACTTCGCCGATTCCCGGTCTGGCTCCCTGGCAGTTCGAATTGTTGATGATCGTCATCCCGGCGATTGTGTACGGCTTGATGCTCATTCCCGCGAAGTTTCCCCCTACGGAACGCGTGGAATCCGGTGTTTCGAACGCCGAAATGTTCTCCCAGGTGCTTCGCCCCATGTTCCTGCTCTGGGCCTTCTGTATGTTGCTCACCGCCGCCACCGAGCTGGGCCCCCAGAAGTGGCAGGAATCGGTCATGACCAGTACCGCGAAAGTTTCCGGGACGATGATCTTGGTCTACACCTCCGGCATGATGTTCGTGTTGCGGCACTTTGCCGGACCGATTGCCCACCGCCTCTCTCCCATCGGCATGTTGACATGCTCGGCCATTCTCTCCGCCGTGGGACTTTACTTGTTGAGCTTCGCGACCGATGCCGTGACGGCATTCACCTATGCCACCATCTTCGGCCTCGGAATCGCCTACTTTTGGCCCACCATGCTCGGTGTCGCCGCCGAGCGCTTCCCCAAGGGAGGGGCCTTGATCTTGGCGTTAATGGGAACTGCGGGAAACATTTCGATTGCGTTCATCCTTCCTCAGATGGGACATATTGCCGATCACTACAACGTCGAATATGTCGAGAAAACGGCGCCGGATCTGGCCGATATGCTGTTGAAGAAGAACACTGCAGGAAAATACGACGGCCTGGATGAAAAGAAGATCGCGGATTTGGAGAAAGCGAATGCCGAAGAGACCGGCAAGGCAGCGGATGTGAAGGATGTCAAAGCTCTGGAGATTGCCAAGAAAGCGAAAAGTGTCGGTTTCTCGATGGCCTTCCGCTGGGTCAGTTGCCTTCCCACCATCCTGATAGTGATCTTTGGAGCGATTTTCCTGTATGACAAGGCGCGCGGAGGTTACAAGCCCGAGGTTATCAGCCCCGGGGGCGGACATTAGGTCCTTCCCATGAACCTCCTCTGAATTTCCACAGGCTGACTCCTCCACCGGGGAGTCAGCCTTTTTCGTAGACCTGTTGACGCTCCGGACGGCAACCGCCAAGCTGTCTGTGGCACCTCTTCAACTCACATTCCGGCCTTTTCTTTCTCCCATCATGAGCACTGACAAAAAGATCGAAAAAGTCGGGCCGTACACCCTGCACGAAAAGCTCGGATCAGGGGGGATGGGGGCCGTCTATCTGGGACGCCATCGCGAGACCCATCGCGTTGCAGCGGTCAAAATTCTCGCCTCCTCACTCGCACAGGAAGAAGGCTTCGTCGAACGCTTCAACCGCGAAATCGAATCCCTCAAGCGGGTCAAGAACCCTCACATCGTCGAACTCTATGACTCTGGCGTCGATGAAGGGACTTATTACTACGCGATGGAGTACGTCGCCGGTGAGACGCTCACCAGCGTCATCAAGCGGGAACGCCGCCTCCCCTGGGATCGGGTCATCGACATCGGCATTCAGATCTGCCAGGCCCTCAAGGCCGCCCATGATGCCGGTGTCGTCCATCGCGATCTGAAACCGTCGAACCTGCTGCTGACTCCCGAAGGAGAAGTGAAACTTGCGGACTTCGGCGTGGCGCAGATCTTTGCCAGCCAGAGGCTCACCGTCACGGGCGGGATCGTCGGGACTGCGGAGTACATGTCCCCCGAACAGGCGCAGGGGCACCGCGCCACGAAGAAAAGCGACCTCTACTCCCTGGGCGCGGTGTTGTATGTCCTCCTCACCGGCCGCGCTCCGTTTAGCGGTTCCACGACTGTTGAGGTTCTGCAGAAGCATCGCTACGCGCGGTTTGATCCTCCCCGTCTGATCGTCCCCGATATCCCCCACTGGCTCGACGACGCTATTTGCCAGTTGCTGGAAAAAGATCCCGACAAGCGCCCTCCGGATGCTTTCGTCGTTTCCCGCATGCTCGACCAGATCCGCAGGAAGGTCGAACTCGTCGGCAGTGAAACGACCGCGGAACTCCGTCCCGACGGCTCCGCACCGACGCGCGTCGAGCAGCAAAGCGGCCCCGGCCCAGCCACCATGATGAAGCATCTGGTTCGGGCGGAATTGAATCAATCCTCAGAGACCCTCTGGGCCAAGGTAAGCAACAGCATCATCACGCAGATCACGCTCCTGTTCCTGATCGTGATGGGCGGGGTCTGGTGGTTTCAGAAAATCGACATCTCCGATGACGAGAAATTCGACCGTGGCGTCAAGCTGATGAAGACGGACAGCATGGACCAGTGGGAAGAAGCCCGGATCATGTATTTTCTTCCCCTCTTGCAGTCCGATCGAGACACTTGGGAACCGCGCGTCCGGCCGTATCTGAACAAGATTGAAGTCAAAAAGATCGTGCGCAAGCCCAAGCTGGCTGCTAGAGAACAGAAGCCCGACAGCGACCCGCAGCGGTTCTTTAACCTGGCGCGCGACCTCCGGGCGCGGGGTGATCTCGTCCAGTCCGAAAAACTTCTCAGCGCGCTCGTCGTTCTCATGGAGCAGGAACGCCCCGAGGACCCCAACCTGTACGAACTTGCCTCCTCCCTGTTGAAACAATGGCAGGCGGAATCCCAAGACCGTTCCCGGGATGTCGCCTGGGTGGAAAAACTGCTGCAAAAAGCCGAAGATGCCCTCTCCAAACCGGCGGAGGATCGCGCCTCCGCCCGCGCGACGTGCGATTCCATTCTCTCCCTGTATGAGCAGGATCCCGCCCTGAAAAAGCAGGTGGACGCCGCCCGCAAGTTGCGCGAACAATTGAAGTAAATCCCGCCAATCTTTCGAAGACTGTGAAATCCCCCAGCATGAATTTCAAACCTTGGATCCGCGACGTTCCCGACTTTCCCAAGCCCGGCATCATGTTCCGGGACATCACTCCCTTGATTGGGCATCCTCCCGCCTTCGAGGCCTGCATCGACGCCCTGGTGGAACGCTACCAGGATCAGCCGATTGATATCATCGCCGCTGCCGAGGCCCGCGGCTTTATCTTCGCCGCACCCCTCGCCCTCCGCCTCAAAAAGCCCTTCGTCCCCATCCGCAAGCCGGGCAAGCTCCCCTTTCACAAGTTCAAGTTCTCCTACGACCTCGAATACGGCTCCGACTGCCTGGAACTGCATGCCGACGCTCTCAAGAAGGGGGACCGCGTTCTCCTGGTGGATGACCTGCTCGCGACGGGCGGGACCATCGCGGCCTGCAAAAGTCTCGCCGAAATGTCCGGTGCCACGATCACCTCCTGTGCATTCATCATCGAGCTCTCCTTCTTGAATGGCCGGGATAAACTGGCCCCCTGCGACGTTTTCAGTCTCGTCTCCTACGCCGACGAAACCTGATCCTCTTCCGTATCTGCTGCTGAGGCCCTCCATCATGATTCTCGACCAGCTTTCCAATGCCGACCGCTATCTCCCCTTGCACCCCGGTTTCAAGGCGGCGTTTGAATACCTGAAGACGCACGACGTCACGAAACTCGAAGCGGGCAAGCACGTCATCGACGGCGACCGCCTCGCCATCATGGTGAATAAGTGTCCCGGGCGAGGGCAGGGGGGGGCCAAGCTCGAAGCCCACCAGAAGTACATCGATATCCAGTTAACCATCCACGGAACCGAAGTCATCGGCTGGAAGAACATCGACGCATGCAAGCAGGTCGAAACCCCGTACACCGAATCTGCCGACATCGCCTTTTACACGGACCCCAGCGATTTCTGGCTCACCGTTCCCCCCGGAACCTTTGCCATCTTCTACCCCGAGGACGCCCATGCTCCCCTCGCCGGTTCCGGCGACGTCGTCAAAGGGGTCATGAAGATTGCCGTCGATTGGAAGTAAGCCGGCAGTGAAGAGTGAACGGTCCACGCTGATCTTTCACGTATTTTGGGTGGCAGGCCTACATCGCGAAGCAGGGTAGGCATGTGTGCGTTTGACTTCGATGGGCACGCATTGCCTGACAAGCAAGGATTGGCAGACAACTACTGGTAAAGGTTAATGACATGGCGACTTCCTTCGGTGGTGTCTGGCCCGCGCTTTTGACTCCGCTGGATGACCGGGGACAGGTCAATCACTCCGCGCTCGAACAGCTCGTCGAACTGTTTGTCCGCCAGAACCTGGGGGGCTTATATGTCACCGGTTCCACGGGGCAGGGGCCTCTCCTCTCGAACGCCGAACGTCTCGACGTCATCGAGCGGGTTGTGAAAACCTCCGCCGGACGTATTCCCGTCATGGCCCACGTCGGCGCGGTCTCAACGGACGACGCCGTGCTGATGGCCCGTCGCGCCGCCGAGCTTGGGGCTGATGCTCTTTCCAGCGTCACACCCATCTACTATTCCGCCGCTGCGGAGATCACGTTCGAGCATTACCGTCGGATCGGGGCCGCCTCCGACAAACCCTTCTTTGTTTACCACCTCAGTGGGGCAGCGCAGTTTCCCTTGCCTCCGCGCGAGTACGTCCAACGCCTGCTCGAGATTCCCCACATCGCGGGGATGAAAGTCACCGACCGGGACACTTACCTCCTGGGCCTCCTCGCGAGCTTTTCCGGTGAGCAACTCCAACTCTTCAGTGGTGCGGATGAAGTCCTCTGTCAGGCCGCCGTCAGCGGAGCCTGTGGTGCCATCGGAACCTTTTTCAACATCTGGGGACCGCAGGCACAAGATGTCCGCCGCCGTTTCCTGCAGGGAGACATCGCCGCCGGCCGGAAATTCATGGCCGTCTTTCAGCAGGTCATTGATGAATTGCTTCGGACCCAGCGGGTCTGGACATTTCTCCGCGCCGCCATGCGCCTGCGGCATCAGATCGAGATCGGCCTCCCCCGACCCCCGCTGGGGCTGGGGGACCGCCCCATTTCCGATGCCGAAACACTCGAATTGGTGGATCGGGTCGAGTCTGCCGCTGTATGATAGACGTCACGGTCGGATGAAACCGCCGCATGATCCCATTTGTGGGAAATCGCACGGAGGTCCGACTTTCCCGGTTTTAGACCCACACGCGGCTCTATTAAAATTTTTTCTTTATAAGCGAGCCGATCGACGTTGTACTCTGGTTTCCCACACGGGATTGAGTTGACGATGTTTATTGGCCCCAAAACATTGAGAAGCATCTTGAACAGCCGCCGCTGGCAATCGTCCGCGCTGCTTCTCTGTTTTGTCCTGGCAAATATCTGCCCCATCCTCCCCGTCGTCGCGGAAAAGGACCATTCCCAGCGCTATCCCTGCGAACAACACGCCTGTGGTTGCCGTTCCGCCGAACAATGCTGGCGCAAATGCTGCTGCATGAGCCGTGAACAGAAGCTGGCCTGGGCCAAAGCCAATCACGTCACTCCCCCCGCGGAGTTCTTGCTGGCGAAAGAGGATGCCGGGACCGTCCCCGAATCAACTCCCCCCAAAAAAACGTGCTGTGCGCATAAGTCCGCAACCAAACAATGCTGTTCCAGGCAGCCTCCCGCGCGGTCCGCTCCTCAGCGGAAGAACAATTCCGAAAAAGAGTCGAGCGACATGGTGCTGGTTTCGCAGTACCTCGGCTGTCAGGGAATCTCGCTCGTCTGGATGAATCTGCAGGTCACCCTCCCCGAACGGATCTCCACGCTGGTCACGCTCGACGCTGCACCTGCCGCCACGCTTGATCTTGTGAATGAGCGGCTGACATGGCTCGCCGCCCCACCCGACGCTCCCCCTCCGCGGTCGGTCTGAACGAATCGCCGCAGCCTGCGCCGACAATTCCGCCCACGGATCTGTTTTGATCCGGAACGGAAACGTCTGACCACTGCGCGTTCCAGGGATTTTTGCTCGGCATTTGAGTCGCGCGCTCAGGGTGATTCTACCCGGCTCGCTTCTCATCCGAGTCCCTATGAACGCCCTGAGCGCGCCACCGAGTGCCGATCTCAGTTCCTGGTTCGTCCGGTCCTCTTCGCGCAGCTGCGGATTTCTTATCGCTGGTTGGGAGTTCCCAACCTGGCAGGCTCACGCATTCACAAGACACACTCCAGAACGGTTCAACCCCGGAAAAGGGCTCATACAATGTCTCTTCCAGCAAACAACTCCCCGCGAGCAACTCTGAATCGCTCACGGCACGGATTCACGTTGATCGAACTCCTTGTCGTCATCGCCATCATTGGCGTCTTGATTTCCCTGCTGCTCCCGGCCGTTCAGCAGGCCCGCGAGGCCGCCCGCCGCACCCAATGCAAGAACAACCTCCACCAGATCGGCCTGGCAATCCATAACTATGAAGCCTCGCACAAGGTCTTCCCCACCGGGCGGGATAACTATCCCATGGTCTTTTCCGCCCAGGCACACCTGCTCCCGTATCTCGATCAGGTCGCCCTGCAGAATCTCATCGATTTCCGGACAGCCCCGACGTTCACGAACACCAACTCCCGCAACGACGTCGCGGCCCGCACGATCGTCTCCATGTACATTTGCCCCAGTGACATGCAATCCGTCCCGGGGTCTAGCTTCGGTCCCACCAATTATGTGGCCACCATCGGCAGCGGCGTCGGAACGAGCGCTTCGATCAAGACCGGTGATGGTGTGATTTACTCCGGTTCAAACATTCGCTTCGCCCAGGTGACCGATGGTCTCTCCAATACCATCTGCTTCAGCGAACAGACCCTGGGAATTGGCGGACTCCCCTCCTCAACCCCCGTTGGTCCCCCCACCAAGGCCGAATACGAAGTCCTCGAGCTCTCCGGGGCCACCGTCACCAGCGACGCGACCTGTGTCGTCGGGGCGGTCGGCAGCACCTGGTCGGGGAACCGCGGGGCCAAGTGGATGAACGGCCACTACGGCGACACCCTGTATAATCATTACTACCAGCCGAACTCGTCGCAGTTCGACTGCGGGAACGGCAGCCATAACTATGGCCTCACCGCGGCCCGCAGCCGGCATGCCGGTGGTGTCCACGTCCTGTTCTGCGATGGCTCGGTCCATTTCGCGACCAATAGCATCGACCTGAACCTTTGGCGCGGACTCAGCACCAAGCAAGGTTCGGAAACCATTACCCCGCTCTAGAATCGATTGGTTTGTCATCTCATGTCGCAGACCCCCTCCCAGCCAAAGGATCAGGCTCGGCCTCAGGCCCGTTCGCTCATCGTCCGCCGAATGGTGATCTTTGGGGGAATCTTGCTCCTGGTGCTCGCGTACTCCTCTCTTCTGGCCTACCATTTCTCTCGGCCGAGAGGGGCGGCGATCAAGGACCTTGGCTTGGGGGGGGCATTTGCGGAGAAATGCCGTGAAATCTGTCTGGCCTACGGTCTGCTCCCCACCGGGCACGTCGCCAACGATGCCCGCGCCTACCTGGAAGTTGCCAAGCCGCAGGAACTGAGCGCGGATCTCGCCACCATCTTGAACGATCGGGAGTTTCACGTCGCCGAGACGCAACCTCACTCCTTGATCGGGAAGTCCGCTCCGGATTTCTCGCTCGTCGACAGCTCCGGAAACTCCCGAACTCTGGCCGAGCTTCGGAACGGCAAACCGCTCATCCTGGTCTTTTACCTCGGCTATGGTTGCAGTCACTGCGTCGCGCAGTTATTCGGACTCGACAAAGACCTCCGCTACTTCCGGGAACTGGGCTGTGATGTCGTCGCGGTCAGTTTTGATACCCCTGAAACGACTCGCCAGAAGTACAAGGAGTACGGCGAATTCCATTTCCCGGTTCTTTCCGATCCGGAGAATAAAGTCGCTCAAAAGTACGGAGTCTTCACGCCGGCGAAAGGGGATATCGAAGAATCACTCGACCACGGTACCTTCGTGATCGACGCAGCCGGAAAAATCATCTGGGCGAATCAGGGATCGCAGCCCTTCCTCGACAACAAATCGCTGCTCCGGCTGGTCGAGGCCACGCGGAAGAACCCCTCCGACAATCTGGCAGAAAGGCCGGGGAAACAGACGGGTGCGACGAATTGACTTCTCGTGTAGGGGGAGGTCTCTTCTCGTCCGTCCTGTTTCCCCGGCTCTTCGATTGTGCCGCCGGTTGATGCGTGACAAGATGGCATTTGAAATGTCATCATAAAGCGACGTCACATTCGGATGCAAAAACAAAACGCCGCACAGCACTGTTCTCTGTGCCTCCAGGGGATCTTTATGCGCAAATTCACGCTTCACTGTTGGTTCTGTGTTCTGCTTGGACTCTCATTCGCCACCGGTTTCGCCCGCGGCGAAGAAGCCCCCGTCGTCCCCACTGAGCCGATCATCCTCTTCAACGGCAAGGATCTCGCTCCCTTTTACACCTACATTGAGGACAAGAAATACGAAGATCCTCAGCGGGTTTTCACCATCGTCGATGCCCTCGACGGCAAGCCTGCCATCCGTATCTCCGGGGAAGGGGCCTTTGGCGGACTGATCACCCGCAAAAGCTATGCGAACTACCGCCTCGTCGCCGAATTTCGTTGGGGCGAGCTCACATGGGGGAACCGCGCCACCAAGAGCCGCGACAGCGGCATCCT
>JAXMBX010000079.1:0-17001 GCA_046349635.1 Planctomycetales bacterium
GGGAGCGTGCAGAGCATCACGGATCTCACCTCGGGCCAGATGCGAGCGTATCACCAATCACATTACCTGGCGGGAAATATCGTGCTGGCGGTGGCGGGGAAATATGAGTGGGAGCCGCTGCTGGAACTGGTCACGAAACATTGCTCGGATTGGCCGACAGGGACGGTCGCCCGTTCGTTGCCGGAGCCGCATCCCCAGCCCGCGTTCAAGGTGATCCGACGTGAGAGCAGCCTGCAGGAACACGCGATGCTCGTGAGCCCGGCCTGCTCGGGGCGTCATCCGCTGCGTTTCGCCGCGGAGATCCTGAGCGTGATTGTGGGGGATGATTCCGGGAGCCGACTGTATTGGGACCTGGTTGAGCCGGGCCTGGTGGAGTCCGCGGAACTGAGCTACAACGAATACGATGGCTGCGGCGCGTGGATGAGTTACTTCAGTTGCGAGCCGGACCTGAGTGAAAAGATCCTGGATCGGGTGGGAAAAATCTTCGCGGAAGTGAACAAGAAGGGGATTACCGCCGAGGAACTCGAGCGGGCGAAGAATAAAGTCTGTTCCCGGATCGTGTTGCGGAGCGAGCGTCCGATGGGGCGGCTGGGATCACTCGGGAACAACTGGATCTACCGTCAGGAATACCGGACGGTGGGGGATGACCTGCAGGCGGTCAAATCCGTCACGCTGGAGCAGATCGGGGAGTTGCTGAAGAGCTATCCGCTTGGAGAGATGACGACCGTCATGATCGGCCCGCGAGAGAAAGTGCGGTCGGTGTCGGCGTAATACCGGACGTCAGGTTTAACGGTCTTCGGTCAGGAAGACCGTCTCGCGTCCCTTCGGCGGGCGCAGGTCGTCGAGCAGATTGCCGCGGTCGGGGGAGTAGGTAATACAGATGCGCTGAATGTCTTCGCGGGCCGCGAAGTAAGCCGCAATGACGGCGGGATCCCACTGCATTCCGGCGCCCCGCTCCAGAATCGATTCCAGCGTGGCGAGGGGCATCCCGGCACGGTAGGGGCGGTCGCTTCCCATGGCGTCGTAGCTGTCGGCGACGGCGATGATGCGGGCCATGAGGGGGATTTCTTCACCGGCCAACCCATCGGGATAGCCCTTGCCGGAGAAGGCCTCGTGATGGGAGCGGACACCGGGGAGAACGCGTTTCAGGTTCTTCAATCCGGAAAGGATGTTGTACCCGATGATGGGATGCCGCTGGATGTGCTGCATTTCCTCTTCGGTCAACTGGCCGGGTTTGCGGAGGACGGCATCATCCACGCCGATCTTGCCGATGTCGTGGATCAGGCCCGCGAGGTAGATGTCCTGCAGTTCGACTTCGGGGAGTTGCAGTTCCTCCGCCAGACGACGGGCAATGAGCGCGACTCGTTCGCTGTGACCGCGCGTATAGGGGTCCTTGGCATCGAGCGATGAGACCAGGGAGTGAACGAAGGAGATGAGGAGGGAATCGTGCTGATGGTAGAGTTCGACGTTGCGGCTGTGGGTGGCGAGAATGGCGGCAATAGAACTGAGGAGCCGGATTTCGCCGCCGCGGAATTCCCCCTTCTGGAGATTGCAGCAATAGATCCAGCCGTAACGGTTTGGTCCTTCTGAAATCCGGACCAGCGCGAAGTTCTTCAGGCCGGGCATTTCACGGCCGAGAGGGGAGTCCTTCAGACGGTTCTTGATCAGTGGGCGGGACCAGTCGTGGTCCTCGTATTTCGCGACCATTTGGGCGAGAGCGAGCTCGTCGATGGCGAAATCCCCGTGAGTCAACAGGTCGCCCTGAGAGCTTTTTCCTTCGAGCCAGATGCCCCAGCTTTCGGCGGGGATCATCTGGGGGATCTGTGTGAGGCACATTTCCGCGAGTTCCCGGGGCTCGCGGGAGACCTGCAGATTCTGAGTCAGGCTGTGAAGGAGGGTGATTTCATTAAACGCGGCTTCGGCTTCGCCGTTGAGCCGATCGATTTCAATCTGCAGGTCGTCGTCATCAATGCGGTTGTATCCGGCGATCGCGGAGCGGAACAGACGAGTGGCAAGTTCCGTCTGGGCGTGAGGAGCACGGGACTGTGCCCAATCGCGCAACTGCTCTGAAGTCCACCCCATCTGACAGGCGGAGATGATCAGTTCCGCCGGACAGCGGCCCCGCTCGGAGAGGATATAGCCCGCCGCGACGTAGCGATTATTCTCTTCGACGGTCAACGGGATCTGCACAAAGCAGACCTCTCCGGAACAGCGGCGGATCGAGGGTTCGGAGAGGGAGGGGAGCTGTTCCTGGAGGACCTCGGGAAGCCAGAAAGGATGAGGAGCGGGAATCTGAGCTGCGACGACTCTGCCCCGCTGGTCGAGGATCGTGAGAGGGATGCCGGTGGCGTCGTAATATTCCCGCGCCAGGGAAAGGACCCGTTCCGAAATGGGGCGCACCCCCTGCGCCATGACAGGCGAGGGTGCGTCAAGCACTCCAGAAGATTTGCTGGGACCAATCGGCATTAACATGATGAAGCGCGGGAATCATGTACGGTTAGTTCGAGTCACTTCGGGCCGAAGCGACGGGATGAACCGTCCGAGCGACCCAAAGCATTCAGGCGAGATTCGAAATGCCGTCAGCAACCGTTCCGATTGTTTTGAGATCGACGTGTTTCCCGAGAATGTGCGCGATTTTCGAACAGACTCAAGGAGATTTGAACTCGGCAATCGGCCCCGGACCAGAAGTGAAGGAAGGGGGTTGGCTGCTTCTTCAGAGAGGTTTCATCAAGGATGCAGGACGAGATTTCTCGTGCCAACACAAACATAAACCTCTGATCGTCGGATGCCACCGCGTCGATGACGAAATCCGCGAAGAGGCCGAATGAAGCGACGATTATGCCAGTCTTGCCAGTGGGGTTTAGGGAGAATCACTCGCGTCCCGAACTAATTCCCCGTCGTTGCGATCCACAAGCCTGCCACAATCGAAACCGGCGGAAAAACCCGCACACGTTATCGTGGGGGGTGACTGTCGCGCGCGATCAAGTGCCGGGGGACTTGGATTTCCCCTTTTCTCGGAGGCGGGCGCTGGCCTGATTCAACAGGCGCTTCTCAGCGTCGCTGAGGGACTGCATGCCATCGACGTGGAGCTTTGCGAGGATGCCATCGAGTTCGAGCTCAATGGTTTTCAACTGCTCTTCCTGCTGTTTCAGTCTTTCGAGACGACGGCGTTCCAGCCAGCGCTTCAGAAAACCGGGTTGGGGGGGAGCATTCTGCGTGGCGACGGGACCGGTCTTCTCCAGACTGGTATACCCGGCGGAGAAATCGTATCCGAGGAAGGTATCTTCCGATTTTTCTTCGCGAACCTGAAACCGTTCCGCTTCGACGAAAGTCAGGAGCAGGAGGTAGAAAGAGAGGGCGACGATCCAGTTCCACCCCATGGAGTAGGCGGCAATGGCCGCCAGAAATGCCGTGACGGCACTGGTCTTGAGGCTCCATTCCCAACCACGCGTTGTGCCCCAGTTGGCGGCAAGGTAGCTTTCGAGCGCACGACCGGCATCAAGGGAACGTGCGGGAAGAATATTCAGGACGAGGATCTTGCAGTTAATGGCGCACATGAGAGCGGCGGCATCGGTCAGGGGATGATCCCAATGCACGGCAGGGAAAGTGCCGAAGCCCCAGATGTCGGGAAGGTGATTCGCGCTGGTGAGGGTGAAGGCGAAAAAGGCAAGGACCAGATTGACGATGGGACCAACACTTGCTTCGAGGACCCCATTGCCCCAGGAGTGCATGCCTTGCTGCCCGAAGCTGAGGTGTCCCAGAGGCCAAAGGATCAACGGGCCGCGGAGGCGCATCGCGTTGACCCCGACGACGGAGACGATGACGGATTCCCGGAAGGCAATGGAGGCGAGGAGGAGGGTGGCGACAACGGACCCTGTGAGCGGCCCGAGGGCGAGACACAACCCCGCTGCCACGAGGAAGAACGTCGCGCTGATGCGGGTCGGCATGCCCCCCCAGGTTCCGACGGGCACCGACCACAAGACTGGATGAGACTGGTGTTGCATTTCCAATCCGATTTGACGAATGACGAAATGCGATGAAAACTCCGCGACATCCCGCCGTGTCCGGAACATCCATCACAAGACAACCCATTGTAGGGTCGTCAGAATGGGTGTTCAATGCGTGTTTTCCGGTCGTGGGGGGAGATTTCCCAGCCAACTCACGTTGACAAGGGAGGATCAGACCCCCGCGCGGACGTCTCGGCCGAGAAGCTGGGGATTGGTCGGCAGATCACTCGTTCCCATGAGATAACGATCGACACCGACGGCACACTCGCGGCCTTCCCAGATCGCCCACACGATGAGTGACTGGCCGCGGCGCATGTCGCCAGCGGCGAAGACACCGGGGACACTGGTCATGTAATCATCGCCGGCCTTCACATTTCCGCGCGGGTCGAGTTCGACGCCGAGTTGCTCAATCATCCCCTTGTGTTCGGGAGAAATGAATCCCATCGCGAGGAAGACGAGATCGGCTTCGATCTGGAATTCACTGCCGGGGATTTCCTTCATGGTCATGCGACCGTTGTCGTTTACCCATTCGAGGCGGACGCATTCGAGATGCGTGAGCTTTCCGTCCTTGCCGACGAACTTCTTCGTGGCGACGCTCCAATCCCGGTCGCCCCCTTCCTCGTGAGCGCTGGAAACGCGGAGGATGGTGGGCCAGTAGGGCCAGGGCATGGTGACGTCCCGCTCCTTGGGAGGCTTGGGGAGCAGTTCGAGTTGCACGATGGATTTGGCCCCCTGGCGATGGGAAGTTCCCAGGCAGTCGGCGCCGGTGTCACCACCGCCGATGATGACGACTTTCTTCCCCGCGGCGGAGATGAATTCGCTGTCGGGAATGGTGTCCCCTTCGCAGCGTTTGTTCTGCAGGGGGAGGAATTCCATCGCGAGATAGATCCCCTTGAGTTCGCGGCCGGGAATCGGCAAGTCGCGTCCCAGGGTGGAACCGCCGGCGAGCACGACCGCATCAAAGTCTTTCTTGAGGGATTCGACGGGGACGTCGACACCGACGTTGGCATTCGTGCGGAATTCGATCCCTTCCTCGCGCATGATTTCGAGGCGGCGGTCGAGAATCCGCTTTTCCATTTTGAATTCGGGGATGCCGTAGCGGAGCAGGCCACCGATGCGGTCGGCCCGTTCAAAAACGGTGACGGAGTGACCGGCGCGGTTGAGCTGCTGGGCCGCGGCGAGTCCGGCGGGACCGGAACCGATGACGGCGACTTTCTTGCCGGTGCGGTTTTCGGGAGGCTCGGCGACGACCCAGCCTTCGGAGAACGCTTTCTCGATGATCGAGTATTCGATGTTCTTGATCGTCACCGGGGGGGCATTGATTCCGAGAACGCAGGCTTCTTCACAGGGAGCAGGGCAGAGGCGACCGGTGAATTCCGGGAAGTTATTCGTGGCGTGGAGGCGACGGATGGCTTCCTGCCAGCGGCCGCGATACACGAGGTCGTTCCAATCGGGGATGATATTCCCGAGCGGACAACCGGTATGGCAGAAGGGGATGCCGCAGTCCATGCAGCGTGCTCCCTGTTCCATGAGCTTCAATTCCGGAAACGGCTGATAGACTTCCTGATAGTCTTTCAAGCGTTCGGCCACCGGTCGCCGGGTGGGAGTTTCGCGTTGAATTTCCAGAAAACCGTCAGGCTTACCCATCTCTCTACCTCTATCCTCTCACGGAGACCCGCCGAGCGGCGATGCTCACGAACAGATCAAAGTTGCTCAACTTAAGTAAAAACCACGGGGAAATACAGGGTGTTGTTCCCAGGAACGAGTGTTATTTGGAACCGGCCATTGCACCGGCCTTGTCCCGCTTGGAGGCCTGCTTGCGTTCTTCCAGGACCCGCTTGTAGTCGCGGGGGAAGACCTTCACAAACTTGCCCTGGTATTGATCCCAGTTTTCGAGGATCTGTTGTCCCCGTTCGCTGCCGGTCTTCAGGACGTGCTTCTTGATCAGGGACTGCACGAGGTCGAGGTCTTCCTCGGTTTCGAGCGGTTCGAGATCGACCATTTCGGGATTGCAGATGGTCTTGAAGGTTCCCTTTTCGTCGAGGACGAAAGCGATGCCCCCGCTCATGCCGGCGGCAAAGTTCCGTCCGAACGAGCCGAGGACGATGACCACACCACCGGTCATGTATTCACAACCGTGGTCGCCGATCCCTTCGACGACGGCATGGACGCCGGAGTTGCGGACGCAGAAGCGTTCCCCGGCCTTACCGCGAATGAAGACCTCACCGGCGGTGGCGCCATAGCAGGCGACGTTGCCGATGATGATGTTGTCCTCGGCCTTGAAGGTGGCCTTGCGGGACGGATAGACGGCGATATGTCCGCCGGAAAGACCCTTGCCGACATAGTCGTTGGCGTCCCCTTCGACTTCGATGGTGATGCCCTTCGGCAGAAACGCTCCGATGCTCTGGCCACAGGAGCCGTTGAAACGAAGGGTGATCGTATCTTCGGGGAGACCGGCGGCGCCGTACTTCTGGGTCAACCGGCAGCCGAGCATCGTCCCGACGGTGCGGTTGATGTTCTGGATGGGGAGATTGACTTCGACCTTTTCGCCACGGGCGAGGGCGGGTTCGCACAGCTCGATCAGCTTGTTGTCGAGGGCCTGCTCAATGCCGTGATCCTGCTTCTGCTGGCAGTAGACACCGACGTCGGCGGGAACTTCGGGCTTGTACAGGATCGCGGAGAAGTCGATTCCCTTGGCCTTCCAGTGGGAGATGGCCTTGCGGGTATCGAGCCGGTCGACGCGGCCGACCATTTCGTTGACAGTGCGGAAACCCAACTGAGCCATGATCTGGCGGAGTTCTTCGGCCACGAAGGTGAAGTAGTTGACGACGTGCTCCGGCTTACCGCTGAAACGGGCCCGGAGACGGGGATCCTGAGTCGCGATGCCGACCGGGCAGGTGTTGAGATGGCAGACGCGCATCATGATGCAACCTGAGGCGACGAGAGCGGCGGTGGCGATCCCGTATTCCTCGGCTCCGAGGAGGGCTGCGATGGCGACGTCGCGACCGGTCTTCATCTGGCCGTCAGTCTGAACCACGATGCGGCTGCGGAGGTTGTGAATGACCAGGGTCTGGTGCGTTTCCGCCAGTCCCAGTTCCCAGGGAATCCCGGCGTGCTTGATGGAGGTGAGGGGGCTTGCGCCGGTTCCCCCTTCGTAGCCGGAGATCAGGACGACGTCGGCGTGGGCCTTGGAAACCCCCGTCGCGACCGTTCCGACCCCGACTTCGGAGACCAGCTTCACGCAGACGCGGGCTTCCGGGTTGGAGTTCTTGAGGTCGTGGATGAGCTGGGCCAGGTCCTCGATGGAGTAGATGTCGTGGTGGGGGGGCGGGGAGATCAGTCCCACGCCGGGGGTCGAGTGCCGGATCTTGCCGATGTATTCATCGACCTTATCCCCGGGGAGTTGTCCCCCTTCGCCGGGCTTGGCCCCCTGGGCCATCTTGATCTGCAGTTCCTGGGCATTGACCAGGTACTCGCTGGTGACTCCGAAACGACCGGAAGCAACCTGCTTGATGGCGCTCTTGCGGGAGTCCCCATTGGGATCGAGCTTGTAGCGGACGGAGTCTTCGCCCCCTTCGCCGGTGTTGCTCTTGCCGCCGATGCGGTTCATGGCGATGGCGAGGGTTTCATGAGCTTCGCGGGAGATGGAGCCCAGGGACATGGCACCGGTCGCGAAGCGCTTGACGATCTCGCTGACCGGTTCCACTTCTTCAATCGGAATTGGCTTATCGGAGGGACGGAATTCGAGCAGGCCGCGCAGAGTGGCGAGCTGCTTTTCCTGATTATTTGCAAGCTGTGCGAACTGCTCGTACGTCTTCTTGTTATTCAACCGCACGGCGTGTTGCAGCTTGGCGATGGTTTCCGGATTGAGCATGTGGAACTCGCCGGAGCGGCGCCACTGGTACTGGCCGCCGACATCCAGATCGAGGTTTTCGGGGACATCCACGCGGGGGAAGCCGTGGGCATGGCGGAGGGCGGCTTCCTCTGCCACGACGTCGATTCCGATTCCCTGGATGCGGGTCTGGGTGTACGTGAAGTACTCATCGACGAGGGGCTTGTTCAGGCCGACCGCTTCGAAGATCTGGGCGCCGCGATAACTATGCAGGGTCGAAATGCCCATCTTGGACATGACCTTGAGCACACCCTTGTTGAGGCTCTTGACGTAATTCTTTTCGGCATATTCGTACTTGAGGTCCCCCTTGCCGTTCTTGAGGATTCCCTGGCGAGTGAGGTCGTGCAGGGTCTCGAAAGCGAGATAGGGATTGATCGCCCCGGCACCGTAGCCGAAGAGGAGGGCGAAGTGATGGACTTCGCGCGGCTCCCCGGATTCGATGACGAGGCCGCAGCGGGTGCGCGTCCCTTCGCGAATGAGGTGCTGATTCACCCCGGAACAGGCGAGGAGAGCGGGAATGGGGGCGAGTGTTTCCGAGACACCGCGGTCCGAGAGGATGAGGATGGAGGTACCGCTCTTGATGGCTTCGGAGGCTTCGCGGCGGACCCGTTCCATCGCCTGCTTGAGGGCTTCACCGCCGCCGGCGACTTCGTACAGCGTGGAAATCGTGGTGGCACGAAGTTTTCCCTGGTTCAGAGCGCGGATCTTCGCGATATCGCCATTGGTCAGAATGGGCTGCTTCAAGCGGAGTTGATGGCAGTGAGCGGGAGTCTCTTCAAAGAGGTCTTCCTCGCCGCCAATGGTGGTGACCATCGAAGTGACGATTTCCTCGCGGATGGCGTCGAGCGGGGGATTCGTGACCTGGGCGAAGAGTTGCTTGAAGTAGGAGTAGAGGAGTTGCGGACGGCTGGAGAGCACGGCGAGGGGGGTGTCGTTCCCCATGGAACCGAGCGGTTCGATGCCGTTGTTGGCCATCGGACCGAGGATCACCTTCAGGTCTTCCAGGGTGTAGCCGAACACCTTTTGATTGCGGAGGAGATTTTGGGAGTCGAAGGGAATACCCTCGGCAGCGGGGAGATTATCGAGGCAGACCTGCTGTTCGTTGAGCCACTTGCGGTAGGGGTTCCGCTTGGCAAAGCCAGACTTGATCTCCTCATCAGAGATAATGCGTCCCTGGGCGGTATCGACGAGGAACATACGGCCGGGCTGCAGACGCCCCTTCTCAAGGACGTTTTCCTGCTCGATCGGAAGTACGCCGGATTCGGAGGCCATGATGACAAAGCCATCCTTGGTCACGGTGTAGCGAGAGGGTCGGAGGCCGTTCCGGTCGAGAACCGCGCCGATGACGGTCCCATCGGTGAAGCCGATGGAGGCGGGGCCGTCCCACGGTTCCATCAGGCAGGCATGGTATTCGTAGAAAGCCTTTTCGTCATCGGGCATGGATTCGTGCCCATCCCACGCGGCGGGAATCATCATCATCACGGCATGCGGCAGGGACCGGCCGGTGAAGTGGAGAAGTTCCAGCGCACAGTCGAAGGAGGCGGAGTCGCTCATCCCTTCGGGAATGATGGGGGAGAGCTTCTTGATATCCTCGCCGAAGAGAGGGCTTTCGAACAGGGTTTCGCGGGCGCGCATCCAGTTCTGGTTGCCGCGGACGGTGTTGATTTCACCGTTGTGGGCAATGCAGCGGAACGGGTGGGCGAGATCCCAGGCGGGGAAGGTATTGGTGCTGAAGCGCTGATGCACCATCGCGATGGCGCTTTCGAAGTCCTCTTCGTTGAGATCGGTGTAGTAGCCGAGGATCTGGGAGGGGAGGAGCAGCCCCTTGTAAACGATGGTCTTGGAGGAGAGGCTGGGGACGTAGAAGAATTTCTTCCCGGCCAGATTGCCGGAAGCGATCAACTGCTCCATGCGCTTACGGACAATGTACAAGCGCAGTTCCAGCTCCTCCTGGTTTTTGGCCTTGGGGCCTAAGCCGATGAAGATCTGGCGAATGACCGGTTCCATGCGGCGGGCGGTGGCACCGAGCGCGGAGTTATCCCGCTTGAGGTCGCGCCAGCCGAGGAGGGTGAGACCTTCTTCCTTCACGACCTTATCGAAGGTTTCGATGCAGGTCTTGCGCTCGGCTTCATCGGTGGGGAGAAAGACGAGGCCGGCGCCGTATTCACCGGCGTTGGGAACGGAGAAGCCACTTTCCTTGCACTTCCGCTGGAAGAACTTGTGAGGGATCTGGAGGATGACGCCCGCGCCGTCGCCGGTGTTTTCCTCGCAGCCACAGGCCCCACGGTGGGTGAGGTGCAGGAGGATCTGCAGGGAGTCGAGGACGAGCTTGTGACTTTTCTCCCCCTTGATATTCACAATGAAACCGACGCCGCAGGCATCGTGTTCATTGATGGGGTGGTACAAGCCTTGGGCTTCCGGGGGAGTGGTGCGATAGTGGCTGAAAGTCATGATTTGCCTCTCCGAAACATACAGGCCGGATACGGGTCCGGTTCTGGAATGCCAATCGTTGGCAGTGGTCTTTTATCAGGGTTTAAGGGGACGACAGGGTTAGCGGCTGAACGGTCAGGTCAAAAATTCGAATCAGATAAGATGAGTTTCCCGCTCTTTCTGTTTTCGGCGCCCCGGTTCTTTGACCAGGGCTGCTCCCTCCGGAGATCCGGAATCGGATTCGTGAGGTTTGGTTCGTTTCTCGTCGCTGCCCATCTCTTTGGCTTCCGCCGGTGCCCCGCGAGATTTGGCCCGGATACCGGTGGGGCATTGATCCTGCAGGATGTGCAGGAATTTCTGGGCGGCGTTACTGAGTGATTTGTGTTTGCGATGGACGATACCGAGGGGGCGGAGCCATTCGGCATCTTCGAGCCGGATCGCGACGAGGCTGCCTCCCTCGACTTCCCGCTGAACGGTGGGAAGAGGCAGAACCGCAACGCCATTGCCGACTTCCGTCGCCCGCTTGATGTTTTCGATGTTATCGAATTCGTGAACGATATTAACCGTGACGCGGCTCTTGCGGAACCAGCGGTCCATTTCCTTGCGAATGGTCAGTTCGGTCGTGAACCCGACAAAGTCCTCACCGTTCAAGGCCTGAACGGGGACGGAGGTCTGTTGGGCCAACCGGTGAGTCGGCGGAACGACGAGGACCATGAGTTGATCCTGCCAGGGATGACTGCTCAATTCGCCCCGGTCACGGGGGAAGGAGACCAGGCCGAGGTCCGCCTCATCTGCGAGAACCTGGCGATAAACCTCTTCGGGATGGAGATATTCGACTCGCACTTTGCTGTCTGGGTAGCGCTCGTTGAAGAGTTTGACGTAGGAATCCATCTGCAGGAGGCCGACGGAGTAAATCGCGGCGACATGGACGGTTCCGACGACCTTGTCCCGCATCTGGAGGACGCGGTCTTCGAGGCGGTTGAAGGTGTCGAGGAGGTCGCGGCAGCCGTCGTAATAAACCCGCCCTTCGGGAGTCAGCTCAAAGGGGCGCTGAGAACGATCGATGAGGAGAGTTCCCAGGCGTTTTTCGAGAAAGAGGACCGCCTGGCTGGCGGTGGATTGCGAGACCTCATGCGCGGCCGCAGCTTTGGAAAAGCTGCGGTGTAGTACGACATCGCAGAAAATCTCGACAAATTTGAGGTGCACAGGACCACACTATCGAAAAAACAAATACTAACCGAGAGACACTATTGCGTGGCGTGATAGATCGTAAAGACCGTGAAATCGCCCGTCAAGCAGCGTCCGGGCGCAAGGTGGAGTTTTTGGACGAAAACCGTCCAGCGTCCGCAAAGTCGCCGAAGAGTGCCGAGGCTGGCGAAGGTTTCCCGGCCGGGGGAGAATGCGGCAGACCTGCGACTGAGCCTCCCAAAGACCTGCCTGAACCCAGTTTTGACCCAGCCTGCCCCAGCCTCCGAGGAGTTTCACGATGCCTGACGGACGAGAGTTCCCTGTCTCCCTTGGAATCAAATTCCTGGTCCTGTGGGGTCTGACAGGGGGACTATTCCCCCGGTTCGGAGCGGCAGATCCCCGCCAGGATCAATTGGAACGGGAGTTTCAGCAGATCCAGCGGTCCCAGATTGAGACGTATCTGGACCGGGAGTTACAGAAGTCCTATGGCCAGCGGCACGCCGAGTGGAAAAGAGACTTTGCGAGCATCCCGGCCTACCTGAAGTCTATCGAACCGTGGCGGAAGCGGTTCGTGGAGTACCTGGGGGGAATGCCGTATCAGGGGGCGCGTCTCGATCCCCGCGAGGACCTGATCTGGGAAAAGGAGAGCCATCGGGCGTACCGGGTCCGGTTCCGGGCCTTTGAGGATGTGGAGGTGTATGGGATCCTGCTGACGCCGCGAAAATTCGAGGGGAAACGGCCCGCGCTGATCTGCGTGCATGGGATGCTGGGAACGCCGGAACTGGTATGCGGAATTGTCGACAAAACCGACTATCACCGGAGGTTTGGCCTGCAGGCGGTCGAGCGGGGGTATGTGGTGTTCGCGCCGCTGAACATCAACACGGCATTCCGGCGGGAATGGCTGGACCGGAAGGGGATCATGCTGGGCCAGAGATTGCAGGGGCTGGAGCAGTACAAATACCTGCGGATGGTGGATTACCTGGCGAGCCGTTCCGATGTGACGGCGGAGCGGATCGGGATCTACGGGATCAGTTGGGGCGGGCGGACGGCGATGTATGCCGCGGCGATCGATCAGCGCTGGCGGCGTGCGTGATCAGCGGGCACTTCATGGAATCGACGCGGAAGATGGTGATGCCCCACGAGCCGGAGAGCTACAGCACGTACATCGAAGCGGGGCACGGCTATGCATTTTTCCCGCGACAGGGGACGGAGTTCGCGGATGCGGACATTGTTTCCTGATCTGCCCCCGGGTGGTGCATATTGAGCAAGGACGGAAGGACCGGGTTTCCACAGTGCCTGAGCGCGAGCGGAATTTCAGATCGTACAGGGGTATTACGACAAGCTGGGGATTGGAGACCGCGCATCCTTTGAGGTGTTTGAGGGGGATCATTTCGTGGCGGGACAACAGGCTTTTGAAGTTCTCGCCCGGCATCTGAAGCCCTGATGGAGAGGCGCTTCCTAATTTTCGGGGGAACCTTGTGATTCCCCGCGGGGAGTGCCAAGATGCAGCCAAGGACACGCATACTCTCCACCGGTAATTGAACGGGAATTGATTATGGGCTGGCTGTTCTCGTCCAAAGACTGGAACGTTATCGCCGTTATCTTCGAGCGACGGGATCTGTTTCGCATCAACGGCAACCGGGGGAAGGGGAAAAGACGCCGAGGCAATGAAGGCGGGGGCACAGAAGCATTCCCGCACGATCTATTGGGCCGTGTTCAACCAGAAGGGGGCGTTTCTTGAGGGGGGCCGGGCCCGGCCAAAGAACAGATTCCAGGAACCGTGCTGGCGAAGCTGATTAAAGAGCTTCCCATGACGAAGACCGTCCAGCAGGTGCTGGCGGGACTCGAAAAGGGGGAGAATACGAAACTCTCCAAAGCCTTGGAGTGGAACGGATATGCGGTGAAAGAGGGGAAGGGCCCCGAGTAAGGCTGAGGGGTGGCTTTTGTGGAGAGTCACCCGGATTTACAATCAGCGGTGAGCGATATCACCCCTTGCGGCCATGAGTTTTTGAGACGGTTACGAGATTTGAGGGATTACCTTGAGCCACCATGCTTCGATGTCCGGTCAACAGCAACCTCCGACGATCAAGATGACGGGGGGCTGGCATTGCCTGCACCTGTACTACACAGTGGACCAGGCCGCCTGGAAGAGCCTGGATGAATACGAGCGGTCGGAAGGGCGGGAACAACTGGCGCAGATTCTCGATGCGTCCCGGGCCGGAGCCCCGGCCCGGATCCAGACCTCGGTCACTTCGGGGCACCGGGCGGACCTGGGGTTGATGATCCTGGATGAGGATCCGCTGGTGATCGACAGTCTTCCGCAGGCGATCCGGGCCTCCAACCTGGGGACGGTCCTGAAGCCGAGCTATTCGTTTGTGTCGATCACGGAAGTCTCGGAGTATGTCCCGACCGTGGAGCAATATGGGGAACGCCTGAAACAGGAGGGGACCGATCCCGGCAGCCCGGCGTATGCGGCGAAGCTGAAGGCGTATGAAGACCGGGAAGTGGTGATGCGGAAGCAGCGGCTATATCCCGAGTTTCCCCCTTATCCGGTGGTCTGCTTCTACCCGATGAACAAGATCCGGGACCCGCACGCGAACTGGTACCGGGAGCCGTTTTCCCGCCGGATGGAGATGATGACGGAGCATGGCCGGAGCGGGATGACCTTCGCGGGGAAGGTGACGCAGTTGATCACCGCTTCCACCGGCTTCGACAATTACGAATGGGGTGTGACGCTGTGGGGACGTGCTCCGGAATACATCAAGGAGATCGTCTACACGATGCGGTTTGACGAGGCATCGGCCAAGTATGCGGAGTTCGGGCCGTTCTATCTGGGGTACGTCCTGACCCCGAAGGATGCGCTCGACCACCTGAAAATCTGACCCTCTTTTTCCATTCGCGCAAAAAAGAAGGACGCCCGGAAACCACTTCCGAGCGTCCTTTTCATTGAACTCCCTTCCGAGGGAGTGGTTATTTGAACTTGTATTCGCCGTTGGTTTCGTTGAAGGCGGTGACGTTCAACCGCTTTTCGAAACGGAGATTTGTGAAGGTGTAATTCTCGATCAGGGTCGGATCTTCGGGCGGAGTTTCCGCTTCCTCGGCGATGCGCCGGGTTTCGTCATTCGGCCAGCAGTAGTTTTTCACGCAGAGGGGGAACGAGGTTTCCTGATCGATCCAGATCATGCTCTTGCGGTAGGTCAGTTCGACTTTTTCGCTGGCGTATTCGGTCTGGAAGCAGTAGCAGAGCCGACCGTCGATCTTTTCATCGGGGAGCATTTTGGTGTCGACCCCCTCCGCCAGCCCGAGGTCTCGCTTGCGGTAGGAGAGGAGTTTTTCGGTCAGTCCCAGGAGGCCGGCGGTGGTGACGGGATATCGGGATTCCGCCATGGCGAGTTTTCCCTTGGGAGGAATCGAGACGGCGGGGATCATTTTTCCGAGACGGCCCCCCTTCTTGACGAGCATGTTGCCTTCCCGTTCGCCTTCGACGTACAGGAGTTCCTGCCCTTCATTCACGTCCAGCCATTTCATGTAGATGCTGAAGGGCTGGTGGCGCAGGCGCATTTCGATGGTCTGGAGTTCCTGGATATCTTTTCCTTCGACCCGTTCCTGCTTGAGGAAGGTGGCGGAGTAGTCGGGGATTTTTTCGAGGCGTTCCTTGGCATCGAGGAGGAGACCGTAACTCATCAGAGTGGCGAGACGTCCCTGGGGGAGTTGCCGTCCTGCAGCGGGGGTTGCGGGCGAGGCGGCAGGGGGAGTCTTTGATCCATCCGCTTGAGACTGAGGGGCCTTGATGGTCAGAGGAGGGGAGATGACGAGCAGGGGCAGAGCCTGGGAAACAGCCCCCAGATGGACACCCGCGGGGCGGGATTCGAAGGAGCAAAAGAGGGCAACCGGCGTCGCGAGCAGAATCAGGGCTGCGAAGCAATTAGGGCCGAAACTGCCGGTCGTTCGTCGCTGCATACGAAAGTCGCCTCAGTCTGCCAGGTGATGCGTGTGAGCCAGGGGTGCAGGGACTTCTCACCTCAGACGGAAACCGGTAATTGCCCGTGGGGAGAGTGTGTCTCCTCACAGCGGGCATAATCGCTACAGATTCAAGCGTGACCGATTTCGCAGGCTCCAGAAGAATGAGCGTCCGTGCATCCTCAGGAGCAATGTTCGGCAAGCGTGAAATGTCGCCGCCAGACATTTCGGCGCGCGCAATAGAATGCGGACACCTGTTGGAGGAGTTATTCCCGGCAGAGTTTCGCATGTTGCCGCGACCGGCTGGAGGCGGCAGTTTCTGCCGTCGGTCGCGAACTGTGCCGGTACGGTCTGCGGCAGACTACTTGACTGACTCTCGTTATTTGTCCGCGGTCAGGACCAACGAGAGTCAAATGCGCACATGCCCACCCTGCCTGCGGCGAAGTGGGCATGCCACCCAGAAAGGGCAAATACCAGGGACAATCCACTACTTGGCGGGAGGTGGGGGCGTGGCGGGGGCGGGTTTGCCGTCCGGCTTGTCCTTCGCCGCGAAACGGGGGATCAATTCCAGCGTGACCTCGGTATTTCGAGGGGGAATGCGTTCCGTAAAGGCTTCGTAGACCAACTGCTCGTTGTCGCTGGAACTACTGGTCGTAATGTCGAGCGTCGCGCTCCCAAAGTTCGCGACGCAGATGAGATCTCCTCCCTCGGCCATGTAACGCTGGCGGCCATTGAATTCGTCCACGTAGAACTGGCTGCCGCTGAAGACCCATTCCGCGTTCATTTCCTGGACCTGGCTTTGCTGGAAGAGCTTCTGCACGGCGGCGTGCCAGGCGGGATTCTGGTTCTCATTGAGCCAGTGATCCTTCTGTCCGGGAGTCATGATCCCGTACCAGTAGAGTTCCTTCCGCTTGAGATCGTATTTCATGTCGGTGTCGGCGGTCAGTTCGAGCCCTTTGGGGAGGGCCTCCAAGGGGGTGAAGACAACGCGCGACGTCGACCGCCGGACCCATGTCTGGGCCTTTTGTCGTTTCTGGTTACCCTGGGGGTCGGTCCAGCTCACAAACAGATCGATCTTTTCTCCCGCGGGGGGGCGAAACTCGGGGTCGTAGACAACGGGGTGCCCCGGCTTGGCACCGATCACGAGCAGGGCGGCGTGGACATCCTGGGCGAGAGCATCGATGGCGAGGATGGATTCATGTTCCTTGGTCTGCTTGAGGCAGCAGAACATTTCCAAGGCCCCCTGCTGCAGGACGACGCGGGTCTTGAGGAGGACCCGTTTTCCGGCCTTATCGACGAGAACCGTTTCCTGCTTGTTCATGGGGATCAGGCCATCCTGGCGGAAGTTGAGATTCTTCCTGGCGGGGTCCGGTTTGGTGGTCGCGGGGGGCGTTTCCTTGGCGGGTTCCTGCGACGTTTTTTCCTCCGCACGCATCACCCCGAGCAGCATCCACGGCCCGCAGAGCAAACACAGGCTCAGCCCGAGTTTCAGCCGTCTCTTCCATCCGAGTTGCATCACGTCCT
>JAXMBX010000080.1:0-16009 GCA_046349635.1 Planctomycetales bacterium
GGGAGAAGGTGGCCGCGCAGCGGACGGAAGAGGGGGCGGATCAAACGTCTCTGTTCTTTCCCCGTACCGGATTTACGCCACGTCCTTCACAGTCTCTCGCTCGGCAGGGCGGAGGGGATCGGTTTCCCGATCCCCCCGCAGGGTCCCTGCCGACCGCCAGTACTCTTCGCTTTCCAGCAACAACTCCGACTTCAACAGGAATGTTCCCGCGGACACCACTTTGGCACCCTCCGGAACCCCCGACTTCACTTCCACAAATCCCTCTGCTTCCGTTCCCAGTTTCACTTCTTGAAACAGGTAGTCCCCTGCTTCCTTTTCGACAAACACAAACGTCTTCCCCTCATGCCGCACGATGCACGACTGCGGAACTGCAAGGCAACGTCGGGGCTTTCCCTCGGGCAGGTTCACCCACGCCAGCATCCCGGGCTTGAAGACTTTCTCGTGATTCTCCAGCATCGCCACGATCGGCACGGACCGGGTCTGCGAATTGACCGCCCCACCCACGTACTCCACGCGGCACGGAAACGATTTCCCTCCCAAAGCGGGCGTCGTCAGGCGGAAGGTCTCCCCTTTTCGCACCTGCAATGCTTCCCACTGATTCTCGCGGATCTCGATCGACACCCACAGGTGTTCCTTGTCCGCCAGCGTGAACAAAGTCTCCAGCGAATTCACCCGCGAGCCTTCCATGACTTCCCGTTTCTCAATCGTTCCGGCAAAGGGGGCGTTCAACGTCAACTCCGTCAGCTTGTCCCCTTGCTTCCAATTCTCGTCTCCCAGCGAAAAATTCCCCGCCAGGCTTCTCAGTTTCTGTTCGGAGACCCGCGTCAGGTTCTGCGCGTATTGCCGTTCCGAGTCCGCCTTCTTCTTCGCCTGCTCCACGTTGAACGCTGCCTGTTCGTACGCGCTCTCAAAGGCGCTCGCGGCCACTTCGTATTGGCTCTGGCGCTCCTGCTGAACCTTCGTACTCGTTACCCCCTCCGAGGCCAGCCCCTTGATGTTCTTCATCAGCTTTTGGGCCAGCTTCATCTGGGAATAATTGCCGATCAGTTTTTCCCGGTATTCCCCCAGCGCCTTTTCATGGAACAGCTTTTCGATTTCCTCCGCGTCCCGCCCTTTCTCGAACATATCCCGCAGCGCCCGGACGTTCTCCTCCACTTCAATCGCCCGGCGGTATTCCCGCTCCCGCAGTTCCAGTTCCCCCTGTTGCCGCTGCAGGTCCGCTCGCGCCAGCCCGATCTCCGAGGCGTCGATCACCCCCAGCTTCGCCCCCGCTTTGACCTGGTCCCCCGCCTGCACGAATAACTGCTTCACGACCCCCGAGACCGGCGCACGCAACTCCAGCCAGTGACGTGCGTCGTATTCCACCCGCCCCGGCACGGAAATCTCACTCTGAATTTCGCGCACGACGCACGTCGCCACCCCGATTTTCCCCGCCGAGACTTTCTCGGGCGAAAGCCGCACTTCTCGCTTCTCTGCCGCTCCCTCTTCCTTCTGTGCAGCCTTCTCCTCGTTCACTTCCGGCGCAGAGTGGCTTGGAGCGAGAAAATGCTCCCTCCCCCACACTCCCACACCCAGAACCCCGATCCCCACCCACGCCAGGACGCGCTTCCATCCGATACTCCAGCGTCGCGCGGGAATGCCCGAACGAGTACTCTCGACTTTGAGGTCCAACATGATGAATCACTCTCGAACTTCAGGAAATGCAGGCACACGCTAAGCGGCCTACGACTACGGCCACATAAAAATACGGCGTCGAGAAAAATCTCAGCAGACGCGATGCAGCACAACAGTTCATGCAGGGACATCCCCCCCTGCACCGCACACAGCTTGCGAGAAGCTTCCCCCATCCCACAAACCCCACTTCCATACCCCATGCCGCTCACACGGCTCATCCCCAGGCAACCAGACCCAGCGGGAGCACATCCACCCCGGGCATCTCGAGGCCGCTCACCAATGGGACCCCCGTGGTCGCCACAGCCATCTTGAACGACGGTTCTCCGTGGGAACCCGGCACGGGCGTTCCGTGCCGTTCACCGCAAGGGCACACATCCCGCATCAGCATCAGATGCACGTGCCATCCCGAGTGGTCCTCCTCGTGCGGGGCCGTGTGGAAATCTTCCACGTGATGCGACAGCCACGCGTCCCTCGCCACGCGATCCACTTCGAAGGTATGGGCGTGCAACACCGGGAACGGCGCATGCCACAACGCCAACGTCAGGCACAGCCGGGAAACGGCCGTCAGCAGACGTCCACAGTTCGAAAATCGAACAGCGTGCGAATTGTTGCGCCGGCGAGGTGAACATCGCAAATTCGAATCAGAGTTTAATGGGAATTTGATTTAAAATCCTCAACATTAAGGATATCCCCCGGCCAAATCCCAGTCAGGAAGCCCCGTTCCTTAAGCATGTTTTATCTGGCAGCCCCCACTGTCTCAGACCAGTCGGGCATCCTGTAACTTCTTTTGCCGCATCACTCTTCGCTGTTGCAGCGAGGGCAACGCCGCCACCAATCATCTGCTTCTGGGTCACCCGCTGACGGGGAATTTCACCAGAACCCGTTCAACACCAGCCCCAGCAGCACTCCTGGCGCTGGCAGCGAACACAGCAGCAGCGTCCGGAGCGTCATCGAGATCCGGTTCAGGAACCAGCCACGAGGGATTGCTCCACCGCTGCCGTCGGACCCTGCAGGTGTTGTCCAGCTCCACCAGCCGCTGCTCGATTTCCTGGCGGCGGCTTTCCGCGACGCCGAAATTTCTCCCGGATCTCCTGCAGATCGTTTTGCAGTCTCTGGTGCGACTCCTGCGATTCCCGCTCCAGGTCGAATTGCTTCTGCAGTTCCCGCTCGTATTGATGCGCCTGCTGCTGGATCTCCTCCAGGGTCTTGAGCAGCGGATCCGTCTGCGAGAGTGCCCCGTCCCCCTTGAAGTGGGACGAGAGTTGGGCCCCTGACTGCTGCGCCGACAGGAGTTGAATTTTCCCCTCCAGTTCCTTGCGTCGCGGATGCTTCTTGCCGTACAGCCGCGAAACGTCCTGCAGCATCGCCTCGGTCTGTCCCAGTTCCGTGTGGACCTGCTGTTGCTGAATCAGGTTTTGCAGCAGTTCCCGAACCTGCCCTTCGGGAAGTTTTGCCACGATCCCTCCCAGCGATTCGGCCCGGTCCAGTTCCTTTTTCACGAGGGCGATGTGCTGGTCGGTTTCAATCCGGGACAATTTCGCGAAGGCCAGCGCCTTGCTCAGCGACCGGATCCCTTCCATCGTGATCGATTGTTCTTTCTCCAGCGACTGCTGCGTCCGCGCGTCCGCTTTCAGGTCCGCTTCGCGGGCCGTGTCCCTGTCCATCGCCAGTTGCAACTGGTTCCGCTCGTTGTGCAGATCCTCCGTCTCTCTTTTCTTGAGTGACTGCAGGTGTGCTTCCTGGTCCGCTTTCAGGTCCAGCCGGAACAGGTCGATCAGCGCGGTCAGTTCCTCCACCGCATGGCATTGGTCGATCGTCTGATAGCTGATATCCGCCGTCTTGCTGTCGTTGAAATATTTCGTCTCCACTGTCCCGCGTACCTGGGGAGGTTCCGCTTTCTCCCCGGTCAATTCCAGCTCCGCCCATTTATCCCGCAGATCTTTGCGTGCCCTGCGGAGGAGATCGGAGTGTTGCAACGGAGCGAGGAGCGATTCCTCCGTCAGCGCGAGCCGCGCTTTCGCCTCGTAAATCGGAGGATGGTAATAATTCCAACCGCACGCTCCCCCGGCGGACAGCGCGATTCCGCAAACCAGCAGCAACAAGCGTCGGAAGAGTGTTTTCATGGTTCGGGATTCAGGGTCACTGGGGCTCAGGGATCGGACGACGTCGGCAGCTTGCGGATTTCCGTCGCGAATACTCCACCACCCGCTCCACCTTGGCCCGCGGAGTCGTCTCAGGTAAACTGGTCACCCGGTTGGGCGAGCGGGACATTGGGCTGAGTTGTTTGGGATCAGCGTAAGGGTCTTCCTCTCGAAGGTTCTTTCTCCGGAGTTCGGGCGCGTCAACGTCAGTGCCGCATCCGGCAGGTCGGTGATCGACGGACCCCCAGCAGTTGCAACGCTGCACGATGTCCAGGCCACGTCCCGCGGGGAGGGAATACGTCCCGGGGTTTTTCACCTGCCCCGTGATCCGGATCGGTGTCGCTTCTTCCCGGACAGTGATCTGGTCCCCTTCCTGCAGCGGTATGCGGGCCAGTTCCTTGCATTCGTCCACATTGGTCAGATCGAACCATCGTTCCTGGATCGGCGTGCGCAGCAGAGTCGTGTCCAGTGTCGCCACACGTTTCTCTTCCGGTTTCTCCTCCGGCTTGTGATCGACATCGTCCCTGGTGAGTTCTTCCAGGTACGCTGACTCTTTGGCTGGCGCAGTTTCCGTTTCTTTGGGGGCAGTGGGGGCATACCGCACCAGTTGCAGATGATGCCCCGCATTCGAAGCCAGTCCTCCCGCTGCCATCAGGGCGTGATAGACCGCCGCCTGGTCACGATTCAGTTTCACGGTTCCCGGCCGCTGCACCGCTCCCAGAACCTCGACCGGACATTGCGATGTCTCCAGCTTGCGGATCAGGATGCGGGGTTCCAGCAGAATCTCCGCGGTTTGATATTGTTCCGCGACCACTTTTTCCGCTTCGGTGAGGGTCAATCCTTCCAGTCTCTGCGCGGAGAGCAGGGGAGGGGAGGACTTCCCATCCCCTTCCACGCGCAGCGGTGCGGTCTGGGGCCGTCCCGGTTCATACAGATCCCACACGGTCAGTTCCAGCAGATCTCCCCGGTGGATGACTTCCGCGGCTTCAGCCGGCCGGAGCAGTTCCAGGTTCACCGGCTGTTGCGGGGGAGAATTGGGGACCAGTTGGGCCAGCCAGTTCAGCCCCGATTGCGGAGAGGGGACCACAGGCTTGGGGAAAGAATAGCACCCCGCCAACATGCTCAGCGCGCACATCCCCAGCACGATTCCGGCGCAGCACCGGAATCCCGCCTGAGAACGGGGCAATGTGACAAGACGGGGCATCGCGTAACCCCAAATCGGACCGGCAAGATCTGCCGAAGTGTGGAGATGAGAGTGATCGACCGGTAACACGACCGGCTAAAAGTGTGAGAGGGAAGGGGTCATATCCTATGCCCTGCAACCGGTCAAGATGGTCCCGCGAATCCCCTCAAGTCACCCGCCGAAATTGTTGAAATTGCAAAAATTCGCGAAGCAAATCGGGCAATTTTCATCTCCGTCTCTCAGGCGAGTCCCCTGCTAACATGAAATCGGGGTAAGACTCCCGCGTGTCCTGGTTTTATGCCTGTCAGCCCGGGGAGCGACCTGCTATAAACGGACTCTCAAAATGGAATCGAAAGATTCGCCTCTCGGATGAACTCCACGGCAGCGCGGGCGTGAGGATGTCGGAGAACAAGAGGTCTCCTTGTGGCTCACCGAATCTTAATCATTGATGACAATCCCCAGGTCCATCAGGTCTTCAGGGATGTCCTGGGCAGGCCGAATTCCCTGACGGCGCGCATCGAATCTCTCCCGGAAGCTTTGTTCGGAGAGAAAACCACTCCGATCAGGGATGAAGATTTCGTCCCCAAATATTCCCTTGATCATGTTCTCGACGGGGAAGAGGGAGTGCGCCTCTTTCGCGAAGCCAACCACAACGGCTGGCCTCACAAGCTCGCCTTCGTCGATCTCGCTGAAACCACGATGGGCTGGGACGGGATTCGCACCATTGAGGAACTCTGGGCCATCTCCGACAACTTGAGAGTCGTCATTGCCTCCTCGCACGCGGAACTCTACGAGCGCGAGTTTTACATCCGCCTCAGACGGCACCGCAAGCTCGTCATGCGGAAGAAGCCCATCGACGGGATCGAGATCGCAACGCTCGCTGAAGCGCTCTGTGCCGATCAATTGAGCGACAATGATCCCGCATAGAGTGGATCGCGCGCTATTTCCCCGGCGATCCTTCCGCGATCGTTTTTAACGCCGCCAGCCCGTCCTCGAAGTTCTTGCCGATCATCTTCTCCAGGTTCATGAACAGTCCCATCAGCTTCATCATGAAGGCTTTTTTCCCGGTCATCTTCCATGTCACGTCGGTCTGATTTCCGTCCGGCTTGAAGGTCCATAGCGCTTCATTCGTCGCCGGGAAGGGTTTCAGAAACTCCAGCTTGATGCGAATCAACTCGCTGGGGCGGCTTTCGACGATCGTCATTCGCCCCGAGCCGACATTCTTGTCCCCTTCCCAACCGTAAATCGCCCCGACTCCGGAAGCCGGGCCTTCAAAGCTCCGCTTCAAATTGGGATCCAGCTTCTCCCACGGCGACCACGCTTCCCAGTTGTGAAAATCATTCACGTGCGGAAAGACCGTCCCCGGAGGGGTGGAAATCTTCGTGCTCCGCACGATCTCCATTTCATCCGACTGCACAGCGGCAATGATCAGCAGCAAAACAACCAATCCGACCAGCGCGCCGAGTATCTGCAGAACTAACATGTATGGTCGTCTCCGGGGTCCAGGCGTTGAAGTTTTTCCAGCCGGGTTCTCTCTCGCCGCATCCATTGTTACGACCTTTCGACGTATTCCGCCAGCCGTCCCAGCGTCTGTTTCCCACCTTCGACCGCTCCGTATTCCCGGATGACCCGGTCCCGCTCTTCTTCGCTGGGGAAGATCGACTGCATTGTCACCTTCGTGTCACTCCCCACGTCTTCAAACAGGATCGTGGAGGAGAAGTTCACATCCTCGTGACCGACCTCGCCTCCGTGCTTATACACCAGCCGTTCGTTGGGCACAATTTCCACGTAGATAATCCAGTTCGGATAGTCCCGCCCATCTGGGCCATGCATCATGAACCGCCATTCTCCACCGGGGCGGAAGTCCATCTTGTACGTTGTCGTCGTGAATCCGTTCGGCCCCCACCAGTGCTGGAGATGCTCCGGATCGGTCCACGCCCGGTAGACCAGTTCGCGTGGCGCGCGAACCACGCGGGTGATGTGGATTTCGCAAGGGGACGGGAGCGACGCTTCCGAGGCATCAAACGGAGTGATCATGGTGAAGCTTTCAAAAAGTTTTCTCAGTTCAATTTGGCGAGTTGGGCTTCGAGACGGTCAAAATTCTGTTCGTTGGACGGGCGGACGTACTTGATCGCCTGATCGAATCGTTCCTTGGAGGTGAAGATCATCCGGAACGACAGGAACGTGTCATTTCCGCGCGGTTCGAACGTCGCGATGACCCGGAAATAGTGCGGCTCTGTCAGGTGGTCCAGCACGATCCGCTCCGGGCGGGTCATCTCCAGGAACCGGACGTCGTTGGGATGATCCACGCCGTTCGGTGAATGCATGGTGAACCGCCACATTCCCCCCGGCTGAAATGGAATTCGTGGAACGTGTTCGTGAATCCGTTCGGGCCCCACCAGTGCATCAACTGATTCGGATCGGCCCACGCTTCGTAAACCTTTTCCGGCGGGTATTTGATGAGCCGTTGCGTGGTGATTTCCCGGTCGCCGGCGGCAGCGGCCAGCACGATCCCCAGCCGGTCCAGACTGGCTTTTAATTCAACCCTCCGACATCCCCATCTTCTGCATCGCATCGCGGATTTCCTTCGAATCAAACCGCGTCCGAATCCGGAGCGTTGTTTTCCCGTCCCGTCTTTCAAACGTGACGGTCTGCGTCAGGTTCAACTGCGGGAGTCCTTTGCTCTTGTCCCGGCCGGGAAAGACCTGGTCGTACCATTCCTCCGGATGGTCGGTGCAGTCGATGGTCATGACCAGCCGTTCGTTGGGAATGATCTCCTGGTACGTTCCGGAGCAGGGGTAGTCGATTCCTGCGGGGCTGCGCATGCTGAAGTAATAGTTCCCTCCCGGCCGGAGGTCGATGTTGCAGATCGGATTCGTAAACGCGGCCGGTCCCCACCACTGGGCCATGTGCCTGGGATTCGTCCACGCTTCATAGACGAGCGCCCTGGGGGCTTCGAACGTGCGGGTAATGAAGAAATCCAGATCCGGATCGACGGAGAGTTCATTTTTTGCGGCCATGTTTTTTCTCCGTGCGTTGCAACTCCTGGAGGTAGGAATCCAATCGGTCGAGCCGCTCTTCCCAGAACTGACGGTATTGCCCGATCCAGTCCGCGGCTTTCTTGAGGGACTCTCCCTTCAGCCGGCAGGGGCGCCATTGGGCGTCGCGGCTGCGGGTGATCAGTCCGGCCCGTTCCAGCACCTTCAGGTGCTTGGAAATTCCCGGCAGGGTCATCTTGAAGGGTTTCGCCAGTTCCAGCACGGAGGCATCCCCCCTGCGAGACAGTCGGGCGAGAATCGCCCGCCGGGTGGGGTCGGCGAGTGCGGAAAAGGTGGTGCTGAGTGTGTCCGCGGGCATTGTATTGTACCAATAAGTTAAATAACCAATTGGTAAAATACAGACGAGAAAGAAAGGCGTCAAGAGAAAAGACTCTCAACGCCTGGTTTCTGCCTGCGGAATGTTCCACGTGAAACATTCCGCAGGGTGGTTCTCAAAAACGTTCCACGTGGAACACTGCGTTTGGGAAGCGGTGTGCCTTCTGGGGGCGGTTTGCGTTTCGAGGGGTGTTGCGAAAAATGTTTCCCTCACGTGGAACATTTCGATCAGGATTTCCGTGCGCCGGTGCGGGGATGTTCTCCTGGCGTCTCCCCAAAGTGCTCCCCAACCGCCGTTTCGGATCCTGGCTGTTGGGACTGTGATCGTTCTGAGCAAAATCCTGCTTGGTGGCGTCGCGTCCGGAGGCATTGAGGGAGCGCTTGGCTGTCGTTGCCTTGACACCCTTCACCTTGGACTTTGACGCAACCGGGTTCTTATTTGGTCTCATGTGTTTCTGTTCGCAGGTGAATAGTCCCTTGCCGGTCGTCCTCTCTCGACCACTGAGCAATCAAAAATGTATCAGAGGAGAGAGGTGCAATCGGGATGCCATCGGGGGGAAATTCACTGTCGCGGGGGCTGATTCGGCGCGAATGCCGTCGGGGGCGAAGAGGACGACAACGGAGTGCGGTTGCGCCCGATACGAAAACCCCGCAACCGGGGGAGATTCGCGCCAGGGGAGGATGTCGTACGGCGAGGGTTGCGCCGTATCGATCCAGCGCAACCAGTGCAGGGGATGTCCCGTTTCGGTCTTCTGCAGCAATTCAAAATCCGCAGGCTGATCCCAGGAGTTCAGGAGCAGGTAGAAGTACATTTCATCCTTCTTGAACTCCGCGCAGAACGCGATGCACCGCGAATTGTCGCTCCAGTCGGGTTGATTGAGCTTGAGTCCGTGCCAGGCATGCTTCGAGTCCGCAATCCAGGTATTCAGACTGGTGCGGCGGTGTTCGTGCTCATCATCGCGCAGCAGGCGCCGCTCGATCAACAAACGGGTGAAACGAAACAGGTCCGCGTGCTTGTCCGGTAGGGTCCAGTCGAACCAGCTCAACGGGTTGTCCTGACAGTAGGCGTTGTTGTTCCCGAGTTGCGTTCGCCGGACTTCGTCCCCCATCACAATCATGGGGAGACCGAGCGAGAGCACGGTCATCGTCAGGAAGTTTTTCACCTGCCGGTTGCGAAGATTCTCAATCTCCGGATCGTCGGTCGGGCCTTCGAAGCCGCAGTTCCAGCTGCGGTTATCGTTGCATCCGTCCCGGTTCTGCTCCCCGTTCGCTTCGTTGTGCTTTTCGTTGTACGTGACGACGTCGTTCAGCGTGAAACCATCGTGGCACGTGACGAAGTTGAC
This sequence comes from Planctomycetales bacterium, assembly GCA_046349635.1. Classification (GTDB taxonomy): domain Bacteria; phylum Planctomycetota; class Planctomycetia; order Planctomycetales; family Planctomycetaceae; genus JAXMBX01. The sequence continues at coordinate 9,716 of JAXMBX010000080.1, forward strand.
GCTCTGCGTGACTTCGCGCTGCTTGTGTCCGTAGATCTGCGGGCTGCCGAGCATGCGGTCGGCGAACCGGGCGAGCGAGCCGGGATCGCCGCGAAAGAAACTGCGGGCATCGTCCCGGAACCTGCCGTTCCATTCCCGCCAGCTATCGCCCACGAACTGGCCGACCTGATAGAGGCCGGCGGCGTCCCAGGCTTCCGCGATCAATTTCGTCCCCGCGAGGGCCGGTTCCGATTCGATGTCCCAGAGCACGGGGGGATTGGGACAGACGGCGCCTTGTTCATCGCGGGCGAGAATCGAAGCGAGGTCGAAGCGGAAACCGTCGACGTGCATTTCCCCCACCCAGTAGCAGAGGCTGTCAATGATCATTCGCCGTGCGACGGGGTGATTCGCATTCAGGGTGTTTCCCGTGCCGCTGTAATTCGAGTAGCGTGCCCGGTCGGGCTCGAGCATGTAGTAGGTGGGATTGTCCAGCCCCCGGAAATTGAGCGTGGGCCCTAATTCATTGCCCTCCGCCGTGTGGTTGTATACCACGTCCAGGATGACTTCGATCCCCGCCTTGTGCAGGGCTTTCACCATGTCCCGGAATTCATTCACAGGGCCGAGGGGATCCTGGCAGGAACTGTAGGCGGGATGGGGCGCGAAAAACGAGACCGGAGCGTAGCCCCAGTAATTGACGTGACCAGGCGGAGCGTCCTGCGCGTCGAATTGAAAGATCGGCAGCAATTCGACGGCGGTGATCCCCAAGGATTGCAGATAGGGAATCTTTTCGATCAGTCCCGCGAAGGTGCCCCGCTTGTCGGGCGAGACGCCGGAACTGGGATCCTGCGTGAATCCGCGGACGTGCATTTCATAGATGATCGTCCGCGTGGCGGGGCGGCGGAGAGGCAGGTCTTCCTGCCAGGCATAGGTGGTCGGATCGACGACGACGCTTTTCATGGCGGTCGCGGTATTGTCACCCGGTCTGCCGGCGGCGAGGCGGTCGTAATTCCGGGGGATGACCACGCTGCGCGCATAGGGATCGAGCAGGACTTTCTCGCCGTCGAAACGGAGCCCGTTCGCGGGGTCGTACGGCCCTTTGGCCCGATAGCCGTAGATCTGTCCCGATCGGACTCCCTTCAGAAACGCGTGCCAGTAGTGATAGGTCCGGTTGCGGATGGGGTCGAGGGGAACGATGCGCGAGGGTTGGGGATCATCCACGTGATCGAACAGCAGCAACTCCATCTCCACGGCAGTGCGCGAATAGATGCTGAAGTTGACCCCGCCATCGATGATGGTCGCGCCGATGGGGGAAGCTCGCCCGTGGACAGGAAGTGGATCCATAGTATTCCCGGAGTGTGCCACAGGTGGCGCACGGGTGGAAAGATGCTGAGTGAGAGGAAGCGAGAGACTTCAGTTCAGTCTACAGGTTTTCCTGGGGATTGGGAGGGGAAGAACTTTCGGGATAGAGCGTCACCCTCAGGGAGGCATTCATCGAAGCGATACGGTTTACCAATCCCGCAGAAATTTCCTGATGAAAGGCCCAGGGCCTGTCACCACAGTCAAAACCCATGTCGAATTCGCGAGTCTTGCAACCATCCCAAGTTTCCCGATGAACCTCAGGGAATGCCTCGATAGCCTCCAGCAACGCAGTAATATGCCCTGCTGGTTCGTCCGCATCCACATCCGCCTCAAACCACGCGGTCCAATGCCCTTGCTCCTGATCAACTCGCAGGACGATTAAGCCCTTCTGTTCGCACCAAGAGGCCAGCGCGGTCAGATCGTGCGCCGATTCGAGACACAGATCGGTGTTGCAGTAGTGAATGGGTTGCATGGAGTTGAGTCAGGTGCGGATCACATCGAATGGGAAATGTCAGTTCAGAGACGATTGAACCGTCCCCCTCACCCGGCGCTTTTGCAGGAAGGACTATCGCCTTTGTCATTAAGTAAACTCTATCGCCCTCACAAGGACCAGACGAAGGTCTGGTCCTGTTCGGTTGATCCCACGGAGGGGCGAGGGGCGAGGGAAAGAACCCCGCGCTGGCGCTTGGGGCTAGTTAGCTATCAGATAAATTGAAAGTCGAGTTGAAGTGGTTCCTGTGGCTACGCCACCCAGGTAGGTCGAGTACGACCAACCTGGGCTACTCGTGACGGTCAACTCGTTGTCAGATGGGAATTGAAGAGTCAGAACTTCACGGGAATTTCCGATGAAGATTCGATGCAGAACCGTATTTCTCATGTTCTTTCAAATTCCCGGGGTGGCGCCCCAGAGTGGGGGGGCCTGCTGGGCGTTCCAGTCCTGCCAGAGCTTCTGCAGGGCGGCGACTTTTTCGGGGTGCTGTGAGGTGAGATCGCGTGTCTCGCCGATGTCTTGCTTGAGGTTGTACAACTTCGGCGGGCCGACGGGATCGTTCCGCAGGCGATTGAGTCGCTTGCTCGATTCCACCTGCGGATCATAGGCGACGAGCTTCCAGTCGCCGTGATGAATGGCGAACTGCGGTCCGAACCGCCAGTAAAGCGTCTGGTGGGGTTGTGCGGAATTCTGCCCGGTGAGATAGGGGAGAAGGTTGACGCCATCCAGTTTCCAGTCGGGTTTGGCAGTCACTCCGGCCGCGGCCAAGGCGGTGGGCAACAGATCCAACTGAATGATCGGTTGGTCATAGGTCACTCCCGCCGGGAGTTTCCCTTTCCACTGGATCGCGAAGGGGACCCGGATTCCCCCTTCGAGAGTGGTCCGCTTCGAACCGCGGAGGGGGGCGTTGCTGGAGGAGTTCACGGTCGTTCCGGGCATGGTCGGGCCGCCGTTGTCGCTGAAGAAAAAGAACAGCGTGTTTTCTTCCAGGCCGGAGGTGCGGACTTTCTCCAGGACGTTGCCAATCGCGTCATCCATTGCGGAGAGCATGGCCGCGTAAGTCCGGCGTCGGGAATCGGTGATGGAGGCGAACTTCTGCAACCGAGCGTCCGTCGCTTCCATCGGCGTGTGGACGGCATTGAAGGCGAGGTACAGAAAGAAGGGGTGTTCCTTGTGCCGGTCGATAAAACTCACCGCCTCGCGTCCGAAGGCATCCGTCAGATACTCCTGTTCGTCATGGGGTGTGGTGCCTGATTGGATCTGCGTTTTCTTGAGCGGGAAGTAGGAGAGGGCACCCCCCAGGAAGCCGAAGAATTCATCGAAGCCGCGCTTCTGCGGATGAAATTCCGGCAGTTCCCCCAGGTGCCATTTCCCGACGAGGCCCGTGGCGTAGCCTGCTTTTTTCATCCGGTCGGCGAAAGTGGTCTCCGTCAGCGGCAGGCCCAGTGGCTGTTTCTTGATCCCCGGTCCGGCTTCCTTTTCTCCCAGGTTGAACTCGTGTCCGAACCGGGTTTGATAGCGTCCGGTCATGAGTCCGGCGCGAGTGGGGGAACAATACGGTCCGGAGACGTACCCTTGCGTGAAGCGGACGCCGTTTCTGGCGATGGAATCGATGTGGGGGGTGGGGATGTCCTGGCAGCCCTGAAAGCCGACGTCGGCATAACCCATGTCATCGGCGAGGAGGATGATGACATTGGGGGGGCGCTCGGCGGCAGTCAGCAGACCATGCGGAGAAAGGAGCGCGGTCCAGAGCGCAGCGACGCAGAGCAGGTGACGGAAAGAAACCATGATGCCTCCGGAGGAGCAGGGGACTACGAGAGTCGGGCTAACCTGACTTGTCAGGCGACATGTCCATATCAACGTCACGTGCGCACATGCCCACCCTGCTTCGCGAAGTGGGCATGCCACCCAAAGACCTGATAAATAAGAGTTGACGATCCACTACGAGAGTCGGTGTCGTAGCGCATCCAGCTCATCCCGGATTCCCTGCGGGAGTCGGTTTCCGAACTGGCGGAAGAAGGTTCCCCATTCGTCGATTTCCTTCAGCCATTCGGCGGAATCGATCCGGAAGAGTTGGGCGCGCTGCGATTCTGAGATGGGAAGTCCCTCCAGATTGAGCGACCCGGGGGTGGGAATCAAGCCGAGCGGGGTCTCCTGGGCGTCCGCTTCGCCTCGACTGCGTCCGACGATCCACTCCAGCACCCGCATATTTTCGCCGTAACCGGGCCAGAGGAATTTCCCGTCGGCGTCCTTCCGGAACCAGTTCACGTAGAACACCTTGGGCATGTTGCTTCCGCCGCGGGCACCGACGTCGAGCCAGTGCTGCCAGTAGTCGGCCATGTTGTAGCCGCAGAAGGGGAGCATCGCCATGGGGTCGTGCCTGAGGACGCCGACCTGTCCGGCGGCGGCGGCGGTTTTTTCGCTGGTCATCGTCGCGCCGAGGAACGTTCCATGCTGCCAACCGAAGGCTTCCGTCACGAGCGGGGTGACTCCTGACCGGCGGCCGCCGAAGATGATCGCGCTGATCGGCACACCTTCCGGTTTCTCCCAGTCGGGGGAAATGCAGGGGCACTGCCGCGCAGGAGAAGTGAAGCGGCTGTTGGCATGGGCCGCGGGAACGCCGGTCTCGGGGGTCCAGAGGCGGCCCGTCCAGTCGATGGCGTGGGGGGGCGGTTCGGGAGTGAGCCCTTCCCACCAGACGGTCCGATCCGGGAGCAAGGCGACGTTCGTAAAGAGGCTGTTGGAACGACAGGTGGCGAGTGCATTCGGATTGGTTTTGGCACTCGTGCCGGGGGCCACGCCGAAGAAGCCGGCTTCCGGATTGATGGCGTACAAGCGCCCATCGGGGCCGAATTTGAGCCAGGCGATGTCGTCCCCGATCGTTTCGACTTTCCAACCTTTGCGCTGATACTCGGGGGGAGGGATGAGCATGGCGAGATTGGTTTTGCCGCAGGCGGAGGGGAAGGCGGCGGAGATGTAGGTTTTCCGCCCCTGGGGATCGGTGATCCCAAGGATGAGCATATGTTCCGCGAGCCAGCCTTCACGTTTTCCGAGGACGCTCGCGAGGCGCAGCGCGAAGCATTTTTTCCCGAGCAGCGCGTTCCCCCCGTAGTTAGAACTGAAGGACATGATGAGGTTTTCGGCCGGGAAGTGGGCGATGTACCGTTCCTCCGGATCGAGATGGCCGGTGCTGTGCAGGCCTTTCACGAAGTCAGGCTGGCCTTCGAACTGGTCGAGTGCGACCTGTCCCATGCGGGTCATGATCCGCATATTATGACGACATAGGGGCTGCTTGGTGATTTCTGACACCGAGCTTGGCCATCGGGCTTCCGGGGGGCTCCATCAGATAGGATGACGTACATCACCCGGTCTGCCATGCAGCGGCGGAAGAGCCCTTCGAGGGTGGCGTGGAGTTCGAGGGGGGACTTCCAGTTGTTTGTGGGGCCTGCGTCCTGCGGATCTTCCGTGCTGATGAAGGTCTGTCCTTCGACGCGGGCGACGTCGTGGATGTCGCTGCGGGCGAGGTAACAGCCGGGGTAGGCCTCGGGATTGAGGGGGGTCAATTCCCCCCGGTCCTCCATGAGCCGGTAGAGAGCCTCGATTTCCTGGTCGGAACCGTCGCACCAGTGAATGCGGTGTGGAGTCGTCAGCCGTGCGACCTCATCCACCCACTCCTGCAGTTTCTGATATCCCATTCGATTGCCCATTCCTCGGGTGTTCAGAGAAGAGGTGGAAGCGTTCACCTCTCTCTTCCGTGACTCTATGGGACAAGGGGGGAAAAACCAAGACATGGGTTTTTCCGCGTGAGGATTTCTCAATCGTGGGAGTGTTTCAGTGCCGGAGTCTTTCAATCCCGGGAGAGGGGAGTTTCGGGGCAGAAGCGGGCCAGAATCGATGTCTGGCGAAAGGTGAAAATCCGTTCGAGGTCGGGTTTGACGAGCCAGCGGTGCAAGAGGCTGCCGCCCCGGGGGATGTAGGTGACGCGGTCAAGAATCCGGGTTCCTCCGTCGGCGGCTTCAAACTGATGTTCGTGATACCAGAGGCGGTACGGGCCGCGGAGCTGTTCGTCGACGAAACTCCAGGGGGGATTCCAGTGTGCAATCCGGGTCCGCCAGCGGATGGGGAGGCCGTGCAGGCGGAGGCGATAATCGAGCAGCGTTCCCGTGTGCATCTCGATGGGGCGGGGGGTCAGGACGTGAAACCGGAGCCAGGCGGGGGTGATCCCTTCCAGGTTGAACGCAACCGAGAAGAAAGCGAAGACGATCTCCGGGGGGTGCGGGAGCCACAGGTCGGTCTCCAGCAAATAGGTTCCGCGCCTGGTCGGATGCCTGGAAATCCGGGGGAGGAAGGGGGGCGGGTCATCAGTCGGCATAGGGAAAGTCCGGGAGTCAGAGAGGTCCGTTGGGGGGACGTTAAGTTGCGGAGACGGTAAGTTGCGAATACGCGGGGATTGCCGTCATACTGGA
>JAXMBX010000081.1:0-14284 GCA_046349635.1 Planctomycetales bacterium
TCCAGCACGGCCGCCCCGCGATAACGTCCGCTTATTCATTCGACGGGTGGCGGGGGCGCACCCCGTCAGAACGGCGGGCATGGATTTACTTGATGCTGAATGTCTCTCCCTCTCCGGGTGGCGCGGTTGTCTTTTTTGCCAGCCCGGAACGGCAGTGACGGGTTCCTGCATGACAAGCGTTTCTTGCACCCACATCATTCGCCGTTTGACGGGTGCCACTGGTGGCTCCGCCCACCAGTGAAGTCGTTAGACATCGCCAAATACAACAGGCCGCAAACGTACCTGGCGGCTCTGAGTCCAGCCCCCTACTGCAGCAAACTCCGCCGCAACACATCCTGCGCCTGGGCAAAATAAGGCTGCCACACGATCTCAGGCTGTTCGTTCTTAAGGCAGTCCCGCACCTTTTGCAGCGTGTTCCGCGCCATGTGCGGACAACGATTGCAGGCACACGTCGTTCCGTCCGACGCCATGATCCCCGGCACCGGCAGATACGTGTGCCACGGGGCAATTGCCTTCAGCGGATGGATCATGTTCGCTTCCGTCGCCACCAGCAACGTGGTCGGCTCTTTCCGCTCCGACACGAACTTCCGCATCTTCTCCGTCCCGCCAATGAAGTCGCTCACTTCCAGAATTTTTTGCGGACATTCCGGATGCGCGATAATCAGGCTCCCCGGATTGTTCCGTTTCGCCCGCAGCATGTCCTGGATGCTGAACACCTCATGCACCATGCAGGACCCCGGCCACAGGATCATCTTCCGCCCCGTCACCTCCATCAGGTACCGACCCAGGTGCTGATCCGGGACGAACAAAATCTCTTTGTCCTGCGGCACCCGGTCGATGATCTCCCGCGCGTTCCCGCTCGTCACGATCCAGTCGCACAGCGCCTTCACCGCCGCGGTGGTGTTGATGTACGCGACCGTCTGGAAGTCATGCCCTTGCGCCCGCAATTCATTTTGATACGCCGCCAGTTTGTCCGCCGGACAACTCTCCGCCAGCGAACAACCCGCCAGCATGTCCGGAATCAGCACCTTCTTTTCCGGGCTGAGGATCTTGGCCGACTCCGCCATGAAGTGCACGCCGCAGAACACAATGATCGGACTCGTCACCTTCGTCGCGTCCCGCGCCAGTTTCAGGCTGTCCCCGGTGAAATCGGCGATGTCCTGCAATTCCCCATCCACGTAATAGTGCGCCAGAATCGTCGCGTTCTTTTCTTTCTTGAGCGCATCAATCTCATCCATCAAGGCAAGAGGATCTTCCTCAACCTGGGGACGATCGAGTTGGAACAAAGGGCTGGTGGTCGACATCGGCGGAACTACTCGCACATTTCTTAGGGGTGTAACGGGTACCAAAACAGATCTGTACCAATTCTATCGAACGGACAGACTCCGGTGAGGCAAGGATCGGCGATTTGACGGAAAATCTCCATTTTCCGCCGAAATCTGCCTGTTAGAGAACCGTTTTTTTCGGAGCCAGGAGGACTCTTCGCGGGAATCACAGGTTCCCGGTACTCCGGGTACCTGTGTGCGACAGCACAAGAGTAGAGTTCAAATCGATACACCACAAAACACCTTCTCCCCCCGAGGGAGAAGGTGGCCCAAGGCCGGATGAGGGGGCGGTACAAGCGTCCCTGAACAGTCTTTCTCCCCCTCACATCAACTCCCGCTGGGCGGCCTCCCTCGCCGTACCCCGCCAAATTGTCAGAGAACTGTTCTTTTTACGGCTTGTTTTTCCGAGGGATCAAATGGTGCATTTCTCGAAAGTCACTTTCACCGAGTCCGAAGATCACCCGGTTCATAACCAAGATTTGGCCACTGGGTGAATTTTCCACTTCCAGCGAGGAGGCACTTTTGGCAATAAATCCACGGGACGGAAAGATACGTAATCCACCCAAGTCTGGCGTCGCCGGAAAATAAAGGCGTCCCAAAATCAAAAGACGCAGACGTATACGCGGACATCCAGTCGGGATCCCAGATCTGGGAAAGGGATTTGAGCACGTTCACAACGACTGTCTCTTCGTAAAGATGATGCCCGTACTCTGCGAGCGGAAAATCTAAATTGAAGCGATCATAACCAGCGTATGGACCTGTCTTCGAACAACACTGCAATAGGATAACAGAGTGCTCCCTCATTTTCGGTTTGTCTCGCACCGGGCCCGCGTTCATCGAAACTAAATATCCTAACAATAAATCCGGACTTCTTTTAAGACCACCAATAGGACTTTTTCGAATCAGATCTTCTACCAGAGAGGCGTCATGGCTGACGAAAGTCGGGCCCTTTTTGCGGTCTGCGATGCTTTTGAAACTTCGATACCATCGAGACCATTCTTCAGGAGCCACGGCACCCAAAAAGGCAAAAGTACGCATGAGCCTTTCAAGCACCAGTTCAACCGAGTCATCTCGCGCGGCCCACTGGCCCCTAATAGTCAAATATCGTTCCACAATTTCCTCCACAAACTGATTATGGTGGATAGACATTTCGGCTCATGGTTGTAGCGGAGTATGCAGAATTGTCGCGGGCTGGTACAAGTTGCGCGTACTTCGGCGACCTGTGTGCGCCAGCACAAGAGCAGAGTTCAAATCGACGTACGACTCGCCCCTCCGCTCACACCAACTCCCGGATCGGCTCACCCTCATTCAGGATCGGCACCGGACGACCGCTGTAGTCCAGCAGGTTCTGACGCGGATCGATCCCCAGATGCCGATACACGGTCGCCAGCAGATCCTGCGGCGTGTAAGGCCGCTCCGTCGGATACTCCGCCTTGGAGTTCGTCGCGCCGATCACCTGCCCCATCCGTAACCCGCCACCGGAAACCAGCACGCTGTACGCGTCTGGCCAATGGTCCCGTCCGAATGCACTGAATGCCGGGTTGTAACTCAACCGCGGCGTCCTCCCGAATTCCCCCGTCGCCACCACCAGGATCTTGCGGTCTAATCCCCGGGCGTAGATATCCTCAACCAGCGCACTCACCGCCTGGTCATAAAACTTCAAACGCCGCTGCAGGAACCCGCCGAAGTGTCCATGCCTCCCCGCGTTCCCCGGGTGGTCATCCCAGTTCGTGTACTCCTGCCCGTTCGCCGGTGAATCCACAAACACCGAAATCACTCCACTCCCTCGCTCCGCCAATCTGCGGGCCAGCAGACAGCTTTGCCCCCACGTATGCTTTCCGTATTTCTCCCGCAACTCCGGCTTCTCGTCACTCAGGTCAAACGCCTTCGCCGTGTGCGAATTCGTCAGCATCTCATACGCGATCTGCTGGAACTTCCCCACCCCTTCGAGATTGCGATGCTGATCCAGATCACTCCGCAACCGGTCGAACTCCCGCATCAACGCCCGCCGGTCTCCGAACCGCTGCAGCGCATCCCCGGCCACAAGTTCTCCCACCGGCGGCCGATACCCCGCGACACTGGGATCTCCCCCCACAAACGCCTTGTGACTGACTCCCAGGTAAGAGGGACGGGTGAAGTAAAACGGACTCACCATCGCGACGTATTGCGGAATCCGCTCCGGATGCATCCCCCGCACGTGACTCACGATCGACCCGATATCAGGGTGCTCACTCACGGAATTCGATGTCGGATCGAGACGGCTGGGCATCTTTCCCGTCGTCACCACGATCCCGCCATCGCTGTGGATATTCACCGTGTGATGCATCGACCGAATGATCGAGAACTTGTCCGCCACCTCGGCATGCAACGGCAGATGTTCCGCGATCTCCAGCCCCGGCACCTTGGTCGGAATCGCTCCGAAAATGCTCCGGTATTCCACCGGTGCCCGCGGCTTGAGGTCATATGTCTCTAACTGAGACGCCCCGCCGTGCAGATATAAAAGGATCACACTGGTGTCCAGTTGCGCGGTTCCATTCGCCCCCCGGGCCTCCAGCACATCCGCCAGAGAGATCCCACCCAAGGCCAGCGCACCGTATTTCAGGAACTGGCGACGTGGAAGGGGACCACGGCAGACCCTCCTCTCCGGCATGGCAGACTCCTGAGAAGGTAAAAAACAAACCCCGAACGCATCCATCTTAATTGATTCATCGGGTGGCGTCAGCGGAAAGACCCTGCAGGACAGTCATTTAGGGAGAATTCCCCCCCGGGTTTCGCGCTTCAGTTCCGCTCCGGACCAAAATGTTCCACGTGGAACATGTCATTTCTGCCGGTCCCACTCCCACAAAATGTTCCACGTGGAACATGCCGAAACTGCCGGTCGGCTGCGGATGACTGCCCCAGACACAGAAATGTTCCACGTGGAACATGCAAAATCCGCCGGTCGCTTCGGAAATGTCAAAATATTCCAAAGTTATCGATTGTAACGGCCGATAACTGAGAGCAGACCGTGAAAGGTACGTCGGCTCAATGATTGCAGATGGACCCTTTCAGTTCGACGTAACTCTATTGAGGCAAGGAAGATGACCGGTAAAAAACAACCCGCCTGGACCTGTCTGGCCCTCCTGAGTACCGCCCTCTGGCTTCCGACAGTGGTTGGCTGCCAAACCCAGATTGCCGGGCAGACTCTCCCTTCCGCCCATTACCTCCGTGATGACATCGAATACTTCACGAAGGGTCCGGAGTTCAAGCTCTATCGCCAGGCGGAAGCCCTGGAGCAATACAATGCCGGCCTGAATAAGGACGCCAACGGCCCCGCCCCGGCCAACACCGACAACAATAACAACGCCCCGACCCCGCAGCCTCCCGCTCCCGGGAAATAGTCGGGACGACGCGTTCATTTCGCTTCGATTTTGCCCCTCCCATTTCCATTCTGGCCTATTTTCTTTCCCCTCCCCGCATCACGGCTCTCTCTCGAACTCGTGATCGGACTTGATGAAATTTCGATGCGTTGAATCGTGCCTCCTGTTTTTCGGGGCGGACAGCAGGAGGACGAGGGGGGGACGATCCCTTCGCAACCGACGAATTCTGGAACCGCATTCATAGTGCGACTGTCCGGAATTCGTCGGTCTGCGAGGGGTCATTTTCTTACATAAGACTCGACAATCCGCGAATTGTGTTCCTCGGAACAGGTGACTCATGGACTTTCAGCATCTCGCCGAACTCTGCTTCACCTGGATCGGGTTTGGAGTCGTGAGCGGACTGCTGGCGAAGGCCATCCTTCCCGGACGCGATCCCGGCGGGACCATCGTGACGGCGGTCCTCGGCCTGAGCGGCGCCATTCTCGGCGCATCAATTTATGCCTGGGCCGGCGGAGATAGAATCCGCGACCTCATCAGCCCCATGGGCTTCGCCATCGCCGTCGGTGGCGCCATCGTCCTGCTGCTGTCGCATCGACTGCTGAGCGGACGGATCTGGAATCTCACCGATGAAGGAGAGGACCCGATTATCCCTTCTCCGCGCGTCACGCAACGCCGCCGCGCCCGCAAACGGGCCGGCATCATGGACGATCTCTAAACCGAACTGCAGCTGCCTGCTGCCGGGCTGACTGCTGCCGGCGCTTACTTGTGGTAGCCGAGTTCCGCAATCACATCGTACAGCTCTTCGTACGTAATGAACCGGCGACGGTGACGCAGCTTGTACTGATCCACCGCTTCCGCCAGTTCGGTCACTTCCGGACGTCCGGAATTGCGCGAGCTGGAGAATTGCCGGCGTTCGCCGCCGCTCGGGGTGGCTCCGCCGGGAGTCGTCTGGCGACGATCGATGAATTGCGTCAGTCGTTCTTCAATAGAGGTGGACATGATTCGGTTCCTGTACGGAAATGTGTCTAACCAACACTAGGTCGCGAATCGAACACCGCCAATCCGCACCCGGGTGATCCGTTCGAACCGTTCCCGATAATTCCGGACGTGACGGTTGGAACGCTTGTGACGTTCTTGAATTCCGGGGACATTCCGCAGAGAATTCCTGAAATTCCTTTTGATCGGGCCGTTTCCGCCGCGGCAGTCACACCCGGTCCGTCTTTAGTCTGCGATCACCCTGAGAATCATCGGATGAAACGACCCGCGAAAGTGACCGTCCTCGGCAGTGGTGCTATGGGGACGGCTTGTGCGATTTTGCTGGCTGAGCATCCGGGGCAAGCTGTCGCGCTCTGGTCCCGCACCCCCGACATCGCGGCTGAAATGCACGCCACACGGGAAAACAAACGCCTGCTCCCCGGCGTCCCGATCCCTCCCGTCGTGGAGATCACCGCGGACATCACGCAGGCTGTGACAGGTGCGGATGCACTGATCGTCGCGATCCCGACCGCCTTCCTCCGCACGGCCCTCACGACTTTGAAGTCCGCGATTCCTGCAGGCGTCCCGGTCGTCAGCGTCATCAAGGGACTCGAGAACGGGTCGTTCCTCCGCCCCAGCCAGATCATCACCGACGTGCTCGGCCCGCGCCCGGTGATCGCGCTCGGTGGCCCCAGCCATGCGGAGGAGATTTCCCGCCGTCTCCCGGCGAGTGTCGTCGCCGCCGGACCGGATGCCGACCTCGCGAGCTGGGTCCAGTCCTTCCTCGGGACCGACCGCTTCAGGATCTATACCAACACGGATCTCCTGGGAGTTGAACTCGCGGGGGCGTTGAAGAATGTCATCGCTATCGCCGCGGGGATCTGCGACGGTCTCGGTTTCGGCGATAACGCGAAAGCAGCGCTCCTCACGCGCGGAGTTGTGGAAATGTCCCGTTTCGGGACGGCCCTGGGGGCGGAGCCTGCGACGTTCTACGGCCTGGCGGGGGTCGGCGATCTCATCGCGACATGTGCCAGTCCGTTCGGTCGCAACCGCCGTGTCGGCGAACGGCTCGGCAAGGGGGAAACCCTGCAGCAGATTCTGGCCACGATGCACAATGTTGCGGAGGGGATTCTGACCAGCCGGAGTATTCGGGATTATGCCCTGACGCTGGGTCTCGACATGCCGATCACGAACGAGGTGTACCTGACGTTATACGAAGGGAAGCCACCGATCGAAGCGACTGCGAGCTTGATGCAGCGGCCCATGCGGTCCGAGTAGCCTTGGGACTTCTTTCATCGGGGCTGGGAGGAAGAGACGCCAGGTACGATTGAGGCCGGTGCGTGTCGTCGATGTCTAACGACCTCACTGCTGAGGCGAGTCCGCCTCCGCAGTGCCACCCATCAAACGGGAAGCGAGCAGGTGCAAGAGACGTTCCGTCTCCAATGAAGACATTCATTGAAGTGCGGGGGGTCGCCGAATTTCTTGCCGGCGGCCTGCGTCTTTTTCTCGAACAGCGTGCGGACTGTCTTCCAGGCATCTTCCATGAGCGGGACGTGGCAGCCTCCTTTGCCTTTGCAGTCATTCTGCCCGGCCTTTGCGCCGCAGCCACCGAAGCCTTTGCAGTCGTTGTGCCCGCCGCAGCTATGCTCTGCGACAGTGGCACAAACCCCCTGCCAGCTGGAAAAGGTATTCTTTCCCGCCGTTGCACCACCACCGAGACCTTTGCAACTGTTCAGTCCACGGCAGAGATGGAGTTCCTTGGGAGCGACTTTGGCGTCTTTGGATGTTTCCTTGGCGGCGGCGGTTTCCGGCGGCTTGGCCGTCGGGGTGCCGGCTCCGTCCTGCTGGCAGCCGGAGATCATGCCTCCCAGGGCCGCGAGAGCGAGCTTGGAAAAATCGCGGCGATTCCACTCTCCGTGGTTGGCACTGTGGTTTGCCCCGTGGTTGGATTGCTGCTCCGTCATGTCAGACTCCTTCGAATTTTCTTTCGGGAGGTTTGTGATGCCTTCAAGCTAAACAGGGTGTTGCGGTTAGTCAGTTCAGGAGGGATTTCTTCGGCATGTCCGATTGAATAAAATTTGAACTCTGCCGTTGTGCTCGCGCACACAGGTCGCTGAGTACAGCTGGCCCGTGGCGCACCCGCGGGGCCTCGTTCAGAGAGCGCCCGGAATGGAAATGGTATCGAGTGCTTGCTGGTATCTGTCTGACAAGCAGATTTGTTGATCCCGATCTGCCGACTATACATGTCGGTTTGTCGGAGGGGCTGGGAAGATGATTGGGGGAGTGTCAAACTATGAAGAAACTGGCGGCTTAGGGCCGCCAGTGCCACCCGCCCGTGGCTGAACTGCTGTTCCGTCATGTCAGACTCCTTCAAGGTTTCGGGCCGGACGTTCACGGTGATGCCTTCAAGCTAAACAGGGAGCTCTCATTCGTCCAGTTCAGGGGGGATTTCTTCAGCATGCCCGATTGAATAAAATTTGAACTCTGCTGTTGTACGGATGCACGTGCAGGCGGCTGAGTACAGTATGGCCCGTGGCACACCTGCATTGATCCAACGATTCCCCGTTAGCAGGAGCACACGACAAATGTCAATCGAATCGATGGCCGATGTCGTAAGCTCGGAGCCAAGAAATACGCTCGATGCAATACGAAAGGCGTTTCCTGACGCGTTAGAATTGGTGGAACAATCAATTGGCGGGTCGTAGGACGTACGCATCAACTCAAGCTTTCAATTGTCATCTTGCAGGCGATCGTCAAAATGTCTGCGATTGGACTGAACTTGGAATTAGAGATCTACAGGCGACTCAAAGCAACAGGCGGTGAAGTCGATGACGAAACGGCCGAAATGCGACTACGTGCCAACGCAAATCTATTTAATGTGGCGGCTACGATAAAACATCTTCGATTATGATCAATAGTAATTGAAGAGTGGTTTTTGAGATCAATTCCTTTTTCTGTAGTAGAAGCACCGGCGAAGAATACCGTCCGTGAATGACGTTGGAAGCGACGATTTCCTTCCGTTGCGGTCATTGAAGGAGAGATTGTCCGTGATTGAAGGTTTGGTGAAGGCAGGTGTGTTCCGAAAAAATGACCAACTTCTCGAATGGTTAGAATTACATAAACAACTACTGATCGCCTGGCGTCAAAAAACTCAGACCCGTTGGTAAGTGGTGGTGAGATCGGGTTGGGAGGTTTCGAAGTGCAGAAATCTCCGCGTGATGGCGGACTTCAGCGAGAGTGTGTCGATTTGAACTCTGCTCTTGTGCTGGCGCACACAGGTAAACTGAGTACAGTGATAACCTGTGACACCCACGCCCCTGCGGGTGAGAGAGTGGAGCAGTAGAACCAGTGGAGCAGTAGAGGGGAAAATGCAGGAATCCCCGCGGCTCCTTGGGGCTAGTTTGATCCAAGATGGATTGGGTCTTGACTAAGCCTACGGAATACTCCACTACTGCGATTTGTCTTTGACCAGCAGGGCCTGGTAGCCGCCGTCGGTGGTGAGGGTGGGGAGGGTATTCGTGCTCTGAGACAGCTTCCATCGGGGTGTTCTTTCAAGAACCGCTGCACGACGTGCGTGTTCTCTTCGTTCAATGCTGCAGGTGGAATAGACGAGACGCCCGCCGGGTTTGATGCGCGGAGATGTGTGCTGGAGGAATTTCCTGCTGGACTCGCGGCGAGTCGATCAGGTCTTTTTCGGTGATCCGCCAGCGGGCGTCGGGACGTTTTCCCAGGACGCCGGTGTTCGAACAGGGGACATCCACAAGAGCCGCGTCAAACTCTCCAGCAATCTCCCCCATGTTTTGAATGGGGAGGACCTGGACGCTGTGCAACTGCAGACGCTGGCAGGCTGATTCGACTTGGCGCAATCGTTCTGCATCGGGATCGGTGGCGAGGATGCTCCCTTTGTCCCCCATCAGTTCCGCGAGGTGTGTTGTCTTGCCTCCGGGAGCGGCGCAGACGTCCCAGATCCGTTCGCCGGATTTCGGATCGAGCAGTCGAGCCGCGCGTTGGGCGGTTTCATCCTGCACGGTGATCTCGCCCTCTTCCCAGCCCGGCAACTGAGTCGGAGAAATCGGCTTCGACAGGCGGAGTGTTTCCGGGAATGCTCCCGGGTGAAATTCAATCTCTGCTGCGTGCAGAAGCTGGGCATATGCCTCGGCGGTTCTTCTTAATCGGTTGACGCGCAGGACCAGCGGCGCGGGGGTGTTCAGGGCGAACCCCAATTGCCAGAGTTGTTCGCCGGCGAAGCGTTTGCTCCAGCGATCAGCCAACCAGGCGGGAAAACTGAAGGCCAGTTCGAAATAGAATGCAGGCTGCGTTTGCGGGTCGGGGAATATCTCATCTTTGAGCTGGCGATATTCCGCTTGATCCAAGGGGAACGATTGAGTCGAGGGGGCGGTTGCCTGTTCGGTCGTGATCAACCGGGAGACACTGCGCAGGACGCCGTTCACGAATCCCTTGGCGGCTGAGTAGCCGAACGTGGGACAGAGTTCCACGCTTTCATGCACGGCGGCATGGACGGGGATCTTGTCGAGCATCAGAAGTTGATAGGCCCCCAGGCGGAGGACGGCTTGCAGCAGTGGCTCGACCTGATTCCAGGGACGATGGATCTGCTTGCGGAGAATCGCGTCGAGGGTGTTCTGACGGCGGAGTGTGCCGTAGACCAGTTCCGTCGCGAGGCGTCGTTCCGAATCCGGCAACTGCGAGTTCCGCAGTTCTTCATCCAAGCGCTGCGGGGCGAACTGATCCACCTGATCTGGATTCACGAGGACGTGACAGGCGAGTTCCCGCGCACTTCGAAACGCCCGCAGTCGCCGTGGCGCTGCTGACCGTGACCCATTGGGTCGAGACCCACTGGGCCGAGACCTGTGGGAGCGAGACCCGTCGGAACGGGGGGACGGGCGTTTCACAGGAAGCTCCGATTTTTCAGCACGGAAAGAACCACACAAAATGCGGTAGGTGACTACACCAGATCTGCAAACTCCGGAGCGTCGCAGTTCGTCCAGAGCATTTTGTGTTCGAAATCAGTGCGAAACTTTTTGTTCGTAGAGCCGTTCGAGGTCGGCCACGGTGACGGTGATTTCGCGGGTGAATCCGGTGTGCATCCGTTCGTAATGGACCTGGGAGGCGAGCTCGGGCTTGGCATGAATCGCCGCGGCCAGCCAGGCTTTGTCCTGCTCGGAGATGTTGTTGATTTCGGGAGACCAGTGCGTGATCGTCTCCACCACGAGTGATTCGAGACGTTTGTCGTACTTGTCGTAGGACATGAAAAGACGCTTCCTTCAGCGGCGAAAAGAGAGGGAACCAAGTTGGGTGCAGTATATCCCGACTTCCGTAGGAATTCAGCCATTCGGCATGGGAAACCTCTTCTCAAAACCGCCGTAACCTGCTATTTCGCGGTCCTTTCGTGTTGATACATATCAAACTGCAACCTCTTGTGGCTGACGCCACCCACACGCCGGAGTACTGGCGTATGGGCCATCCTCGGTTCCAGATATCGCTTTGAGGCCATGCGATCTTGAACTCCACCCCACTCCGGAGCTCCCTTCCAAGACCGGTCTGCCGGCTGTGCCTGTTATTTCTGCTCTCGGTCCCGCTGGTGACCGGGTGCCGTATTTCGGGGACCACCGCCTCGATCAGCAGCGATAACCCATTCCCGTCCATTGGCTTATCCCTGTCTCGACCGGAACCCAAACAGGGGGAGGCTGCGGACAATCCCCCCCGGAAATCGAAGGCTGGAGAGGCCCGGTCCAAATCTCCGCGGCGGATTCAACTGCCGCAGACCAAAGAACCGGCTGCTTCGGCGGAGGAAACGACGGAGAAGCGAGACGAACCAACGTGGGATGGCCGGGATTCTGGAAACATGTAAAGTCTTCGGCGTTTTGAACCTACCCCTCACCCGCAACCCCTCTCCCACAAGGGGCGAGGGGAGTGAAAATGCGTGTCGCTGGCGGTCCCACCCACGGCTTCGTTGAGACTGCCCTCTCGCCCCAGTTTCAGGCCCTGAAATACGTTACGTACGCCGTCTTATCGGGGAGCAAGAGGAGTGGCTGGCATCCCCCAAGGACGCTGGCTAAGATAGGCGTTTGGTCACCGGACGTGCCCTGTCGAGCCGTCCCCGTTTTCCCAGATCATCCGGCTGTCCGCGGTCCCGAGATCGGGGAAAACTCTCAAGAGTCAGCATCCGCGAGGCGTTCTGTCTCGTCGGATCTTCCGTCGTGGCCGGTCTGTCACACGGTGCTGGTATGAAGGAGTTGGATTCGGTGCAAGTTGTCATCACGTGCAAGCATGGGAGCATTTCCAAAGACACGGAAGAGCATCTCAAAACCAAGTCGGGCAAACTGTTGACCTATTTTGAGCGTGTGACATCGATTGATGTGACCGTGAGTTTCGACAAGGATCGGGCGAAGGTCGAAATCCTGGTCGACGCGGAGCACAAGCATAACTTCGTGGCCAGCCAGGAAGGGGACAACGTCATCCATTCTTTCGATCAGGCGTTCCACAAGATGGAGCAACAGATCAAGAAGTACAAAGAGAAGATTCAGAACCATCGGCGCGATCTTCCCGACGAAAATTCCCCCTCCCCTGTGGAAACAGAGCAGGACTGACCGGGAGGAGACCGCTTTCTCCGGGTTCTCCGGAAGTGGCACTCCAAGTCCAATCCTGGCATCACACCCACCCCAGACTGTTCTGAAGGACTGGGATGGATATGATAAAGACAGACCTTGCCGATCGGTTTTCGCCGGTCTGTGAGACCTCCGGGCGAGAGGATTCAACCAACCGCCCGGGGACGCAACATTCGTTTTACAAGTTCGTTTTGAACGCAGATCCGGCGGCGACTGCCGCCTTTTTGAATGTCGAGAGCCGGACCCTGGCGGAGCACCGGCGAAAAAGGAGCCATCCATGAAGTTGACGGACTTCGTGATTAAGGAAGCGATTCTTCCGAACCTGAATGTCAATTCGAAAGAGGGAGCCATCCGGGCGATGGTCGAAAGCCTGGCCAACGCGGGCAAGCTGAAGAAGGAAGACCAGGACGGAATCATCTCCGCGATCCTGAAACGTGAAGAACTGGGATCGACGGGGATCGGGAACGGCGTTGCCGTTCCGCACACGAAACACCCCTCGGTGGATCGGTTGATCGCGACCGTGGCGCTGGCTCCCGAGGGAGTCGATTTCGCCAGCCTGGATGGGGAAGACGTCTATATTCTGTTCCTGCTCGTGTCTCCTCCCGATCGTCCCGGGGATCATCTCCGGGCCCTCGAAAATATTTCCCGCCACCTGCGCAATCATAATTTCTGTAATTTCCTCAAACAGTCGCGCACGTCTGAGGCGGTCGTCGAACTCCTTGAGGAGGCCGATAACAACCAGCTCAACTGAATCTCCCGTGCGTCGGTCGGAACATACGGAAGTGCCACGACCTCGCCCCTCTCCACCGAGAATGAGCAGTCACGTCCCGGACTCCCATTCGAAGTGGTCACCCCGTTCCAAAAGACCGGATGTCCGCGTTTGTTTTTCCTGGGAGAACAGCCCGCTGTCATGGATTCTTCGGCACTCCGCCGCGAAGTGGTCGTGCGGCAAGAAAATGGATTGCACCTTATTCCGTCCTCGCAGATTGCACAGATCGCACAGTCTTTTCGATGCGACCTGACGCTCTGCCGGGAAGGGGGAGTTCCCGTCGACGCCAAGAGCATGATGGATCTGTTGACGCTCGCCGCGGAGAAGGGAACCCGGCTGACGGTGGAAGGGCAGGGAGAAGGAGCGGAGGAAGCGGTTCAGGCGCTAGTCGCGTGGTTTGAGACACCTTAACGCTCGTCAATCGGAAACAGTGGAAGGCCCGGGAATAGAGGACCCATGCGGATCAGTCGGGGAATTGCAGTCTCGCACGGTGTTGCCGTCGCTCCGGCGTTGATCCTCGGACGCGAGAACTTCCGCATTCCCCAGCGGTTCGTGGCGGTGGATGTCGTCGATACGGAAATCGGCCGGTTCCACCAGGCGTTTGATCTGCTGTGCAACGAAATTGCGGAAAACCAGCGGGTCGTGGACTCCCAGCTCGGGAACCAGTATGGCGCGATCTTCGGGGCACACCTGCAACTGGCGCGCGATCCCAAGTTGCGCCAGGAAATCGAAACCCTGATCCGGGAGAAATGCCACTCGCCGGAATACGCCTGCAGCCGAGTCCTGCGGAACTATGCGAAGCGGTTCCAGAACCTGGGCGACTCGTACATGGCGGAGCGTGCGGTCGATATCTATGACCTGGAAAAGCGACTGCTGAGCAAGCTTTTGGGGGAACGCCGCCAGGAACTGACGAACCTCACCCAGCCGGTGATGGTGCTGGCGCACAATCTGACCCCGAGCGAGACGGCCAACCTTAATCGGCAGTTCGTGAAAGGTTTCGCGACGGAAGCGGGGGGGCACACGAGCCACACCGCGATTCTGGCCGGGGCGCTGGACATCCCCGCCGTGGTCGGGATCGGCAGCTTTCTGTCCGATCTGAATGGTGGCGAGCTGGTCATCATCGACGGCAACCACGGTGAAGTCATCATCGATCCCGATGAGGAAACGCTGGGTCGCTACCGCCGTGAAGAAGAGAATTTCCGCAAGGTCACGCTGCGGCTGCAGTCACAA
>JAXMBX010000082.1:0-13626 GCA_046349635.1 Planctomycetales bacterium
TTCCCGGAGTGGATCTGCAACGCGATGATCCCCCGCGTCCGCCCCACTGGATCCTCAATATCCGTGCACGCCTGGCCGTTCAGCCACGTCTGAATGCGCGGCCCGACCGCCCGAATCCGATAGTCGTTCCACTCTTCGGGCGTCACCAGCTTGTCCCCATCCGTCTTGGACAACAGCCCCCGGGCGTGCTCCTCGTAAATCTTCCCCCAATAGCCGGGACCGATATCCGCCTGGTACCCCTTCATTTCCCCTTCCGGCAATTCGATGCTCCGGAATTGGATGCCGCTGTTCTCGCCGTGCGGAACCAGCTTCACCTTGAAGGTCAATTCAAAGTCACGCACCGTCAGCCGGCTGCGGAGGAACTGATTGCGGCGGATCCCCGTCGGCGTATGCCCCACGATCTCCCCGTTCTCCACCCGCCACAGTTCCGGTAACCCGGTCCAGCCCGCCAGATCCTTCCCATTGAAAAATTCAGTGGCGTTTTCCGGCGTCGCCAGCATCGGCACCTGTTGCGGACTCGCCAGGTACGCCGCCAGCGATTGCACGTCGTGCGTCGTCAAGTTTTGCCACAGGTTATCCGGCATCATCGACTGCTCGCTCAGCTTCTGCTCCTCGATCTCCGCACGCGGAATCGTCACCAGTTCGTTCGCCGTCTGCAGCTTGATCACCTGCGGCGTCTGTTCCTTAAGCAGCCCCGTCGCCGTCCGCCCATCCTTCGTCACCACGATCAAAGGCTGGTATTCCTTCGCCATCACGGCACTCGGATCGATCACGTTCGAAACCAGGTAATCCGCATTCGCCCGGTTCGACCCCGTCAGTTCCGGGCCGATGTTTCCTCCCGTGTCGAACAGGCGATGACACTGCGCGCACGTCTTCTGGAAAAGCGCCAGCCCCTTGTTGATGTCCGCCGGATGAGACCAGTCTTTTTCCTGGATCGCCTTGCTGAACCGGGCAATCAATCTCTGCTTGTCGGCCGGTGTCGTCCGCACCACTCCCCAGATCGACTGCAAACGGCTGTCCAGCTCCGAATCCTTCAGATTCACCATCTGCCGGATCAGGTCCGCCGTCAGATCCCCCTTGGGAACTTTCTGCTGTTCCACCGCGGCCACCAACGCTTTCGCGTAACTCGATCGGGACGCCAGCGTATTCAAGGCATCCCGCTTTTCATCCGCATGGAGAGACGCATACACCCCCAGGATCGCCGGGGGAGTCTGCGAATCCTCCGCGGCGGCCAGACCCCGCAAGGCCTCCCCGCGCAACGTCGCATCATTCAGCAGGCCCCGCAACAACGCGGGAAACTCCGCATTGCGGTTCTGCTGCAGTGTCTGCAACGCGATCCGCCGCAATCCGGCATCCGCCTTGGTATCGTGAACCCAGTTTTGTAACGCAATCCGCGCCTCCGGATCGCCGAATCCCAGCGACACCGTCTGCACCGCGACCACCAATCCCGCATTGGGATTGGACGCCAGATTGGACGCCACAGATTTCCAATCCGCCGGCATGGGGACATCCTTACGTCCCTGCAATGCCTGCTGCAACGCCTGGATCACCAGCATCCGGTCGCCGTCATTGTCCGCTTTCCCCAACGCCCGCACGAGGAAGTTCAGGCTGTCGGAAGTCCCTTCCGCCCCGATCCGACGCAACGCATACTGCCGCAGAATCGAAATCGGTGAACTCATCGCGATCGCCACCGCCCGTTCCCGATCCACGGGCACCAGCGGTTCGAGCGCATACCAGTTCATCAACGGCAGGTTGTGATCGCCGGCATCTTCCCCATGCTTCGCGAGCCTCTCGACCAGCCCCCAGCGGCGCTCCAACGGCAACCGTTGCGCCAGCGAAGTCAGATATAACCGCACGATCGCTGAAGGATCCTGGGCGGCCAGTTCCTCCGCTTTCTTCAATACCCCCTCCGATGGGGAAAACATCTCACCCGCCAACTGCAGCATCCACCCCCGGATATACGGACTCCGGTCGCTCAACTTTTCCAGGATCAGTTCGTCCGTCAGCCCTCCGGTGACGTGCAGCGCCCACAGCGCCCGCAACCGTCGCGTCTCATCCTCTTGATTCCGCGCCATCACCCGCAGTTGCTCGTGCACTTCCGGGTTCGGACCCCGTTCCTGCAGGATCCGACGCGCCTGCCGCACGTACCAGTCGTTCCGATTCAACTGCAACTCCACCAGCTCCGCGCTGGACAGCTTCTTCAGATCCACCTGGACCGATTTCGTCTCTCCATAACTGATCTTGAAGATCCGCCCGTTGTTCCGGTCGTGCCCTTCGTCCTTGTGGTGATGGCACTCATTCTGGTCGTACCAGTCAATGACATACGCCTGCCCATCCGGCCCGTAACGCAGGTACAGCATCTGCGACCACTTATCATTCGCGAACAGAAAATCCGGCGCCGCGTTCCCCACATAACCGGACCCTTTCGCCGTCAACAGGTCCATGTTCAGCCGCGACCCGTGAATGTTGTTCATGATGATCTGGTTGCGGTATTTCTCCGGCCAGACGTTCCCCAGATAAATCATCGCCCCCGCGTGCGCATGCCCACCCCCTACCGAATCCGATTGCGCCCGATCGGGGTTGTACCATTGGTTCCCCACCCAATGCCGATGCACCGCGATCGTCTTGATATCGTCGTAAGTATAGGGATTGAAGTGCTGCCCCCCCTGCCGGTGATACCGCGCCCCCTGGATCACGTGGAACAGGTGCGGAATGACGCAGCAGGTCAGAAAACATTGACCCTGGTCGTTGAAGTCCACCCCCCACGGGTTGCTCGTCCCGTTGCAGAACGTCTCGAACTCGTGTCGCGTCGGATGATACCGCCAGATCGCCGCGTTGACAGGAATCCGCTTGTCGTCCGGCGTCCCAGGCTTGCCGACCCGCGAATGCGTGAACACTCCGTGACATCCATACAGCCACCCATCCGGTCCCCAGATGAACGAGTTCAACGTCTCATGCGTATCCTGGTAACCCCAGCCATCCAGCAGCGTGACCGGTGCGCTATCCGGAACGTCGTCCCCATCCTTGTCCGGAATGAACAGAAACTCCGGCGCCTGCCCGACCCACACTCCCCCGAATCCGACTTCCAGCCCGCTCACCAGGTTCAGTTTTTCGATGAACACCTTCCGCGTGTCGAATTTCCCGTCCCCATTCGTATCCTCAAAAATCAGGATCCGGTCTTTCCCTTCGCCCGGCTTTCGCTTGAAGGGGTAGGAATACGCTTCCGCGATCCACAACCGCCCCCGGTCGTCAATCGTCATCGCAATCGGCTGCTTCACATCCGGTTCCCCGGCGAACAACGTCGCCTTAAATCCCGGAGGCAGGATCATCGCCTTCGCGGCCTCTTCGGGAGACAGACCGGCGTGCTGCGGGCCGCTCGCCACCTTCGCCACTCCCGTCGGAGCCGGTGAACCCGCCCCCGATGCCAAGAGTTGAACCGACGTGAACAAGGCCATCGCCAGACCCAGGCCGACTACATTCAAGCACCGCTGCACGATCATGGAAACGTCCTTATCGTCTGTCACGAGAATCAAATCTCGCAGGCCGAAATCTTCCTTCGGCGGGTTCATAACTTGTCAGGAAGGAATGCAGGTGGGATGATCGCATCGTAAAGGGGGGCGCGGACCGGAGTCAATCAACGCCACGCGCCAATCCCTCCTCTGCGCAAACTTTTCGCACCGGAAAATCCGCACCCGAAAATCCATGACGATGCACAACACCACGCAACCCGGATCGGCTTCTATAAAACTCCAGATCTGGTCCCTTTTCTTCGCACTCATTTCAGCCTCACTCTCTGCCGCCGAACCGCTCCAGCAACCTCCGCTCCAGCAACCCGCACTCGATGCCTCCCCGCGCGGCCCTCTCTCTCCCGCGAAAGCCCTCACCTCATTCCAACTCGATCCCGACCTTCAGATCACTTTGGTCGCGTCTGAACCGCAAGTGATTGACCCCGTCTCCATCGCCTTCGATGAGCAGCGCAGCCTCTGGGTCGTTGAGATGACCGACTACCCCCTCGGCCCTCCCGCCGGAAAACCACCGTTCTCCCGCATCCGAGTCCTGACGGACAAGGACGGTGACGGCCAATACGAAACCTACACATCTTCGCCGACAAACTTCTCTTCGTCACCGGCCTGCTCCCCTGGAAGGAAGGCGTCATCGTCACACTCGCCGGCGAAGTCGCCTACTTCAAGGACTCCAACGGCGATGGCACCGCCGACCTGCGTAAAGCTGGTTCCAGGGCTTTGCCCAGCAGAACTCACAACTCCGCGCCAATCATCCCCGCCTCGGACTCGATGGAAAAATCTACATCGCCAACGGTCTCCGCGGTGGCCAGGTCGTCGCCGTCGAAGAAACCTGGAAGACGAAACAGCCTCCCCTCAATCTCAACGGCATGGATTTCCGCTTCGATCCGGACACAGGTCACATGGAGACCGTCTCCGGTATGGGGCAGTTCGGCCTCACGATCGACCCCTACGGCAATCGCTTCGTCTGCAGCAATCGCAATCCCTGTCGCCAGATCATCCTCGAAAATGAAGTCCTGAAACGGAATCCTCTGTTAGCGGTCCCGGATGTCGGCACGGATGTCTCCCCCGCCGGCGAAGCTTCTCACATCTATCCCCTCAGCCGCGCCTGGACCACCTCCAACCTCCACGCCGGCCAGTTCACCGCCGCCTGTGGTGTCCTGTACTACCAGGGGACCGCCCTTCCGCAAGGCTTCACAGGCAACACATTCACCTGCGACCCCACCGGCAACCTCGTCCACCGCGATCAAATCGACTCTTCGAATATCCCCTTCAAGGCCCTGCCGCAGTCCACTCAGCGCGAATTCCTCGCCACCCGCGATGAATGGTTCCGCCCCGTCGATCTCTCCGATGGCCCGGACGGTGCCCTCTACGTCGTCGACATGTATCGCGCCGTCATCGAACACCCCGATTGGGTTCCCCCCGAACTGAAGAAACGCCCGGACGAACTCTGGGGCAACGACCGTGGCCGCATCTATCGCGTCAAACGCAAACAGGCCCACCCAGTCGCTGCCGTCGACTTCGCGCATGCCGACTCGAAAGAACTCGTCACCACTCTCAATCACCCCAACGGCTGGCATCGCCAGACCGCCTTTCGCCTGCTGCTGGAGAAGAACGACCCCACCATCGCTCCCGAATTAAAACGCCTCACTTCTTCCTCCGCCTCCCCTCCCGCCAGGACCGCCGCACTCTGGCTCCTCGCCGACTTGAAGGCTCTCGACCCGGCAACCCTCAACTTCGCCCTGGAAGACCCTCAACCTTATGTTCAGGAAACCGCCCTCAAACTGGCCAACTCACTCTCTCCTCTCCCTTCCGAATTGATCCCCTCGATTTTGAAACAGGCCGACAGCGCCGATCCCCGCGTCCGCTTTCAAGCGGCCCTGGCACTCGGAAACATTCCCGACTCCTCAGAAAAAATTCACGCCCTCGCCAAACTTCTGCAACGAGACGCACCCCACCCCTGGATCGTCGCCGCCGCCTTGAGTTCCTCGGCTCACATCACCGCACCGATTCTGAACCAACTCCTCGACCTCCCCGTTAAGGCCTCCATTCCCGCGGAGCCGGTCGTCGTCAAACTGGCGGATCTCATCGGCGCCGGTCAAAAACCAACGGAGATTCTCCCCCTGCTGGATCGTTTCTCGAAGCTCGCATCGATAGACGCTTCCCCTGTCAGCCTCTCCGCCATGAAGGGCCTCAGCCAGGGCCTGCGCCGACGCGGTTCAAACTTCCCCGCCTGGCTCGTCGCTCAGAAGCAGGACACCGCCAACCAGCAGTTCCAAGCGATCCTCGACGCCGCATTCCGGCTCGTAAAAAAACCTGATCTCGACCCCGCCCGCAAAGAGGAGGCCATAGACATCCTCCGCGATGGCGACTTCCCCCACTTCGGCTCCGAACTGATCCACATCGCCCTCCACGACCCCGCCGAATCTCTCCGCAAATCCGCCCTCACCGTCCTCGCCGGCTATCACGACTCCACCATGACCGACCGCCTGCTGGCGGAATATGACGTCCAGACTCCCTCCTTCAAACGCGCCATCCTGCAAACCATCCTCGCGAACTCCGACCGCACATTGCAGTTGTTCCAACTCATTCGCGACAACAAATTCCCCAAGTCCGAAATCGATCCCCTCACCGCCAATCAACTCCGCAAACATGCTCATGCCGGGATCAAACAAGCCGCCACAGAATTGTTCCAGCAACCTTCGGCTGCCGAACGCCTGAAAGTCGTCGAGACCTATCAGACCTCCCTCAAAACCTCCGGCGATCCCGTCCGCGGCCGCGCCGTCTTCGAAAAGAACTGCACCACCTGCCACAAGATCGGACAACTCGGCCAGAACGTCGCCCCGGACATCTCCGATGCCCGCGATAAAACCCCCGCCGCCCTCTTGAACGACATCCTGAACCCCAATCAGGCCATCGACAATAACTACGTCAGCTACACCATCGTCACCAAGGAGGGAAAAACCTTCACCGGCATCATCGCCTCGGAATCCGCCACCTCCGTCACCCTCAAACAGCCCGAAGGCAAAACCGATTCCATCCTCCGCGCGGACATCGAGATCCTCCGCTCCAACGGCATCTCGCTGATGCCCGAAGGTCTGGAAAAAAGCCTCACTCCCCCCCAGATGGCGGACCTCATCGCCTTCATCAAAAACTGGCGCTACGTCGAGGAAAACATCCCCTACCAGCGTTAATTTTTCGCGCGGGAAAACACGCCCCGCCCCGCCTCTTTTCGACGGGAATTTTGCTCCAGATCCCGGTTGACCGATTCCCCGAAATCTGCCACACTTCGCCCCCCGTGGAACGGGGCCGGCCTGGCTGGGCGGTCTCTCTCCCCGGGAAAACTTCCTCACGTTGAATTGTCCGAAACGGGTCATCTGGTCCATTCAACATCGTCCTCGGAACAGATGCAAAGGTCGTGTGCGGTGCGTGTTGCCTTACTTCATCTCCGGAACTGCAGGCAGCGGATCTGCAACCGGGTCTGGGAATCGTGGAACAGAATCTGGCCCGCGGCCGATCGTTTTCTGATTGATCAGAGCGATCTGGAATATTTACCCTTCACCGCGCGGCATCGATTCCAGCAATCCTTCCCCCGGACTCTCTCTTCCTCCCCTTACGATCTGGTCCTCAGCACCGTTCCGGACCTCGCGGCGGGAGTTCCCTGGCTACGCGGAAACCTGCACCTCAGCTATGTCTCCTCCGTCGCCGCGTTTGAAAACGCCCTCCCCGAAAACTCCCATCCGCACAGCCGCGGTCTCACCAACCATCTGCCGCACGTCTCCCGCTGGCGACACGCAACCTTGCCCCCCCACACCACGCTCCCCGTCGATCATTGGATCTTGGGCAGCGGAACAATCCGGGACCTCTGCGGCCTCCCGCAGGATGAATCGAACACCGTCCTCTATCCTCCGTTGAACCTGCAGGCCTTCCGTCCCGATTTCTGCCGCCGCGAAAGCCTCTATGTTCTTCCCTGCGAGACCCGCCTGCCGAAGAACCTCCCCATCGCGATCGAAGCCGCCCGCCGAATGAAACGCCGACTGGTCGTTCTCGCTCACGGCCGTAACCTCCAGCGACTCCCCCACTCACCCGATTTCACGATTGTTCCCTGCCTGACCGATCAGGATGCCGCCAACTGCTACGCGAGCTGCGAAGCGGTGATCTTCCCCGACGTCATGGAAGTCGACCTCAGCCTGATCGAAGCCCAGGTGTGCGGCACTCCCATCGTCGCCCTCGACGCCGGTGCGGCCCAGGAAATGTTGATCGACAGCGAAGTCGCCGGGGTCGGAACAGGTGTCTTCTTCTCCGAACCCACCACCGACAGCCTCATCAGCGCCCTTCAGGAACTGGAACGCCGGCCGCAACACTACTCCACCTCGCTGGCCTGGAGCACCGCGACCGCACATGCCCATCCGCAATTCGAACGCCGCATGCGGCAACTCGTTCAGGTGCTCGTCGATTCCGCACACACCGCCACACCGGATTTCCACCGCCGCGCCGCTTAAGACGGCATTGAGAATGCCGCTTCCGTCCTTGCCCTAACCACGGTGGGTGGCGGGGGCGCACCGCGAAGCGGAAGCTCCCGGAACAATCGACAGGCTTGTCCTCGCATCGGCCCGGGTTATGATGATCCGCGGGCAGGCTTTCCGATTCTTCCGCTCAATCTCCCGGAGACTCCCCCATGAATCAGCCCGCCCCACACGCCCCTCCTCCGCACGCGCAACTGATGCAGTTCATCACCGGTCACTGGGTCACCGCCGCGCTGCATTCCGCCGCCAGGCTCGATCTAGCCGATCACCTGCACGCCGGTCCGCAAAACTGCGCGGACCTCGCCCGGGCCACTGATTGCCACGAAGACTCTCTCTACCGCCTGCTCCGGGCACTCTCCAGTCTCGGCATCTTCGAGGAGACCGCCCCGCGCACTTTTAAAAACACCGACGTCGGCGAATGTCTTCGCAAAGACCATCCCCGCAGTTTGCGCGGCATGATTCTATTCCAGGGAGCGGCTCCCCATTGGCACGGCTGGGGCTCCCTCCTCCACAGCGTCCGCACCGGACAATCCGCCTTCGAACATGTTCACCAGCAGGGATTTTTCGATTACTGCCAGGCGCATCCGGAGTTCGGCAACGTCTTCAATGACGCCATGACCGGCATGGCCACCTCCACCGCCGAAGCCGTCCTCCAAGGCTACGACTTCTCCGGCATCTCCAAACTGATTGACGTCGGCGGAGGCCACGGCTACCTCATCTCCCGCATCCTTCAGAAATATCCCCAGCTTCAAGGGGGACTGTTCGACCTCCCCGAAGTCGTCAAAGCTGCCCCCGCACTTCTGAAGCACGCCGGCGTCGCCGATCGCTGCGCCATCACCGGTGGAAGTTTCTTCGAGGCCGTCCCACCCGCCGATGCTTATATCTCCAGTCACATCATTCACGACTGGGACGACGAACACTCCATCCGCATCCTCAAAACCATGCGCTCCTCACTGGCTCCCAACGGCCGCGTCCTGCTGGTCGAACTCGTCATCTCCGACGAGCGAGACGAGGACTTCGGCGTCTGGCTCGACCTCGAGATGCTGCACGCCACGCATGGCGGGCGGGAACGCACAACGGCAGAATATGCCGAACTCTTCGCCGCAGCCGGACTGCGACTCAATCGGGTCGTCACCACCCCCTCTCCCACCTGCGTACTGGAAGCTCTCCCCGCCTGACGCTCAAACGGCGTCAATCCAGGCAATCTGAGCCAACTTTTTCGCCGCCCCTTTCAGATCAGGCAAGACAGGGAAAGTCTGTCGAAATTTCCGGTGTTGCCGGTCGTAGCGACCTGCCGATGCTATTGGGGTCGATGTCTGATCGACACTCTCAGCCCGCCTGAGATCGGAACGGATGCCCTCATCGCATTGATCGCATTCGGCTCCGGATCTCAAAACTTTCTGCCCGATTGGGGGCAGGACGTTTTCAACGGCGGAGCCAGAGAAGGATCACCGGGGAACTTCGCCAAAGGGGGGCGAGATGAGGCAGCGCTTGCATGCCGTCGGCACGATTGCGGCTCTGGGCCATCGCCTGGAGTGCATGCTGTCCGGCTGCGGAGATGGACAGCCAGACAACATCGAAATCCGGTATTGTCACCGCCGACTATTCCGTCTCCGATTCCGCCTCCACCCGCGTCTCCCCCATTGGCGACCTGCTGAATGAGCAGACCGAGGATCTCCTCGGAAAATCCCACCCCCACTCCGCGAAAGTTGTTCCCGTCTCCGGCACGACCACCAGCGACGCCTCGATCCCCAAGGGAAATTCGTCCGACAAGACGAAGGCCAAGGCGCTGGAAAGCCTCCCGTTGGCGCAACTCTCGCCGGAAAATCGCGCCCGGGCCGAAGCCATCGTCCACGACGTCGGCTTCTTTCGCCGCACTCCCACCGTGACCTTTGCCTGCCAGCCGGAAGTCTACACCTACTTCCTCGACTGTCCCGAATCCGCCGTCTCCATCTGGCGGGCCATGGAAATCTCCCAGATGAGACTCTGGAAGACCCAGCCTGATAAGTATCAGGGAGACGCCGGCGACGGCACCATCGGCACCATCGAAGTCCTGCATCGCAGCCCCGAACGCGTCCTGGTTTACAGCGAAGGGGAATACAAAAGCCCGTTCCTGAAAAAACCGATCATCGCCCGCTCCATCCTGCATCTCGAAACCAGCTTCTTCCGCGAAACCGATGGCGTCATCTACACCACCCACCGCGCCGATCTCTTCGTCTCGTTCCCGTCGCAGACGATTGAGACCATCGCCAAGGTTCTGCAACCCCTGACGGCTCCCATCGCCGACAGGACGTTTACCGAAGTCAGCATGTTCCTCAAGATGATGTCGGTCGCCATGGCCCGACGTCCCGAGTGGGTCCAGCAGATGGCCGGCAAGATGCAAGGGGTTCCCGACCCCTACAAAAACCGTCTGCTCGAACTCAACGCCGCCATTCACCAGCGGGAATCCGGCCAGCTTGTCGTCCAGAACAATCTGTCCAATAACGCCCCGCGCATCCCCGTCAAAAATACGTCTCGGGTTCCCGCGACACCTGCCTCCAACCCAGGGAGGCAGCCCTTACATCCGGATCGATCCGCGAAGTCCTACCCCGCATCCGGGGTGGCTCCCGGTGGCTCCGTCACTCGCCGTTGATGATCCCCTCTCTCCCCCGGTAGGATAGTCCCCAGTGCGGTCACCGCGTCCCGGGGGGATGTCATGGACCGAAATCCTCCCCAGGGAGGGATCTCAGGGGACCTATTCGGAGAGTGCGGATCTTACCATGAGCAGTTCTGCCCGCATCGGCAGTCGTGAGCTGGATGAGCGCCTGGGCGCCCCCACCGATGGCAGCACCCTCGCCTTCGTCCGTATCGCCTTCACCCTGCAGCTCCTCTACGACCTCGCCATCCTCGTCCTCAGCCGCGAGATCGACGCCCGCTACACCGATCCCGTCGTCTATTTCAAGTACCCCTTCTTCCCGATCATTCCCCAGATGCCCGGCATGGTCGCCTATGGGGTCTTCACGCTCATCGGGCTCCTCGCACTCGCCGTTCTCCTCGGCTGGAGAACCTCCTGGACCGCACCCGCTCTCGCGATCCTCTACGGCTACGTCTTCCTCGTCGACGCTACCGCCTATTCCGACCATTACTATCTCCTTGTCCTCCTTGCCATCCTCTGCGCCTGGCTCCCCGTCAACCGCTGGCTCTCTTCCGATCTCTACACCGGAAGACTCAAATCCACCACCGTCCCCGCCTGGACCGTGGGCCTGTTTCGAGTCCAGGTCGCCCTGCTGATTTTCTTCAGCGGCCTCTCGCGGCTGAATGCCGACTGGCTCGCCGGTGTCCCCCTCTCGGAATGGATTCCGATCTACGGCAGCCCCCCCGCTCTCGTCAATTCCCTCAAGCAGTCTCCTCAATATTTCCCAATCATGGCCTGGGCACTCGCCCTCGGCCCGATTGTCATCAGTCTCCTCCTCTGGGTCCGCCCACTCAGGGGAATCGCGGTTGCCGTCTGGTTCGCCTTCTGCGCCTGCGATGCCTTCTGGTTCCACATCGGCAGTTCCCCCATTCTCTTCGGCCTGCTCCCCGTCGTCTTCCTTCCCCCCGATCTCCCGCGCAAGGTCGGAACTGTCATTGGCAGCCTGCTGGTCAAAATCCCCGGCGCAACCCTTCTCTGGAAGTTGCTCTGCACCCTCGGAAAAATCGTCGACGGAATCGCCGCCTGGTTCGACGAGACTACCGGCAAGAAAAAGCCCTTGCCAGTCTCCTCTGAGTCTCATTCTCCCCGACTGGTCTCGAGTGGTCCCGCTACGCCGCCGTCACCTGGATCCTCCTCCAGATCGCCATTCCGCTTCGCTGGGTCGCCTTCTCCGGCAGCAAGGATTGGGCGGATTTTACCTCCCGCTTTTCCTGGCGCGGCGAACAACAGGAAAAACAGGTCCGCATCAACCTCGCGATGGTCCTCGCGAAACAGCAACTCCGCTGGCAGATCGAACCGACCGGCGAATTTCCCGTCCCCCTCGCCTGTCTCTATTCCCCGGAAGACCTGCAGAAAAAGGGGCTGAATGAAGGCCTCCTCCGGGATCTCGTCCGTGCGACCATCGAAGCCCGACCGGGACTGCAGGGGTCGCTGACTCAACAGGATCTCGATGACCTCTTCGCCGGACATTACGCCTTTCAAACCGTGCAGATCTCCTCCGGACATCAGGAGATCATGATCCGTTCACCCGAATTCGTACGGCAGTATGCCCACGAAGTCGCCCGCGTTCTGAAAGCCGTCACCGGCGACGACGTCGAAATCTATGCCAATCTCGAAATGTCGGTCAATTACCGCCCCTACGAGGTCTGCGTTCCGAATTCGGTGGATCTGGTGAAGGTCGAGAGCGCCTCCGATTTGTGGCCCTCCATCCGCTCCCTGAAAGAAAAACTCCCCGCGGCGGAAACCCGACTCGCAACAGCACAACAGGCAAAAGCCCTCCGCGAACTGGATGAGGAATTGGAACTCCGTACCCTCGGCCTGAAGCGCCCGCCAGAGCCCCTCAAGGCACCCGGCCTCGGCCCGGAAGAAGAACAGTTCTTGCAAGCCTACTTCCCCGACCCCGCAAAATAATCACCCAACGCGGGTGGCACAGGTTAACTGTACTCAGTTTACCTGTGTGCGCAGCACAAGAGCAGAGTTCAAATCGACATGGGCGGCCCGGGTCGAGCACATCAAGCCCCCGGAACGATGGATGTTCGATGATTGGGTGCCACTGCCGAGCCGGACTCGGCTCAGCAGTGTCTTTATCCTGCCGCTCCTGCTCGCCCCCCAGGGCGGAACTGCCTCTCTGCGCACCCTCCGATCCTGCGATTTTCTTGACAGGGGAGATCGCGCCGACGTTATGATGATGTCAGCAGATTCGATCACGAAATTCGAGGCAGGTAAATCATGTGGCGATCTCCGAATTCAAGGCGAAGACATTCCGCTGGTGGGCAACTGGTCGAACCGGTCCAACTGGAACAACGCGTTCTTCTCAGTGCGGGCCATCATTCCGGATTCAAGGTCGGGGGTGCCGATCAACCAAATCTCGCAGCACCGATGGTGGTCGATGTTTCCGGACGTTGGAGCCAGGGAAATGTCTATCTGGATATTACCCAGCAGAATGGCCTCAAGCTGAAAGGTTTCTTCACCATTCTGGGGGAAGATTCCCAGTTCAAGATTCATGGCAAAGAGGAACAAGCAGGCAGCTTCACCTATCTCACCTTGAGCGGGAAGGGGCATTATCTGACGGATCAAAAAGCCGGGATTAAGATCTCGGCTCGCCTCGATTCTTCCGGATCACCCTGGTCTCTCACCAATACCGTTACCATGACAGTCCTGAAAACGGGCACCGTGCTCAACCGAAACTTCTATCTCTACCGGAACTGAATCAGGCCAACTCCCGACTCCTGATATCGACATGCGCGCGGTGGCACAGGTTAACTGTACTCAGTTTACCTGTGTGCACAGCACAAGAGCAGAGTTCTTTTCGACATGGGCGGCACATCTGCACGCTCGCCCCATTCGCTCTCCGGGCCTCTGACTGCTGTCCCGACGGACTCTAACGATACGAGACCAGCCTCGG
>JAXMBX010000083.1:0-13161 GCA_046349635.1 Planctomycetales bacterium
TGATCCGACTCATGGAATCCTCCGTGACGTGATCAGTTGGTGAACTGTCTCAGCCGCTCCGGGGCTTTGTGAGACGTTCGCTGCGTGTAAGTCCGTCGTTTCGCCAGCTGCCCTGATGCCCGAATTGCCCCGCACACTTTCAGTTAACGACGAGATTCTGAGCTTCAAGCGCGGAATCGTAAACCCCGGTTCAGTTACAAATTTTTTAACAGGGGATGCCAGGGGTCAAATGCTGAGATCAAGTCTCAATAATTCCGGCGAATTGTGATTTATCTTACCTGGGTTCCCACTTCAGGATTCATCACCGGCAGGTTGCGGGTGGCTCTTTTTCTTGACCTTGGCCGGACTTTTTGCAGATGCGCGTTCGTTTTTCGGCAAAACTTTTTCCCCGTGGATGTAGACCTCGACCGGTAAGCCGATGAGCAGTTCTTCGCCTCCGTCAAGTTCCACGACGATTTCCCTGACGCGCACATCGAGTCTTTCACCCGGATTGAGATGGCGATGCGATTTCGGCTGGACGGTGGGGGCACAACTGACAATTCTGCCCGGGTATTCACGGTCGCTCCGTCCGGAGACGGTCACTGTCACCCGCCGTCCCGATTGAACATCCATGGCGTCCAGTTCTTCGACAAACGCCCGGACCCGGGTTTTTGTCCGGTCGACGAGAGATATCTCGCCGGATTCGGGAGATGGTCCGGCCTGAGTTCCTGCTTTCAATGTCGCGGTCATGATAATGCCGTTCTGCGGAGCCAGCAGACGGGTCTTCTCCAACTGCAACTGCTCCAGCTTCAATGCGGCTTCCGCGGCATCGACCCGCGCTTCAGCGATGACCTGATCTTCGGTTAACGCGGCGGACTCATCGGCGACCTGACTGATCCCCGCCGTTTGCCCGTTTCGACGGGACTGCCGGATCGGTCCTGAGGCCCCTCTTCCCGTATTGACGCGGTTTCGCTCGGTTCTCGCGATCCGCAACTGCGCCTCGGCCTGAGCGACACGCAAGCGATATGGCTCGGGATCGAGTTCCGCCAGTAACTGGCCGGCTTTCACACGATCATTGGCCTTCACATGTACTGCGATGACCTTCCCAGGGATTTCAAACCGGGCATCCAGCGGGGCATCCAGACCCTCGACGATTCCCGCGGCGAAAATGCGCGGGGGAGTCTGTTCGGGTCCGCCGGAGGCCAAGTGTTTTTCGTCTGCGGTTGTGGAGATCAGCTTCAGCAGATCCTCGCGGAGCAGGAATAAACCTCCTGCACACAATAACAGTGACGTCGTTAAAACGATCCATCGCATCTCATACACCTTTATCTCATCCCGACCATCATGGTCCGGGGACGCCCTGACTCATGCATGCCGATTTCCGCCGCTGCCCGTTCCGTTTCTCCGGTTAACTGTCCGCGTGACAGATGGAGAATGCGGTCCGCCATGGAAAAGATCCGGGAATCGTGCGTGACTACGACCACGGTTTTTCCGAGAGAATGACACAAGCCCTTGAGTAACTGCATGGCCTGCAACCCGGATTCGGCATCCAGGGAGGCGGTCGGTTCGTCGGCGAGAATCAGTTCCGGATCTCCCGCCAGAGCGCGGGCCAGCGCCACTCTCTGCCGCTGCCCCATGCTCAACTGGTTTGTCCGTCGGATTGCTTTATCTTTCAGTCCGACCAGGTCGAGGAGTTCCAGCGCCTTGTCCAATGCGGGACGACTTGCCCATTTCAACAAGCGAAGCGGAACTGCGACATTTTCCTGGGCGGTCAGGGCATCAAACAGATGAAACCTCTGAAAGACGAACCCGAGATGTTCGCGTCGGAATTGTGCCTGTTCGTGCGGAGTGAACCGGGTGACTTCTTTACCCAGAATGCGGACGCTGCCGGCATCGGCAGAGAGAACGCATCCGAGGATCGACAACAAAGTGGTTTTCCCGCTGCCTGATGGCCCCGCGAGGAATAGACATTCTCCGCGTCTGACTTCCAGGTCGATCCCGGTGAGGACCGGAACGGAGTCTCCTCCGCTGCGATAGCTTTTGCAAAGGGCTCGAACCTCGATCACGTTGTTGTTGTGCGTCATGTCATCTACCCCATCAGGACCATGGCCGGATCGACTTTGCGAATCCTGAAGTAGGGGATGCCTGCCGCTGCGAGGCAGATCAACAACATCAACAGGACGGAACCTCCCATCAGGAAGAGAGGTATTTCAACGGGCGCAAGGGGGTTATCCCAGGTTCCGCGGATCGCGGCCACAATGCCCAGTCCGGAAAGAGAGCCGATGATTCCAATGCAGAGTGCCTGCCCAACAATCACCCTGCAGACATCCCGGTCTTCCGCACCTAACGCCTTCAGCGTGGCGTAGTCTTCCAGATGATTTAGCGCCATCGCATACAAGCTCTGCCCGACGACCGCCAATCCCACCAGCAGCCCCAGGAGTGTGGCGGCGCCGAAGCTGACACCGATCCCGGTCCGCTTCATCCAGTAGTCCTGCGAGATTCCCGCGAACTCGGCGGGTGTATAGACGGCTGCATCGGGAACTTTTGATTTCACGATCTTACGCAGTCGCTCGACATCCACCCCCGGCTTCACCCGGACGAGGAAAAACGAGCTTGTTCCGACGGTATTGCGAGACAGCTTTCGCGCCGTCTCATACGTCGTGAACAAATAGGGCATGGTGATGAAGCCGGTGATTCCGCGCGTGCGGGCGACGATTCGAGTCCGCTGCCCGTTGACTTCCATCCAGTCCCCGACGCGGGGATTCCCCAGCTTTGTGGCATCGACTTCGTCAAAGCTGACACCATTGGGGCGTTTCAAGGCGGCGCGGGATCCTTCCGTGAATCCCCAGGCACTTCCGAGCATGGTGTCCGGATCCGAGCCGATAATCCACACGTCTTCCATGTGTCCGTTACTGAGCGAGGCGGTTCCCTTTCCGACGAGATAAGGCTGGACGTCTCGGATTCCGGGAGTCCCCTTCAACCGCTGCCGCCAGATGTCAGGGATCTCACGCGCGAGGTCGACATTTTCGACTTGTTTATGCGTCACCCAGAGGTCTGCATCGCAATGATCGACGAGCAGGCTGGCCTTACGCATCAGGCCGAAATACAAGCCCCCCTGGACATTCACCAGCACCAAGGAAAAGATCACCCCCAGGAGACCGGTCAGCAATTTGCTGCGGTCGGAGAAGAGCGTCTTCAATGCAAACGAGAGCATCCCTGCCTGCTCCACAAGATAGAGAGTAATCGCGACGGTCCTGCCAGATTCGGCGGAAGTTTACCCGAATCCCCCAGTTTTCTGGAATAGGGGCTTGAGAGACTGGAATTACGATTTGTTTATGCGGCTGGCCAGCGCGGGTTCCCGAAAGAGACGGGTGTTAAGCCACAGGCAATCGGCATGTTATGGCACGGATGAGAAGTAACGACCCCTTCCCTCGCCGAGCACTGACTGCGAAATGCTCACTCAAATCAGAGGGGGTGCATGCGGTCGCGGAGCCGGACTGCCTTTCGCCCATGATCGAAAGAGGACTTCGAAGGTGATTGGCGATCAGGTCTCAAACAGATGTGGCCAGCCGGGGAGTTCGCGCAAGTAACAGATCAGTTCCGCAACGGCGGGCAGGAGGAGCCAGGAGACAAGATCGAGCACGTGATCAATGGGGGTGTGCTCAAGGACGGGTGGCCGGGAGCAGAGTGCCCCGAACCAGTCGAGCAGGAGGGAGAGAATTGTGATCGGCAACCGGTACCGATAGGCTAGAACGCATTGCGTTATAGTGTCGCGTCGAAATCAAAACTTTTTCCGAGCTTTTTATCGCGACAGACGCTACAGATAAGCTCAAAACGGTCTAGAAGCTGATTCAGGATCCTGGACTCAGTCATCCGTTCAAGCCGCCCCTCAATTGCCGATGCGATCGTCGCTGACAGAAGCCGCACGGGGCTTCCGACGTCCGGAGGCCTATCCAAACCGGATTTTGAGGAGAGACTTCGGTCCGGGCCAGGCCGTTCCCCGGGAGATAATCCTGATTTCACGATTTTCCAAGGGCATTTCACCGAATCCCGCGAAGATGAATTCGAGTTTATCTCCAAGGAGAGTGCTTCAATCTGGTTTCGTGAACCCGGAAAATTTGAGAAGCAATAGACGAGAACCAGGGCCAAACGATGGGATGCAGGGGACGTTTCTCCCTTCATCCCGGGTGCGGGATACAATGACGAGGATACTAGTCGTCGAAGATCAGCCTAACCTGCTCCGGAGCATCACCCGGGCGCTGGTGGAGTCGGGTTTTGAAGCGACACCGGCAGAGTCGCTGGCGGAGGCAAGCGAGAGTTTATCAGCCCCTGTTGACCTGGTCGTGCTGGACCTGATGCTTCCGGATGGAAGCGGATTGGAATGGCTGTCGCAACTGCGGAGCATGAATTCGAAGCTGCCGGTGATTATCCTGACCGCCCGCGACTCGATCGAAGACCGTGTGGCCGGGCTGGATACGGGGGCGAATGACTATCTGGTGAAGCCATTCGCCTTTGAGGAATTGTTGGCGCGAATTCGAGCCCTGCTGCGACGTGACACTTCCTCCCCGTCGACGTCGTTAACGTTTCAGGACCTGAAGGTTGACCTGCTGGAGAGAACGGTTTGCCGGGGCGACCAGATCCTGGTACTGCAAAACCGCCCGCTGGAGTTGCTGGTGTACCTGATTCGCCATGCCAACCAGGTGGTCACGCGAGAGATGATCTCTCGGGACGTGTGGAAGGAACCGACAGCGACGTGGACGAACGTGATTGAAGTCCACATCAACCAGTTGCGGAAGAAGCTGGAACGTCCCGGGCTCCCCACAATCCTCCATACGATTCGAGGGCAAGGGTATCTGCTGGGAGACGCGCCATGACGCGGCTCTCGATTCGATGGCGTCTGACATTATGGTTTGCGGCGTTCCTGGCGGTGATCCTGGCGGCATTCTGCTTCAGCCTGTTCACGTTGACCCGCCAACAACTCTATGCCCGCATGGATGCGACCTTGCAAATGGAGCAGGAAGAACTGGCGCTGGAAATGCGTCTGACGAAAACCGAGGAAGCCTTTCAGCGTGAGGCGAAGGACCGTTTTTTCGAGCACGACAAATTTGATTTTCTGGTGGCCAACAAGGAGGGTCGGGTCCTATTCGTGAGCGCGGACCTGATTCCCGATGAATTGATCGGGACCAGGAGCAACGCGGGAGCGAGCTCCGAATTCGAAAACCGCGTGTTATCGAAGGGGGGACTGTGCCGGGTTGCGAAAAGAGCCATCCCGAGCCCGTTTGGAGAGTTGACGATCTGGACGGTGACATCACTTGCTCCGCTGTTCGGCGATTTGAAGAGCCTGGTGATCATGATTGGAGTCCTGTTTCCGCTGGCCTTGGTGACCGCGCTGGTGGCGGGGTATTTTCTGGCGGGAAGATTGCTCTCTCCCGTGAAAGTGATCGGCCAGATTGCGAATGAGATCACGATTTCCAACCTGCATGAGCGGATCCGGATCCTGAACCCGCACGATGAGATCGGGATCCTCGCGAACACGCTGAACTCGCTGATCTCCCGATTGGAGCGGGCCGTCCAGGAGATTCGACGTTTCACCGCGGATGCCTCGCATGAAATCCGGACTCCGTTGGCGGCGCTGCGGCTGGAGGCGGAATCGACCCTGCGATCCTCCCGATCTCCGGAGGAATACCGGCGGGCGCTGGCCGTCGTGGTCGAGGAAGCGACAAGGCTGGGACGGTTGGCAGACCAGTTACTGAACCTGAGCCGGCAGGATGCCGGAACGCTGGAACAAGTCCGAGAGTCGGTGCGCTTGGACGCGGTGATCCAGGACGTCATCGATCAATTGAGGCCGTTTGCGGAAGCGCGGGGAGTGACGCTGAAATGCGACCGTATCGAGCCTTGCGAAATCCTGGGGAACGACATCCGTCTGAGCCAGCTCTTTTTCAACATCATCGAGAATGCGATCAAATATACTCCCCAGGGAGGGACGGTCTCCCTGTGGGGGCGAATCTCCGAGCCGAACGGGGTCTTCGGGATCGAAGATACGGGGATCGGCATTGCCGAGGAACACGTGCCGCGGGTCTTCGACCGTTTTTACCGGGTCGATCAGTCTCGCCGATCAGAAGGGGGAGGGTCAGGGCTGGGGCTTTCCATCGCCGAGTCCGCGGTGCATGCCCATGACGGCTCGATCGAGTTGTGCAGCCAGTTGGGAGTGGGGACACGCGTGTTCATCCGTTTGCCCGGGGTCCGTCCGATTTCAGGAGAAGTTCCCACTTCCTTGAATTAAGCCTGCTTCCATTCAAGTTCCCTTCCTGTTTCCAGAGAGATTGGACCTTCCGTTGATCGCTCATAGTACTGGTCGTTTGGTCGCGATTTGTTTCGCTCTGGTTCTGCCGATTGCGGGGTGCGAGAAACCCAAGGACAACGTTGCAGACAAGCCCCACGGGCCATCACCCGCAAAAGTGTCGCGACCGGTCAGTGAAACCCAGTTGAACGTGGTGGAGCTGACGCCTGAGGCAGTGGCCCGCCTCGGATTGAAGACGGAGATTGTGGGGGAGCGATCGATGCCGCGGCGTCGTGCCTACGGCGCGGACGTGGTCTTGCCCACAGGTGCTTCGGTCATCGTTTCGGCTCCCCTGGCGGGAACCGTGCAACAAGCCGCGAAGAACGGATTTCCCCAGGCGGGCCAGGGGGTGAAAGAGGGGATGCCCGTGTTGTCGCTGATGCCGATTCTCTCTCCCGAGCGAGCCGTACTGACACCTGCGGAACGGATCCGTTTCGCGGAGGCGAAGAACGCGGTGGCACAATCGAGAATCGACGCGGAGGGGACACTCCAACAGGCGACGGTGCAGGTGGAGGCGGCGCAGATCGCGTTGGACCGGGCCGAGCGTTTATTGAAGGAAAAAGCGGGGACGATACGGACCGTCGATGAGGCGAGGGCGCAACTGGAACTGGCCAAGAAGGGATGGAACGCAGCAAGTGCGAGAAAGAAACAAGTGGACGGAATCAAGCTGGACGAAGAAGCGGGAACCTTGCAGCCGATTCCAGTCACCACTCCGCTCACGGGGATCATCCGTTCCACTCAAGTGCAGCCGGGGCAGATGATCGCAGCAGGGGGAGTGCTGTTTGAAGTGATGGATGATCGGACGCTGTGGGTCAAAGTGCCGGTCTATGTGGGTGACCTGGAAGAGGTGGATGCGAGTCGTCCGTGCCGGCTGACGCTGTTAAGCGGGCGACTGACCAATCACGACGTGGAGGTCAAACCTCTCGCGGCCCCCCCCACGGCATTGCCCCTGTCTGCAACGGTGGACCTGTATTATGAGCTTCCGAATCCGGACCGAGTCTATCGCCCGGGTCAGAAGGTTGCGGCATATATTGGCCTGAAAGGATCGGCGGAATCGCTTGCGGTTCCGTGGTCGGCGGTGATTCACGACATTTACGGCGGCCAATGGGTCTACCAGGAAATGGCGGAACGCAAATATGTCCGGCGGCGCGTGGAGATTGAAGGAGTGAGTGACGGCTGGGGAGCAGTTTCGCGGGGATTAAAAGCAGGGGTCAAGATCGTGACGGCGGGGGCCGCCGAGCTTTCCGGTACGGAATTCGGCTTCGCGAAATAGAAATTGCTTCATCCGGCAGAGCTGTCGGTCTTCAGATTGCGGGAGTGGTCATGGGTTGGCTGGTGGAGATGGCACTGAGATTGCGAGTGGCCGTGCTGGCATTGGCAATTCTCTTGATCGTGGTGGGGATCCGTTTGATACCTGCCATGCCTCTGGATGTCTTTCCGGAATTTGCCCCTCCGTATATTGAAATCCAGACGGAGGCTCCTGGGCTTTCGGCGGAAGAAGTCGAAAACCTGGTTTCTTTCCCGCTCGAAAATGCGCTAATTGGAACTCCCGGGCTGGAAACACTTCGATCCAAATCGGTGATGGGTCTGTCGTCCATTCGACTCCTGCTGCACCAGAATGCGGACGTGTACCGGGCGCGGCAACTGGTGCAGGAACGTCTGGCAGCGGAAGCACCGCGGTTGCCTGCGGTCTCGCGCCCGCCCGTGATCCTGCAACCACTATCCTCGCTGAGCCGGATGATGAAAATCGGCATGTGGTC
The DNA here is from genome assembly GCA_046349635.1 of Planctomycetales bacterium. Taxonomy (GTDB): domain Bacteria; phylum Planctomycetota; class Planctomycetia; order Planctomycetales; family Planctomycetaceae; genus JAXMBX01. Next base: position 8,080 of record JAXMBX010000083.1, read on the forward strand.
GGACGAACTCTCGCAGAGCGACCTGACGGAATTAGCGGTGTGGACGATCCGCCCGCATCTGATGGCGATACCGGGAGTCGCGAACGTCGCCATCTGGGGGCAGCGGGACAAACAGCTTCAAGTCCTGGTTAATGCGGACCGTCTACGATCTCACCAGGTCACGCTGGACATGGTTCTCCGAGCGGCGGGAGACGCGGTCGTACTGGATGCGGGAGGCTTCATCGATACGCCGAACCAACGGCTGGCAGTGCGGCAGCTTGCGAATGTCAGCAGCCCCGAGGATCTCGCGAAGACGATTGTCGCATTTCGGGAGGGAGTGCCGTTACACCTGGGGGACGTGGCAGAGGTCCGGGTTGGCACTCCGCCCCCGATCGGCGATGCGATCATCAACGATCGGCGCGGACTCCTGCTGATCGTGGAAAAACAGCCTGCGGCGAACATGCTGGAAGTGACCAGAAAAGTCGAACACGCCTTGGAGTCGCTGCAACCGGGTCTGAAGGATGTCGAGCTGGATCCGACGATTTTTCGACCGGCCACGTTCATTGAGCGATCCATCGACAACCTGACGCATGCGCTGGTGATCGGGTGCGTGCTGGTCGTGGTCGTGCTGGTGGCATTCTTGTTCGACTGGAGGACGGCCGTCATCAGCCTGACGGCGATTCCGCTGTCACTGGTGGCGACCATCGTCGTGTTGTATTGGTGGGGACTGACGATCAACACGATGATCATCGCCGGACTGGTGATTGCGTTGGGAGAGGTGGTGGATGATGCGATCATCGATGTCGAAAACATCGTGCGGAGGTTACGGTTGAACCGCAGCCTGCCTCAACCGCGATCCCCGTTCCGGGTCGTGCTGGAGGCCTCGCTGGAAGTGCGGAGCGCGGTGGTCTATGCGACGATCATCATCGTCCTGGTCTTCCTGCCGATTTTCTTTCTGGAGGGATTGCCGGGGGCTTTTTTCCGGCCTTTGGCAATCGGTTATGTTTTGGCGATCATGGCTTCGCTACTGGTGGCGCTGCTGGTCACACCCGCACTCTCATTGATGATCCTGCCGTGGCACGGGGTCACAGCGCATGAGCCTCCCTTGAGTCGCTGGCTGCGTGCACCCTATCGGATGATCTTGCCCTACTTTGTGCGCAGCCCCGCGGCAAGCATTGCATTTCTGGTTGTTGCGTTCTCGATGACAGCCTTTCTGGTGGGCCACCTGGGGCAGGAATTCCTGCCGAACTTCCAGGAGACGGATTTCCTGATGCACTTCGTCGAGAAACCCGGGACATCCATCGAGGCGATGGACAGGATTACCATACAGGCGAGCAAGGAACTTCGAGCGATCCCGGGTGTGCGAAATTTCGGAAGCCACATTGGACGGGCCGAAGTGGCGGATGAGGTGGTGGGTCCGAACTTCACGGAGTTGTGGATCAGTATCGACCCCAAAGCGGATTACACCGGGACGGTGAACAAGATCCAAGAAGCGGTGGATGGTTATCCGGGGCTGTATCGAGACGTGCAGACGTATCTTCGGGAGCGAGTGAAGGAAGTGTTGACCGGCGCGAGTTCCAGCCTCGTGGTTCGAATTTTTGGGCCGGACCTGACGGTTCTAAGAAGCAAGGCGCAAAAAGTAGCCGCTGCGATGGAGCGCATCCCCGGCGTTTCCAACCTCAAGGTCGAATCGCAGGTGCTGATTCCCCAGATCGAGGTGAAATTGCGTCCTGCGGTTGCAGAACGGTTCGGCTTGACGCCGGGCCAGGTTCGACGGGCGGTGAGCACGGTTCTCCGAGGGGCGAAGGTGGGAGAGATTTACGAGGATCAGAAGAAACGGGACGTGGTCGTGTGGGGGACTGAGCAATCCCGGACAGACCTCCGTTCCCTGAGTGAAATCAGAATCGACACTCCGATGGGCGGACAAGTGCCGCTGAAGGACGTGGCAGATCTGGGAATCGTCCCGGCTCCCAATGAAGTGAAACGTGAGGGTGGATCACGTCGAATTGACGTGACGTGTGACGCCAAAGGACGAGATCTGGGTTCCGTTGCCCGCGAGATCGAAGCGGCCGTCAAGCAGCTTCCCTTCGATCAAGGATATCATCCTGAATTCCTGGGAGAATATGCAGCACGGCAGGCTTCCCAGCAACGCCTGCTGGCGCTGGGAGCCGCATCGCTGTTGGGAATCCTGCTGATCCTGTACATCGATTTTCAATCCGTGAAACTGACGTTGATGGTGTGCCTGACGATTCCGTTCGCGCTCATCGGTGGAGTGATCGCGGCGTGGATTGCGGGAGGAGTCCTGTCGCTGGGATCACTGATTGGCTTCGTCACGGTCCTGGGGATCGCCGCACGGAATGGGATCATGCTCGTGAGCCACTATCGTCACCTACAAGAAGTGGAGGGGGAGCCGTTCGGATTGGCATTGGTGCTGCGGGGGGCCGAAGAGCGACTCATCCCGATTCTGATGACGGTTCTGACGACTGCTTTGGCGTTACTGCCGCTGGCCATATCGGGAAACAAACCAGGTCATGAGATCGAGTATCCATTGGCCGTGGTGATCGTCGGGGGATTGGTCACTTCGACCATTCTCAACCTGTTTTTGCTCCCGCCGTTGTACCTGTTATGGGGCCATCACACTGTTCCGCCTGCAGAAGATAGATAGACGTCGGCAACTTTTCCGGCGACTGGTGGGAGTGCCCACCGGGCGTCAGCATCGGACAAGTTTTCCTGACAGTCATAAACCAAACTGCAAATCCCAACCTCAGGATTAACTCTGGTTTACTGCGAGAGTCCGTACTGGTGTGGCGATCTGAAAATTGACGAAAACTGATACTGTTGCCGCGGTACGCGCGGATCGGAGACGGAGTCTCCGCTGATCTGAATGGATTCAGAGAGCCAGTTGATCATGTTTCGCGTGATCCAGGTGTGGATGCTGGGGATGGCCGGCCTGCTGTGCGGGTGTCGGGGGGCGGGTTGGCATACAGCCCGATCAGTCCCGCCTGGCCCCGTTTCGGCGGAACAGGTCACACGATCGCGCGACTCAGCCCCACTCCGAAAAGAGCTCGCCCGGAGTGAAGATCCTCCAGCGCAGAGTGAAGAGCCAATCCGCCTGGTTTCTGAATCCAGAGATACGGAATCGCCTGGAGATCTAGATACTGCAAGCTCTCTGTCATTAACCGAGTGCCTGTCGATATCGCTGACGCAGAATCCCGATCTGATCGCGTTGCGACAAGGGGATGCCGTGGGCCGAGCGGCGTTGGGAGTTGCGCAAAACTATCCTTTCAATCCGTTCGTGCAGTTCCAGGCGACCCCTTACCAGGATGCACCTCATTCGTTCAACCTCCCGGCGAAGTATCACTATGTCCTGCTGATGCAGACCTTGCAGTTGGCCCATCAGCAGCGTTATCGAGAGGAAAGTGCGTCGTTCGCATTGAACAGCGTGCGGTGGAACATTCATCAGGCGGAGCTGCTGAATGTGGCACAGACGGAGCGGTTGTATTTTACAGCGTTGTATCAACAGGGGATTCTGGAGTTAGCTGAGGCGAGCCACGCCAATAACCTGCAGGTTCAACGAACGCTCCAAAAGCAACTGGAGGCAGGACAAGCCACGGCCGCGGACGTCGCAATTATCAACCTGGATACCCGTTCCACTGAGCAACAGCTTCGTCTGGCGCGAGCTAATGCCCTGAGCGCCGTGCGGGACCTGCAACGGCAACTGGGGGACACACCGGAGTCCGCAAGACGACTAAGCGGTGATCTGCGTCGGATGGTCTGGCGCCTGCCTTCGGAGCCGGCCGAAACCGGCAGCGATGCCTCCTCTACCGAAGAAGCGAAACGATTGTCGGTCGAATGGTCCCGGAGCCGTCCGGACGTGATGGCGGCCCATGCGGACATTGACGTCGCCCGTGCTAACCGGGATCTGGCGTGTGCCGCGCGAACCCCTGACTTGCAGATTGGTCCGTACTATCAAAGGACCGCCGATGGGACCTACTACCTTGGATTCCGGGGGCAGATGGATATTCCTGTCGTCAACAACGGGAAACCATTGGTGAATCAACGGGAAGCGGAACAGACGCAGCGCGTGATGACGTGGAACCAGATACAGCGTCGGGCGGAATTGGAGGCGGTTGCCGCGTTCGAGCGCTATGAATTGGCATTGTCCTCGGTCAAAGATTCCGAGGAAAAGGCGGAGAGTGATTTGCCGCAGGAGCTGCAGAATCTGGAACGTCAATTCCTGGCGGGTGAGGTGGACATCGTGCGAGTCGTGCAAGGGCGTACGAGCCTGATTCAGAACCAGCGGGCGCGGCTGGATCTGTTGAATGAACTGGCCCAGGCGAGCGCGAATCTGACCGCTGCCACAGGGATTCCCCCTGAAAACTATCTCGTGATTCGATCGCCCTGAGAGAAGAGATCGATCGCTTTACCGTCGCCCGAATTTGTTTGAACCTGAGCCCTTTGACGAGAACGTCGAGGGCTTTTTCTTTCGAGCGAGAAAGCTGCTCAACGGGGCGGAACGTCTGGAGGGTGATTGCCTCTGGATACTCAGGTCGGACAGCGAACAAGTGACTCGAATTGTGAGGAGCGAGCGACCTATTTCTGGCGATACGACACTCCCGATTGAAGGTTAAGGTTCCGTAAGCTTCGAGCCTGAGAGTGTCGTCCAGAGCATCAATCGGCAGATGCTCGACGCGAATCCGCGTGTCCTAAAAACGGGCATCCCGCCATCAATTCAGGCAGGTAATTCTGACAAGATCTGCCCCTCTCGCAGTAAAACGGGGATCGAGCGACCGGTCCAAACGCCTGGCACTTCCGGTCCACGATTTGCGAAAGATTCTCCAGAGTCCGGAGGACACGCTGATGGATGATCTCTCTATGAGGACTGGGATCGATGGTCGTGAGCGGTCAACATCGCGGGCACAAAGGGACTCACAGAAAACTGGATTTGATACTCCACAATATCGAACGTCGCACAGGATCAAAACTAACGTCGCTGAGCTCTCACGAGCAGCCGAGCTGTTCGAGAAATCGCCCGGGCACCTATCGAAATCGTTAGGAAGCGGCTACCGGAAATGTAAGACGATTCACGTCCGCAAGTATTCT
>JAXMBX010000084.1:0-13001 GCA_046349635.1 Planctomycetales bacterium
CGGGGCAATGAAGCGTCGGATCAGGCATGCGCGGGGGCCTGGTCTGGGGTGCGTCCGACGTTGTGTGGCCCCGTGATGACAAGGTTCACCTTGCGGTTCAGCTTGAATGCTTCCCAGAGCGCAAACCCCACGATCAGCAGGCCGATGGGCTGCGAGATGCCGGCGAGAATCGGGAGTGCGAGCAGGAACGCGAAGATCAGGGCGATGCCGACGACAAATCCGACGGGGGTTAACTTTTCCAAGTGTTCAGGATCGTCTTTCTCCGCGGTTTTCGCATCTGCGTTCTTGGCGTCCGCGTTCTTTGTGTCCGCGAGGGGGGCATTCCGCGGCTGCCCTTCGACCGCCTTCCTGGCCTTGTCGGATTTCTCGGCGTTTTCGGTTTGAGCGGCGACGGCGTCTTCGTTTTTAAGCTTCGTCAACAGTTCCGGAATCAACACGGCTGAATAGCTCGCGGCGATCGCAAGATAAGTCAGGCAGACGGCCATGAGTTGATACAGGATGCCGCCGCGCCCGCCGGAGCCACTCCGGACAGCAAACCCGACCATGTATCCGACGAGGATGGAGATGAGGCCGATCTCCAGGCCGGTGAGCTTGAGGACACCGAAGTAAATCAAGAACCCGCCGAAGGAGGCGGCGAGTCCGAAGAGGGATGCCTTTAAGAACCGGGGGAAACCCCCGCCGCCGGTGAGGAGGGTTTTGATATGTGTGCTGCACTTTTCGCAGAGAACCGCGCCATTGATCTGAAAATATTGATCGGGGATCGCCTGATTGCAGGCGGTACAGGTCGCCCCCGCGTCGGTCGGGGCAGAATATTCCGCCTCGTTGAATTGCAGTTCACCGGGGTCGGCTGCGGCTGGGGTCTGGTCATTCATCTGAGGGATTCCAGAAGAGGAGTTTGGATCGGGCTGCAAGAGCGCGTTGCGCTTTCGTGTCGCGTTCAAATCGATGATTTTGCCGAGTTTTCTTCCGCGACAGACACTATAGATAAACGCAATGCGATCTAGAAATGCAGTAAAGAGAAATGCCGTGGAGATTATTGGACACTATTAAACCTGGAAGTTCCAGCGATTAATCTGCGGCGCGGGTGATTTTTCGGACTTGAAGACTTGATGCGCGGGGTTAGCGAAACGCTGCGGGGCTGATGGGAGGGGAGGGGGGGCGGAGGTTGATGGCGGGGAGGTGCGGGTTGCGTGAGAGAGCAGTTGATAAGACACTTGAGCGCAGATCAGAGACGTTTGGACCGCCCCCTCACCCTGCCCTCTCCCTCGGGGGGGAGAGGGGAAAAATGGCGAAAATCAGGGGGTTTTCCAGTCAAAGGCGAGATCGAGCACGGGAGCGGAGTGGGTCAACGCGCCGACGCTGATGCGTTCGACACCGGTTTGGGCGATGGCTTTCACGGTGCTGAGATTCACGCCTCCGGAGGCCTCGAGTTGAACTTGGGGGGCCATTTCGTCCCGGATCTGCGCGGCCTGGCGCATGACGTCGGGGGGCATGTTGTCGAGGAGGACGATATCGGGAGCTCCCTGCAGCGCATCTTTCAACTGTTCGAGCGAGTCGACTTCGACTTCGACGATGGTGCCGTGGGGGGCTTTTTCGCGGGCACGGCGGACGGCGTCGGCGACGGATCCGGTGGGATTTTCGGCTTTCCAGGCGGCGAGGTGATTGTCCTTGATGAGGACGGCATCGAACAGGCCGATGCGGTGGTTGAGACCGCCACCGGCGCGGACGGCGTATTTCTCGAGCAGTCGCCAGCCGGGGAGGGTTTTGCGGGTGTCGAGAATGCGGGCCTTCGTCCCGGCGACTTCCGCGACAAAGCGTGCGGTGAGAGTGGCGACGCCGCTCAAGTGGGTGAGGAAGTTGAGGGCGGTTCGTTCTCCAGCGAGGAGGCTGAGGACCTTGCCGTGGAGTTCTCCGACGACCTGGCCTGGGGTGACGTGGGTGCCGTCCTCGGCGAGGAGTTTGACCTGCACCTGGGGATCGAGACGCTGAAAGACGGCGGCGACAATCGGCAGGCCGGCGATTGTTCCGGCGTTGCGGACGACGATCTGGACGGTTCCCATTGCGTTGGGATCGAGGAAGGCCTGGGAGGTGATGTCCCCTGCCCCGCCGAGGTCTTCGCGTAGTGCCAGGACGTAAAGTTGCCGTGCGGCCTGCTGTTCCGAATCGCCGAAGACGAGAGTCATGAGTTGCGGTCCAAGGGATAAAACACGTGGGATGATTTAGTCACAGGAACCCCGCGCTGGCGCTTGGGGCTAGTTCGTGCAGGGCGAAATGGGGGTCGAGTTGAAGTTGTTCCCGTGGCTTCGCCACCCAGGTAGCCGGAGGTACCGGCAACCTGGGCTACACCCCCCGATAATTTCGAACGTGACCCCAGCATAGCGAGAAACGGCGGGAAGCTCCCCATTGAAAAGGAGAGCTTAATGGCGGAGAATGAATCTTGCATCAATGTTCGCGCAAATCCGTAAGATCAAGTCTCTCAATAGTTCCGGGCGATGGTCAGCAAGATAATCGGGCCTTTCGAGCTGGGTGAGAAACTGGGTGCCGGGGGGATGGCGGTGGTCTATCGGGCCACTTACACCGAAACCGGCAAGCAGGTGGCGCTGAAATTGTTGCCGATCACGATGGCTGAAGATGACCAGATGGTGGCCCGATTCAAGCGGGAACTGGAAGTCCTCAAGAAGATGAGGCATCCGAATATCGTGTTGTGCTACGGCGGAGGACGGCTGGGTCAGCAGCGGTTCTATGCGATGGAACTGGTCGAAGGGGGGTCGCTCGCAAACCTGCTGAAGGCGAAGGGGCGATTGTCGTGGGAAGAGGTGGTCGATTACGGGATCCAGATCTGCGATGCGCTGCAGCATGCGCATGAGCATGGGATTGTGCATCGGGATTTGAAGCCGGCGAACCTGATGCTCGATAAAGCGGGGAAGGTCAAGCTGGCGGACTTCGGACTGGCGCGGGTGACGGACGCGACGGCGCTGACGGCCGCAGGGAAGACGCTGGGGACGTTTGCCTACATGGCGCCGGAACAGATCACCGGCAAGTCGCCGATTACTCCGAAGACGGACCTGTATGCGTTGGGTTGCGTGTTTTATGAACTGCTGACGGGGCGGACGCCGTTCAACGCGGACTCGGCGGCGGAGTTGTTTTACCAGCACATTCAGAAGAAGCCGGAGCGGTTGTGCAGCCAGGTGCTGGACTGCCCGGTGTGGCTGGAAGCGATCATTCTGCATCTGCTGAAGAAGAGTCCGGACGACCGACCGATGGATGCGCTGCAGGTAAGCGAGTCGCTGAAGGAAGTGCGGTCCAAGGTGGCGGCGAACGTGGGGGTGGTGCAGCACTCGGTGACGGGTGATCCGTCGACGTTGAGCGTGATGGCGGACACGACGCAGATGTCCGACCTGCTGAAGAAAAAGAAGAAGAAAAAGAGCGAGAAGAACCTGCCGTTTTATGAGAAAACGTGGTTCCTGGGGGTGGCGCTGGCGGTCGTTCTGCTGGGGGTGGTGTATGTGTTTCTGCCGCCGAGCGAGGACACGCTGTTCGGCCGGGCGAGCGTGCTGATGGCGAACGCCGATCCGGCGTACTGGACCGAGGCGCAGGAGAAATATCTGATCCCGCTGCAGAAGCGATTTCCCAACGGGAAGTACACGGAGAAGATTCAGGAGTTCACGGACCGGATCGATATGGACCGCGCGGACAAGCAGGTGCGGGCGACGATGCGATTCGGCGGGATCATGAAGTCCGAAGCGGGGAAGCATTACCTGAAGGCGTCCCGGTTTGAACAGTTGGGAGACCGGGTGACGGCGATGAAGCAGTACAGCTCCGTGATTGAACTGTTCAAGAACAATCCGGAGGAACGGCCGTATGTGCTCTTGGCGCAAAAGCATATCGCCGAGATCGGTGATAAGGGAGGGAGCGGGGACGACAGCCTGAATATCGTGAGGAAGGCACTCGATAACGCGGACACCGCTTATCAGGACGGGCGGACGGTGGAGGCGAATCGGATCTGGGAAAGTGTCCGGACGTTGTACGGAGACAACCAGGAATTTGCTCCGCTGGTGGCGCGGGCCAACCGCAGACTTGTGGGGAATTTCAAAGATCCCACGTCAACCCCCGAGAAGACGGACGCTGAGAAGGGGACTCCCGAGAACACGATCCCAGATAAAACGAACGGGGGGGCTGAGTCCGCCCCTGGATCTCAAAATGCCCCGCCGCGGAATGTTCCCACCTCCGATGGAAATACCGCTCCACCTCGAACCCCAGCCACTTCAACCCCCAATTAATTCAACCCCCAATTAATTCACAATGACGGATCCTGCAGCGCCTGACTTCGACGTGCGTCTCGCGACGGACGGAGATCTGGAGAACCTTGAAGTCTTCATTCAGCCTTTCGTGGAACAGGGTCGGCTGCTGCCGCGCACGACTTCGGAACTGAGGAACCTGCTTTCGAACTGCTACCTGGCGTTGGTGGAGGGGGAGATTGTCGGTTGTGCGGCGCTTGAGGTTTATTCCAATAAACTGGCGGAGATCCGGAGCCTGGCGGTGGCGTCGCATGCGCGGCGGCGGGGAGTGGGGCGTGCGTTGGTGACCGCTTGTGTGAATCGGGCCAAGGAGTTACGCATTCTGGAAGTGATGGCGATTACCTCGTCCGAGGAGTTCTTCAAGATCTGCGGATTTGACTTTACGTTGCCCGGGGAGAAGAAGGCGTTGTTCCTGCAGACGCGTGAACTGTAAGACAGGCAAGATAAACAGAACTGCATACGTGTTCTGGGTTTGCAGTTTATTCGCGGGGGCGAAGGTTTGCCGGGGCACGATTCAGGTGATATAGTTTCGCGCGGATTCCCTTGAACCACCCCATAGTTAATCTTTCGCGCGCAAGACACGGAGTACAGATGGCCAGTCTCGAACAGGCAATTCAAAACAAAACAGCCAAAGTTGGTGTGATCGGACTGGGCTATGTCGGTCTCCCCCTGATTCACGCGTTCACCAAAGCCGGGTTCACGTGCCTGGGCTTCGACGTTGATCAATCCAAGGTGGATGCGTTGAAGGCGGGCAAGAGCTATATCAAGCACCTGGATTCGAAGATCATCCAGGACTGGCTGGCGAAGAAGCAATTCGAGCCGACGGCCGATATGAGCCGTCTGAAGGAAGCGGACGCGCTGTTGATCTGCGTTCCGACACCGCTGTCGGAAAGCCGCGATCCGGACCTGACGTACATCGAAAGCACGGCCCGCCAGATCCGGGATGCGCTGCGTCCCGGGCAGTTGGTCGTGCTGGAAAGCACCACCTATCCGACGACGACGCGGGACGTGGTGAAGCCGATTCTGGAAGAGACCGGCTTGAAAGCGGGGAAGGATTTCCACCTGGCGTTCAGCCCGGAACGTGAAGATCCGGGGAACCCGAACTACACCGCGTCCGGAATTCCGAAGGTGGTGGGTGGGTTTGACGAAACGAGCCTGAAGCTGGCGAAGGCGCTGTATGGCCATGCGATCGTGCAGGTGATTCCGGTCACCAGCATGGAAGTGGCGGAAGCGTGCAAGATTCTGGAGAACACCTACCGGGCGGTGAACATCGCGCTGGTGAACGAACTGAAGGTCCTGTTCGACAAGATGGGGATCGACGTGTGGGAAGTGATCGACGCGGCGAAGACCAAGCCGTTCGGCTTCCAGGCGTTTTATCCCGGTCCGGGACTGGGTGGTCACTGTATTCCGATCGATCCGTTCTACCTGACGTGGGTGGCGCGGAAGATCGGGATGTCGACGCGGTTCATCGAACTGGCGGGCGAAGTGAACACGAAGATGCCCGAATACGTGGTGGAACAAGTGGCGCGGAAGCTCAACGACTTCGGCAAGCCTGTGAAGGGGAGCAAGGTCTGCATTCTCGGCATGGCGTACAAGAAGGATGTCGATGACCCGCGCGAAAGCCCGTCGTTCGAACTGATGGACCTGCTGCGTGCCCGCGGCGCGGACCTGAGCTACAACGATCCGCACGTGCCGAAGCTGCCGCGCGTGCGCCATCACAAGAACCCGGAAATGGCGAGCAACGAGCTGACCCCGGAATTTCTGGCTTCGCAGGATTGCATCCTGATTTCGACCGACCACTCGGCGTACGATTATGATAAAATCGTGAAGCACGCGAAGCTGGTGATCGACACCCGGAACGCGACCAAGAATGTGAAGGAAGGCCGGGAGAAGATCCACAAGGCCTGATGTCCGAAAACGGAATGCTGGAGCCACGGAATCGTGGGGACTCAGGGACGAAAAAATCTGAGAATTGATCACGCACACATGCCGGCAGGGGGAATTCCCTGTTGGCATGTTGGCTTTTCAGGGACGACCTCGAAGGGAGCGGACATGGCGCAGGAATGGAGTCGGGAACTTCAGACGGCAGTTGAAGCGGTGCGGCAGGCGTCACTGGTGTGCCGTGCGGTGCAGAAGCAGATTGCTCCGGAGGCGCTCGCGAAGAAGGACAAAAGCCCGGTCACGATTGCGGACTTCAGCAGCCAGGCGATTGTGGGGCGGCATCTGGAGCGGGAACTGCCGGATGATCCGCTGCTGGCGGAGGAAGACGCGGCGGCGCTGCGGGAGGGGGAGAATGCCCCGTTCCTGGGGCAGATCGAGACATTCCTGAAAGGGGCCGGGATTGACGGGAGTCCCGAACAAATTCTTGCGTGGATTGACCGGGGGAATGCACCGGGATATTCGCCGCGGTTCTGGACGCTGGACCCGATTGACGGAACGAAGGGCTTTCTGCGAGGGGAGCAATACGCGGTTTCGCTGGCGCTGATCATCAACGGAGAGATCACCGTGGCGGCGCTGGGGTGTCCGAATCTGGCCGATCCGGTGAGTGGGGCGACGGGGTTGATCTTCGCAGCCGTCAAAGGACAGGGAGCGACGGTGGTGCCCCTGGATCAGGCGGATCAGAAACCTCGCTCCGTCCGGGTGAGTGCCCAACAGAATATCAAGCAGGCACGGGTGTGCGAGTCGGTGGAATCTGGTCACAGTGCGCAGGACGTTTCCGCGCTGGTGGTGCGAGACCTGGGGATTGAAGCGAACCCGGTGCGGTTGGACAGCCAGGCGAAGTACGGGATGGTAGCGTTCGGCGGAGCGGAGATCTATTTACGGTTGCCGACGCGGGCAGATTATCGGGAGAAGATCTGGGACCACGCGGGGGGGGTGCTGATTGTCACCGAGTCGGGGGGGACGGTCACGGACGTTGCCGGGAAACCTCTCGATTGGACACATGGTGCGGAGTTGAGCGTGAATCGGGGGGTGGTGGTGTCGAACGGAGCCTGGCATGGGCGGATTCTGGAGGTTCTGGCGCAGCATGGGGTGAAGTAGCAGGGGCCTGTCGGCATGCAACTCGACGAGAGTTCAGAGCCCAGAGACAATTGCACCCTACCCCTCACCCCCGACCCCTCTCCCACAAGGGGCGAGGGGAGAAAATTCGGGCCACCCAGAATGAACGTCAGTAGACGATCTACTACGAGGATGGGTAGAGACATTCATCATCAAGTGAACCCATGCCCGCCCCTCTTCGCACTGAGATAAAATCGTGCAGAGCACGATGTGGGCATGCCACCCGTCGATTTGAATAGATGGTCCGCACAGCGGACCCTACGGCGGATGGATGACCCAGGCGTTATATGGCGAAGTCGGTTTCGACACCGAGGAGGCGGTTGATCAGATCCTGGGGGAGGTCGATCGACTTGGAGGTGCCACCGGCGCGGTCTGTGGGGTTGATGCCGCAGTACATGGCCCAGGGGCCCAAGTGACGCCAGCGTCCGGCGCGCTTCGGTTCACCGGGGAGGACCGGGGTGGTGCAGCGATTGCAGCCGATGGTTTCGAAGCCCTGGGAATGGAGCGGGTTGATGTAGACGTCGTGGGCGAGGATGTATTCTTCGAGTTGCTGATTGGTGAAGTTGGCGAGGGGATTGATCCGGATGGAGTTCATCTTGGGATCGACGGAGAGAATAGGGACATTGCTGCGTTTTTCCCCTTCATCCCGGCGGAGTGCGCTGACGAAGGCATCGTACTTACCCTTCACCTGCCTTAGAGGGATGGATTTGCGCATCTCGCAGCATTTTTCCTGCCCTTCGGAGGTAAGGTAGAGGACGCCGAATTTGGCGGTCTGCTCTTCCATGGTCAGTTCGGGGAGGAGTGTGACGACGTTCAGGCCGAGGTCGGAGATCAGCTTGTCGCGAGTGATGAGGGTTTCCTGGAACATGACGCCGGTGTCGACGAAGACGACATCGAATTTGAGCTTTTCGGCCGCGACCATGTGGCAGAGGACGGAGCCCGCTTTCTGCATGGCGGACATGACCGCGACGCGGGGACTGAGAATCTTATCCGCCCAGTTCAAAATCTCGGCGGGGGTCCGCTGTTCAAACGCCTGGTTGAGCGCCTCGAGGTCGCTCTGCGCCAATTGTGCCATCTCACCCGATCCGGATCTCAGCAAAGGGCCGGTTTCCGCCGGCCAAAATCACAACTTGAAAACTGGACTGATCAGTTTACAGTCGTGCCCCGGAAATGGGAAATGCTCCCCTGCACCGAGGCACAAGGGAGCATTCGCGGGTTATATGGGACGATTTTCGACAGGTGAAGATTACTTCGCGGCGTCCCACCACCAGCGGCCGGCGGGGAGTTTCGCGGGGGCTTTCCCTTCCTGGTCGAGGGGCTTGACTGCTTCAGAGGTTTTCACCATCTCGGGATTTTTCAGCAGAGCGAGGAGATCGGCGCGGACACCACCGGCGACTTGGACGACGATATCGCTGTCGCCGTAGACGCGGTGGCTGATGACGGACTTGACCGCCTGGGGGGCGGGCCAGTGGGCGGGCTGATAGGCGCCACCGAGGGCGAAGACTCCCATGTTCCAGCCGATTTTCTGGGCGAGTCCTTCCGTGCGAACGAGCGCGGCCATCATGCCGAGGTCGAAGACATTCTGCAGGTCGGCGAAGACGAGATCTCGCTTGGCGAGTTCCTGGTAGCGTTCGGTGAACTTGTCGGCGAATTTCTGGTTGACGGCGGCTCGCCTTGCCGGTGTGGATGCGATCCCCTGTGGCGGTGACCATCTGGTCTTCAGATTTCACGAGGACCGAGGAGCCTTTCATTTCGTAGACGTTCTTGTCGCCGCTGTGGAGGACGGAGGAGTAGTTCATGGTGAGCCACCAGCGAAGGGCATTCAGGGGGAGCTTGTCCTTGTCCTTCTGTGAGGCCATGAGGTCGAAGACGCTGGGGATTCCGGCGCCGGTGTTGAGTTTGCCGATGCCGATGAGTTTCATGCGGTAGTCGGCGTCGATGATGACGCGGGCAACGCGGCTGTCGGCAGGGACACCGTAGATGACGATGTCCTGCAGACCCATGCGGTCTTCGATCTGCCGCATCCAACCGGGGACGGCATTGGGGGCGAGTGGGCCGCGAGCGGCGGACTGATCGATGTATTCCTTGGTGGCCTTGAGGTGGGCGGGTCGAGGATCGATCGAGCAGCCGAAGACACCCTTGCCCCCGGGACCGAAGGTGCGGAGGACGGTGACGAGGTCATCGAGGTGGAGGACGGGGCGTCCGCTGGCCTGTCCCACGGGGAGACCGTGCTGGTTGATCTTCCAGCCTTCGGCCGGACCGGCGATGACGAGTTCGTTTTCCTCGGGGATGACGAAGACGTATTGGATCTGGGTGAGACCGGCGAGACGTCGCATGGTCTCGAGAACCGGCTGGCCTGATTTGAGGCGCGTGGCGATTTCTTTTTCAAGACGGGTGAGCGAGACAAAGCGGAGCGTGCTGGCGCGGCTCATCTCCTGATTCAGGTCCGCGTTGCGAGCGCGGATGCCGAGCATGGTCAGGTGAGCGGCGAGTTCGTGCTTTGATTCCTGACGGAGGAGACCATTGGGATCGACGGCGACACCGTTCTGGAAGGGGATCATTTCCCCGGCGGTTCCCCCGCTGCTGCCGTCGCCTCCTCCTCCATCATCACCGCCATCTCCACCAACGTCGTCATTCCAGGGTCCGATGTCCGGGCCACCGGTCATGTGCCGAGATCAAGTCAATCAGAGGACCGTAGTTGGCCTGGGATCCCCCTCCTTGAAATTCTCGTTTGCGAGCGATTTCTGACCGCATGCGACCACGACCGGCGGGAGTCGTCTCCTGACGGCTGGTGAGTTCGGCGGCTTTGAAGTCACCGGCGGCGATCTGGGCGTCAACAATCTGTTGAACCAGCTCGGCTTTCGACTTTTGATCGGTCACAGACTGAGCGAGGGTCAAGGCGGGCCCGTATTCTCCGGCGGCGAGATGTGCCTGGACTTTCGCGGCGACATCATCGGCGGCCTGTGCGAGGTTCTGCGCAGTGAGAGCGAGGAGAAAAACGAGTGAGACTTTCCATGTCTGAAGGAGCAGCCCGGCCGGGTTGCGAGACTGTTGACTGGTGCAGTGTGACACAGAATAGCGCTGCGTCATAAGATCCACTCCTTCTTGAACTTTCAGAGGGCACAAACTTTTAGGGGGGCTAGGGGAGGGAAAAATCGGAGGATTCTGCCCTCGAAGAACAGTGACTCAGGTCTGCGTATTTGTTCCAATTTAACATTGGCCCGGAACAATTTCAGCGCAGAAAATCCCCACGCTTATCTACTCTCTCTAAGATCGTACACATCCCGGGGTGCGTCAAGGACTTTCCCATAAAAGTCGCGTCAGAACGGTCCGGTGAACTTGTCCCTTGCCACCAATTGACGGGGTCCGGTTTAAGAAACGGATTTTTTGGGGGATTTCATCATGTTGCAGGCGTTGAAGCTGGGGGATTCGGGGCAATCCTCAATCTCGAAACGGGTCTGAAAATGTCTATTTGGCACCACCGGCAGAGGTGAGCTGACCGGTCTGCGGAGTGCGGACGAGGACTTTGATTTCCTGGGAGGCGATCCCCTCGGCTTTGACGTAAATCCGCTTTTCGCCGGGGGTCACCCAGGACTCGCAGAGGATGGTAAAGGCGCGGCTGGTCTCATCTTCGTTGATGAGGACGCCGTTGAGGCCGACGTTCTGCACGGTCAGGCCTTCGGGGAGGTTTATGACCTCCAGGGGAACACGTCCCTTGAAGCCGAAGCGGCGCTGGATGGTGCCGGTGAAGGAGAGTTCCTGGCCGGGGCGGATTTCGACCTGTCGCGGAGTGACATCGAGAGTGATGTCCGCAGGGGTGGTGACGGAGACCTGGTGAACGCCGAAGGGACCGCCGGCTTTCACCTTCAGATCGCGGGGACCGACGCGGCTGGTTCCCCAGACTTCGAGGGTCGTTGATTTCGCAAGGGGGATGTCTTTCATCGATGCAGCGGCCGTCAAGGTGAGGGTGGCGGATTCCGTTTCCCGTTCGATGCGTGCAGGAGTGGCGACGACTCCTTCCGGCAGGCCGGTGAGATTCACGTCGACGGCCTCTTCGAAGCCATCGATGCGATCAATGGAGACAGTGACCGGCAGCGCACTGCCCGCGGGGATGTTCGGGTTGGGGGGGGACATCGAGAGGCGGAAGTTTTCCTGGCGGGGACGGACAAGGAGACGATAGACATGCTGCGGTCCCTGCAGATGCCGGACGTCCCGGACGCGAAGGATGTATTTGCCGGTGGCGGGGACGTCGAACGGAATCGAAGAGTCTCCCTGGAGGAGGGGTCCGCCGTCATCGTTTTCGTAGTACAACTGCGTGACCGGCATGCCGTTGGGGGGAAGCTTTTTCCGGGGGGGAGATTTCCACCTTGTAGACGGGGGAGTTCATCGCGTGGGCTTGCGGCGTGGTGCCGAAGAAGCCTTCGCGGACTCCGCCGGAGGTGAAGAAACGCATGTCATCATCCGGGCCACGGGGGAGGAGACGGACGCGGAGGATTTCCGTGCCGATTTGCACGTAGTCGTTGACCGTCATTTCATTGTAGTTCTGGATGCGGATTCCGCCGGTGCGGGAGTCGTGATCACGGAGGACGGTGGAGGTTTCCGCGACGGGGCGAACGGTGTAACGGGGGATGCGTTGGCCCTCGGGGGTGAGAATCGTCAGCTCGGAATCGAGCGGCGAGAAGAGTTGGCGTCGGGCCTGGACTTCGACAATCAGGCGGTCCCCCTGTTTGGCTTCGATGACGTAGTAGTCTTCATCGACGGCGTTGGCGCCGTCAATGTGCCCGCTGACGGCACTGGGAACGGGCAGTGATTGTGCGGTGGCGGGGGAATCGTTGCCGGGTTGTTCAACCAGTTCGGGCCAGTCGGTGACGTCATACTCGACGGGGCGGAGGGTGGCTCCCTGTGAGGTTTCGAGATATTCACCGTGCCGTCCGACGCCGCGGTGCTTGGGGAGGAATTCCGTCATGCCGCCGAGATTGAAACCGGTGATTGCGAGTTTGCGGTCCTTGTCGCTGGTGCGGAAGGCGGTCGGGAAGAGGCTGGTGACGTAGGGGAAACGTCCCGCGTAGATGTGATAGAAGTGTCCGCCTCCGCCGGTGAAGTTGCGGTCTTCCACCTGGAGGAGATATTTGCCGGCGGTTTTTGCGCGGAAGCCGACGAAGACGTTTCGACGGAGGACGGAGCGTGATCCTTCGGCGAGGAGTTGTCCGTCCGCATTCAGAATTGCGAGGCGTGCGTCGAGTTGCGAGCCGAGTTGGGTGCCTTCGAGTTCGAAGACGACTTCCTCATTGGCTTGGGCTTCGAACTGCCAGAGATCCTTGTCACCCGGAGTGCCGATGTTGCCGGTCAGGGTTTTCGGAAGAGGCGCGGCTTTCGCCTGCGCGGGGCTGTCGTTCGGCTCCTGTTCTCCCTGTTCATCGAAGGGGATGATCAGGAAGGATTGTTGATCAGTGCTGCCGAGTGGAGCGTGGAGGCGAACGGCCCCCTGGCTGACGGGGGCATCTTTTGGAATGACGACTTCGAGGCGGATCTGATCGGGTTGTTTTTCATCCGGGGGGAGGAGTTTGTGCTGATAGCCCGGGTGGAGATAGACCTGATCGACCTTGGCGAGGGCTTTGCCGGAGAGGGTGAAGGTGACCGTCTTGC
>JAXMBX010000085.1:0-12625 GCA_046349635.1 Planctomycetales bacterium
AACCGGTCATTCCGGTGGATTGCCAGGTGATCGGACAGCGGCGGCGGTTCCTGAAGGAAGAGCAGATTCTGGTGATCGGACCCGCGCCGAAGATTCTCGATCCGGTGGCGTCGCGCGAGTAGTTAAAAGAATCGTCGATGTTCCGGGGGCTCACTCCGCTCGACCCCGGCCACCCAGATCGATTTGAATTCGCCTCTTGTGGCTAGCGCTACCCACACGCCGGAGTACGGGCGTATGGGCCATCCAAAGAAAAAAGAAGAGACGCCTACGTTGCCGGGCAGCGTAGGCGTCTCTTTTGATGTCAGAGTGATGACCGCTTAGCGGTATTGCGGAGTGCGGTTGCTGGTGGATTGCCAGACCGGAGCCGCGGAGGGATACGAGCGAAGGCCGGAGCTCTGCGGGTCATACTGCGGAGAGATTCCACCCCCCAATTCCGCGGGTGATCCATAGGGACGATAGTTCGCGGACTTTCCACCGGGAACCGGCGTGGGAGCATTCAGTTGCAGTCCGGATTTCATCGGTTCCTTGGGAAGATCCATGGGAATCGCCGGAGGAGGGGGAGCGGCCGGTGTGGGCATCGGAGTCGGCGTGACCGGACGGGACGCACCACCGGGCATGGGAGTCGCAGGAGGGGGAGGCGGGGCAACGGACGGATCTTCCGGAGGCATCGGGGGAGGACTGATCGTTGACGGAGAGGCACAGGTGGGACCAGCCGGCGAAGCACAGGAGGGATCCGAGGGGGCATACATCGTGGGAGGATAGGAACTCGTTCCCACAATCAATCCCGGGACGCACGTCGAAGGAACCTGCACGTAGCGGACCCGCTGATAGGGAACCATCTTCGTGGTCATTTCCGGGACGTTCTTCGTCACCTGATACGGAACCTGGCGACAGGCGGTGCGATTCACATATTCAGTGCGGGGCACCTGCTTGGTGACTAGCTTGGGGACCCAGATCTGCTGGTAGCAACCTTCATCCACGGTCACGCAGTCATACTTGGTGACGGGAATGGTTTCGAGATAGGTTTCGTCACGCATATGCGTTTCGACGAACTGGCGGCAGGTCACCTGCTGTTCCTTGCGGTAACAGGTTTCATAAACCGGCTTCATGGTCATCTGCACGGGCTGGGCCGGGGGGCAGCAGCATTTGCACTTGGGCTTTTTGCACTTGGTGCAGGGTTTCCACTTAATACAGGTCGCGCACTTCCCGCAATGGCCGCATTCGGATTGGGCCACAGCCTGTTTTGATGGCAGACTGACCACCAGAGTCATCACCAGACTTAAACTGACGAGAATGCGAAACATCGCAACTAACTCCTTGTTCGACAATAAATTATGGCCTGTTGAGAGCCACCGGCGACCCGTTCATCCCGCAGGATGACCCGCCGCCAATTTCGCTACATTCGATAGGATCGGCACAATCGGCAGAGAATCTTTAATCAGAAAAGTTTTCCCAAAGCCCCAAAACAAGGATGCCCCTCCCGCGACCGACATGCATCCGGAAGGCGCGGTCGGTATAGTATTTTTTAGTAGTAGCGGGTGTCGCGCCGCCCCTCGGGCTGGGTGGATCGGTGCGACTGATTTCCCGCTGAATGCTCCTGCTTCCCTGATCCTTCTCCCCTAGAGAGACCCATCATGCGCAAGGCTTTGTCTGTTGCTCTTCCCGCGTGTGCGATTGCCGTCCTGACCCTTCTGATGACCAACACCCCGCCGCAAGGAATTTCCATGGCCGCTGAGACCTCCGCTTCGAAGCCCCTCGCTCACATCGTGTATTTTGAATTGAACGACAGCACTCCGGAAAACCGTGAGAAGCTGGTCAAAGCGTGCAAGAAATACCTCACCAAGCATGAGGGAGAACTGTACTTCGGCGTGGGAACGGTTGCTGGAGACCTGAGCCGCGAAGTGAACCAGAAGGACTGGGACGTGGGGTTGCACATCGTGTTCAACGGCAAGGCTGCGCATGACAAGTACGCGGACCATCCCCGGCACGTGGAGTTCATCAACGAATGCAAGTCGATGTGGAAGAAGGTGCGGGTCTTTGACTCGTATTTCGACTAACTCGATTGGAGCACGGGCAGAGCCAGTGCCACTCATCGATTTGAAAAGGTCCGAGATCTGGTGTGATCACCAACCGCATTTTTGTCCGGCGATTCAAGAATTTACGCGACTTCAAATTCGTTCTCAGGCTGCACGGTGCAGGATCCGAGACAGACCTTTTGGAAAAGTGAATCCGTGTTGAGAGGGAGTGCTTCATGTCTCAAATGTTTTCTCCTAGATCCTGGTGCCGTGCGGCAGCCGCGGTCGTGCTGTGCTTCAGCGCGTCTCTCGTAAATGCGGCGGATCCGCCAAGATCTCGAAGGAAGGCGCACAAGGCGGTCGAATTCCTGCGGACCACGCAGCAGGATGACGGTTGCTGGACGGCTGCCAATAACCCCGGTTTGACAGGTCTGGTGGTGACTTCGCTGCTTAAGAGCGGCGTGCCGGCCTCCGATCCGATGGTGGTGAGAGCCCTGAATTTCCTGGAAAAACTGGTGCAGACCGATGGCGGGATCTACTACGCCAAGGGGAACCACCGGAACTACGAGACGTGCATCGCGCTGATGGCATTCCAGGCGGCACATCAGGAAGAGCGGTATCAGAAGATTCTGAAGGACGCGGAAAAGTACGTTCGCGAACAGCAGTGGGATGAAGGGGAAGGGAAGGACAAGAACGATCCGTTCTACGGGGGGGCCGGATACGGCTCCAAGTCCCGTCCGGACCTGTCGAATACGCACTTCCTGATCGACGCGTTGAAAGCGGCCGGGGCCAGTGCGGATGACCCCGCGTTGCAGAAGGCGCTGGTGTTTGTCTCCCGTTGCCAGAACCTGGAAACGCAATTCAACACGACGGAGTTCGCCGCCAAGGTGAACGACGGCGGGTTTTATTACACCCCCGCGGCGGGAGGCTCCTCGATGGCGGGGAATGACCCGAACGGCGGTCTGCGGTCATATGCCAGCATGACCTACGCCGGACTGAAGAGCATGATCTACGCCGGCGTGAACGCCGACGATCCCCGCGTGAAGGCGGCTGTGACCTGGATCCAGAAGCACTACAGTATCACCGAGAACCCCGGGATGGAGGGGAACGGCCTGTATTACTACTACAACACGTTCGCGAAGGCGCTCAATGCTCTCGGCCAGGATCAGATCACGGATGCGGATGGCAAATCCCACGACTGGCGCGCGGAACTGCGGACGCAGTTGTTGAGCGTGCAGAAAGCGAATGGAAGCTGGGTGAATCCGACCCCGCGGTGGCTGGAGGGGGACCCGAACCTCGCGACCGCGTATGCCCTGATGGCGCTGGAATACTGTGCCCCCAAGACTGCGTCCAAGTAAGCTCGCCGCCTGATTTTGAATTCACGACTCCGCTGCCGGGTTTGCCTGGCAGCGGAGTTTTTTATTGGACTGTGACCAGTTCACAGACTCGCGGGACGAAAGGGGATTTCCGGAAAATTGGAGGTCCAACGAGATCACCAACCGCATTTTGCGAAAGACTTCGGCGAAAAGTCAGCTTGCCGTCATGTTCACGTAAGTTTTACAAAAATGGAAAACCGGCAGTTATTGCCTCAAGGTTTCGATTGACGGTTTCCGGGATGTATTGAAAATTCCCGCCGATGTGCAGTGCCGTTCCCGCAAACGGCCTCCCCTCTCGATCTCATCTCTCCAGGACAGGTTTCATCGTGAACACTACCATCCTGATGGTGACGGCCCTGCTGACCCAGCAGACGTCAGCTCCGAATCCGGTTCGAATTGAACGGGCCACCCCGGCCTTCATGGCCGCCTTGCAGGATCCGGAGTCCCCATGGGGTCCGGTGATGCGGGGTCAGAATCCGACCTATGACGCCAATCCGGTGACACCCCCCATTGATGGCGGGGGTTTCGCTCCCCAGGCCGCTCCCAATCAGGTCTTCCAGCAGGGGCCGACCGACCCGTTCCTGAACGGGGGGGGTGTTCCTCCGGGGATGACCGATCCGTATGACTCCAGCAGTTTCTCCTATGGGGTGAACGGTCCGCAGCCGTATCGCATGGGATGGTCCTCGAGCTTCGCGGGGGGATACATCTGGCCTTCGGATCTCAAGAACGCTCCTCCCGGAGCAGGCACGTTCACCGTGACGGAAGAAGACGTCCGCCTGCAGTACAACACCGCCGGCCCGAACGGGTGGATCTGGTCGTTCAGTCCGGAGCTCGACGTCCGTCAGTGGGAAGGGCCTTCGCTCGTCGGACTGCCGGGGACCGTCTACAACGTTGGAACTGACTTTCAGTTGAGCAGCCCCACGATGAATGGTTTCACCGTGCAGGGGGGATTCACTCCGCACGTCGGGAGTGACTTCGCCAACACGCTGAATTCACAAGCGTGGATGTTCGACGGACGCCTGGTCATGTACTACCGCATGTCCCCCGAATGGATGCTGGTCGGCGGCGTGCTGTACTGGGATCGTGTGCAGGACCTGTGGATCCCGACGGGTGGTGTGGTGTGGAACCCCGGCGATCGGTGGGAATTCCGCCTGACCTATCCCAAGGCCCGGGCGAGCGTGTTCCTCGGTAACTGGGTCGGTCTGGATACGTGGCTGTATGCCTCGGGTGAGTACCACGTCGAGGCGTACCAGGTCGGCCTGTACAAGACCAGCAGCAAGGACCAGATCCAGATCAGCGACTACCGCCTGATGGTCGGTCTGCGGGGCGATACCTGCGGGTTTACCAGCTTCGTGGAAGGTGGCTGGGTGATCGACCGCGACGCGATTTTCGCAGGGAATACTCCCGATTTCCGGATCGACAACGGCTACATGGTCCGGGCGGGGATCCAGTTCTGATTGCTGGCGGACAATCACACGGAGCAGGTCGGCGCCCCTTCAGAAGGACAACCTAAGAGGGGACGCCGGATCTCAGAAAATAGATCATCGACCAGATCCGGTCACTTTCTCCCCGATCGATCACTTCGAGGGGCTTCAGTCCAGCGAAGGCCTGATTGGGAGTATTCAGCCAGGCTCCCAGTGATTCCGTTTTGATCACCTCCGTGAGGGAATTCGTCAAGCGGCGTAGTTCCGTCAGGCGGCGGGCAATCACCTCCGTGGGTGGACGGCCACTTTCCAGAGTCGCCAAGGAACGAACAGAGACCGGGAGCAGACGCGCGAAGACGGCCTGATTGAGGTTCAATTGTTCGCGGAGAGTTTTAATCGCGACGGGCTTCTGTGCGGAGGAAGAGTTCCTCGCCGCTTTCTTTGAAAGCGTTGTCTTGGAATTCTTTTTCCGTTTAGGCCTGACGGCTTTGCGATGAATTGTTGATGTCATGACGCCTGCCACTTTCTGGTCTTCAATTTCGACCGGGCGATAGTTCCCTCTTCCCTTATTGTCGGATTATCATGGGGCTGAGTCAAGAAAAGTTGCATGCAAATTTGCATTTTTTCAGGTCGTCAGTCCGTTGGGATTGAGGATGTGAATTTCACTGCCTCGACGCAAATTCTGCGGAAAAACGATCAGATTGTGGCCCTCAAGATGAGCGGAGGAAGGGACGATCATTCCCTCCAGCCCCACGTCCGACGCGGCGTGTCCCAGCATCTGCGTGATCGGTTCCCGGCCGGCATGGACTTCGCTTCGCCAATCCAAGGAAAGCATCCTGTCGAGGGAGATTTGCATCCGTCGACGCAATTCACCCGTCCGAAAGTCGACGATGGCGGCCAGTTTTGTTTTAATCGCCACGAATGTGCGAGGCATCGCATCCTCAACAGGAATTCCGTAGTAGCGATAATGAGCCAATGTCTCTGCCATCGCGGTTTCCGGAGTGAGGGAGGAGTAAACCACGGCAACTCCGACCGGGTTCCAGCGGCCTCCCGCGCGTTTGCTCCCCTCTCCCGTCAGCAAATCGGAGGAATTGGCGTATTTAGGGGTTCCACGACACCATATTTAGTGTGCCGCATTGAAGCAAGGAGGTTTTTGCACACAAAATCAGCGATTTTGTAGACAACTCGATCCGCCGCGGCTAACATCCCTCCCAGTTGTCAGCCTCGTGCTTTACGATGTTGATTACGACCCGATGGATCGGGGAAGACGGGCTTCAGGCCCACAGGTTTCAGGGAGGAAACTCGACGTTCAGCGTCTCTGGCGGGTGTGTTCACCCCTGCCGCTCTCTCTTCTGACTTTCCAATCCAGTTCGCCGTAATCTTAACATCGTTTCCACAGGTTCGACGTCCGGGGAATCGATCATGTTAGCGCCAGGATCGCGTTAACGGTTACAAAAAGGGAGGGAACCCATGAGCAAGAAGCTGGTCATTGGAATCAACGGCGACTTTCGTCCATCACGCAAGGAACAAGTCGCTCTCAGTTGGCTGAACACGGGGTACTACGATTCGGTCACCGCTTCGGGTGGCCTGCCGATCATGATTCCCCCGTATGCTTCCGATGACGACCTCAAGCAGGCGCTCGACATGATCGACGGCCTGATCCTGGGGGGCTGTGCTCTGGATCTGGACCCGGTTCGCCTGGGGATGGACCGCCACCCCACCACCCGTACCATGCCCAGCCGCCGCGAGGACTTCGACCGCCGCCTGTGCCGCATGGCCGTCGAACGCCGGATGCCGATTCTGGCGATCGGCTCCGGAATGCAACTGCTGAACGTGATCTGCGGCGGGACCCTGTTCCAACAGGTGACGGAAGATATCCCCAAGGCATTGCACCACCGCGATACGATCGAAAACACGCTTCGTCATATTATCGAAATCGTCCCCGGCACCCGGGTGGACGCAATCTATGGCCCCGGCGAAATCCGGGTGAACAGCAGCCATCACCAGGGGGTCGACCAGGTGGCGAGCCTGTTCAAGGTCTCCGCGAAGTCTCCGGATGGAGTGATCGAAGCCTTTGAATCGGTTGATGATGACTGGTTCTGCCTGGGTGTGCAGTGGCACCCGGAAAGCGAATCGGCCTCGCGGCTGGATATGCAGGTGTTCGAAAACTTCCTGGATGGCTGCCGTGGAGATGTTCCCGCCACCATCCCGATGCGAAAGGCTTCGTAACCCTCCATACACACGAAACACGTTTCGAAAGGGGAGCCCGGTTCAGGTAATGGGACCGGGTTTCTCTTTTTTTACGACCAATAGTTTGTCTCTTCGAGTGGGATCCACGGCAGGGTGAGCCCAGTTCCCCGAACAGGATTGGACGCAGAGGATGATTGTTCCTGTGGCTGCGCCACCCAGCTAGCTGGATTACCGGCAACCTGGGCTGCACGATTGGGGGATAATTCCGTCGGATCCGCGGGATTTTGGGACTGTGCAGGCGTCTGGCTTGCGAATCGTCCGAGTCCGTGAAAAAATTGACCCCTTCCCCAAACCTGAACTTTCCTGGAAGGACGTTAATCGTGGCTTTGATTGTGCAGAAATTCGGCGGTTCGAGTGTGGCCAATGCGGACAAGATCAAGTCCGCCGCGCGACGAGCCATCAAAGCCAAACAGGGGGGGAACCAGGTCGTCGTTGTGGTCAGCGCCCGGGGTGACAAGACGGATGAACTGATCGACCTGGCGAAAGAGATTACGAGCCATCCTCCCGCCCGCGAAATGGACATGCTCCTGTCGACCGGGGAGCAGGAATCGGTTGCGCTGCTGGCGATGGCGGTCCAGGAACTGGGGGACCAGGCGATCAGCCTGACGGGAGCGCAGATCGGGATTGTCACCGATTCGTCTCACGGCAAGGCGCGGATTCGCACGATCTCGACTGACCGGATGCGGAAATCGCTGGAGCAGGGGAAGATCGTCATCGCGGCCGGTTTCCAGGGGATCGACGAGGAGTTCAACATCACCACGCTGGGACGCGGGGGTAGCGACACGACGGCGGTCGCCTTGGCGGCGGTGTTGCGGGCCGACTATTGCGAAATTTTTACCGACGTGGAAGGGGTTTTCTCGACCGATCCGCGGATTGTTGCACAGGCGCGGAAGATCGGGCGGATCTCCTACGATGAAATGCTGGAACTGGCGAGCCTGGGTGCGGGAGTGATGCATTCCCGCTCGATCGAGTTCGCCAAGAAATACCGGGTGCCCCTGTACGTGAAGCCGGCGCACACGGACGGGCCGGGGACGCTCATCGCCCCGGAATCGGAAGACCATGCCGCGCTGGTCACTGGGGTGGCGCTCGTGAAGAACGAAGTGCGGGTCTCGCTGGGGGCGATTCCGGATCGGCCGGGCGTCATGAAGTTGATCTTCTCCAAGATGGCGCAGCGGAAGATTCCGATCGACATGATCGTGCAAGACCTGGGGGAACGGGGACTGGCGGAAGTCTCCTTCACCGTCCCGCAGGATGACCTGGCGGACACCCTGACCGCTGCGTCGGAAGCGATTGAAGAACTGAAGGGGGGCAAGATTTCGCACGGGACAAACGTCTCTAAGGTCTCCGTGGTGGGAAGCGGGATGCGGTCCCATTCCGGCGTGGCTTCCAAGATGTTTTCCGCGCTGGCGGATGCGGGAATTAACATCGGCCTGATCACGACGAGCGATATCAAGATTTCGGTGCTTGTGGACCGCGACCGTGCCGCGGATGCGGTGGTGGCCGTGCATCAGGGTTTCAGCCTGGAAAAAGGGACGAGTACGCCTCCGCAGGCGGGAGCGTTGCCGGAAACGACTGCCGCGACCAAAGCTGCGGTGAACCGCGAAGAGTGGGAGAGCGACGTCGTGCGGCGGCTGAGCCACATGGAGGACATCGTCGTGTCCGAAGTGGACCTGGACCACTCGCAGGCCCGCGTGACGATCCGGAATCTTCCGGATGTACCGGGGACTTCCGCACGGATTTTCACGACCGTCGCGGCGCATGGGGTGATGGTGGACCTGATCGTGCAGAACGCCGGACACCAGGGACAGGCGAGCCTGTCCTTCACGGTTCCGCAGGCTGACCTGAAGAAGTGTCTCGCGGCGCTCGATGGCCTGCTCAAGGAATGGCCCGACCTGCGAATCACCTCCGATGAACAGATCGCCAAGCTGTCGGTGCTGGGGATCGGACTGCGGACGCACACCGGCGTGGGAGAGAAGATGTTCGATGCCCTCGCGGCCGCCGGGGTGAACGTTCAGATGATCAGCACGAGCGAAATCCGGATCAGTACGGTCATTTCGAAAGCGGATGGCCCGAAGGCGGAACTGGCACTCGTGCAGGCGTTCCAGTTGGGGTAACCCAGGGCAGACAACCCTTAGTGATTTTGTTTGCGCTGGCCTTTGATAAAGGTCTGGAGTTTTTTCGCGGCTCCCTGCCAGTCGCCGGACTCCGCCTGTTTGATAATGGCGTCGATGCGGCTCCAGCCGGCGTCCGACATCTTCTTGTCGTCGTGAATTTTCTTGAGATCTTTCGCGGCGGTCGTGAGCAAGTCCCGCTTCTGCGAGGTCACCGCCGTCCAGAGAGCATCGAGCGACTTGAGCGACTCGTCGCTGTTCAGGACCTGTGGCGGACCGCACCCGGTCCAGAGCAAAGCCACTGCCGAGAGTACCACAAAGAGACGGCGATTTAACGTTTTCAATCCGGTCAACTGACTTGTTCTCTTTAACTGGATCACTCGGGCATCCCCGAAACTTTCTCTCCCTGGTTCCGGGTGGAGAGAGCCACCCACAAAAAGCCGTCGAGGAACTCGGAGACGAACCGGACGGAGCCATCGCCGAACAGGACGTGACAGCCACCCTGATGTTCCGAATACATCTCGTCGGTGTGCCCGAAGGGATTGTTCGGAGCGTGGATGATGACCTGCGGATGGTCATGGGTATCCGGTCCACTATGGGCTCCCACCATGCAACCCCCACTGTTGCAGTCGGAAGGGAAGGGGGCCTTGGGACAGGTGGCACCAAACGGGACGACCCCGACCCAGGTCTTATCGCTGAGAACGGAGCTGTGTTCGCCGAGGAAGACGGTATTGGTCAGCCCATCGGTGATATCCCGTTCGCGAACGTGCGAGTTGCGGAAAAAGACGCCGTCAATGGCCGCGAGCTCGTTGCCGTTGGCCGGGATCGGTTCCCCGTCATAGAAGTTATTGAAATTGGTCACGCGCCCCCAGGGCTGATGGACGCCGGCATTGGCCACATAATGCGAGTGGGCGAAAAAGATTTCCGGGGAATAGACCGTGGGATTGGCAGGCGCATACGCAGGAGAGGCGTTGTAGCGCGAGACGGCGAATCCATCTCTTCCGCTGGATGCGGAGGCGCAGAGGAACACGTTCAACGGAGTTTTGACGGCGATCGCCTGGCTGACATCCCAGCAGGCAATGCTGAAGTTCAACTTGTTGTAGAGAGCGGGTTGATCCAGATAAGGGAGCAGGAGAGCTCCCCAGGCAAAACCGGAGGGGCCATTGCCGTTGTCATCCGGGTAGGTGACGCCGTTGATGGTCCCGGTGGCAAACGGATCACCGACATAGGCGGGGGGGAATGTCTTGTGGGCGTCGAGGTAATTGTGGAGTGCCAGTCCCATCTGGTGCAGATTGTTGCGGCACTGCGTGCGGCGGGCAGCTTCGCGGGCCTGCTGCACGGCGGGGAGCAGGAGCGAAATCAGAACGCCAATGATGGCAATCACCACCAGCAGTTCAATCAGCGTGAAACCCTGCCTCCGGCCTGTGCCCGTTGCTCCGAAAACCTGAGGCTGTTGATTTCCCCGACATCTGTTCCGCATTTTTCGAATCTCCGCGGCGCCTCAGAGAGAGGCGACTTCACGTTTGAAAACAGAAAATCCAATCTCTCAGCATCCTAGTTTTCACAATTTGTTCGGTCAAGCAGTTTTTTTTGACTAATCAAATTTCATTTCGGCAGACGAGGCTGATTTCGCGACAAATTCGCAGAAAAAAAGCTCAATTCGCCACCACGGCGTGTCGGTCCGCGGAGGGAAATTCGTCTCGCGACGGCCAGATGAGCGGACGCCGGAGCTTTTCGCTCTCGGGTGAAATCCAGCGACGACAGAGTTCGGTGATGGGAATTTTCTGCCGTGCGGCCTCTTCGCGGATGGCCCGCCATTCCTGCAGGGGAACGAAGATCGAGATCTGTTTTTTCAACTCGCTGCTTCTCATGCAACCCTTTCTGAATTCAAAAACGGAGTCGTTCTCAAACATGTTGCAAGCCACAAAAATCACGGTTTTTTCGGGGTTTTTCGGCGAGTTGGTTCGTCCTTTCGGGAGGTGGTTTTCTCAGTGGCAGATTTTTTTGAAGAGGAGCGACGGGGTTTCGTTTCCCAGCATTCGAATTTCGGGCCCGCTTGCTTCTTCCCAGGCCGACGCGAACGCTCTTTTTGATTGAGTCCGGGCTGATCGTGGACGGGGATGTCATCGGTCTCCGTGAAGCCTCTCCGCGCTCCGGGCAGATCCCAACGATGCCCTCCGTCCCAGTTCACTTTTACTTCGCGCACCATGCTCTCCTCCTTTTTCCGGCGTGATTTCCTGGTGAGATTGATGAGATGGCAGAGAATTGATTATACTATACAGATGTTCAGTATTTCAATCTTAAATGTTCGACTTTGTTCAAAAAATGTTCAGTTTCGATTCTTGAGGGATGCCCCAAGAGATATTCTGAAGTTGAGAGGCGCATCACAGACGTTCGTGGTGCTCCGGGAGGTCTGTGAATGCATGACAATCCGACACCGCTGCAACTGGCCTGGAACCGGCTGATTCTTCTGCTGCACGAGTTGCGTCTGCGGCGCGGGTGGACGATTGAGGAGTTGGCGCGGCAGGCAGGGGTGTCGCGCACGACGCTGTATTACCTGGAGCGGGGGGATACGTCGCGGCCCCGGATGGGGACGTTGCGAAAACTTTCCAAGGCGCTGGGCGATGAGTTATTGCCGTTGCTCACCGACCTGGCGAATCTGCCCCCGGATCAGGCTCCGGCGCTGATGTCGGATGAGGAGTTTTACGACCCGGATGCGGACCTGGAGAACATCGCCGGAGAGCGGGATTTCAAGGACGAATTCGATCGGCAGACGAATCCGGAAGTCCGAAACCTCACGCAGCAAGAACCGGAATTGTTCGAGAACTGGACGGCGCGGGAGTGGCGTGAGCTGTACAGCACGATGGGGATGGGAGGGGCTTTAAATCCCGATGGTGTGCGGGCACAGGTGCTGAAGATCCGGAGGAAACGGCAGACGGTGGAACAACTGGAAGTGATTCTGGAGACGCATCTGGGGGATGTGGCGGCGGGGCTGATTGAGTCTCTCTACCGCCAGATCCAGTTGAAGCCTGAGAATGGGGCGCGGGAACAGGGGTGGCAACCCCCGCCACGAAATCTGCCCCCAGGTGTCCAAAATAAATGAGATCAACAGGTTAGTTTTCCTAATTCTGATCTGCGTCAATTCCCCGATCCCCCAGGTTGCCCCGCTGAAGGGGTTCGCGTCGCGACAAGTCGGTTGCAAAAGGCCTGTGCACCGTTTTTAATACATTGAGTTAACCTGCCCCCGATTCGTGCGAACTCCGGCGCGTGAGTTCCGATTTGTATCGGGTCGATCCCTCTGCAGTTGTCCCGAGGGAGCCTTCACGCTTTTTTCACAGGAACCATTCGAGAACCATGCACACAACCTCCCTTCGTTCCATGATTTCCGGGTTTGCAGCCGCTGCGCTGTGCGTTTCTTTCGTGGGTTGCGAACCGCCGGCTGCTCCGCC
>JAXMBX010000086.1:0-12587 GCA_046349635.1 Planctomycetales bacterium
TGATTTCGGGGGCTTCCGCTGGCGCGGTGCGCCCCCGCCACCCAATATTCAAAACACTGGCAGAGCCAGTGCCAGCTAGAGAAAGTCAGCTGAGGTTCATGGTGACGGTTTTGAGTTCGGTGTAGTTGGCGAGGGCGGCTTCGCCGAGTTCACGGCCGATGCCGCTCATCTTGAAACCACCGAACGGCGCTGCGGCGTCGAAGACGTCGTAGCAGTTCACCCAGACGGTTCCCGCGCGGACGCTGGCGGCGAACTTGTGGGCCTTCTTGACGTCGCTGGTCCAGATCGCGGCGGCGAGACCATAGAAGGTTTGATTCGCCCGCTGGATGACTTCATCGACGCTCTTGAAGGGCAACACGCTCAAGACCGGGCCGAAGATTTCATCGGTGGCGATGGGCATGTCGTCGCGGACGTTATCGAAAATGGTGGGTTGGACGTAGAAACCCTTGTCGCCGTGGCGGGCGCCACCGGTGACGCAATCGGCGCCGGCAGCTTTCCCCTTTTCGATGTAGCTCAGGATCTTGTCGAATTGATCCTGATCGACCTGGGGACCCTGGCTGGTTTCCATGTCGAAGGGGTTGCCGAGCTTGCGTTCCTTGGCGCGGGAGACGAGTTTCTGCACGAATTCCTTGTGGACTTTTTCTTCGACGAAGACGCGGCTGCCGGCACAGCAGCATTGTCCCTGGTTGAAGAACAAGCCGAATTCGGTCCCGGCGACGGCGTCGTCGAGGTTCGAGTCTGCGAAGACGACGTTGGGGCTCTTGCCGCCGAGTTCGAACGTGAGGCGCTTCAGAGTGGTAGCGGCGTCCGCCATGATGATCTGGGCGGTGCGATGTTCGCCGGTGAAGGCGATTTTATCGACCTGCGGATGCTTGACGAGGGCGGCGCCGGCGGTGGGGCCGTAGCCGGGGACGATGTTGATGACTCCGGGAGGGATGCCGGCTTCCATGGCGAGTTCGCCGAAGCGGAGGCAGGAGAGAGGAGTCTGTTCGGCGGGCTTCATGACGATGGTGCAACCTGCGGCGAGGGCAGGGGCCCACTTCCAGGCGACCATCAGGAGGGGGAAGTTCCAGGGGATGATCTGTCCGGCGACCCCCATCGGTTCGCGGCGAGTGTAGCAGAAGTAGTTGCCACGAATGGGGATGGTCTGGCCGTGGATCTTGTCAGCCCAGCCTGCGTAATAGCGGAGGCAATCGATGGCGAGTGGGAGGTCGGCGGCACGGCTGTCGCGGATGGGTTTGCCGTTGTCGAGAGTTTCGAGGGCGGCGAGTTCATCGAGGTGTTTTTCGGCGAGGTCAGCGAGGCGGTTGAGGAGGATGCCACGGTCGCGGGCATCCATTTTGGACCAGGGGCCGGACTCGAAGGCCTTGCGGGCGGCTTTGGCGGCCTTGTCGATATCGGCTGCGTCCCCTTCGGCGACATCGGCGATTTTTTCTTCGGTGGCGGGGTTATAAGTGGCGAACGTCTTGCCACTCACACTGTCGACCCATTTGCCGTCGATCAGGAGTTTGGTCTGGCGGACTTTGGGGAGGGCATAGGATTTCGGTTCAGCGACTGCGGTGGCCATGGTGACAGCTCCGTTCGTGAAATCAGCGACAGAAATGAATTTGAGGGAGACAGAAAGGTCTCCGAGTCAATCATATTCAATTTTGGCGGGGACAAGTAGAATGGAACGGCCAAATTGGGGCTTTCATTTCCGTAAAGGACAGGTGAGGGAGCGGTTTCAGCGATGGCAAAACTGGGTGTGAATATCGACCACGTGGCGACAGTTCGGCAGGCCCGGCGGACGATTGAACCGGATCCCGTGTGGGCGGCGGCGCTGGCGGAACTGGGGGGGGCGGACGGGATCACGCTGCATTTGCGGGAGGACCGGCGACACATCCAGGACCGGGATCTGCGGGTGCTGAAGGAGACGGTGCAGGTGAAACTGAATCTCGAGATGGCGGTCTCGGAAGAGATTACGAAGATTGCCCTGGAGGTGCTGCCGTCCCAAGTGACGCTGGTGCCGGAGAAACGCCAGGAGGTGACGACGGAGGGGGGGCTGGACGTGCTGGGGAATACGGCGCGGCTGAAAGAGGTGATCCAGCAGTTTCACGATGCGGGGATCGAGGTGAGCCTGTTCATCGATCCGGATGCGCGGCAGATCGAGGCGTCCCGGGCGCTGGGGGTGGCGGCGGTGGAATTGCATACGGGAAAATATGCCGATGCGAAGCTGGGGAGCGAGCAGGATCGGGAATACATGGCGCTGGTGGAGGCGGGAACGTTTGCCCGGAATCTGGATCTGATCCTGCATATGGGTCACGGGTTGACGTATCGCAATGTGATGCGGATCGCGGAGATTCCCGGCGTGGAGGAATTGAATATCGGGCACAGCATCGTAGCGCGTTCGATTTTCGTCGGGTTCGAGCAGGCGGTGCGGGAAATGAAGCGGCTGATCCAGCCGGCGTGACAGAAATTTTGACAAGCCTCACAAGTTTTGGAATGCAGCGCTATGGCAGAGACACCCTCCGACCCACAACCGTCCGGAAATCCGATCCGGGACAGGCCTAAGCCCCCTGCCCAGAATGGGGATTATTCGTCCGTGGAATCGCTCGACACTCCGGAAGGGAAGAAGAATGCCGGCGTGCAGGTGATGAGTTCCGAGACGGAGATGATGCAGCCCTCGGGTGCGACGAAGAAGACGATCGCGGCTGGATGAACGGCGGTTGCTGGAAGGGCCGCGAACGCGAAGCAGCGAATTCTTTCGGCTGATCCGGATCATGCTGGAATTCGTGCGGGGGTTCCGGGCGTTGCACTTCGTGGGGCCGTGCGTGACGGTGTTCGGCTCGGCTGCGGTTCAAGGAACAGCATCCGTATTACCAGTTGGCGCGGGAGACGGGGGCGGCGATCGCGAAACGGGGATACACCGTGATGACCGGAGGTGGGCCGGGGATCATGGAGGCGGCGAACCGGGGGGCGAAGGAGTCGGGGGGGACGTCGATTGGGTACAATATCGTGCTGCCGCATGGGCAGTTCGCGAATCCGTACCTGGATCGGTTCGTGCTGTTCCGGTATTTCTTCATCCGAAAGGTGATGCTGGTGAAGTATTCGCAGGCGTTCATCATCATGCCGGGGGGATTCGGGACGCTGGACGAGGCCTTTTGAAGCGGTGACGCTTGATCCAGACGGAGAAGGTGCAGCATTTCCCGGTGATCTTCATGGGGCGGAGTTACTGGCAGCCGATGTTTGAGTTTCTGCAGGAGCGGCTGCTGAAGGCGCAGACGATTGACCAGCGGGACATGGATCGGATTCTGCTGACGGATTCGGTGAGCGACGTGATGCAGGAACTGGAGCGGTGTCCGGTGAAGCCTGCAGATCCGAACAAGCAGCCTTCGTTCACGCGGCGGTGGTGGCTGGGAGAGTAGAGGACGAACCGATGTCAGCATTATGGCGGATTGGATTCATGGTGCTGGTGTGCGGGAGTTCCGCATGGGGAGTGGAACCGGAGTGGTCGGGGAAAGGATCGCACCGGATTCTGGTCGAGGTCCCGCCGGTGGATTTGAAAGGACGGCCGAGTGATGAGCTGGTGGCACGCTGCCGTGTGGAGTGGCAGAAGATTCTGGCGAAGGAGGGGCTGAAAGGAGCTGTCTCGCTCAAGAGCCTGGAAGTCCACAAATATGATCCGGCGACCGGGAAGGCGGAGGAGTATGCGGGGTGGGTGAAGGGAAAAGCGGCGCGGCCTTGCCGGTATGAGGATGACCGGTTTCCGGACCCGCTGTACAGCAGGGATGGGCGGGCGAGCGAGTCTCCGAATGGGCGGGCCCGGAAGACGGAGCGGCCACGGATTGCGCGGTTGTTCAATCGGGAGCAGGATCCGACGAGCGGGCATCTGGTGTGGACGCACACGCAGGTGGGGAACCAGGCTTCACGATATGCGATTTATTTCGACCTGACATCCAGAAGACTGAGGGAGAATATCAGCCCAGCGCCGTGGATCGGGGATGTGGATCTGTTGCGAAGTGAGACGGGGGCGCTGCTGGGGGGATTCGCGCATTTCACGGCGACGGGAGGGGATCTGAATGGGGACGAGTTGTTTGACATTGTCGCTGGGACGGAGAAGGGGGATCTGATCTGGTTTCCCAATCGGGGGGAGTCGGGGAAGCCAAGATTCCAGGGGGGTGACCCGCTACGGGATGAAGAGGGGTTGATGGATGCGGGCTGGTACGCGGCGCCGTTTGTGGTGGACTGGAACAAGGATGGATTGAACGACCTGCTGGTGGGGACGGCGGGGAATGTGATCCTGTGGTGGAAGAATGTGGGAGACAAGCAGCAGCCGAAGTTTCAGTATGCCGGTTACGTGCAGACGGAGGGGAAGCGATTAGCGGTGCCGGAGCAACCGGTGGCGGAAGATCCAAACGGGATTTTCAAACGGGATTACTACAACCAGCCCTGGGTTGGAGATGTGAACGGTGATGGCGAAGTGGATGTCGTGACCGGTGGTTACACGACGGGGCGGATCTTTTATTTCCGTGGGCTGGGACGGGACAAGGAGGGGCTGCCGCGCTTGGCGGAGGCAGTCGAGCTGAAAGCGGACGGGGAGGCAATCGACACGGTGTGGGCGGCCGCACCGTCGATGATGGACGTCGATGGCGACGGATTACTCGATCTGTTGACGGGAGGGTGGTTCTGGTCAGGGATTACGCGAAAGCCTGCACCTGGAGAGGATGATTACCTGCGGTACTATCGGAACGTGGGGACGAAGGAGGCGCCTGCGTTCCAGCGCGAGGAGTTTCCGAAGGAGGGGAAATTTCCGAGCGGAAACATTGCGCGGCCGACGGTTGTGGACTACAACGCCGATGGAAAAGCGGATCTGCTGGTGAGCGACAATTCGGGGCGGGTGTTTGTGTTTTTGAATGTCGGTGAGCCGGGGAAACCGCGCTGGAAGATGACGGCCGAGTCCCTGACGATTCCGTGGGGGTTTGTGTCGCAGGTGGATGTCTCCGCGGTGACGGCGGATTTCGACAAGGATGAGACGGCGGAGATCCTGGTGGGGAGCACGATTTCGACATTGCGGGGTGGGGTCCGTGCGCCGAGCGTGGAGCATCGCGGGGTCGCGAAGGTGAAGGGGTCGCCGATTGAGCATCCGGGACCGGGGTATGGGGACGGGTATCTGTACACCTGGCCTGCGGATTGGGATGGAGACGGGTGGACGGATCTATTGTGGGGGACGCAGCAGGGGAATATTTACGTGCATCGGAAGACGCTGGGGAAAGACCCGACGGCGTTTGAGGAGGGGGAATTGCTGACGCTGTCGACAGGGGGGCCGTTGCAGGTGGGGCCGCCGGTGGTGAAGAACGCCGCGGAGGCGAAGGACTTCACGGTGTTGCAGGGGTCGCGGATCATCATGGCGACGGAAGACTTTGACCGGGACGGGCTGCTGGATCTGCTGGTGACGGAAACTTATGGGAACTTGTGGTTCTTTCGCCGCATCAAACAGGGGGAAAAGTTGACGCTGTCTCCGGGCATAAAGCTGACGAAGCTCCCTTCGCGGACGGAGTCGCTGGTGTTTGATGACTGGAACGGGGACGGGAAGCCGGATCTGCTGCTGGGGGGGAATGCCGTGCACCCGGTGGAGGTGTTTTTCAACAAGAGCCAGGCGGGTCAGCCTGGGCTGGAGAGGGTGAAACATCTGGAGGGGATTCCGTATGTGTTCTGGGGGGCGAAGCCGCGGGCGGTGGACTGGAATGGAGACGGGGACGTGGATTTGATGATCCAAAGTGAGTTTTTTTCGTTCTGGGGGGAGAGGTCATTCCTGACGCATGGATATCGGGAGGGGTTTTTCGTGTCGAAGGAGGGGGCGGGGACGGGACCGGTATTGGAGGAACGGCGTAGGGTAGGGCCATTTGACTAATGATCAGGGTTCACGAAACAGGATTGGTGTATCGGAATCCAAAGCCGTGGTTGCGCGCGGTGCAGGCGTGGCACCCCTCTATCGCAGTGCTGGAATCGGGGGAGTGGGTGTGTGGTTTCGATCTGGGGGAGGCGGCGGAGAGCCTGGACTATCGGACGTATGTGTCGCGTTCATCTGATGAGGGGAAGAGTTGGAGCGAACCGGTGCGGCTGCTGGCGGATCTTCCTGAGCAGCGAAGTACGCATACGTTGCGGATCAGCGGGTTGCGGGATGGGACTCTGGTGGCGTG
The DNA here is from genome assembly GCA_046349635.1 of Planctomycetales bacterium. Lineage (GTDB taxonomy): Bacteria > Planctomycetota > Planctomycetia > Planctomycetales > Planctomycetaceae > JAXMBX01. The sequence goes on from JAXMBX010000086.1 coordinate 6,180, forward strand.
CGGGGCGCGGTTCTTTCGGGATAATCCGGAGGAGGGACTGACGAATCGGGCGAACCTGGGGTTCGTGCCGTTGGACTTGCTGTTGCTGCGAAGCCGGGACGGGGGACGGAGCTGGAGCGAGCCGCAGGTGATTCGGCCTCCGTTGGCAGGGCCGGCGTTTGAAGTCTGTCATGCGGTGACGGAGTTGTCGGACGGGCGGTGGTTGTGGCCGACGCAGACCTGGCCGGGGTGGGAGGGGGATCTTCCGAACGGGATGAAGGCTGTGGCGTTTGTGTCGCGGGATCGAGGAAAAACGTGGAATGAATTTTTAGACATCTTCGAGCGGTGGGTGAGGGAATCTGTCATTTTGAGGTGTCGGTGGTGGAGTTGTCTTCGGGGAAGTTGTTGAGCGTGGCGTGGGCGTATCATATGGCGAGCGGGAAGACGCTGCCGACGCCGTATGCGGTCAGCGAGGAGGGCGTACATTTCGGCGCATCCCGTTTTTCTAAGCCGCAGCAGACCGGGTTCCTGGGACAGACGGCGAAATTGCTGGCGTTGCCGGGGGATCGGGTGTTGTGTGTCTATCGGCGTGTGGATCGGCCCGGATTGTGGGGAGAGTTGGCGGAGATCCGGGAGGGAGTCTGGCAAAAAAACGCGGAAAGTTGCCTGTGGTCAGGGGGGCCTGCGGGAATGGAGGGAAAGACGAATACGAGCGATGAGCTGGCGGCGTTGAAATTCGGCTTTCCGAGCCTGAGCCTGCTTCCAAACGGGGAGATACTGGTGGTTTTCTGGTGTGAAGAGGAGGGGATTCAGAATATCCGGTGGCTGCGTCTGGAGGGGGTGTGAAGTGTGGTCGGGAATCGGCCTCCCTCTTGCTGTCACTCCCCCGGAACTGTTAGATTATTAAGACAATATAGTCCAAGTCGAAGCAGTTCTCCCCGGGGAGACGGTCCAGATTCCCCGGCTTTCGACTGAATCTCTTTCAAATCCTTGCTTTGCGTGAAAAAAATCCGGATTTTGCGAGACCTGTTTCCCTGTTTGTGGGTTCATTGGGAGTCTTCCCTCGTCGACAAGTATTGGCCCCTTTTAAAACATACCTGCCGGGATCGCGGATGAGATTTTTCCGACAACTGATTTGTCTGCTGGCTTTCGGAGCGATAATCCTGGAAACGGGGTTTGAGCCGAGCGCCGTGGCGCAGTTCGAGCTGGTGGCAGAAATCCAGACCGGCGGAGGCGGACAAGGGGCAGGGGGGGCGAGTGCGGCGGCGACAGGAGGGATGTCGGGAGTTGCTCCGTATCCTCCTAGTCCGTTCCCGTTCTTCCGGGGGAACAGCAAGGACAATCAGGCTCAGGGGTGGTACCTGGGGCTGGGGTTGTTTATTCCGTTTTTCGCATGGTTCCTGTTGTGGGTCCACACGGTGGCCTGGGTGCGGGACGACAGCACGGCGTTGAAGGTGCGCAGCGAGTTCTGGAACTCCATCGTGATCCTGTGCGGGGCGCTCGGTCTGATCGGGATGTTTCTGGCGAACGGTCCGGGGATCGGGTGGGTTCTGCTGCTGGGGCTGACCGTCGTGCCGGTGGGGATGTATATCCGGGAACGGAACGAGCGGGTGCCGGAATCGTCGAAGGTGTTCACGCGGCGGCATATCCGCAACGTCGTGATCCGGACGCTGGCGCGGGTGGGGATCGACATTGCTCCGAAGGGGATCCGGGATGCGGCGGTGGGGCCGCCGATCCGGTTTGTCGGCAAATCCCGGACAGGGATGGGTAAGGGAGAAACTCCCCGCTCGGTGGAAGGCTCGAAAGGTTACATGGCGGCGCGGGAACTGGTGTATGACGCCATTCTGCGGCGGGCGACGGACATCCACCTGGAACCGGGAGAAGATGAACTGGCGGTCCGGTACCGGATCGACGGGGTGCTCCGCGCGACGGAACCGTTCGACAAGAGCACCGGCGATGCCATCCTGAACATTTTCAAGGTTCTCTCCGCGATGGACATCACGGAGCGGCGGAAGGCTCAGGACGGGAGCTTCCAGGCGGACATGGAAGGACGGATGATCGACTTTCGCGTGGCGTCGCAGGGGACGAACGCGGGGGAGAAGATGAGCCTCCGTATTCTCGACCAGTCGAACTCGGTGAGCAGCCTGGGTGAACTGGGAATGCGGAACCAGATGCAGGAGCAGATCATGGAGCTGATCAGGCAGCCCCATGGGATGTTCCTGAGTTGCGGTCCGACGGGGGCGGGGAAATCGACAACGTTGTACTCAGCGCTGTCCGAGATCGACCGGCACATGTCGAACGTGATCACAGTCGAGGATCCGGTCGAATACCGGCTGGACAACGTGACGCAGATCGAAATCAACACGAAGGCGGGGCAGAGCTTCGCGAACGCATTGAGGAGCATCCTGCGGCAGGATCCGGACATCGTGATGGTGGGTGAGATCCGGGATGAAGAAACGGCCCGGATTGCCTGCCAGGCGGCGAATACGGGGCACATGGTGTTCTCGACGATCCACGCCAACGATTCCATTTCGGCGTTATTCCGGATGATCGACCTGGGGGTGGAGCCGTTTTTGATTTCCAGCGCGGTCTCCGCGATCATGGGACAACGGCTGGTGCGAAAGCTGTGTCCCGACTGCAAGGAGGGATACAAGCCCAATCCGGAGTTGCTCAAGAAATTCGGCATTCCCCCGGAGAAGGTCCAGGCCTTGTACCGCGCTCCGACGGAGGAGACTCCCTGCGGCACCTGTGAAGGGACGGGATATTACGGGCGGATGGGGGTGTATGAACTGCTGGTGGTGAACGATCGCATCCGGGATCTGCTGCGGGAGAATCCGGTGCTTTCGGCGATCAAGGCGGAGGCCCGGAAGAATGGAATGCTGTACTTGCGCGAGGAAGGCTTGCGGCTGGTGGTGAAGGGTCAGACGTCCCTGGAAGAATTACAACGGGTGGTGAAATAGCCGGTTGGCTCAGTCGATTGGAATCCGGCGTGAAGGTTGTGGAGTTATGATCGATCTCGTCCTGCTCATCATCGTGGCCTTGATCACCTGGCTGGTCGCCACGGAAGGATTGTGGGGTTCCGTCCTCACGTTCTTCTGCGTGGTGATCTCGGGCCTGCTGGCGATGAACTTCTTCGAGCCTCTGGCGAGTTTGCTCGATGCGCAGATTCCCGCGTGGAAGGGGATGTTCGACTACATCGCGCTGGTGGGTCTGTTCGCGGGGTTCACGGTGGGCCTGCGGGAGTTGTGCGCGTACATGTCGCCGGTGAGTATCGAAGTGTGGCCCGCGTTGTACCAGGGGGGGCGATGGGCGTTTGCGGCGGCGACGGGGTACGTCACGATGGCGATCCTGCTGACCGCGCTGCACACGTCGATGTTGCCCCGGGCGTTCCTGGGATTTTCTCCGGAGCGGCGGAATTTCTTCGAGATCACCGCCCCGGATCGGCAATGGCTGGCGTTCACGCAGCACGCGACGGGGGACCTGTTTTACCGCAATGTGGTCATTCAGCATTCCACCGCCACGACTCGCTGGAAGGACACCACGCAGCGGCTGTTCGATGGGATGCGGATTCCGAAGGCGGAGAAACAGGAGGCGGAATTCTTTCCGACGTTCCTGATTCGTTACGCGTCGAGACGGGAGCGCAAGCGGGTGACGAATACCTCCAGCCTGTCGGGTGGAGGCGCGCCTGCGGCGGCGCCGGCTGCGCCTTCCACGGGTGGTGGAACAGCTCCGGCTTCCGTCAATCCTTCGCAGGGCTTCTGACGCAGCTTGCATCGGTTTGTCATTGCGGGGATGATGCGCGGTGTTCGACCTCAAGTGTTCGGCCTGAAGCTGTCATGCTTTTGCGTCGCGTGAATCACGATCTCCTGGGCGAGATGAGCACCGCGACAGACGCTTTCAAATCATAGAAACGGTATCGAGTCACAGCCTGCCGAGGTGGCAATCTCATGTGGACGCGACTGATCGGAATTCTGGTAGTGGCGGTGTTGCTGGTGGGACTGCTGGCCTTCAGCCAGCAGCAGACTCCTCCGTTGAAGGTGTCGGGCTTCATCGAGGCGGATGACATCCGGGTGGGGTCGCGGATCGGGGGGCGGGTCAAGACCGTGAAGGTGGAAGAGGGGGCGGAGGTCCGTCCGGGGGACGTGCTGGTGGAGCTGGACCCGTTCGACCTGCTGGACCAGCGGGCGCAGGCCCAGGGGGTGCTGGCGGAGCGGCAGGCGGCCTGGGAAAAAATGAAAAACGGTTATCGGCCTGAGGAGATTATCCAGGCGGAGGAACGGGTGCAGCAGTTGGCGGCCGTGCTCAAGAAGTTGAAGAACGGTCCCCGCGAGCAGGAGATCCGGAGCGCGGAAGCGCGGCGGGATGAACGGAACGCGGAATACAAGCTGTCGCAGGACAAGTATCAGAGGGGGGAGAACCTGCGGGCGAAGGGGGCGAACACGCAGCAGGATCTGGATCAGTTGGAGACGGAGATGAGCGTCGCGCAGAACGCCCTGCGTGCGGCGCGGGAAGACCTGGATCTGTTGAAGGCGGGGACCCGTCCGGAGGAGATCGAAGAGGCGGCGGCGCGGCTGAAAGAGTCGGAAGCGGCTGCGAAGTTGATCCGGGAAGGAAACCGGCGGGAGGATATCGACCAGGCGGTTGCGGCGGTACAGGCGGCGAAGAGCGCCCTGGCGGCGATCGATCAGCAGATTGGGGAACTGACGGTGAAGTCCCCCGTGCAGGGATCGGTGGAGGCGGTGGACCTGCGGCCCGGCGACCTGGTGGGGGCGAATACGCCTGCGGTGACGCTTTTGGATCGAAGCCGGCTGTGGGTGCGGGCGTATGTCCCCGAGAACCGGATGGGGTTGCAACTGGATCAGGTCGTGACGGTCACGGTGGACAGTTTCCCGAACCGAAGATTCAAGGGGCGGTTGACGTTCATTTCGCGGCAGGCGGAATTCACACCCGGCAACGTGCAGACTCCCGAGGAACGCTCCAAGCAGGTGTTCCGGATCAAGGTGATGCTGGATGATAAGGAGGATCTGCGTCCGGGGATGTCGGCGGACGTATGGCTGCAGGAGATCGGGAGAAAATGACGTCGCCCGAAACTGCTTCTGACTTGCCCCGATCGGATTCCGAGCCGGTGATCCGGGTGGAACACCTGACCCGGGTGTTCGGCAACCTGGTGGCCGTGCACGACGTCAGCTTCGAGGTGCGGCGGGGGGCGATCTTCGGATTGCTCGGTCCCAACGGGAGCGGCAAATCGACGATCATCCGGATGCTGTGCGGCGTGTTGCTCCCGACTTCAGGCGATGCGTCCGTGTTGGGATATGACGTCCGGACCGAGGCGGAGGCGATCAAGCGGAATATCGGCTACATGTCGCAGAAGTTCTCGCTGTACTCCGACCTGAGCGTGCGCGAGAACCTGGAATTCTATGGCCGGGTGTATGGCCTTTCGCCGGAGCGGTTGCAGGTCCGCTCGGAGGCGGTGCAGAAACTGACGGGGATCGGCAATCGGCTGGATCAGTTGGCGGGGACTTTGTCCGGCGGGTGGAAACAGCGGCTGGCGCTGGCGTGTGCGCTGATTCACGAGCCGCAGGTGGTGTTTCTGGACGAGCCGACGGCGGGGATTGATCCGGTGGCGCGGCGGGACCTGTGGGACCTGCTGTTTGAACTGGCGGGGCAGGGGGTGACGCTATTCGTTTCGACGCACTACATGGATGAGGCGGAGCGGTGCACCGATATCGGCTATATCTATCTGTCGAACCTGATCGCGAACGGTCGGCCCGAAGATCTCAAGGAGTTGCCGGACGTTACTCCGCCGGGGACAAAGCGGTGGGAGTTGTCGATTCCGCATCCTCCGGAGACGTTGAGCCGATTGCGGCCCATGCCGGGGGTGCTGGACGCGACGCTGTTCGGGCAGACGGTACATCTGCTGGCGGAAGGGGATTGGACGCCGGAAGAGATTTTAGAGCAGGGGGTGCCCGATCCGATGGATCGAGAGAAATCTTCCGCACGTGAGATAGCGCCGACGCTGGAGGACGTGTTCGTCACGCTGAGCCGGGCGGCGGAGAAGCGGGGGAATGGTGCGCAGAAGAGTTTGCCCGCGGTGCCGACGGTCGCGGCTGCGCCTGCTCCCGAGAAGATCGCCCCGAAACCGCACAAGAAGGAGACATCTGGGCGGCGGGCGCGATCGACGGATGGTTTCCTGGCGATCATGGTGAAGGAGTTTTCGCACATCTGGCGGGAGCCGGCGACGTTGTTCTTCATGTTCCTGGTGCCGGTCATGCAGACGATCATCTTCGGCGTCGCCATCGACACTCAGATCGAGAACATCCCGGCGGTGGTCTACAACCTGGATGGGAGGCGGGAGTCGCGGGAACTGATCGACGCCTTCCGGAATACACGGACGTTCAAGATCCAGGAACGGGTGTATGATGAAGAGAC
>JAXMBX010000087.1:0-12531 GCA_046349635.1 Planctomycetales bacterium
ACGGTGGGCCTTTCTCCACAGGCGACCATTCATCCCTCCGCGACGTTTGGCGTGAACTGCCACGTCTTTCCGGGGGCATATATCGCCGCCAATGTCTCGCTCGGCCGCGATTGCGTCGTCCATCCCGGAGCGGTGATTTCGGAAAACTGCCGCATCGGAGACGGCTGCCGCATCCATCCGAACGCTGTTCTCTATCCCAATGTCATTCTCGGTTCCCGCGTGATCCTACACGCGAATGCCGTCCTCGGAGCCGACGGCTTCGGTTACCGCTTCCGCAACGGTGCCTTCCAGAAGATTCCCCAACTCGGCTGGGTCGTCGTAGAGGATGACGTCGAAATCGGCGCCGCCGCCACGATCGATCGGGGCATGATCGGCCCGACCGTCATCGGCCAGGGAACCAAGATCGATAACCTCGTGATGATCGGCCACAACTGCGAAATCGGGAAGCACAACGCCTTCGCCTCACAGGTCGGCTTCGCCGGTTCCGTCACCACCGGGGACTATGTCCGCTGCGCCGGGCAGGTCGGCGTCGCCGATCACGTCCACCTCGGCACCGGCTGCTCACTGGGAGCCAAGGCGGGTATTCACAAGGACATGGAAGGGGGCAAGGCCTATCTCGGCATTCCCGCCGTCGAAGAACGCGAACAGATCAAGCTCGTCATGTCGATGAAAAAAATCCCTGAACTCCGCCGCCAAATGAAGGATCTGGAGGACCAGGTCCAGCAACTCCAGGAACAACTCAAAGCCTTGATGCCCGTGGCGCATCGCGAAGCCGCCTGATAATCTTAGCGCCTGATAATCTTAGACAGACATGAACTCAATTCCTTCCATCCCGCTCGCGAATCAACGGATCGGCCTCCTGGCCGGTGCCGGACGCTTCCCGATCGCCTTTGCCGAGGCGGCCCGGGCGCGCGGCCTGTCCGTCTGTTGCGTCGGAATCGAAGGACTGGCTTCACCCGAACTGATGTCCCTGTGCGATGAATATCACCGCTGCGGGCTAGCGAAGATCGGCCGGGCCATCCGCCTGTTCCGCCGCTCGCAAGTCTCCCTCGCCGTGATGGCGGGAAAGATTGAAAAAACCGTCCTGTTCAATCCGTTCCGCTGGGTGAGACTCCTCCCCGACTGGCGCGCATTCCACATGTGGGTGCATTACGCCAAGCGGGACAAACGGGACGACACCATCCTCATGGCGATCATTCAGGAATTCCAACGCGACAATATCGACTTCGGTTCCGCCCTCGATATCTGCCCGAACCTGCTCATCGAGCGGGGACTATTGTCGAAGAAGAAACCCTCATCGCCGCAGTGGGACGATATCCACTTCGGCTGGGAAATCGCCAAGGAGATGGGGCGTCTCGACATCGGCCAAAGCGTGATCGTCAAGGACAAGGCCGTCATCGCCGTCGAGGCGATCGAGGGAACCGACAAGGCCATTCAGCGGGCCGGGGAACTCTGCCGCCAGGGGGGCTTCACCGTCGTCAAGGTGGCCAAGCCTCAACAGGATATGCGGTTCGACGTCCCAACGGTCGGTGTGAAGACCATCCAAACAATCGCCCAGGCGGGGGGCAAAGTCCTCGCCATCGAATGCGAAAAAACAATCGTGCTGGATCGGGAGGAAGTCCTGCGACTGGCGAACAAACATGGCATCGCCATCGTCTCCTTCAACGCTCTCGATATGCAGCAACGTCTGACGGCGTGAAATCACTGACTCAGTTTTTGTTCCAAAAGACCCAGGTTCCACACAGGAGACCAGAACTGATCTGAAACAACGGAAATGACCCAACGGTTCCGGATGCTTTGTTCCCGGGGGATATCCAGTAGAAGTGTGCAGGTCAACCCGCTGACCTGAAAAAATGGCAAGACCTGAGAGACCTTGCCAGAGAGTAGATTCCTACCCCAAATTTCACTTCCCAATTTCCCCTCACTTTTTCCCCCCAACAGAGCCTCTCCGGAACCGTCGTCTTTCTTTGCAATCCCCCTTCTCTCCGCGGGACTGACCCTCCGGTCAGTGATCCGCGGCAACTTTTTTCTGCCCGCCCAAACTCATTTGCAGCATTGTGTTTTGGAGCGTAAAAAGCCTCATCCCCGTACCTTGACCGAGTATTTTCGGTTGATTTTCGGTCCCCTTTCGGGTTTCGATATTGCAGAGGCTGTGACCGAGGTACAATAAAAAGGCGCTCGTTGATCGGTTTCCCGCCTCTCGGGCCACGCCGGGAAACTCCCTTCAATGCAACGAGGTCGCAAAGTCTGTCTCCTGTCTTTCTCACCAAACTCCACTCGATAAGGGCCTGCTGTGTCTTTGATGGTTCCTCATACCGTCGGACCGTTCTCATCTGGAGAGATGCCCACTGCCGACATCGCCCGGATTGAGGATCTGGAAGCCAAACACCGTCGCGTCATCGAACTGATGTCCGAGCAGGGGCTGGATGCCCTCCTCATCCAGCAGCCCGAGAACTTCGCCTGGTTTACCGCCGGCGGAGACAACACGGGCCGGGGGGGCCCGGACATCACCGCCGCCCTCTTCATCACCCCGGATGCCCGCGTCATTGTCGGGGGCAATGCCGACATCGGTCAGGTCTTCGATACCGAAATCCTCGGGCTCGGATTCCAGCTCAAGGAACGTCCCTGGTTCGAGCCTAAAAACGTACTTCTCAGCGATCTCTGTCGCGGTCGTCGGGTCGGGAGCGATACTCCCCTTCCGCGCACGCAGGATCTCTCCGCCGAACTCGCCACCCTCCGCTTTCCGCTCACGCCGTTCGAATGCGACCGGATGCGGAAGATTGGCCGCCACCTGGCCCATGCCGTGGAAGCCACTGCCCGGAACCTGCAGGAACTGCAATCCGAGGCGGAAGTCGCAGGCGAAGTCTCCCACCGGCTCCTCAAGCATTGAGATCCCGTCGTCCGCATTTCAGTCGCTTCGACAATCGCATGGCCCGTTACCGCTCCTGGGGATTTTCCGGCGAGCCGATCCGCAAGGCCTGCACCATCCGCGCTGTCGGAGGACGCTGGGGACTCCGCGTGCAGGTCTCCCGGACCGTCTCCATTGGCGAACCGGATCCCGAACTTCTCAAGGCCCACCAGCACGCCGCGCTGATCCATGCGACGGCAATGTACTTCGCAATCCAACTGGTCCGTGGGATATCCTGACCTCGGATCCGCCGCATCTACGATAAGTTCGACCACGCCGATGAACAGCGCCCTCGCCGAACAGGTATTGTATCTGCTCGGCTATCTCCCCGTCCGAACTTTCCATCGCTCCTCGCAGTGAATTTCGCCTCTCTCCAGGCTGCGCTGTCTACTGGCGGCCTTCCATCGGACCGGCGAGTCTCGGAGATTCCATCATGGTCAATCCCGAAGGGGTGGAAATCCTGACTTCATGGAGCTTTGGCCCGCCATGGGAAATCGCCGTAAAGGACGTCCCCCTGACCTGCCCCGGTATTCTCAAACGGGATTGATTCGGCGTGACCGCAACCTGTCCCGACTGATTACGTGATCCCGCGTCCCCTCACGGTCCGGATCACGAGCAAAAGCTGGCGGAATCTTCGTCGAATCCCTGCTCGCATCCGCCACGGCGAGCGTCCCGACCTGGAGGAAGTAGTACGCGAGCACCCGGAATTCGACGCCGAATTGCGCGACCTGTGGGGCACGATCCTCCTCGCCGAAGATCTTGGCGGATCGTCCCGCAGTCATCCCCGGTCCGATGGTCCTGATCCTCCCTCGATCCCGCGCGATTTCGCCGACTATGAAATCCTCGACGAACTCGGACGTGGTGGCATGGGGGTCGTCTACAAGGCCCGTCAGAAGAGCCTGGGAAGAATCGTCGCGCTGAAACTTCTCCTCCGCGGCCCGCATGCCTCCTCTTCCGATGTAGCCCGCTTCCGCGCCGAAGCGGAAGCCATCGCTCACGTGGATGATCCCCATATCGTCCCCGTCTACGAAGTCGGCGAGCATGCCGGCCAGCCGTATTTCGCGATGCGGTCTACCGAAGGGGAAACGCTCTCACGCCGATTGCAGCAAGGCCCGCTCACCTCCCATCAGGCCGCCGCTTTTCTCCTCCCCGTCTGCCGTGCTATCGCCGCCGCTCATGCCCACAACATCCTGTACCGGGATCTGAAACCCTCCAACATCCTTCTCGACTGGGTCGACTATCCCTCGTCACCGACTTCGGTCTTCGCGAAACGCCTCGAACCCGCGGCTGAAGGGGACGCCGACACTGACCTTCAGCGCGCCATCCTCGGCACCCCTTCCTACATGGCCCCCGAACAGGCTTCGGGAGGGCGTTCGGACATCGGCCCCGCGTGCGACATCTACAGCCTGGGGGCCGTCCTGTACCAGATGCTCACCGGACGCCCCCCGTTTCAGGCGGCCTCCCCCCTCGATACCCTCCGCATGGTCCAGGAGCAGGATCCCCTTCCTCCCCGACTTCTCAACCCGAAGGTCGATCCCGATCTCGAAATGATCGCCCTCAAATGCCTGCAGAAGCCCGCGGAGCTCCGCTACAAATCCGCGGCGGCCCTCGCGGATGATCTCGATGCCTTCCTGCGGAATGAACCGATCTCCGCCCGCAATACCCGTCTGGTCGAAGTCCTCAGCCGGTTGTTCCGTGAAACGCATCACGCGGGACTGCTGGAAAACTGGGGGCTGCTCTGGATGTGGCACGGTGTCGTCCTGCTCATCCTGTGCGTCGCCACCAACGTCATGCACGGGACGGGGGTTAACCGCCCCGGACCCTACTTCTGGTTCTGGACGCTGGGACTCGGGGCGTGGATCGCCATCTTCTGGGCGCTGCGGCATCAGGCCGGGCCGATCACGTTCGTCGAACGGCAGATCGCCCACGTCTGGGCGGGGAGCGTGCTCTGCAGCACCATGCTGTTCGGGGTCGAAGTCCTGTTGGGATTACCCGTCCTGACTCTTTCCCCGGTTCTCGCCCTCGCCAGTGGCAGCGTTTTCCTGGTAAAGGCGGGGATTCTCTCGGGACTCTTCTACATCCCTGCTGCCGCGCTCTATCTCACCGCTTTCGTCATGGCCGCCTGGCCGCAATACGGCCTCGGCATCTTCGGCGTCGTCTCCTGCCTCTGTTTCTTCCTGCCCGGACTGAAATACTACCGCCAGCAACGCCAGCGGCAGGCATGACTTCACAACGGCAACCGATCCAGTGAGGGTGGCCCGGCCAATTTGGCCGGGTGGCGCAGCCACAAGAAGCCGCACAAGCGCTCAGAACAGTCACTCAGGGTTGGTAACGCAAGAAGCGATAACCTCCCTTCACCTGCTCAGCTGTTCTCCCGCTCACCTACTCTCGCCCGCATCAATTTTATGTGTAGCGTCTGACGCGGCGATAATCTCGGCAAAAAGTTTGATTTTGACGCGACACCAAAGCGTTACGCGCTCTCGCCCGCAGGACGCGGCTTATTTTTTGTTTTCGGCACGCATGCGCTGCCGTTCCACATCGATCTGCATGGTGATGCGCTTGGCCTTGATCCGCAGAACATCCTCCTGCGTCAAGGCCCCCGACTTGAAGCCATGATCTGCCACTTTTTCCCAGTTCTCGAACACCACTTCCATCTGCTTCAACACCGCGATCCGCTCATCCTCGGTCTGGCACAACTCTAATTGTGCCTGCAAGGCTTCGACCTCTGCCTGGATCACATCGGGCATGGAGACCTGTCCCAACTTTCGTTTCTCCTGCAGGATCGTCACGATCTCTTTACGGACGGTCAGCAGATTCTTCAGCAGCCCGTCGAGTTTGGTCTCCTCCTTGGCGTTGTAGCCGAAACCGAATCCCGCTGTCACCAGGACCAACGCCGCCACGCTGCCGACAATCATCTTCTTGCAGGACATCGCCGCTTCCTCCGGAAAGTGTGTTCAAAGTGAAATTCACTTCGATCTTACTCTCACAGAGAGACCTTTCGAAAGCCCTCCTTTCACTGAGGCTCTGCCAATTTTCCCCTTCGACTTTGAACACATCTTTACCTCCCACATAGAATGGGGAGACGGAGACTTTTCGAGACTTTCCAGTTCCAGGATGAAATCAGGGTTCAGCATGCATGTGGCGATCGTGACCGCCGGCGGGGCCGGGATGTACTGCGGCTCCTGCATGCAGGACAACACCTGGGCGGGCGCCCTCCTCAAGACCGGGACCGCGGTCACCCTCATCCCCACCTATACCCCCCTCAAACTCGATGAGGAAAACCATGCCATCAAGCCGGTCTTTCTCGGCGGACTGAATCTGTACCTCGATTACCGCTACGGCTGGTGGCGAAAAATACCCCGATTGTTCACCCGCTGGCTCGATGCCCGCTGGGTCATCAACCTTGCGACCCGCTTCAGAGTCAGCAACGACGCCACCGAACTCGGCGAACTAACCGTCGCGTTACTGCAGGGAGCCGACGGCCCGCAGCGCCGTCAAGTGGAGGAATTCGTCGACTACCTCACCACCGAACTTCGCCCCGACATCATCTGCTTCAGTAACGCGCTGCTCTCCGGCGTCCTCCCCCTGCTCCGGTCCCGCTTCACAGGGCCGATCCTCTGCACCCTGCAGGGAGACGACATCTTCCTCGACGGCCTCATCGAACCCTACAAGTCCCAAAGCCTCTCGCGGTTGCGCGAAAACGTCAAACACTCGACGGGTTTCTCACCCATGTGCCGCCTATTATCGCGATATGATGTCCAAACTCCTCCAGGTCCCCGTCGGAATGTTCCACGTGGAACATTTGTCGCTCGACTTCACCGGCCACTCCGGCCTTCCCCAGCCGCGGCGATGACAAGCACGTCACTATCGGTTACTTCGCCCGCATCTGCCCCGAAAAGGGACTGCATGTTCTCCTCGACGTTGTCTCTAACTTCCCTCACAGGAAACACCCTGCGACGAAACTGAAAGTCGCGGGGTATCTCGGCGGGCGGGATGCGAAATACTTCGAACAGATCAAACAGTCCGCCGCCCCCCGGCCCGGCGTTCGGAATACCCCGGCTCCCCCGACCACAAGGGAAAAGTTGAATTTCAAAGCTCGCTTCCGACATCCTCTCCGTTCCCACCGTCTACAAGGAACCGAAGGGATCTTGTTCTGGAAGCCTGGGCGAACGGCGTCCCCGTCAACCAACCCAATCACGCGTTCCCGGAACTTCTTGCCGGCGTCCAAGGCGGCCTGCTCGTCCCCCCGAAGATCCCCAGGCCCTCGCAGCGCTGGAAACACTCGTTCTCGATGTCGAGCAGCGACACCACCTCGCCACCACTGCCCACCGGCAAGTCCGCGAAACCCACGCCCCCGAATCCGCCGCCCGGAAATCACTGGAAGTGTTTCAGAAAGTTCTTTCTTCTCGCTGAGTCATTTACGAAGAGAGTTCCGCTTCAAAAGAGCGAAAACGCCCACCCCCGTTAGCCCCGCGAATATCACTCCACCGATCACCCGACTCTCGAAAGGGGCGAAGACGCAGACCGCGTTGAAGAACATGAACGCCAGCACGACTTCGACCAGCACCGTCCACCAGCGTGGCCGCTTGAAAACACTCCACGACCACAAAACGTCCACACCCCACAGAGCCAGCGTGATCTCGTTGAAGTACAGCCCCATTCCGGAATTCCAGCCGGTGTATTCGAATGTCCGCCGTGCCGTGGCGTCGTAAGCGGCTACGTGGCTCCAGCCGTGCGCGAGTCCGAACGCCAGCAGGATATGCACGGCGAGCAGCGCGCAGCCTGCCGTCCAGGTGAGCCGCGCGATTCGCGATTCAGGCGTTCTCCAGCGCAGCCCCTGCCCCACGCTGTACAGGGCAAAACTCAGACGCGCACTCCACACAATCCAGAACATTGTTTTCTCTGCGGAATTGCCGCGAATTCTTTCGTTTTCCGGGGGACCCTTGCAGGTTTTTTTCCGGGACTGAACAATGGGGAAAGTTCGGTCCCACGGACCTCATGGTTCTCATTTTTGGCCCAAAACAGAACGACACACCGACCTATGGATCTCCACGATCTTACTCGCCGCCTGCATCTCAAGAACAACAATAAAATCGTCCTGCTCGTGGCCGATGGCCTGGGAGGGTTGCCCCTCACTCCCGGAGGCAAGACCGAACTCGAAACCGCCAACACCCCCAACCTCGACGCGCTCGCTACCAGCGGCACTCTTGGCCTGAGCGTCCCCGTCCTGCCCGGCATCACCCCCGGCAGCGGTCCCGGCCACCTGGGGCTGTTCGGTTATGATCCCCTTCAATACCAGATCGGGCGCGGCGTGCTCGAAGCGCTCGGCATCGACTTCGATCTCGGCCCCAACGACGTCGCCATCCGCGGCAACTTCTGCACCCTGGACGACAAAGGTCTGATCACCGACCGCCGTGCTGGCCGGATCGCCAGCGAGATCGGGCGCCAAGCTGTGCGAAAGCTGGCCAGGATCAAGATCCCCGGCGTGGAAGTCTTCGTCCGACCGGTGAAGGACTATCGCCTCGTCATCGTCTTCCGGGCTCCCGGCTTGGGTGGAGCGGTCGAGGACACCGATCCGCAGAAGACCGGCGTCGCACCGCTCGATCCCGTCGCGCGGGATGAGGCCTCGAAGAAGACCGTCGAGATCGCGAAGCAGTTCCTCGCCCAGGCCCGCGAAGTCCTGAAGGACGATGCTCCCGCGAACTTCTTCACGATGCGCGGCATCGACAAGAAGCCCCACATACCCCCCTTCGAAGAAGTCTACGGCACCAAGGCGGCCGCGATCGCCGTCTATCCGATGTATCGCGGTCTCGCCCGCCTCGTCAGCATGGATGTCCTCGACGCCGGGCAGACGCTCGACGATCAATGTGCCCGGCTGGAGAAAGTCTGGAACGATTACGACTTCTTCTTCATCCACTTCAAGTACACCGACTCCACCGGCGAAGATGGAAACTTCCCCAAGAAGGTGGAACGGATCGAGCAACTGGATGCGGTCATCCCCCGCATCACCGCACTGAAGCCCGCCACGCTCGTGGTGACCGGAGACCACAGCACGCCGAGCAAGATGAAGTCCCACTCCTGGCATCCTGTGCCGACGCTGTTCTCGTCCGACCTCTGCCGTCCGGATGCCTGCACGACATTCGGCGAATCGAGCTGCCTGCAGGGTGGCCTGGGGCGATTTGAGGCCAAGCACCTGATGCTGCAGGCCCTCGCCCACGCCGGCCGCCTCGAAAAATTCGGCGCGTAGTTTGTCAGATTGAATGAAAAAAGCCTGCGTTGTCGCATCAAAGACAACGCAGGCTTTTTTGTTTTCAGGCAGTCTTTAACGTCAGGTGGCGGGGGCGCACTGCGATAGCGGAAGCCCCCGAAAAAAGTTGGCGACCTCTCCCACAAGGATCTTGTTCCTGTGGCTGCGCCACCCAGGTAGCCGGAGGTACCGGCAACCTGGGCTACCCAATATTGGCGGTTTTACCGATAGTTCGGCGGCGTCACACTCGCGGACGGACCGATGTTGCAGTTGCAGTCCGATCCATCCCAGTTCCAGGGACTTTGATCGCCGTTCAGTTCGACGATCCAGATATTCCGGAACCGGACCGGATTGTGGTGATCCTGCAGCTTGATGATCCGTGGCTCGGGGCCTTCCGGCTTCCCGGCTCCGGTCTTGTTGGGCACCTGCAGGTGATCCTGCACGAGTTCCCCGTTCTGGCGAACCGTCAGTTCGGCGTTGTGGATCTTGTTCCCCGCCGAGTCGAACCGGGCCGAATAAAACACGATGTCGTACGTCTGCCACGTCAGCGGCGGGAGGCACATGTTCTGCAAGGGGGGAACAGTCCGGTACAGGCTGCCGCATTCGTTGAAGGCACCGACCAGTCCGAATGAATCCAGAATCTGGACTTCGTACCTTTCCTGCAGATAGACCCCGCTGTTGCCGCGCCCCTGCTCCCGGCGCTCCGGTCCATAGGGAAGCATGAACTCCAGGTGCATCCGGAAGTCTTTGAAGGGCTTCTTCGTCACGGCCCCTTCCATCAACAGTCCCTCGGGAGTGACTTTCGCCCCTTCCCAATGTCCGGTGTCTTTTCCACTGAACAACACAATCGCTCCCGGAGGAGGAGTCAAACCGATCGTCGAACTGTGACGCCGTACCATTCCCAATTCACCGGCTTTATTTCCGGCGGCATCGGTGATCGTGATGTGCTTATTCGCGATGACGGCCGAATAACCTTTGGTCGTCAGTTGTACGGACTCTCCGGTCCGGCTTCCTTCCCACCAGCGACGATCCCAGCGGTTCCAGTCGCGACCCGGCAGGCCGCCCCGATATTCCATGGCCTGGAATTTTCCATCCCCCAGCGGCGTGACTTGCAGCCCGAGTTTTTCTCCGGCCCGTTCTCCGGAAGACCAGTAGCCGGTGTATTCCCCCTGGAATTTGAAGTCCGGATCTTTCTGCGCTTCTGACAGATCAATGATTCCGGGAGACTTGGCGGGTTTCTCTTCGGCGGCTTGAGCCTGAGCCGCTACGAAACAGAGACCACACAATGCAATCTTCAACGACAGGTCCCGCAGGGACATGGAATTTCCTCGCAAACAAAAAGACCACAGTTGTCAACAACTCCCGGCGGAAAACAGCCTGCTTCCTCCGGGAAATCTGCTCCCAGTTTGTCCGCCGGAATGACTCCCTGCAAGCGTTTTCCCGGCGTCCGGACAGACTTTCGGAGAGTCAGGAACGGTTGGCCTTAATGTGCCAGCCTGGCACGGGCTCGCCAGATCGATTCCAGCACGCTTTCCACGTATTCCGCCTCTGAAAAGGGACTCATGATGTAGGACTTCAGCGCCACGATCGGCTCGCCGTAATCCGTTTCCCGGTAGCAATCCGTCAGGGAAATCACGACCCCTTCCCCCTGCATTGCCTCCGCGTGGATCAGTTCGAAAATCTTGCGGTTGTAGTCGTTGAATTCCCGTACCTTGTCCCGCATCCGCGGATCGATCCGCTCCTGCTCCGGCACGGAAAAGGTATCGACTCCTTCCGGATAGACCCGGAACAACGTCACCGGACCGAAGTTCTCGCCATTCAACACGGTCGTCGCGGCGTGCCCCTCCAGTTGTTCGCGGAGCGTCTCCGCCATCGAAACCAGATGCCCCAGGAGGGACCGCAGTCCATCCTTGCCAAACAGCATCAGATTCGCGAGCGCCGACATTGGCCCGCTCCCGCTGCGAGTCGTCTCCAGCGTGAACTGTCCGGGATGATACTGCCCCGACTGGAACAGATAAGGCATGTCCTCGGGCTTGCGCGAAATCAGCCGCAGGTCATGCGCGTTCTTGCACAGGAACAAACTGGACACATAGGGCGCGAAGCCGGTCTTGTGAAAATCGACCCCGATGGAATCCGCCAGCCCCAGGTGTCGAATGCGTCGCGAGGTTCCCGCCAGGGCGCGGACCGTTCGCGATCGGAAATCGAGCGGGTTTGCCCGGAAGTCGTAATCGTTGAACACGCTCCACGCCCAGCCAATGACCGCATCCGCATGCACGTGCGGCACGTAGTCGAGTGTGAATTCATCCACCAGCTTATCTCGGATTTCACAGATGCTTTTCAGGTCATCCAACCCGAAGGCATCGGTCGTTCCCATTGTGGCGATGAACGCCGCGATCTTCTCCCCCTTCTTCAGCAGATCGCGCGTCATGCTCTCCAGCAGGCAGGTACGGACTTCGTTTTCAGGGGTCGTGGGGACAAACAGGATGCGGTCCTCGCCGATTCCCAGCCAGCCCGCGACGCTGCGGGCCGCGTAATGCGCCAGTTCCGAGCAGATGATCCAGGCCGGCTCCTTCAATCCCGACTTCCACGTTCCGGGAACTGCTTTTTCCAGCCCGAGTTTCACGCCATACAGCGTCGTCCCTGTCCCGCCAAACGTGAACACGCCCCCTGATTTCTGCGGATCATATCCCACGAGATCCGCCGTCATGGAAGCGACTTCCACTTCCGCGAGCGCCACCTGCCGGCTCGATTCGTCACTGACCAGATTCGGGTTATACAGCGACGGCAAGAGGCTCCCGACGATGCTCGGAATCGTCGGCGAGGGGACCACGTTGATCTGCGCCCGCGGATGCCCGTAGATGAACATCCCGGAGAGATGCTGGACCAGATGCTCCGTCACCCGCTCCAGCGTCTCGGGCGTCTCCGCCAGCCGACGCAGCCGGGCCGCATCGTAGTTCAGTTCCACCGGCTTCCCCAGCAGCGGGGTCACCGACTTCATGGCATCGACCTGATCCAGTGCCCTTAGAAACGAGAACACGAAATAGGCATCGTGCACCCGATCCGACACCGGCTGCGGAAACGACTGCCGCAACTGCTGCACAATTTCGTGATACCGTTCGGACATGCGCTCGTCCTGTCACTTTCTAAGTCGGTGCCGATCCGCAAAGTCGAGAAACCGTTCCCAGTCATACGTCGTCAGGTCATGCTTTCCCCGGCGGAGATGATAGCCGATGCTCCCCCCTACCGGAGTATTCACGGCTGGAAATCGATCGGTGCCGAGCCCCGGCAATCCAAACAGTCCCCACACCGGCGCGGCATACAACGCCGCCAGGAACTCTCCCCGCGGATCGGCCCATTTGTCCTCTTCCGCGCTGGC
>JAXMBX010000088.1:0-12385 GCA_046349635.1 Planctomycetales bacterium
GACAGCGGCATCCTTCTGCATTGCTTCGGCAAGGATGGCAGTCGCGGAGGCTGGCTCCCCAGCATCGAATTCCAGATCATCGAAGGGGGCGTCGGAGATATCCTCGTCGTCGATGGCAAAGACCCCGTCACCGGCCAGAAGTACTCCCCCCAGGCCACCTGCGAATTCGTCAAGGACCGCGACGGCGAAACCGTCTGGAAAAAAGGTGCCCCCCGAAAGGTCTTCACCGGGGGACGCATCAACTGGTTCGGACGCGATCCCGACTGGGAAGACGTCCTCGGCTTTCGAGGCAAGCAGGATGTGGAAAGCCCCCATGGTCAATGGACCCGCATCGAATATATTGCGGACGGTGACACCCTCACCTATTTCGTGAATGGTGTCATGGTGAACCAGGCCTTCGATGTCAAACCCGCCTCGGGTAAGATCCTCTTCCAGACCGAAGGGGCGGAGTTGTATTTCCGCAAAATCGAGCTGCATCCGCTCCCGAAAAAGGGGAACCCGTAACAAGATCGCATCTTTTTTATGTGGAGCGTCTGTCGCGGCGATAATCTCGCGAAAAGCATCGATCTTGGCGCGACACTTAAGCGTGACACGCTTGGGAAATACACAAAATGCGGTTGGTGTCCACCTCGGATTGGCAATGATCGGAACATCAGACTTCGTCCAGAGCATTTTGTGAGATGACTCGTATTCCCCTCTTCCCTCAAGCCTCCTTTCAGGCACACCCCCTGGTGCGCGGCGGACACGCCCAGACCCTCGCCGGAGTCTATCTCCCCGGGAAGTTGACCCCATACAAAGCGACACCGCACCGCGTCACCCTGCCGGATGGGGATGTTCTCATCGTCCATGAGGATTCCCCTCTCAAGACAACCACATCCCTCAATGGCTCCGCACCCTGGGGAGTCATCCTCCTGCATGGTTTGTGCGGTTCGCATCTCAGCCCGTATATCATCCGCATTGCACATAAGCTCAATGCCCTGGGGGTTCGCACCTGGCGGGTCGATCTCCGCGGCTGCGGGGCAGGGGTGGGGCTCGCTCGCCTGCCCTATCACGCCGGTCGTTCCGAAGATCTCCGCACGGTCATCCAGTTCGTGACGGAACAAAATCCCGACATCCGCCTCTGCCCGATTGGGTTTTCACTCGGGGGAAATATCACCCTCAAATACCTCGGCGAAGCCGACCAGCATCCCCTTCCGTCGAATGTCGTCGCCGGCATGGCGGTCAATCCCCCCATCGATCTGGAACGGTGTGTCTCCGGGCTGACCAGTCCGCTGCAACGGCAATACGACCGCTATTTCGTCAAATTGCTCATGCTGCAGTTGCGCCAGATGCCCGACGGCTTGCCTCTGGAGATCCGTCGCACACCACCCAAAGGCCTGTTCGAATTCGACGACCGCTACACTGCCCCCGTCGCCGGTTTTGGAACCGCCCACAATTACTATCAGCAGAGCAGCAGCAAGCCCCGGTTAAAGGCGATCCAGCGTCCCACGCTCATTCTCACCGCCGATGATGACCCCTTGGTCGACTGCCGCGTTTTCGACGACGCGGAGGCTTCCCAGTTTGTGCAAATCTTTCGGGTTCACAGCGGTGGGCACTTGGGATACCTCTCCACCCGCCCTCCTGCAGGTGATCACCTGACAACGGACCGTCGCTGGATGGATCGGCAGGTCGTCGACTGGGTCCGCCATCTCCAGAACCACCTCGATTGAGGATGAAAATCGGAACTTTTCGATCCGGAGAAAATCCCCTTTCCCCTGTCATTCAAATATGTTATGACGTTCTCGATCAAGTCCGTTTCAAGGAGGGAACAGCCCCCGGCCCGGGGTCTGAGCGGATTTCGAACAGGGGAAGGGAATCCCAATGCAGAGTACGGTATGGAAGCTGGCGTCGCTGACGGTCGTGGTTGCGGTAGGCCTGATTGGCGTTTTTCAGGCCCAGAAGCTTTTCCCGCCCCTCGCCAATAAAGACACCGCTGTCGCGAAAGACACCACTGTCGCGACGGATGCCAAAGGTGCAACTCCCCCAGTCGCGGACCAGGAAGAACCCCCCGCCGATCCTTTCCCCAGCCCTGCTGAAAATTCTCCTCCCCGCACGTTGAAAGCAGTCGCCGACAAACGGGGCCGCTCCGCTGAGCATGCTCCCATTAAGGATGTCGTCGGCGACGACAATCCCTTCGCCGATGAAGCCCCCGCGAAGATCATCCCCTCCGGACACCAGAAGAAGGAGGAGATTCCCTCGCTGGCTGACGAGGACGCAGACGATTCTACAGCGAAGAAAAATGAAGTCGCCGACTCGGGACCGGCTTTGATTCCTTCCGAGGAATCTCCCGCACACAAGCCCAAGGAATTATCGAAGCGAAAGCCGGAGCTCGCGGCTAAAAAACAAGCGGCGACGGAAGAAGAAACCGCCGCCGATCCCGAACCTGTCTACAACCCGTTTGCAGGGACGGGCAAGAAGGAAAAAAAATCCCAGGCTTCTGCCGACCTGAAAAACGAACCGCCTGAGGAAAAAAGCACAGACGATATCTCCGCATCCCAGCCCGACATCCAGCCCGACATCCAGGCCGACGATGCCGATTTCCCGGACGCCGTCTCCCCGGAGAAACTGCTCAAGAAAGGCAAGCAGAAAGAAGCGTCCGGCCCCAGTCTGACTACCGCAGCTTCACCCACCGCTGCAGACGAGACTCCCGAATCGCAACAGCCTGCTGAGGAACAACCGGATGCCGAACCGTCCGGGAAAAATCCTCCCAGGTTCCTCTCGAAAGACAAACACGGCAAGTCCCCTTACGTCGGACTGGAACGGACTCGCACCCCCGCGGAATCCGAGCCGGTCGCGATCACTCCGGAAAGTCCCGACACTCCCGATCCTCTTCCCGAGATGTCGCGCGAGAAGCAGCCTTCCGAACCGGCCGCAGTTCCTGCGTCGCTCCCTTCCGGGACAGAGTCACCGGCCCCCGTTGCTGCCAAATCAGGATCCAAATCGGAAAAGGGAAAGCGGCCGCAACTGACCATCGACAAGCAGGCCCCCGAAACCGCGACCCTCGGACAGAAGATGGTCTATACCATCCTCGTCAAGAATGTCAGCGATCTCCCTGCCCATCAGGTTGTTGTGCAGGATGAAATCCCGGTCGGCCTGGAACTGGACGGCACCATCCCGCGTGCGGAACTTTCCGGACGCAAATTGATCTGGCGGATCGGTCTCCTCAATCCCGGGGAAGAACGTCTCATCAAGGCCCGCGTCACCCCGATGCAGGAGGGAGACCTGGGAAGCGTCGCCACGGTGAATTTTCTCGCCGAACCCCCGAAGCAGCCCACCATCACCTCCGGTGCGGCAGTTCGTCCTGCTCGAAACGTCCCGGAATCTGTCCTCGAACTCGATGTCGATCAGCCTCGTGAGGTTCCGCCCGGAACTCCCTTCAAGATCAAGTTCAAGATCACCAACGTCGGCAAGGTAAAGGTCACGAATATCGCCCTCCGCGGCATCCTTCACCCGCTGATCAAGCATCAGGAAATCGCCGAACGGGAACTCGACTGCCCCATTGCCGACCTGAATCCCGGCCAGTCCTTCTCCGTCGATCTGGATCTCGTCGCGTTGCGCGCGGGAACGTCCTTCAACAAAATTCAGTTGCTGGTCAATCAGCAGCGGGTTCGGGAAACGGAACTCGAAATCCGCGTCAGCCCCGGCAAATAGGCGGCGACCACTTACTGCTTCTTGTCGAGATCCTCAAGCAGCATATTCCGTAACCCTTCCCTTTCGGAAGCGCTGCTGGAGTTGAACAGACTCCCCAACCCCGAAAAATTCTGCTGCAGCAGATTCTTCAATCCGGATTGGGAATTCGCCTCTTCAGAAGTCAGGATCTCCCGCAGGCGGATCTTTTCTTCGTCCGAGTAGCCGCTCATCACTTCCCGTGCCTTGTTGGATGTAAACGCCGACACGAGCGCCTTTCCTCCCGCGGTCGTCACTTTTCCCATCGTCCGCATTCCCGTTTCCATGGTTTTTCCAAACGAATACAGGAATTCCTCTTCAGGCTTTTTCACTTTCCGCGCGGCCCGATTTTCCATCTGGTGGGCCACCTTCCCCTGGTGGTCCAGGTCGGGAGTCTCTTCCCAGAAGATCGTAAACAGGAACGGCAGCAGCGGCACAAGGAAGATCACCGCGATCCCGATCAGATATTCATTCCGCATTCCCGCAGTCGCAACGCGGTATTTGACCTTCTTGACTTTCGGAAGCTTCGGCGGCTGGGAATCCACAAAATCCGCCGTCCGTAGCAACCCCAGGCACGTCTCGTTCTCTTCCGTCACTTCCGACCGGATGACCTGCGCGCCATGCCAGCCGGAGTACGTCAGGAGCAGCACGTCCTCCCCCGGTTCACAGGGAACGTTCCCTTCCACGCAGATTCCGAAACCACCCGCCGACTCGTTGACCATGCGTGCGGGGAGCTCCTGGCGTTTCAGCTTCAGAACCGCCGGTTCTCGCTCGGCATTCGCCGGGTATCGGAATGTGTGACGAAGGTTTTCTGCCACGATAGGCTTTCTGACGAGAAATCTTCGATGGGCGCATCGAGAGACTCTGGACGATTATGAAAACCTAGCCGACAGTTTCCGCCCGATCGGAAAATGTTCTCAAAAAACAACGGGTTTGCATCCTTTTAAGGACAGCCGTAGCGGTTGTAGGGACCGCAAGCCGTATACGGACCGCTGCGAGGTGTCTCCACGCAACACGAAATCCATGCCGCTGCTCGCCGAAAAGCCACGGTGAACGCCGCCCTGCCACCCGCTATTTATCTGGCCCTGGAATTGTGAGCTACACTCCGCCCGTTTCAGTGAGCGCGTGAGTGGCGGGGTTCATCTCCCGAAGGTCGAAACGCATCCCGCGACACCAAGGCCGTTGAGACGCCTACTTTTTCTTTTTCGCCGTCGCCGTGACGGTCCCTTGCTTCGCCACCGTCAACCACAGGGCGTCCTGCGGCTCAGCCAGCGGAATCTCGGCCTTGAAGGTCCCGAACTTGGCGACCGCAGGGGATGTTTTCGCTTCCCCTCGCACCCGAACCGGCACCGAATGCCCCTCCGTGACCGCTCCGTTCGTCTTCAGGACCAGCTTCACGGACTTCTCGGTCCCTTTCGCCACGACAGGAGGTGCCGTAACACCCTCCGGCAGTCCTTCCAGCCGCACTTCAATCTCAACGGCATACCCATCCTGACGATCGATCGTCACCGGGATTTCCAAAGGCTTGTCATCCTGCAGTGTGAACCGGTCCGTTGCCACGGAGATCGCAAAATCAGGCTGCGGCTTGCTGATCGTCAATTCGTACACGGCCCGCGGATTCTCAACCCCCCGGGGCTGGCTGATTTGTACCGTATATTTCCCGTCCGCCGGGGCCGTCCAGGCGAGTTCCGGATCACGAGCCGCGAACCGCGAATCACTCCCCGCTGACTTCTGCTGTTTTTCATCCAGAACGCCGATTCCCAGCGCCGTTTGAAATCCCAGGCTTCGCGAGCTCACCTTGAATTTCAGCGTCTCCCCTTTTTTGACGTCAATCGTGTAGAGGTCGGGCTGCATCGATCCTTTCACCCGTCCACTGATCGCCACCGGGAGAGAAACTGCTTGCATGGAAGTGACACCGATCGATTTGAACACCCCCGTTCGCATCGGCACAAACCCCGCAATCTCCGGCACGAATTCCGAGAGTAACGCCGTCTGCGGCTCGCTCGTGGCGGGAATGGCAAGTCGCTGTTGGGACTCGGGGATGTTCCACCCGAAGAGTTTGACATCCGTCACGCTTCCCAGGCCCCGCGACAACGGCAACACGTAATCCGCGAACCCCTTCGTCGTCAGCGTCAACCGGTACACCGCCGCCGCGAAACCCGTGTAGGCGATCTCCTGCCCCGGGTCGGACGGAAACGCCATCACCCGCACCAGGTAACGCCCCGCTTCAGGAGCGGTGAAGGCAATTCTTGGGTCCAGTCCCACCGTGTCCAGGTTCTGCTCCAGGACATACGCTTCCAGCCTTCCCCGATGTTCGTGCAGACTGCACACCTGCAGCAGCGCGTCAATTGGTGAACCCAGGAAAGAATTCGCCTGCAGGTCCGCGACCAGCGTCTCTCCCGCTTCGAGCGGCACCAGGAAGCAGTCGACGTCCCCTTTTTTCGACAACGCCCCATTGATCAGCACGTGCGGATGTGGAATCGCCGGCTGCCCGACGGGAGTGTCATTCGGTTCGACTTCCGCATCCTCCCGCATCGTCCCGATGGCAAACGGCCGCAACGCCGACGCGCCGAACGCGTCATACGACCGCAGCCAGGCAATTCCCGGCCGCGCGTGCTGGGCAATCTGGATCTCCACCTCACCCTTCGAGTCCGGGTTCGGGCTGATCGAGATGTCCGGATTCTCCGTCCAGAAATGCTGGGGCCAGGTCGCAAAATTCCCCAGGACCCGCACGCGAACCGTCGTTCCGCGCAGTCCTCCAGCCGGAAACAGTCCGTCAATATTCGGGGGGGATGCCCCTTGCGCAACCACGGAACCCCACGCGCACATCAACCCGATAGCAAATCTCACCCACCCGTAACCGCGCACGACTCACCCCATCAGTTCGCGGATCGGAGTGGCATCACTCACCAGGTGAGTGGGGCGTCCCTCCAGGCTGTAGTAAATGCTGTCCGGGTTGATCCCCAGCTTCGTGTACACCGTCGAGACGAAATTCTCCGGCGACAACACCCGCTGGATCGCGGCGAATCCCTTGCTGTCGGTCGCCCCGATCACCTGCCCGCCAGGGGTTCCCCCACCCGCGAACATCACGCTCATCGCGTTCGACCAGTGATCCCGCCCCGCATCCTTGTTGATCTGTGGCGTCCGTCCAAACTCACCCAGCGCCAGGACCAGTGTCTTGTCGAGCATCCCCCGCTCGTGCAGATCCTCAATCAGCGTGGCGACGGTGTTCTCCCACGAGGGCATCTTCTTTTTGAACGACTCAAACAACCCCACGTGGTGGTCCCACCCTCCTTCGTACAGCGTCACGAACGGCACCCCCGCTTCCACCAGCCGCCGCGCCAGCAAGGCCCGTTGTCCGAACGACGTCCGCCCATAGCGATCGCGCGTCTTTTCCGGTTCGTTATGGATGTCGAACGCCTTCTGCGCTTCCTTCGAGGTCACCAGTTTGTATCCCTGGTCGTAGAACTGGTCCACGTCCTTCACCGGGTCCGCCGCCGACTCTTCCTGCAGTCGGACCATCCGGTCCACTTGTCCCCGTAGCGTCTTCCGGTCCAGGAACTGCCCTTCGGCAATCCCCGTCGGAATTGCCACGTCCCGGATCCGGAAATTCTTCGAATTTGGATCGTCCGACACCACAAACGGCGCGTACCGCTGACCAAGGAAGTTCGGTCCTCCCGAGCGCGCCATGGAGGGCATCGAGAAATACGGCGGCAATCCCGGAGGTGCCCCACACTCCTTCGCCACCACCGATCCCAGGCTCGGATGAAAACTCACAAACGCACCGCAACCCACCGGAATCCGGGGCGGCGCCCCGGTCATCATGTAGTGATTCCCCGCGCCGTGGTTTCCCTGGTCGTGACGGATCGAGCGGACAATCGCCAGCTTGTCGGAAATCGATGCCAGCCGTTTCATCTGCTGCGAGAAAAACATCCCCGGCGTCCGGGTCGCAATCGCATCGAAACTCCCCCGGAATTCAGACGGCGCCTCCGGCTTGGGATCGAAAGTCTCGTAGTGCGTCGGTCCACCGTCCATCCAAATCAGGATGCACGCCGTCGCCTGCCGCGTCCGTTCCGGCTCCGCCGCCGCCAGCCCCTGCAGCAATCCGCTGAAACTCCCCGCCAGCATCCCCCCCAGCCCCAGTTTCAGGCTGTCCCGGCGAGTCATCCCTTCGCAGTTTTGATGTCGTGTCATCCTCAACCTCGCTTCCACCCGCATGTCACTCACATGCAGACCTAATCCTTGAACAGAAACTCCGGAGTATTCAACAACGCCCACATCAGGTCTTCAGTCGCCTGTCGCCGCGACATCCCCGCCGAGGCAAACAGGTTCTTGCCGATTCCTCGCTCTTCCGCGTCTGGAAATCGCCCGTAAACCAGCAGGTACAACTCTTCCACGATCTGCTCATCTTTCAGCGTGCTTCCCGCCAGTTGTGCCGCCCGTCCTTGATCCGCCGTCACGTACGCATGCAGGTCCGGCGAGTTCATCAGGTGCAGCGCCTGCGTCACCGTCGTTTCCGGCGTCCGTTCGCAGGGTGGATCCTGATTCGGATTCGGCCGCCCGAACGTATCCAGGAACGTCGAGCTCACCCGCGTCGTCCAGATCTGGTTCGCGTGCGATTCCGCCGGCATCGCCGACCGCTGCTCCACTCCTCCCGTCACGTCCAGCACCGCATCCAGCACCACCTCCGCCCGCAACCGGCTCCGGTAATGCCGCGAGTAATTCTGGCGATCAGACTTGTTCCGCTCCGTCGGCAAGGAACTCAGCGCATACACTTCCGAGGAACAGATCCGCTTCAACAGTTTCTTCAGGTCGCACCCCTGGGCACGAAAATCCTTCGCCAGCGCGTCGAGCAATTCGGGATTCGTTGGCGGGTTCGTCCCTCGCAGGTCATCCACCGGATCGACGATCCCCCGACCCATCAGATCCGCCCACACCCGATTCGCAATCACCTGGGCGAAGTATGGATTCTGCTCCGACGTAATCCACGCCGCCAACGCCTCGCGCGGGTCTTCGTCCGCCGTCACTTTCGGGGCGTCACCGAACAACGGCCGGGCCGGGAGGACTGCTCCCGTCAATGGGTGCGTCACTGCCCCCGAAGCCGCGGTCACGATCAGCTCTTCGCCGCCGGAAATCGGAGGAGACAGCCCCACGCCGTCAAAGCTCGTTCGAGCAAAATAGGCCGCGAGGCTGTAGAAATCATCCTGCCCCCATTTTTCAAACGGGTGGTGATGGCACTTCGCGCATTCCAGCCGAATCCCCAGGAACAACTGGCACACCAGCGTCGTCATTTCCGCCGGTTCGCGACGATCCCGGAACAGTACCGTCGCCCCGTTCTCCCACGTGCTTCCCTTGGCCGTGATCAGGTCGCGCACGAACTGGTCATAAGGCCGGTTCTGACGGAACTGCTTCCGAATCCACTGGTCATACGAGATCACATTTTTGATGCCCACCCGGTATGGATTCGGCCGCAGCAGGTCCGCCCACTTCGTCGCCCAGTGGTCCGCGTACTCAGGCCTCTCCAGTAGCTCATCAATCAGTTTCGCCCGTTTGTCCGGAGACGTCTCTTTCAAAAAGCTCCGTGCCTCTTCCGGCGTCGGAATCCGCCCGATCAGGTCCAGATGCACTCGCCGCAGGAACTTCGCATCGTCGCATGGCTCCGAAGGAGTGATGCCCAGCGACTGCAGTTTTTTCCAGACGAGGTCGTCGATGAAATTCCGTCGCGGCAATGCCGCGTAGACACTCGCCGGGACGTTTCCCGCCAGTGGCACCGCCACGTGACACGTGCTGATCAGGTTCATATACCGGGACATGATCGTCGCTTCACCCGGAATCGGCCCCGCGACCACTTCACCCTTTTTCGTCACCCCCACAATCGCTGCTTCGCTCGATTGAAACTGCGTCTGCCTGGTGACATCACGCTGGCTGCCGTCCGTGTAGTGGGCCGTCACTTGCAGCGGCTGTTTCTCCCCAGGCTTCATGAACAGTTCCGTCCGGGAAATCGTCACGCTCTTGAGCTTCGGCTCATGGGGGACACTCCGCGGCGCTCCCTGCTCGATCCACCGCCGCAACGTCTGGTATTCTTCTCCCCCGGCGGCGAGGCGAATCCCTCCCCCGTGAGGCAGTTTGCTCGTCCCCTTCTGCAGCAGCAGACTCTGCTCCGGCGCCAGTGGGAACACGCGCCGCCCGCGGCTTTGTTTCGTCAGCGCCGCGTAGTCAAAGTCCGGATCGAAACCCAGCAGCGACAACTGAAAACCGTTTTGCCCCCGGGCTTTCCCGTGGCAGGCCCCCTGGTTGCACCCTCCCGCTGTCAGGATCGGCATCACGTCCAGTTCGAAGCTGACCGGCTTCGAAGTCTCCGCCGCCGCGCAGAACGTCACCCCCAGGAAGCACAGGCATGCACCTGAAATAACCGACAGAGGATTGAGCCTCGGAGCGCGATTCATCGGAGGGCAATCTGCTGGGTAGGAATTCGGCGGGATCAAACGATGTTGATATGTATTACTGTATCGGCACTTTTTCCCGCGGGCAAGCAGAAACATCCGCCCCAGCATGGACTTATGCAAGTTTTCTGCACATAGTCAAATGGCCGGGCGGGGAGCAATCCCTCACCCGGAGACCGTTCCACCTCTGTCACAGAAACGCTCCCCTGTTGCGCGAGGATTTCTGATGTTTGAACGCCTCTCCCGCTCCCTCGGGCACCTCACTCCACTCATCCTACTTCTGGCGATCGCCACCACCTCCCGCGCCGCCGAACGCCCCAATATCCTCATCATCCTCGCCGACGATCTGGGCTACTCCGACGTTGGCTGCTACGGCTCGGAAATTCACACCCCCAACCTCGATCAACTCGCCTCACAAGGGCTTCGCTTTTCGCAGTTCTATAATACCGCCCGTTGCTGGCCCACCCGCTCCTGCCTCATGACCGGTTACTACGCCCAGCAACTCCGCATGGACCCCATCCGCTCAGGACCTCGTCCTCCCTGGTCCCGTTTGCTCCCTCACTATCTCAAGCCACTTGGCTATCGCTGCTACCACTCCGGTAAGTGGCACATCGAAAATACCCCCCGCATTCTCGCCGATGGAGGCTTCGACCGCAGCTATTACCTCCGAGATTACAACGCCTCCTTCTATCCGCGTGATCATCTGGAGGACGACAAACCCCTCCCGCCCGTCGATCCCAAATCCGGCTACTACCACACGACCGCGATTACCGACCACTTGCTGAAATACCTTAAGGACCACGCGCAGCAATCGCCCCAGCAACCCTTCATGGGCTATCTGGCCTTCACCTCTCCCCACTTCCCATTGCATGCTTTGCCGGAGGACATCGCCCGCTACAAGGACAAATACCACAAGGGCTGGGAACAGACCCGCGCTGCCCGCTATCAACGCCAGAAGGAGATCGGGTTGCTCCAGTGTGCCCTTTCCGATCCCGAGCCCGATCTCAAAACCTCTCTCGGAAAGAATGCGCTGCAGATTCTCGGCTTTGGCGAAATGCCCCACGCCGTCACCTGGGCCAGCCTGACTTCCGAACAGCAGGAGTTTCAGGCCACGAAAATGGCCATCCACGCCGCCATGGTCGACCGCATCGACCGCGAGATTGGCCGGGTCTCCGATCAGCTCAAGCAGATGCACGCCTGGGAAAACACGATCATCTTTTTCCTCTCCGACAACGGAGCCAGTGCGGAGATCCTCGTCCGGGGCGATGGCCACGATTCCAAGGCCGCTCCCGGTTCAGCCACATCCTACCTCTGCCTTGGTCCGGGCTGGTCTACCTCCTCGAATACCCCCTTCCGCCGTCACAAGATCTGGGTCCACGAGGGAGGAATCTCAACGCCATTGATTGTCCACTGGCCCAAAGGGATCAAACCGCAGGGGGAAATTCGCCACAATGTTGGCCACCTTATCGATATTGTCCCCACCTTGCTCGACATCACGGGGGCCCCACGCGACAGTCGCTGGAATGATCTTCAGCCTCCGAAACTTCCCGGCAAAAGTCTTTTGCCGGTCTTCAGCCAGGATCTCTCCGTCGCGCACGAGGAACTCTATTTCAACCATTCTCAAAGCCGCGCGCTGCGGCAGGGAGACTGGAAAGCGATTGCCTCTTCGGAAGCCCCCCAGACCTGGGCGTTGTATAATTTGGCCACAGACCGTGCCGAGTCGCACGATCTCGCCGCCACCCAACCGGAACGCCTGAAACAGATGGTCGCGCGCTGGGAAACACTCGACAAACAATTTCGCGAGCAGTCAGAAGTCAAACGTTTGACCCCTTGACCGGCGTGCTGGCATTAAGGGAAACATTCGTCACGGAAACAGGAGCATAATGACGTCACGTTGGGGTGTGATTTTTGACATGGACGGCGTGTTGGTCGATTCCTACACCGCCCATTTCCAAAGCTGGCTCGAAACCGCCAAACTCTTCGGACAAACTCTCACGGAAGAGCAGTTTGCCGTGACTTTCGGCCAAACCAGCCCTTCCATCATTCGGCAGTTGTGGGGGCCCTCCGCCCTCACCGAGCCGCAAATGGTCGAGTTCGACCGGATCAAGGAAGCACGCTACCGGGAGATCGTCCACGAACACCTCGTCATCATGCCCGGCGTCCGGGAATTGATCACTGCCCTGAAGACCGCGGGGGCTGATCTGGCGGTTGGCTCCTCAGGCCCTCCCGAAAATGTC
>JAXMBX010000089.1:0-11731 GCA_046349635.1 Planctomycetales bacterium
CGGTTTCAAGGGAGAGAAATTCACGAATATCTGCTGACTCTTGCTGTGCCCGAAAGCATTTCTCTGCACGAGTATCTGGCACAGACGCATACGGAAACAGGCGATCCTGATCAAACCGCCTGGCGGCGGACGCTCTGCATCCAGTTGGGGCGCCAGATTCGACGCCTCCACCAGCTAGGTTTTGACCATCGGGATCTGAAGGCGAGCAATTTTCTGGTCCGGGGAACCGGGCGCAATAATCCTGCCCCTTGCATTGTCGATCTGGAAGGGGTCCGCCGCTGGCCTCTGTTGCCGTATGCCCGCCGCTGCCAGAATCTCGTCCGACTCAATCTGAGTGCTGATGCACATCTGGTTTTCAGCCGGACCGATCGGCTGCGGTTTCTCAAGGAATACCTCGGCGACCTGGCCTCCATTCACTGGAAGAATTCCTGGCGGCGATTGACCCGACTCACCATCAACCGCCGTCGCCAATTTGAACGCCTCCACAAACCTTTGCGCTAATCCCCGTCAGAATATTCCGCCGATTCACGAATGACCGTATCCGGGCCACAATTCGAACATGCCCCCCCTCGCCAGCCGAGTTTTTCGCGCTGCGCCGGGTTCTTGTTCCCCGGACTCCTGTTGATCGGTCTGCTCTGCCTGCCGGGCTGTCATCTCCTGAATCGGGAGACGACGCACCTCCCCAACCGCCATCAACTGAAGTCGGAACAGCTTCTCGTTCTCAGCGATTTCAAACTTTCGAACGACCATCCCCTGATCAAGGATCTCTCCCTTCTCCGGCAGCAGGTTTCCGAGACGCTGCAGTTGCCTCTCACCGGCAACCCGGTCACGGTCTACCTCTTCCGGGATGAAATGGAATACCACAAATATCTCCAGGCCGCTCACCCCGGGCTCCCCACGCGCCGCGCCTACTTCATCCAAAACTCCAAGGGGCTGGCCGTTTACACGTACTGGGGAGATCGCATTCAAGAAGATCTGCGGCACGAATACACCCACGGCCTGCTCCACTCCGCCCTCACCAATGTCCCCCTCTGGATTGATGAAGGACTGGCGGAATACTTCGAGATGTCCGGTCCGCAGCCGGGTACCATCAACCCCGAATATGCGGACCGCCTCGCTACCGCCGTCAAGAACGGGTGGCAACCGGACATGGAACGCCTGGAAAGCCTGGAAAAAGTTGAACAGATGCAGCGCGGCGACTACCGCGAAGCATGGGGCTGGGTCCACTTCATGCTGCACCACAGCGACGACACCCGCCAGGTTCTGCTGAGTTATGTCTCCGATCTGAAAACCAGCAAGAATCCGGAAGTCCTCAGCAAGCGGCTGAGCCGTGACACACCGGAATTCAAAACCCGCTTCCTGGCCTACGTCGGCACGCTACGATCGCAACGCCTCCAGGCCGCCTCCACGCTCAAGACCAAGGCCGCCCTCACAGCGGAACTGAACAAGTAGCAGGGGGGCGCATCCCCTTGTGGCATCCTTTCCGCATCGGTTAGGCTGGAATAAACCAGCTACCGGTCCCTCGATTTGGAAGGATTGTCTTCATGCGTCGTGCCGCAGTATTCTCCGTTGTCCTGTGCGTGTTCTTCTCTCAGCATCTCTCCGCCCACTATCTATTCATCCGCATCAGTCCGGTCGCCGAAGCGGGGCGGTTCGCGGATGTCTTTTTCAGCGAGAAAGCCGCCGCGGGAGACCCACGCTATATCGACAAGATCTCCCGGACGACAAAGCTCTGGCTGCAGACCACGCCTGGCAAGTTCGAGAAACTCTCCGTGATCGAAGGAGAGGATCGCATGCGGGCGCACCTCCCGACCAACCTTCCCGTCTCGGTGATCGGCGTCTGCGAATATGGGGTCCTGAAGCGGGAAGTCCCGTTCCTGCTCCGCCACTATCCCAAGGCGGTCGCCGGCGAACCCAAACACGTCAATGCGTTCCAACCCCGTCCCGACACTCCTCTGGAGATGACGGCACAATTCAGCGAGGCGGGAGTGACGCTCTCAATCCTCGACCAGGGGAAACCTGTCCCCCAGGCCAAGCTGAAAACTGTGGACGATCAATTGCACCAACTTGATCTCACCACGAACGCCGCCGGAACCGTCCTTTGGAAGCCGGAGACCCCGGGCTATTACTCCGTCTATGGAGAAACCGTCCGCAAGCAGGCCGGAGAATTCGACGGCACGAAGTACACCGAAATCCGAGAATTCGCCACGATCGCCTTCCGCTGGGCTCCAGCCTCGACTCAGGCCGATCCTCAGGCGGTCAAACTCTTCACGGATGCCCTCGAAGCCCGCGCCGCCTGGAAAGAATTTCCCGGCTTCACCGCAGAAGTGAAAGGAGTCACTAACGACCGCCCCTTTAGCGGCACGATCAAGCTCGATCCCAAGGGAGAAATCGCCACGGAGATCTCTGATGAAGTGGCCGAGGATTGGGTCAAGGAACAACTCACCTCGCTTGTCACGCATCGCCTGCACAAACCCGCCTCAGAGCAGACTCCCCCGGTACTCTCGTTTGCCGATCAGGAATTGGATCATCCCCTCGGCCGTCTGCTGATGTTTGAAGGAGGGAAGTTTGCTTCCTCGTATCGCATTCGCGACAACCAGATCTGGAGCGTGAACCGCTTCTCCGCCGACACCAGCACCACGATTCAGGTTCTGGATAACACCAAAAACCCGGACGGAAAATTCCTCCCCCACAGTTACACTGTCCGTACCTGGGACAAAGCCGGGGCGCTGCAGAGTTCTGAGAACGTGGTTCAGTCCTGGACCCGGCTGGAAAAATGGGATCTCCCTCAGGAGTTCCTCGTGACCAACGGAGGGAAGGAGGGGGTCATCGTCCACCGCCTCCAATTCTCGAAGCACAAATTGCTGACGAAGTAAGGGGGCCAAGCCCCTTACCAAATGAGGTTTACGACGATGTGAGATCAGCATCTGTCGAACCATGCGGACTTGGTCCAGAGTATCTTGTGAACTGATCTCAGTGCTTGCCACCCCAGGCTTTCAGGAAGAAGTTCACCCAGTTGCGGTACATGATCCCTTCAATATCGACCCGCTTGTAGCCTCGCTTGTCCAGGATCTCCGCGATCTTGTTCAAGTCGGCGATCGTATCCAGATCGTGCGGTGTCTGCTCCTTCCCGAAGCCGCCGTCCAGATCCGTCCCGAGCCCGCTGTGGTTGGCATTTCCCGCGATCTGGCAGACGTGATCGATATGATCGACGACGGTCGTCAAGGGGGTGTTCTCGGGCGTCGTCACGCCGATCTTCCAGCCCGGCGTCAACATCCAGGCATCAAACGCCGCCCCGATCACCGCACCCCGCGAAATCAACGCCTTGATCTGGTCGTCCGCCAACTGCCTGTCCCCCGGCACCAGCGCACGGCAATTATGATGGCTCGCCAGCACGGGACCTTGAAAGATATCGAGCGCTTCCCAGAACGACTGGTCCGCCAGGTGCGTCGCATCGAGCAGCATTCCCACCCGATCCATCTCCTTCAGCAGGGCAGGCCCTTCTTCCTTCAATCCTCCCGTGCTCCCCGTCCCATAGCAGTACCGATTCGGACCGTAGTGCGCTGGCCCTAGAATTCGCAGTCCCGCCTTGTACCACTCTTCAATCTGGGACGGAGCCAGGATCCCGGAACTCCCCTCCATGCTCAGGATAAACCCGATCGGCGGATGCCCGGTCGATGGACCTCCGACCCAATCTACCAAATGGGACTCCAACTGCCGGGCATCGGAAATCTCCCGCAACACTCCCCGCCGCACCATCGCCCGGTAATACGCCAGTTGCCCGTGGCACGAACCGTAGGCCGCTTCCGGAGACTGGTAAAACGTCAGCACCTTATCTTTCCGGTGCAAACGGGGCAGCAAGGTGCAGATTGTGATACCCACCCGCCCGTTTCGAAGCGCATCCCAGGAGGTCGTCGCCGCTCCGGGGTTGATCCCCTGGAACTGGCTTTCGAACTGCCGCAACTCCGTCACGGGGAGCATCAGGTCCCGGTTCCACTCCAGAGCGTTCCATGCCATGTCCAGATGCGCATCAAAGATCAACATTTTCGAACTCCTGCACTATTCGTGATTAGCCTTGTCGTGATTAGCCTTGAATTTCACTGTTCTTGAGCGACAACGCCCCTAAAACCATCGCTCCCCAGCCCACCAGGAATGAAACACCGCCGATGGGCACAATTGCCCCCATCCATCGCTGCCCCGTCAATGTTAACGCATACAAAAACCCTGAGAACAACAGGATACCAATGAGAAATGCCCAACCCGCCAGCGTCAGCAGGCCGCTTTTCTTCTGACGGATCAGCAACCCCACCCCAATCATCCCCAGCGCATGAGTCATCTGATACTCCGCGGCCGTCTTGAAATCCGCAAGGTATTTCTGACTCGCGGGAACATCCACTCCGGCCACTTTTCGCGGCTCCGCATGGGCATATTTGCCGGCGAAGAAACCATCCAGACCGTGGGCCGCCAACGCTCCCAGGGCGACCGACAGCCCCGCCATCAATGCTCCCAATGCGATCCAACCCCGTCCCGCCATCTTTCCCTCACTTATGGCAACTGAATCTTGGTTCCCAGGACTTTCAAAAACGCCGCCAGCCATTTCGGATGCGCCGGCCATGCCGGTGCCGTCACCAGCAAATCGTCCACATAGACGTCATCGACCGGCACTTCGACATAAGTTCCGCGCGCGGCATTTACCTCCGGACCGCAGGCGGGATAGGCCGTGCATTTCCGCCCTTCCAGCACTCCCGCCGCCGCCAGTAATTGGGCCCCATGACAGATGGCCGCCACCGGTTTCTTCGCGGCGAAGAACACTCGCACGATCTTCAGCACGTCCGGATTCAGCCGCAGGTATTCCGGAGCCCGTCCTCCCGGAATGACCAGCCCGTCGTATTCATCCGTCTTGATCGCCGCAAAATCCGCGTTCAGCGTGAAATTATGCCCCGGCTTTTCACTGTACGTCTGGTCCCCTTCAAAATCGTGGATTGCCGTCCGGATCTTGTCCCCCGCTTTTTTCCCGGGGCAGACTGTATCCACCTGGTATCCCACCATCAGGAGCGCCTGATAGGGGACCATCATCTCATAATCCTCAACGAAGTCCCCAGTGATCATCAACAGCTTCCGCGTTGCCATTCGTCTCACCTCTCTCAGGGAGAATTCTGTCTACTTTTTCGCTTCCCTCATTTTATCATGCACGCACTTCATTTTCTCTCCCGAAGAATTCATCCCTCGCCGCATTCTTTCCGGCACATATACCGGATATGATGCAGGGAGCGAGTGACAGCCGGAGAGAGGACTAACAACACGCGACACGGGGAGGGGCAGCATGTCGGTTTTGTATCTCAAGGAATCAGACGTTCACGATCTTCTGGATATGGAACAGTCCATTGAGGTCATTGAAGACGCCTTCCGTCATCTGGCTTCCGGCAAAGCGGTCAACACACCCCGAGTCCGCGCCCATATCAACGGGGCGATCACCCTGCACACCATGTCGGCCGCGGCGGAATATCTCGGCTACGTCGGCTGGAAAACCTACACCACCACGGCCACCGGCGCCCAGTTTCTCGTCGGCATCTCGCGCATCTCCGATGGCAAACTCGCCGCCCTGATCGAAGCGGATTACCTCGGCCAGATGCGGACCGGCGCCGCCAGCGGCGTCGCCACCGAATACATGGCCCGCCCCGACGCCGCGATCGTCGGCATGTTCGGTACGGGTTTGCAAGCTCGCACCCAACTCAAGGCGGTCTGTTCCGTCCGCAACATCAAACGGGTCGAGGTCTACAGTCGGCAGGAAGACAACCGCAAACTCTTCGCCGATGAAATGAGCGAATGGTGCAACACCGAGGTCGTCCCCGTTCACGTTCCCGACGAAGCCGCCACGGAAAAAGATATCGTGATCTGCGCCTCCACGAGCCGCGCTCCTCTTTTTGATGGTCGCGTTCTGGATGAAGGGACCCATCTCAACGTCATCGGCTCGAACTATGCGAATAAAGCCGAGATCGACGTCACCACTGTCCGCCGTGCGGATGTGATCGTCTGCGACAGCATCGAGCAATGCCGCATCGAGGCGGGGGACTTCAAGGAAGCCCTCCTGGAAGGGCACACCGACTGGTCCCTCATGCATGAACTTTCGGATGTCGTCAGCGAGCGGACAGTCGGCCGCCCCACACCCGAAAGCATCACTCTCTTCAAATCGGTGGGGCTCGCCGTTGAAGACGTCGCCCTTGCCGTCCACCTCCTGAACCTCGCCCGCCACGAAGGCATCGGCAAAGACGTCGTCCTGGGCTGAGTGTTACCCCGCGATCTCGCGGCACACTTCTTCCGCCGCTTGGATCGTCGCATCGACCAGTTCCGGTGTGTGGGCGGCTGAAAGGAAATTCGCCTCGAACTGGCTGCACGGCAGATACACCCCCCGTTCGATCATCCCCCAGAAATATTTCGAGAACAGCTTCGTGTCGCTCGTCGCCGCCTGGGTGTAGTTCGTCACCTGCTCTTTCGTGAAAAAGAGCGTGTACATACTCCCCACCTGCGCGGTTGTGTTCGGCAATCCCGCCTTCTGGGCGGCATTCGCCAGCCCCGCTATCAACCGCTTCGATTCTTCTTCCAGGCGCGGATACGGATTCGCTTCCTTCAACTCCTTGAGCGTCGCCAGTCCGCAGGCCATCGCCACCGGGTTTCCGGACAGCGTCCCCGCCTGATACACCGGGCCCAGGGGCGAGATGCACTGCATGATGTCCGCCCGTCCGCCATACGCACCCACGGGCATCCCGCCGCCGATGATCTTCCCCAGCGTCGTCAGATCCGGCCGGATTTTGTACCGCTCCTGTGCTCCCCCAAACGCCACCCGGAACCCCGTCATCACTTCATCAAAGATCAGGACCGCGCCGTACTGGTCACACAGCTTTCGCACCCCTTCCAGAAATCCCGGGGCAGGGGGGACGCATCCCATGTTCCCAACCACCGGTTCCAGAATCACCGCCGCAATCTCATTCCCCCGCGCTTTGAATGCCTCCGTCAATTCCTCCAGGTCGTTGTACTCCAGCGAGAGGGTATCGGCCGTGCATCCCTTGGGAACTCCCGGACTGGACGGGACCCCCAAAGTCGTCGCGGCACTCCCCGCTTTCACCAGCAGGCTGTCCACGTGCCCGTGATAACAGCCCGCAAACTTGACGATCACATCCCGCTTCGTGAAGCCCCGCGCCAGCCGGATGGCGCTCATCGTCGCCTCCGTCCCCGAGTTCACCATCCGCACTTTCTCGATCGACGGAACCGCAGCGATCACCATCTCCGCCATCTCCGTCTCCGCTTCGGTCGGTGCCCCGAAACTGGTCCCCTTCGCCAGCGCTCCCTCGATAGCCGCAAGAATCTTCGGATGCCGATGCCCCAGGATATGCGGGCCCCACGATCCGACGTAATCAATCAGCCGGTTTCCATCCACATCAAACAGGAATGGCCCCTCACCCCGCTCGATAATCAGTGGCTCGCCACCCACTCCGCCAAACGCCCGGGCCGGACTGTTCACCCCACCCGGAATGGAACGGCACGCCCGCTGGAAACTCTCGTGACTCTTCGCTCGCTGCATCTCGTCGCTCTCAACTCTCTCTAAGAAATCTGGCTCGATTTGAACTCGGAATCTGCAGATTACTGAACTTCGCTCCGAACAAACACTCTGCGCGGAAACTCACGCTCCCGGAAACTTCCAGATCTTGAGTGCATTTTCTCCCAGGATCAACTTTCGATCCTCCGGCGAATAAAAACTGCAGTACTTGTCCACAAACTCCAGTTCCAGGTCCATCGGCAATTCCCACCTCGGCCGCGGATAGCCGGTCCCCCAGATAATCTGCTTTCCGCCGAACTCCTCGTAGATCGCCTTGTAAAACGGCCACGTGTCCGGATACGGATACTTCTTCACCTCGGACATCTCGTACGGTTCGGAGTTACTGATCCATACCTGCGGAAATTTCTTCAGCCGGAACATCTTCCGAAACTCCGGCCACGGATCTTTCAATTTCAAATCCGGCTTACCCGCGTGATCGACCACCACTTTCACCCCCGGGAATCGCCCGCACATCTCCTCCAGCATCGGCATCTGATGTGGGGCAATGTAATAATTAAACACGACCCCCAGCTTCTCCGCCTCTTTCCACAGCGGATACTGCCCCTTGTCATTCAGCCACGTCGAGTTCGGGTGATAGATCGGGCTGAACCGCATCCCCTGAAAGTTGTGTTCTTGTACCCAGTACCGCAACTTCTCCGCCGCTTTGGGATTCAACGGATCGAGCAGCCCATGCGCCACGAATAAGTGCGGGAATCGCTTCAAGCTGTCGGCGATGTAGGAATTGTCCCAGCCATAGAAGCGGGGATTGATCAGGACCGCA
The DNA here is from genome assembly GCA_046349635.1 of Planctomycetales bacterium. Taxonomy (GTDB): domain Bacteria; phylum Planctomycetota; class Planctomycetia; order Planctomycetales; family Planctomycetaceae; genus JAXMBX01. Next base: position 8,376 of record JAXMBX010000089.1, read on the forward strand.
TATTTGAGCCCGAACTCCTTCATCTGCGCGACCTGGTTTTCGATCGGCCCCTGGATCTTCTGAAAGGGCAGATTCGGATTCTCCGGATGCCGGAACGGGAACTTCGGGTCGTTCGTCCAGACTTCCAGGTGCGTATCGATGATCAACCGGCCCGGCTTGGTCTCCGCGGCCACTCCCACGCCAGCCGCCAATGCCCCCATCCCCATTCCCGCCAGAAACGCACGTCGGTCCATTCTCATCCTCCTTCGTTACGAGCCGGCGAACGTTCCCTCTTGTTGAACTTTGCCGGATCGACATCCCAGAACTGAGCGCGCGCCTGTGGGATCAACAACACAATATGCACCGCCAGCAGCAGGCCAATGAACACCCCCGCCACCAGGCCACCGGTAATCCCGATCCAGACATTGCTGAGCAGAATCCCCGCCATAAACAACGGGGGAAGGATCACCCCGACCATCTTCTTGACCTTTTTCTCGTCCCGGATCGTGCCGATAAAACAGAACGCGAGCAGGACGACATACAGCGCATCACAACTCGGCCATTGGGGGATATGCCAAGGGGGGAAGAACCCGATCACCATCGTCACACACCCCGCCAGTGAAATCAGCGTCACCAGCGCGTGCATCGGCGTCCAGTCTTTCTCCATGGCGAGCGGCCCCAGGCAATTCCAGAAGACCACCAGCCCCCAGAAGACGAGCGTCCCTCCTGCGGCCATCGTCCCGATCCCATGCCACTTGGCATCCGAACCGGTCAGCACCACCTTCTCGGTCCGGATCTCCCCCCGCCGTTCCGCCCTGATTCGGTCCCCGGAATAGGAATCGAGGCTGTAGTGGAATTCCCCTGCCTGGAAGACTTTGTTTCCACCCCAGATCAACAGCCCTCCGATCCCCCATAACAGGAGGAGCGTCACTATGCTGGCGATAATCCCCGGCTTCTTCTGCTGACCAGTTCCATCGTTCGAGGACTCAAAATTCTTCGCGATGATCCTACCTCCTGTTAGATCGCTTTCAATGCTTCCCGCGCCTGCACCAACAGTTTCGATTCGGGCGAATAAATCCCCGGCATGTGATACGTGGAGACCGCCAGCAGGTGCGGCTGCCATTCCCGGTTCACATGCTGAAGATCCTCAAAAATTGCCGCCGCGTATTTGAAGTCGTGGGCATCGGTTGCCTTCCGCAGGATCAGCCGCCGTGCCTCTTTCAAAAACGCCTCGTTCGACCGGAACTGTTTCCCATACGCAAACGCCCGCGCCGCCGCTTGTGCAGGATCCTGAGGTAATGAATACAGGATGTCCTGCGCCGCCAGATCCGCTTCGTTGGGAATCGGCCCGCTCTTCAACTCCAGGATCTTGGTCCCGTTCAACTTCGGCTTCTGACCGGACATCAGCTTGTGGAACTGTGCCACCCATCCCAAGCCCTGCAGCATCAGAATCAACCGTGTCTGAGGCTGGCTGCTCCGGCGATAGGCGTAATGCAACGCATTCGTCGAAGTCACGACGTGGATCCCATACAGACCCCGCTGCCGCAACATCAATTCTCCCGCCCCCAGATGCACCGCATCCCAGACGCTCCCCGCGTCACCCTTTCCCTCCTTGAGCGCCTGCAACGCGGCCGTCCGCGCTCCTTCCAGATCTCCTCCATTGAGTAGTCCCACCAACTGCCGGGTGAGATCCAGATTGGCATTGCTCGCTCCTCCCCAGTCCGCCGGCAACTGCCCCAGCCATTCCTCCGCCAGCGTCACGTGCGGCAGGTAGCACTGATCCTCATACGCATACAGATTCACCGTATCCTTCGGGCCGAAGTCCAGCAGGCTCGACACCGCCGACCTGAGCACCGGTTCCGCTTGCTCCCAACCGATTGTGTCCAGCGTCCGCGCGGCATTGGCGACAATGATTGCCTTGTGGCCGATGTTCCGGTAATCCCGAGCTCCATACAGCCACAGCCCTTCCAAGACCTCTTCCGAACCCCGGTTCCGGACCAGCGAAATAATTCCCCCCTCCGCCTGATCCAGATTCCAGCTCTTCATCCCGGCGTGGAACTGCTCCCACGCTTTATCCGTCGACGGCACTTCTCCGACGTATTGCCGCAGCTCGAAATCCCCCTTGGAGGCATCGTCCGCCTGCGAGGCCTTGAACTGGTCCAGCGCCCACGCCAAAGGGAGCAACCGGTCCGCCGGTTCCGCATCCAGGCTCATCTGGTTGACCGCGTTCATCGCCATCACGCAGTGAAACTTGAATCCCGGCGGCCGCGGATTGACGTTTCTGATCCCTGCCAGGAACAGCCCCCCCAGGAACTGCCGATAACTCATTCCCCGCTTGAGCAGGTCCAGCATCAGCGGAATGCACTGCTCGCGCGGGGTCCGCTCAATCGCCCGAATCACGCTCTCGAGGTCCAGCCCGAAGATCACCGGAGGCGGAGGTTCATCCCCCAGCGCCCGCGACAGCCCGGCGAGGACGCTCCCCGAAATTCCTCCTCCGAACAACCCCCACCCGGATGCCAATCCAAACTCGCGACGATTCAGGCGCATGATCGGGTTCCTCATTGCACGAGAGGTCTCTGCTTCACGAGACCCGTGACTACGAAAGAAACGAAAGCCCATGCTGGACGGTGACTTGAACTATGATAAGATCAAATTTTCCACATGTATACACTGCCCGCTCTTCTGAATTGAACACAGTTTCACCCTCATCCCAAAATATCCCTCCTCTTCACAGGAGTTTCTCGCCATGACAAATCGCCCCAATCCACACCGCACCTCACGTCGTCGCTTTCTGAAAACAACGGCCGCAGTCAGCACTGCCGCCTGGGTCGGAAATTCCACTGCGGCGAGCGCTCTCACCGCCAACCGGTCCGCGAATGAACGCCTGCGCTTCGCCTGCATCGGCGTCGGTGGGAAAGGTGCCTCGGATACCAAGCAGGCCTCGCTGTTCGGAGATATCGTCGGTATCTGCGACATCGACGACACCCGCCTCAACGATATGGCCGGGAACTTTCCCAAGGCCAAAAAATACAACGATTTCCGCAAGATGCTCGAAGAGATCGGCAAAGACGTCGATGGAGTGACCGTCAGCACTCCCGACCACACTCACGCCGTCGCAGCGATGATGGCCATCAAGATGGGGAAAGCGGTCTATGTTCAAAAACCGTTAACCCACTCCGTTCACGAAGCTCGTGCCCTTCGCGAAGCGGCCCAGGCCCACAAGGTCGTCACGCAGATGGGGAACCAGGGGAGTGCCGAAGATGGACTGCGGACCGCCGTCGAATTCATCCAGGGAGGGCTCATCGGCAACGTCACGGAAGTTCATGTCTGGACCAACCGCCCCGTCTGGGATCAGGCCCCCAAGATCACCACTCGCA
>JAXMBX010000090.1:0-10622 GCA_046349635.1 Planctomycetales bacterium
CTATTACCGGCAAAAGCAGTTGATCAAAAAATTCGGGAAGCCGGCATGAGTGAACGGAACGAGCGGGACGAACTGGCGCGGAACCTGGCGACGATGATCGCGCTGATGGGGCTGCTGGTCGCGGCGGGGGGATTAGTCCTGTTGGTGATGCTGGTGCTGCCGGGAAGTATCCAGGTGTTGGCGATGGGAATGGTGTTCATGGTGGGGATGGGGTTTCTGCATTATTTCACGTGGGGGCGCTGGCTGGAGGCTTCGATCAAGCGCGAGATTGCCGAACGGGAAAGTGCGGAGATAAAAAGTGCCGGACAGGACGAATGAACCGCAGCCGGATGCGAGACGGCGACCCTCCGGAGATGTTAAGATGCCGGGAGTGAAACGAGGGAAACCTGTCGTCTTGAGATCGAGGTCGCGATGAGTGGGGAAGGGGCAGGGAGCGGTCCTGCTGGAACAAAATTACGAGTCTGCTCGCTGGAAAGCCGGCGGCAGGCGGAGATGCAGTCGCTCATCGAACGGGGTGGGGGTGAGGCGCTGGTGGTGGCATCCATGCGGGAGATTCCGCTGGAAGAGAACCCGGCCGCATTTCAGTTCGCGGTCGATCTGTTTGCGGACAAGTTCAGCGCGGTCGTGTTCATGACCGGGGTTGGGGCGCGGGGGCTGCTGGAAGTTCTGGAAAAGAAATGTCAGCGCGAGGAGGTGCTGGACGGTCTCCGGAAGACGGTTGTCGCCGTACGGGGTCCGAAGCCGCTGGCGGTGATGCGGGAATGGAAAGTCCCGGTGGCGTATCTGGCTCCCGAGCCGAACACATGGCGGGAACTGCTCGCGACGCTGGATCAAGGGGGTGTCCTCAATCCACAGGCGTACCTGGCGGTGCAGGAATATGGGGTGCCGAACAAGGAGTTTTATGCGGAGCTGGATCGGCGGGGGATTCGGTATCAGCAGGTGCCGGTGTATCGCTGGGCACTGCCGGAGGATGTGAAGCCGCTGGAAGGGGCGATCCGGAACATCGTGGCGGGTGAGATCGACGTGCTGTTGTTCACCAGTGCGCAGCAGGTGCTGAACCTGCTGCAGGTGGCTGACAGTTTGAACCTGAAATCGTCATTGCTGGAAGGGGCGAAAAACTGTCTGATCGGGTCGATCGGGCCGACGACCACGGAGACCCTGAACGAACAGGGATTGCGTGCGGACTTCGAGCCGGAGCATCCGAAGATGGGGCATCTTGTAAAATCGACGTTTGAGGTGGCGCGGGAGCGGGGTTTTCCTCGTTCATCGCCCGCTGCTGGCTAGAAGGATCTATGACGTGCTGACTCCCGAACTGGAGAATTCCCGATTTCTGCGTGCCCTGCGACGCGAGCAGGTGGATACGACGCCGCTGTGGATCATGCGGCAGGCGGGGCGCTACCTGCCGGAATACATGGCGGTGCGGAGCAAGGTGACGTTCCTGGAATTGTGCACGCCCGGAACTGGCGGCGGAAGTGACGCTCACCGCGGAACCGCCTGCAGGTGGATGCGGCGATTCTGTTCGCGGACCTGTTGCCGATGCTGATTCCGATGGGGATCGACCTGGAGTACGCGCAGGGGGAAGGGCCGGTCATTCACAACCCGCTACGGGAGACGAAAGATCTGGAGCGATTCAAAGCGTTGCCGTCGATGGAGCCGCTGGAGTTCGTGTTGCAGGCGGTGCGTCTGATTCGGCGTGATTTGCCGCGGGATATTCCGCTGCTGGGGTTCGCCGGGGCGCCGTTCACGCTGGCATCGTACATCATCGAAGGGGCGGGGTCGCGGAATTATCTGCGGACGAAGGGGTGGATGTATCGGGATGCGGGGGCGTGGAAGCGGTTGATGGAGACGCTCGTGGAGAGCCTGATCCTCTACATCAACAGCCAGGTGGATGCGGGGTGCCAGGGGATTCAGTTATTCGATAGCTGGGCGGGGTGCCTGTCGCCGGCGGACTATGCGACGTACGTGATGCCTTACACGAAAGCGGTGATTGCGGGGATTCGTCCGGGGGTGCCGGTGATCAATTTTCTCACGGGAAACCCGGCGTTGTTGCCACTCAATAAGCAGGCGGGGGGAGATGTCATCGGCCTCGATTGGCGGGTTGATCTGCGGGAAGCGTGGGATGAATTGGGGCCGGATGTCGGTGTGCAGGGGAATCTCGATCCGGTGCTGCTGTTTGCGGACAAAGAGACGTTGCGGAAGCGGGTACAGGAAGTGATGACCGCGGCGCGGAATCAGCCGGGGCACATTTTCAACCTGGGGCATGGAGTGTTGCCGGAGACGCCGGTGGATAACGTGCTGGCGCTCGTGGACATGGTACATGAGATGGGGGCACGTTGATTGAGCATGGCATTCGACTCAGGGGGGGAGAGTTCGAAGGTCCGCCGGATTGCGGTGATTGGCGGGGGGTTATCGGGACTGGCGGCGGCGCATCGGCTGGTGGAACTATCTGCTGCGCGGAACGAACGGATCAAGTTGACGCTGTTCGAAGCGGGGGAGCAATTCGGCGGGCTGGTGCAGACGGTCCGCGAAGGGGAGTACCTCGTCGAACTGGGGGCGGATTCGTTTATCACGAACAAGCCTGCGGCAATCCGGTTGTGCGAGCGGCTGGGATTGGGGCCGGAACTGATTCCGACGGAAGCGAAATATCGGCGTTCGCAGGTGCTGTTCCGGGGAAAGCCGCACGCCGTGCCGGAAGGGTTTCAGTTGTTGACCCCGGCTTCGATCCGGTCGTTCCTGTTTTCGCCACTGTTCTCGCTGCGCGGAAAGTTGCGGATGGGGTGGGAGCTGTTCGTCCCACCGCGACGTGAGGAAGGGGATGAGAGTCTGTCGTCCTTCGTGACGCGACGATTCGGACAGGAGGCGCTGGACCGATTGGTGCAGCCGATGGTGGGGGGGATTTATACGTCCGATCCGCGCAAGCTGAGCCTGGCGGCGACAATGCCCCGGTTCCTGGAGATGGAACAGAAATATGGTTCGCTGCTGCGCGCTATGCGGCAGGGGCAATCGCGCGAGGAAGGGAAAGCGGGGGCGAGCGGGGCGCGGTATGGGCTGTTCGTGACGTTGCGTAACGGGATGTCGGAGTTGACGTCCAAACTGGTGTCCACACTGCAGGGGGCGGGTGTGGAATTGAGAATGAAGAGTCCTGTCACGCGGCTTTCCGGAAACGCGACGGGCTTTCAGGTCGAAACCCAGGGAGGAGCGGAAGACTACGACGGAGTGATCGTGGCGTTGCCGGCATATCGGGCGGCGGAGTTGGTGTCGCCGTTTGCCGCTGAACTGGCAGGTGTGTTGAACAAGATTGAGTATGCGTCGAGTGCGATTGTGGTGTCGGGTCACAAGCTGGCGGATATTCGCGATCCGCTGGATGCGTTTGGGTTGGTGATCCCGGCGGTTGAAAAGCGGAAGATTCTCGCGGTGTCGTATTCCAGCAGAAAATTTCCCGGTCGGGCGCCGGAGGGGCGGGTAATCCTGCGAACCTTCGTGGGAGGGGACATGCAGCCGGAGTTGTTCGACCTGAGCGATGCGGAGATGGAACAGATGGTGAAGAGTGAGCTGCGGGAGATTCTGGGAGTGAGCGGGAAAGAGGATTTCTTCGAGATCGCGCGGTATCCCCGTTCGATGCCGCAGTTTCAGGTGGGGCATCTGGAGCGAGTGAAAGAGATCCGAAAACTGGCTGCGGCAGTCCCAAGGTTTGCGCTGGCGGGGAACGCGTATGATGGTGTGGGGGTCCCCGATACGATTGCGAGCGGGGAGCAGGCGGCGGAGAGTGTGCTGCGGGGGAGCGAGTAGAGTCAGTGAATGAAACACTGACTCAGCCTTTGTCACACGTCAAACTGCAACCTCTTGCGGCTTCGCCGCCCACACGCCGGGTACCGGCGTATGGGCCACCCTCAAATCTGAGAAAACTACTTGGGGGTTTCGACGACGGTGGCGGAGGTGATGGTCACCGGGGTCTTGGGGCGATCGTTGTAATCGGTCTCCGTTGCACCGATTTTTTTGACGACGGCCAGGCTGGCGTCATCAGCGGTCTTACCGAAGGCGGTGTACTGGTTGTCGAGGTGGGGGACTTTTTCGAGGCAGATAAAGAACTGCGAACCGGCAGAGTTGGGATCGCTGGTGCGAGCCATGGAAAGGACGCCCGGTTCGTGGCTGGTCTTATTGAATTCGGCCTTGATGGTGTAGCCTGGGCCGCCGGTGCCGGTGCCGTTGGGGCAGCCCCCCTGGATCATGAAACCGGAAATCACGCGGTGGAAGATCAGGTTGTTGTAGTACCCGGTTTTGGCCAGACCGAGGAGATTCAGGCAGTGTCCCGGGGCGACATCGGGGAGCATGTTGAGGGTGATTTTCCCCATGCTCGTGTCGAGGACCAGTTGATAGTTGTTCTTGGAGAAATCGATCTCTTTTTGAGCGGCTTCGACGTCCGCTTTGTAATTCTTCGCCACGACTATTCCTTTCCGAACTTCGAGACGTACCGAGGGTACGTAGCTGCTTGGCCCGCATGTTGATAACTGCGGGCCAATATACGGTTTTGGCGGGTCCAATTCCACGTAGCGCCAACCCATCAGCAGAGCTTGATTTAAGGCTGTAAGTCTGCGGTGACGGGGGTTTGCGGCGTGCCCCCTTGCGGGCGGAGGAGACCTTCTTCGAGCATCGCGCGGATCATTTCGCGGGCGAGTGGTCCGGCTGCTTTTCCGCCGGAGCCCCCATGCTCCAGAACGGAGACGATGGCGTAGCGGGGTCGGTCGGCGGGGACGTACCCCGCGAACCAGGCGTGGTCGGGTTTTCCGGCGACTTCGGCGGTGCCGGTCTTGCCGGCGATTTTCACTTCGGCGAGACGGACGGTTTTGTAGCCGGTCCCCTGGGGATGGGAGACGACCTGCTCCAGTCCTTCGCGGACGCGCGCGAGGAGTTGCGGATCGAGATGCCGGATCCGCAGTTTTCCGGATTTGGGGGCGGAGTTTTCAGAAAGAGAATCGTAGCCGTTTGCGCGCAGCAAGTGGGGAGTGACGAGGGTGCCCCCATTGGCGACGGCGGCCATCATGCGCACCACCTGCAGAGGAGTGACGAGGAGAGTTCCCTGGCCGATGCAGAGCCCCATGATGTCGTCCCGTCCGCGCTGGCGTGTTTTGCCGGGCTGATGTGCGGGGAGAAAGCCCCGTTCTTCACCCGGGAGATCGACGCCGGTTCGTTCGCCGAAGCCGAAGTTGCGGCCCCAATCGGCCAGACGGCTGGCACCGAGCTTGGGGGCGTGCTTGAAGAAGTAGACGTTGCAGGACTGGGCCATGGCCTTGGCGAGATCGACGTCGAAGTGTCCCACGCCGGAGTGAGTGAAGACGAGGCAACGGAAGCGATCAGGAGTTTTCAGAAAGCCCTGGCAGTAGTCGGCGCGATCGGGGTTGAAGCCTTCCTGATGGAGCAAGCCGACGGCGGTGACGGTCTTGAAAACGGAGCCGGCGGGGATCTGCATGCGGGTCAAACGGGGAAACAGCGGATGGCGGGGATCGGAGGTGATTTCCTTCCAGCTTCCCTGGGCCGGATCGGTCAGGACGCGAAGATCGAAGTGCGGAGCAGAGGCGGCAGCGAGGAGTTCACCGGTGCGAATGTCCATAATCGCGAGCGCACCGCCGACGGGGAGGAGTGGGGGTGTCTCGGATTTCTCTTCGTCCGTGAGAGGGAGGCCTTGCAGCGCACGCTCCAGAAGTTCTTCGGCGTGGTGTTGCAGTTTGGAGTCGAGGGTGAGTTCCAGGTCTCGGCCGGGGCGGGATTCGCGGACGATTTCCTCGCGGAGGATTTCGCCGCGGAGATTTGTGGTCACTTTCTTTTTGCCGCGCAAACCGCGGAGCTCGCTTTCGTAGAATTTTTCGATGCCGGTCTGTCCCATCCAGTCACCGGCCTGATAGTTCAGCGGGTCGGGGCGCGAGAGTTGGCGCGTGCGTTCCTGGATGCGTTCTTCGGTGAGGCGGGTGCGATAGCCGATGATGTGGGACGCGAGGGCCCCTTGCGGATAATCGCGGCGGGTGGTTCCGGTTCGATCCGCATGCCGGATAGGTTTCGGGATGGGCCTCGATCTCAAGAGCAGCCGCGTGAGATTCTGCAGCACGGGATGATAGGCGAGTTCTTCGAATAATCATCAGGGTGTTCCGCTCCCCTTGGGAGAGGTCGTGTGCGTGTCGACGACAGTCTGCCAGGAGATTGAGGACCAGGAGTTGGACTGGTGCTGCTTACGTTCCTGAGAGGCGAGCCGGGCGTTGGCGGACGGAGCCGCGAATATGTTCCACCTGGGCCTGACGCGGGAGGCGTTTTTTCGCGATGGAATCAGGCGATTCGCCGGTCAGTGCGGCGAGCCGGGACCAGGAGTTCATCGCGAAATTCGAGGAGTTTTTGGGATTCACTTTCTTCGTGACTGCGCCGCGCGATCACGGCGGGCCTTGCGGCCCAGCTTCGCGCGGGCGGATTGCTTGACCCACAACGGGTCGGGGGGATCTTCGAGCCAGCGGTAATGGACGGACAACTGATAGAGTTCCTGGTCCTGGGCGAGGACGACGCCATCCGCGCTGGAGAAGGTGGCCCACGAGCTGGTGGACCGATCTTCAAAGCGGTCGGTGGTTCGTTCCAGTTCCTGCAGGTAGACGTCGGGAAGGAGAAGCGGGACCCGTGCGCCAGGCGGAGGAGAGTGATCGAGAGGGGGAGGAGCATGACGGCGAAGAGAAACAGGAGCCGATGCCCCGGTTGCGCCTCGGCGTGGCGGACCCGTTTCCAGAATCCTGGTGCGGAATCGTCGCGGCCAAACAGATTGGAGACACTGTTGCGCATGGCGCGTTCAATCCGTCAGCATGTTCCAGCGGTTCTTGGAAAAGGGATCTGAGGTTTGTGCGGCCCAGCGGCTGCGTTTGCCCTGCAGCAACCGGAGTGCGCCATAAAAGGTCGCTCCCACGAGGACGGTGGCCGCGCAAGAAGTCCAGGTGTTGTTGAAGAGCAATGAAAAATCGAGTGGGAGGTGCTGCCAGAGGCCACGGATGAGTGCGGAGACCATGGGAATACAGAATGAGCAGAGAGCGAGGAAGAAGACAGTCCGTCCCCAGGAGGGAGATTGATTGAGGGTGTGAAGAGATCTGGCGGCTCCCCAGGCAGCGGCGGCGTAGAGCAGGTAATTGCGCCCCAGGCCTTCCGGTTCGAGGACGTCCGCCAGCAGTCCCAGCGCGGCGCCGAGCAGAATCTCATGTCCTCCGGTTCCCCGTCCGACGAGCCAGATCAAAAGCACGAGCAGCAGTTGCGGTGTCCCTATCGCCGGCGGCAGCCAGTGGGAACAGACTCCCTGCGCGACAAACGCAAAGTAGACCAGCAGGGGAATTCCTAAGCGGGACATGGCATTACCCTTTCACGCCACTGTCGGGAGATTCGGTGTCGTGAGTCTTTTCGAGGGGGCGAGGAGTGTCAGCGGCGGATTGCTCCGGTTCGTCGGGAACAAATTCCTCGGGAATCAATTTTTCCGCGGCGACGCGCTCAATGACCGGCTCCGAGGCCGTTTGCCGTGTGGGAGGATCTTGCAGACGTGCGGGATTGAGGCGAGTCTTGAGGATCTGGACTTCCGCGACACGGTGCATTTCGAGTGCGGGGCGGACATCGATGCTCCAGTTCAAATCTCCCGGCTTGAGTTCCGCACGGATGATTTCGCCGTAGAACATGGGGCTGGAGAGGATGCCGTCCTCTTCGGCGGTGAAGATGCGGTCCCCGACCTGGACCGCTTGCGAAGCGGAGACGTCTTTGAGGCGGCAGATGCCCTTGCCGGTCCCTTCCAGGATGCCGATCGCTCCCGCGATCCAGCCTTTATGTCCCCGTGAGGATTTGGGAGTGGGGTGATAAAGACGGGCCTTGCCGCGATAACCCGTATCAGTGACGAGTCGGAGCGAACTGGTCCAGAGGCCGACGTTGGCGATGCGGCCGACGACAATCCGACCCGCGTAGACGGCGCTGTCGGGGGCGATCCCGAGGTGGCTGCCGACATCGACGTTGGGGCGATTCTTGTCGAGCACCAGGAGATCCGGTTTCGCGCCATGCAGGCGGCCATAAGCCATGATCGGTTGCTCGTTCCAGAGGCGGGACTGTTCCGCGCCGACGACGCGGGCGGTGGTCATCTCGGGGATGATCAACGCGGAGGTGCGGTCCACCTGAGGCTGGAGTTCGAGATCGGCCGGTTGATGGTTGAGGCGATCCCGAAGCAGGGCATTCTGGGTTTCCAGTTCGCGATTGCGGCGTTCGAGTTCGCGGAGTGCGGCGAGTTCTGTGGGATTCCCGGCGGAGAAACCCAAAGCGGAACGGATACGGTTGGAAGTCCACTCGGTCGCGGAGAGGAGCACCATATGGCCGGGCGCGGCGACATCCCACACGAGCGCACGGATGGGAGCCACGACCGTCCGGGGGAGGGAAATCAGGCAGATTCCCACCAGCCAGACGATGAGGTTGACGAGTTGCGATTGTGAGCCGTTCTGTCGCGCGGTCACTCAGCAGTCTCCAGGCTCGATTTCCATTCGCGAAGGTGTTCCAGGCAGATGGAGGTTCCCCGCGCCACGGTGGTCAATGGGTCTTCGGCGACCCGGACGGGAACTCCGAGTTGTTCGTTCATGAGGAGATCCAGGCCACGCAGGAGAGCCCCGCCGCCGGTGAGGACGATGCCGTTATCCACGAGGTCGGCGACAAGTTCGGGCTGGCACTGCTCGATGACCCCCTTCACACAGGCGAGGATGGCGGCGACCGGTTCGCGGAGGGCTTCGCGGATTTCCTCGCTGGTGACGATCGATTTGCGGGGAATGCTGCTGATGGTGTCCAGGCCGCGAACTTCAGAAGTGAGTTCCTGTTCGAGGGGATAGGCGCTGCCGAGTTCGAGCTTGAGCCGTTCCGCCTGTTGGGCTCCGATCCGGAGGGAGAAATGCTGTTTCATGTATTCGACGATCGCTTCGTCGAGTTCATCCCCCGCGATACGGATGGAGCGGCTGACGACGATTTCGGCGAGGCTGAAGACAGCCACGTCGGTCGTTCCGCCGCCGATGTCGCAGACCATGCTGGCCATCGGCTCGGCGATGGGGAGTCCTGCGCCGATGCCGGCAGCGTTGGGTTCGGGAAGGAGAAAGACCTGGCCTGCACCGGCACGCTCCGCACTGTTGAAGACGGCCCGTTTTTCAACGGGGGTGATTCCTCCGGGAACGGCGATGATGACACGGGGGCGGAGTCCGTTGCCGCGACGGGTGGCCTTCTGGATGAAGTACCGCAGCATCGCTTCGCAGAGTTCGAAGTCGGTGATCACGCCATCCTTGATGGGGCGGACGGCTGTAATGGAGTCGGGAGTTCTACCGAGCATCTGCCGGGCGAGTTTGCCGACGGCAGTTCCCTTTCCGAGGACGCGACGGGAACCTTTCTGCAGGGCGACGACGGAAGGTTCATTGACGACGATGCCTTCCCCGTGAACGGCAACAAGTGTGTTTGCCGTCCCGAGATCGATCGCCAGATCCGGGCATAACCAACGCCGAATTCGCTGAAACATCCGTGTCTCATTCACCGCCCGTCAGTCGGTCGGGACTGATGCTGGGCGGCGTGCTGAACTTCAACCAGACCAGGAGAGATGCCGCACTTGATCCATCAAGGCGGATGATCCCCTTCGAACAGTCTGGAATCGCGGTCGGAACAATCGTCGCAAAGAGCGGGAATTGTTGCAGTTCGGACGATTTCTGGCAACAGGGAGTGCGCAAAAAAACGCACCTCCGGGAAACCTGGAGGTGCGCGATGGGGATCATACCGTTCGGCGTCAGGCTGCCTGTTGCAACCTGTTGTGATTGTGTATGTTACGTCTGTCAGCGGCCGGAGGCGGCGGCAATCCAGTCGTAGCGGTAGAGTTCCGCCACGAGGAAGCAGATGCCCGTGATCAGGGAGGCTGTGGAAATAAACAGCATCCCGACATACACGTCCGGGTCGGCGGCGGGGGTTTTGGCGCGGGTCTTCTTGGCTTTGACCGGCTTGGCTTTCTTCGCCTTTTTCTCAGAGTTTCGTGGTGACATCATCCCCCTTCTGAATCATTCCGTTTTTTGATTTATCGGTGACCAGACCGATCGAGCGGTCCGGGAAAGTATTCACAATCTGGAGCTTGCCGAGATACCGCGGGCGTTCCTGGGTCTTGAGTCCGGAACGGTAGATGAACATCTCGTGCCCCGTGACGACTCCGTCATCGGAACCGAGGGAAATCTCCACCATTTCCGCACCGTCCTTCGACTTGCGGGCATCCATGACGATTCCCTGCACGACCGGGGCGGGGGTGTTCAGCTTCTCGTATTCCTTGGCTTCCGTGGGAAGCTTGTTGGCGGCGAGGGCCTTCTGGAAAGTGGCGTTGTCCTTGAGAACCAGCCGGTAGCTTTCATTCAGCTTGCTGAAATCTTTCCCAAGCTGGGTCAGTTTGTCGCGGAGGTCGCTGTTGAGTTTGAATTGTTCGTCGCGGGCGTCAATCGCTTTCTTCATGACTTCCCGGAGCTGACGGGATTCCATCTGGCGCGATTCGTTGTCCTCGCCGGCGATGTTGGCGAGTTGAGTCTTGACGGTGGCGGCGGTCTTGAGGTTGTCGTTTTCCTGGGTCAGGG
>JAXMBX010000091.1:0-8812 GCA_046349635.1 Planctomycetales bacterium
AGCGCGTAGCGGACCGTCTCCGTTGTCCGGTCCGCCGGAGTGAGGAAGGGGGAAACGCCGTGCTGAATTGCGGCAAACGTAGCTATGGGCAAAAGAAAAAGCCCGGTGTCTGTTGTGACACCGGGCTTTTGATGCTCGCGGGAGGCCAAAGGCCGATGTCACGTGCGCAGGGGATACGGAAGCTGCTGTTCTTGCAACTCGTTATTGCCCCGGTCACCAAGAGTGGAAGGGGAACCGAGATTGGAATTCTGAAGCGCAGGGCGCAGCAGGAGCGCAGAAGGGAGGCCGGTGTGGTTGACGGCTTCGCCCACGGCGTTTCGCAGGATCTCGGGTTTTTGTCGTGACATCGTCATGATTGGTTTGATCAGGGAAAGGATTGCTGCCTTGGGTGTGGATTGGGAGCGGTGCCCATCACCGCTCGTCTTTTTCAGTGTCGCGTTGAAATCGATGGCTATTCCGAGCTTTGTACCGCGACAGACGCAGTAGAAGAATTCAACGCGTACTCATTGAGATGCGCGCGAGGCGTGATTTGTTCGCGCGAAAACGGGATTTTTTGAAAAAAGATGCGGCGACGTGCATTGCGCGCCTTGAAGGCTGACGATCAGCGGTCAGGAGAATCGGCTGAAAGAGGACGCTATCATGGGACTTCTCAGTTGTGTTGCGTTCCATCTCCCCTGGTCGAGTTATGGTTTCTCAAATTCTGCAGACGCTTCGCCGTTTTATAATTCTGGTCTCCCTGATGTTCTGGCAGGGAGGATTCATGTTTTACGGAGGGGTGGTGGTTTCCGTGGGGAGCCAGGTTCTGGGGTCTGACACACAGCAAGGATTCATCACCCAGGCAGTCACGAATGCGCTGAATGTCGCGGGGCTGGTCTGCCTGATGGCCTGGGGAGCGAACCTGTGTTGGGAACGACGTGACGTTTCGCGATTTGAGTGGGGAACCTGGGGGACGATCTTCGTCCTGTTAATCGCTCTGGTGGTGATTCACCTGGGGATGGACGTGGTGCTGGATGTCAAATCCACGAGTGTGACGAATCACGTACGATTCGGGATGTACCACAAGATGTACATCGGAATCAGTTCCCTGCAGTGGGTGCTGAGTTTGTCACTGCTTGATTTGTGACATTGTTGCGCTGGAGCGGTGAAAAGGAGATTGGCGGGAGCCCCTGCAGCGGACTCGGGATCGCTGTGAAGCTGTCGCCCGCCGTCTGGCGTTCAACGCGACCCAATGAGTACCGTAAGTGACTCGGCGGCAATCTGATGCGAGAAAATTACACCCACGATTCGAACGTGGACTGAATGATCAGAGTCATTCGTGCTACCGTTACACCAGCGGGGATCAGGGGTTAGGAAGAATCCACGAGGGATAAGTCCTGACCGGGATTGAAAATCAAGGTAGGGAATTTCGGTCCAGACGTCAAGGGGTGGGACGAGGGGGTGAAACGGACGCCGGTGACGCAAAAAGCCGCGCTGCAAGCGGTTTCGGCGAAATGTGCCGGAGTTCCAGAGCCTGACTCCTCAAGGGATCGGTGTCTGGGGGGCTAATCGCCCGGAAGAATCGGTTCTTTCATTACCCTTTGCGCAGCCGTTTCAAGTTCCCTTTTCCGAACATCCGATACTTTGAAGAAGCCCCATCGGAGGTAGGCGTCCGTGTCTGGACGTGTCTTTCCTGTGAGTCGGGGAGCGCTGCGTCGCATCGTTATTTGGGAAATGCTTTCGGGAGAGCAGTCCTATGGCTGTGAAAATCTCACGTGCGGTAATGAGTCTGTGCGTGGTTTCCATTCCCTGCCTGTTGATGGCAGTCGATCCTGCCACGAATGGTGTGACGCAGGTGCAGTATTCCCGGGCTGCCAAAGGAAAGGCCCCGTTGGGAGCGAAGCGGGCTGCCCGCGGTATGGCCGATCTTCCGGACACGGAGGACTATGGGGGAGCTGCGGAGGAAAACGGAGCCGCCCCGGCCGCACGCAAAGGCCTGCTGAAGAACGGCAAGGCCGCGAAGAAAAAAGAATCCACCGACTCCCGCGCCTGGGACGACGTGTTGAAATCCAAGGAGACGGAGAAGGACGGGGAGAGTGAATCCGAAGACGAGGAAGCGGCTGAGGAAAAAGAAGCCCCGGCGGGACCGACGTCTGAAGGGGCCAGCCCGAAAAAGGGGCTGCTCAATCCTCCGGCGATCAATTCGAAGTTGAAAGGGCGGATGCGTGGCGTGATGCCGCGCGGGGCCAACCTGTTCAATGCCGTGCCGTTGGCGGGTGGTGAGTCTCTCGCACCGCAGATCTCGGTGGCGTGGAAACATCAGGGAAATTTCGTCCTCGGAAAGCAGGCGACGTGTCAGCTCGTCGTGAAGAACCAGGGTAAGCAGCCGGTGCAGAAAGTGGCGCTGGATGTGAGCCTGGCTGCGGGTGCGAAGCTGCTGTCGACTCAGCCCCAGGCGGAGGAAAGCCCGAGTTGCCTGACGTGGCAAATCGAGTCGCTGGGGGCGGATGAGGAGCGGACGTTTGAGGTGACGTTTGTGCCGCAGGAACGGGGAGAGTTCCCTGCCACGGCGGCGTTGCGGGTGACGTCCGCGGGTCAGGCCCAGTTTTATGTCGAAGAGCCGTTGTTGAAACTGGCGGTTCATGCACCCAAGGGGACGGTGTTCGGAGAGCCGACGGTGCACGAAATCACGGTCACCAATCCGGGAACCGGAGTGGCCCACAATGTGGTCGTCGAGTCGGATCTTCCCAATGGTCTGACGTGCAATAACAGCTCCAAGGTGTCCCTGATCGTGGGAGACGTGAAGCCGGGAGAAGCGAAAACGGTTCACCTGGAACTGAAGTCCGCGGAGAAGGGGCCTCAGAAGTTCACGCTGGCCGCCAAGGGAGAAGGGGAACTGCGGGACAGTTCGAATGTGGAATTCGAAGTGCTCGCCCCGAATCTGAAACTGGAAGCGAACGGGCCGAGCCTGCGGTATGTGAATCGCCGGGCGCGGTACCAGTTCTCGATCACGAATACCGGCAACAGCCCGGCGCAGGACGTGCAGATCGTGGGGATGATTCCGGCCGGATTCCAGGTCGTGGGAAGCGGGACAGGCGGGAAAAAGTGGACGCGGAGACGAAGACGGTTTCGTGGACATTGCAAGCTGGCGGAGGGTGAGTGCGACGATGTCGCTGGATGCGGTCGCCAGCGAAGTCGGGATGCAATCGTATCTCCTCAAGGCGACCGCGGCGCATGGGGCGGAAGCGGTGACGACGTGCGAGACCCGTTAGGGAGGATATCGTCCGTGGTTCTGGAGATTCGGGATCAAGGGAATGACCCGGTCGAAACCAAAGTTGATGGGGCTATGAACTGCGGGTTCGCAACGACGGGTCGAAGACGGCCAAGATCTGAAGATCACCTGCGAGCTGCCCGTCCCGAGATGCAATTTGTGTCAGGGAATGGACCGACGGGAAGTCATCTGCCAGGAAGGGAAAATTACTCTCGCTCCGATTTCGTCGCTGGAGCCGCAGAAGAAGTGGTCTACAAGTTGAACGTCCGGAGCGTAAAAACGGGAAATGCGAAGCTCCGGGCGAAACTGTTAACACCTTCTTTACAAAAGCCCGTGACGGTCGAGGAATTGACAAGGATCTACGCCGATTAAGACGATAATAAAAGCATTCGAAGTCTCCTTGAGTCAGAAATGATTCGGACGACGAACGGGAGCGATTGGAAAACGCCGGCAGTATCCACTGCCGGCGTTCTTCTTTTGATGGGGAGCAAGATTCAGATCAGCCGGGGAGGTCTTTTCCGAGCGGGAAAATGATCCAGAGCAGGTAGGCGACGGGAGCGGAATAGATCACACTGTCGAGGATATCGAGCAGTCCGCCGAAACCGGGGAAGAGTGACGCAGAATCCTTCTTGCCGAGGTCCCGCTTGATGAGGGATTCGCAGAGGTCACCGATCAAGCCGATGACGCCGAGGCAGAAGCCGTAGCACAGCGCGAAGAACCAGGGGGTTCCGCGCTTGTGGGTTGATCGCCGGGCCGAGCCACTGGAACCAGAGGAGGCTGAACAGGCCGGCTTCGGCACCGAGGATGACGCTCCACGGCCCCCATCCAGGTCTTTCCGGGGCTCAGCCGCTCGATCAGTTTACGTCGGCCCGGGAATTTCCCCAGGGAAATAACCGCCGATGTCTCCCCCTTGGCGGCCATCAGGAGAGAACCGAGGGGCAAGGTAGCCTTTTTCCGCCCCGGCGACCCAGCGGAGTTGAGCGGTGAGGCTGAAGATGCCCCGCGTGGCCCAGGTGACGAAGATCTCCGCCCAGTGACTCCATGCTGTTTCCCGGCTTTTGGAACCGGGCGGCTTCATACAGCAGGAGAACCATCTGGATGAGAGCGAAGGTGAGCATCGTCCGGGCCGAGGCGGAGGTGCGATCGACGTACAGATCGACATTGGGGGAGAGGGTAAGCGAACAGTTGGAAGCGATGATCAAGGCGCTTGCCGGAGACGACCAGCCCCATGTGCGGTTCAAAGGAGCGGGTGCGCAGCAACTGGACGAGTTCCCACGACGAACGGATGGCGAGGAACAGGGTGAAGCCCAGCAACGGCCAGGAAGTCCGTCCGACGATGTGATCCCATGAGGCCCCGCGACGCAGGCAGCCAGAATGGGACCGAGAAGCAAACGCCACTGCATGGAATCCTCACGGTGACGATGCCGTGTCCGGACGCCCAGCGAAGACCGGAGGGAGGAAGGGGATCATGCGAAATTGGGTGAGGGACGTGCCTCATGCACTGTTGAGGCCTCCGAAGCGGCGTTCCCGCGAGGCATAAGCGCGAGAATGGCTTCCAGCAATTCCTGCTGGCGGAATTCGGGCCAGCATTTTTCTGTGACGTACAACTCCGCGTAGCTGATCTGCCAGAGGAGAAAATTGCTGAGCCGCATTTCTCCGGCGGTGCGGATCAAGAGATCCGGATCGGGCATCCCGGCGGTGGGGTCTCGGTGATGGTCTGCTCATCGATCTGTTCGACGTCGGGTTATGCAGTTTTGCTTTTTCCGCGATGAGGCGGACGGTATCCACGATTTCGCTGCGGCTGCCGTAATTCACTGCGAGGCAGAGGGTCATGCCCTGATTGTTCAGAGCTGGCTTCGATGGTCTTGTTGATCTCGCGGAGGACTCCCCGCACTGAGTCCCGCCTGACGGCCGATCATCGTGAAGCGGATATCCTGGCGCATGATTTCGGTCCCGCTCTTCAATGACATACTGCTCGAGGAGGCGGAGGAGGGAAATCGAGTTCCCGCTGGGGGCGTTTCCAGTTTTCACTGGAGAGGCAATAGAGGCTGAGCTGTTCCAGGCCGAGACGGGCGCGTTCTTCGACGATGGCCCGGACACTGCCGACTCCCCGGCGATGTCCTTCGATACGCTGACCGCCTTGCTGTGCCCAGCGTCCATTCCCATCCATGATGACGGCGATATGGCGGGGGTAGCGGTCCGCGGTCAGCCCTTCGGCCTCCAGAACCTCGGCAATCGTGGGAGAGGTGGCGGTCACGTTCACTCGCGATCCAAAAGAAAAAGTCATCCCTGAACAACATCTCTGTGTCATTCTGCCCGGTTTACGCAGAGGTCTCAACCGTCGTTTGAGATTTCGCGAAAACGCTCCCGGAAAGACTTCCGCGGGGGGCGAAATCGCGGTGAGCAGTCCAGCCGGCGACCGGTCCGGGCGTCTTCCGGAACCAGCCCTGGCGGGCGAAACGGGAGACGATACGGGTTGCGCCCCACGTCAGCCAGCGATACAGCGGGGAGAGCGGAGTGAACGGCTCCAGAGGCGGTAGATCCATTCCTCGGCCCGCGAGGCGGCGTGCATGGTGCAAAGCGGCCCGGTTTTGACCAGCAGTTCCGGGATCTGGATCTTGACGGGGCAGGCCTGCTGGCAGGCGCCGCACAGAGAGGAGCGTGGGGTTGGTGATAATTCCGGCAGAGGCCGTCATACAGCGGAGTCAGCACGGCGCCGATGGGACCGGAGTACACTCCGCCGTAGGCGTGGCCGCCGATTTTTGCGATAGACCGGACAGGTATTCAGGCAGGCGCCGCAACGGATGCAGAACAGACTTTCCCGCATATCCGTTCCCAAGATGCGGGAGCGTCCGTTGTCGAGCAGGATGAGATGGAATTCCTCCGGCCCGTCCCCCTCTCCCGGTCGGCGCGGGCCGGAGATCATGGAAGTGTAGACGGAGATTTTCTGTCCCGTGGCCGCACGCGCGCGGGAATTTTCGGGAAGATCGGCAGATCCTTGAGGCGGGGGATGACTTTCTCGATGCGAGCGATGGCGACATGGACTTTAGGGAACGGTGGTGGTCAGCCGGGCGTTTCCTTCATTGGAAACAATGACGATGGAGCCGGTTTCGGCGACCATGAAATTGGCCCCGCTGATCCCCATGTCGGCGTTTTCAAACCGCTTGCAGAGGGTTCGTCGGGCCAGTTGGGCGAGGGGCTTGGCTTCCGCCGGTTCGGAGGCGTGGAGCTTGCGGTTCATCACCTCGGCGACTTCTTCGACGGTCTTGTGGACGACGGGAGCGACGATGTGGGACGGACGCTCCCCCGCGAGTTGGATGATGTATTCCCCCAGGTCGGTTTCCGTGACCTCCAGCCCTTCGGCCTCGAGGTGGTGATTGAGATGAATTTCCTCGGTGACCATCGACTTGGATTTGACGATCCGGCGAATTCCCCGTTCGCGGGCAATTCTGGCCGCGATGCGGCAGGCTTCCTCCCCGTCTTCGGCCCAGTGGACATGACCGCCCCGCGCCTGGATCGATTTTTCCAGTGTCGCGAGATGTTCGTCCAGGTGGGAGAGGGTCGCTTCCTTGATCGCGCGGGCCTTGTCCCGGAGCAGCGAAGAGCCGGGGAGCAGGTCAAATGCCCTGCGGTTACCCGTCGCGAGAGTTTCCCCCAGTCGGCTGAGAGCCAACTGGAGGCTGGCGGTCTGCAGCGCTTCGCGCGACGCATCCACGAATTCGTGATGTTCGTGGAGGGCGTACTTCGAAGTCATGGATGAGACAGGAGGTTAAGCTGGGAACCCTCTATACGGGCCGAAGCTGACACGATGCCGGGCTTAGAGTTCCCCGGAAGCCTGGGCGAGAACGCGTTTGGGCATCCAGGGGTGAGTCGTGGGGCAGTACAGGTCGGCTTCGCGATAGACGGGGGTGTGCCGCGGGGAATAGATCGCCAGTCGAACGTGGTCCTCCCGGACGCTGAGAACGGTTACCGTGATGTCATTGTCGATTACGATGCCCTGATTTTCGCATCGGGTCATGACATGCATAGTCTTTCCTTTGTATCTGGATGACTGGATGAACACGTCGTCGGGAAATTGAACGATCGGAAATCCGAAAGTGGGCTTCGAGAAAACCTGAAATGGTGAAAGAGAATTTCCCGAAGCCGGTGAAGAACACTGAGGCGGCGTTCTTCAACAAGATGGGGCACATTCTGCCGCAGTCTGCGCGGATCGGCAAGCAGAAACTAAGATTTCTTAATCTTACAATTATCTGTTTTAAGCCGTTTTGCAGTTGACATTTCGCGCGCAAAGAAACTGTGGCCCCAAGCGTCGCGCGTCAAACGAAGTTTAGCGTGTGAAAAAATGCGGAAGCCGGCGCGCTCAGGGAGCCTGAGGCTCACCCAGTTCCACGTCCGGAGGAACGAGCTTCGGAGGAGCGAGATTTTTATCCTGAGGGGGTGACGCGGGCGGGGTTGTGCCGGCACTCGCGACGATTTGCAGATTCGCATCGACCCGATCAAGAGAGACGCCGGACTCGGTCCCTTCGATGGCAAGGGTGGCATTGTCCATGACTTTGCCGCAGGTGAGGACGAGCTGATACTTGACGCGCTGATCGGGCTTGAGTTCCGGGATCTTCCACCGCCATCCGTCGGGATTTGTCTGGGGTTGTCCTTCGGCGAAGATCGGGGTGAATTCCTTTCCGGATTTCAGTTGGACGTCGAGATTGCGCAATGTTTCCGTGGAGGGATTGTGGAGCGTGAGATCGAAATAGATCTTCTGTCCCGCCTGTCCACGCCCCGGCCCGGAAAGTTCGATCGTCAGCTTGCGGGGGCGGATTTCGACCGCTTTCGAGATGGTCTCGACTGGCGCGAGGTTGTCTCCCTTGATCGAGAAACGGCACGTCTTGCGGCCCGGCGCGGCAGCGGTGAGCGTGAGATCAATCTCACGCGTTTCTCCCGCTTCCAGCTCGCCAAGTTTCTGGACGGCGGCCCGTTCCGATTTGCCGGGGAGATTCAGACCCGGATCGAATTCACACAGAACCTCGACCTTGTCTGCGGCGTGGGGAGAAGCATTCCGGATACTGAGGCGATATTCGATCGGGGAGCCGACGTAGCGCATCGGTTCGGCGGTGACGGTCATCTGCACGGTGGCCAGTTTTGTCGCCGCCTGTGTTGACTCTGCCTGTGTTGTTTCCGTCGCCGACTTGGATTCCTCGGTCTCCGGTTTCGCCTCCCCCGGCAAGGGAGCGGGAACGACGGGAGAGGGGACGGAGGGGCGAAGTGCCTCCAGTTGGGGGCCTGCTTCCGGATCCTGTTCCGGTTCGGCGTTCCGCCTGGGGATTCCGGTCACGGGGGCTTTGCGAAGTTCCTCCTCGACCGGCTTACGGATCAGATCCGTAGGATTGCCCATCCGAGTGGTGGTCACGCCGGAGTCCCGCTGGGGGTCATAGACCCGGGCGACGGTCGAACTGGTGGACTTGGGCTGGAACCAGGATGAAGCGGAGGAATAGGCTCCTCCTTCCTGCAGGATGTAGCATTGCCCGGAGTTGCCGCCGATTGTCGCGCAACCGGTGGTGAAGAGCGTGC
>JAXMBX010000092.1:0-7592 GCA_046349635.1 Planctomycetales bacterium
CCCGAAATAGGCCTGCCACACACGGTTCACAAACGACCGCGCTACCGTCGGCGATTTCCGGTCTGCCAGCCACTTCGCAAACGTCAACCGCGTCGGCGGCGCCCCTTCAGGCAACGCCGGCAAAAATGCCGGCACACCCGGCTTCACTTCTTTCTCCGGCTTCAGGAAGTCACCCCGATTCAGGACCGACGTCTTCCGTCCTCCGGCCATGTCACCCAACACCAGTTGCGACGTCGGCTCCGGATGTTCTTTCCAGATCGCTTCAATTTTGTCATTCGCATCCTTCCACTCCGGCATTGTCGTCCGGAAATGGCTGAAGACCGCCCCCACCTGCCGCGCCGTCCGCTTCTCAGCGGGGATCGACAGAATCTGTCGCACCGGCGCCGGAACGACGTCCCCCTTTGCATTCGCCACCGTCGTGAACGACACCCGGAACCGGCCCAGGTTATGGCTCTGGTTATCGTTGCTGTTCCATCCCCCGTGGTTTTGCACCAGTTCGAATGTCAGCAGTGTCCCCTCCGGCAGATCAATCGGCTTCTCAGGGTAGAAGAAGGCCTTCCGCGGACGGTTCCGACGTCCCGGTCCTTCATCATTTCCCCACGCCGTTTCATTCTTCCCGTCAATCGCATACCCCACCGGCCCCAGGACCCGCTTCGGTTTGGGAGGATCCTTCTTTTCCTCTTTCTTCTCTTCCTTGGGCTTCTCCGCATCTTTCTTGGAAGCCTCGGCCTTCTTATCTCCCTCTTTCAAATTCGGATCCGGTTTCTTCTCTTCCGGTTTCTTGTCTTCGGGCTTCTTCGGCTCTTCCTTTTTCTTCACCAGATCCTTCTTCGCCGCGTTCTCCACCGGCTCACTCTCCGGATAATAAGCCTTCAATTCCGCCTCCGGCATCGCGTAGTCCGCCTCCGCCCGGACGAATTTCACCTTCGTCTTCTTCCCCGGCTCCTTGGCGGAAGCATACGAAACGTTGAACTCTGTGACGGCAGCCGTCCCTTCGATCGACCGCCCCGGTCCGCCGAATGGCAACGTCGGATCATTCAACTGCTCCACCTGAAACGCCGTGATCGGATGCACATCGGTCTTGAACGTGAATACTCCCGTCACGCGAGAAGGGGCATACCCTTCCGCCAGGATCGATCCATCCTTCAACTGGTCGTATCGCTGCCCCCCCGTGTGCAGTTCCTCGTCCGTCGGCACAATCCACGTCCATGCCGGCAGATCTTTGGAGACTTCCGCTTCCCATTTCGCCATCCGTTCCTTCCAGTCCGGATGTTTGTGCTGCAGATCCTCCTCGATCATCTTGATCCGCGCAAACATCTCCGCCCGTTTTTGCTGCTGCTCCGGTGTGTACACCCCCGCGTGAGCCTCGGAGTCGTTATTCAGGAAAGCGAACATCCGGTAATACTCTTCCTGGCTGATTGGATCGTATTTGTGCGAATGGCACTGCGCGCACTGAATCGTCAGCCCCAGGATGCTCTTCCCGATCGCATCCATCCGGTCAAACATCGCCTCCATCCGGAACTGTTCCGGATCGATCCCTCCCTCTTCGTTGCACATCGAATTCCGCAGGAAGCCCGTCGCGACGATCTGATCCTGTGTTGGATTCGGCAGTTGGTCCCCCGCGAGTTGTTCAATCAGAAACTGGTCGTACGGCAGATCCCGGTTCAGGGCATTGACGACCCAATCCCGATAGAACCACACCTGGCGCGACTTGTCCTTTTCATAGCCGTCCGAGTCCGCATACCGCGCCGCGTCCAGCCACTGCCGGCCCCACTTCTCCCCATAGTGCGGAGACTTCAGCAACCGTTCCACCTGCTTCTGGTAGGCATCCGCGCTCGTATCGGCGAGGAATGCCCGCACCTCTTCCGGAGTTGGCGGCAACCCGATCAGGTCCAGCGACAATCGCCGCAACAGCGTCGTCTTGTCCGCCGACGGAGCAGGGGACAACCCCTCTTTTTCCAGCCGCGCCAGGATGTATTGGTCAATCGGGTTCTTCACCCAGCCGGATTTCTTCACTTGAGCGATGGCGGGTTTCACGGGTGTCGTGAACGCCCAGTGGTCCGACCATTCCGCCCCCTGCTCAATCCATTTTTTCACCAGCGCAATCTGCTCCGGCTTGATGATCTTTCCGGACTTCGGCGGAGGCATCTTTTCGCTGGCTTCTTCCGTCACCAGCCGACGCAGCAATTCGCTCTCATCCGGCTTATGCGGGACCACGGGGACGCTGTCATCCCGCTTCGTAAATGCCCCCTCGCGCGTATCCAGCCGCAGCTCTCCCTTTCGCTGGCTGGCATCCGGTCCGTGGCATTGAAAGCACAGGTTCGACAGGATCGGCCGGATTTCTCTCGTGAAATCCACCTTCCTCTCACCCTCAGCAGCCAAACCCCACGCTGCCGGCAGGACGCACAAACAACCCCAGACTCGCAACAACAGACGTCGGCTCATCACATCCCCGCAGGTACTATGACCGAAACGCATCACTAAAAATGAATGCGTTTAGTGTACCAACGCCGGGAACGCCCCGCCAAGACTTTAGAGCGGTCTCAAATCGCTTATTTCATCACAAAAATATGCGACTGGATCTCCGTCCCGGATTTCCTTCGCACCTTGAAAGTCAGCGTCTCTTTGGACCGTTCTTCCAGGATCAACTGCAGGTCCGACACCGAATTCACCGGTGCCCGGGCGACCTCTTCGATCAGGTCATAGCGCTGCAACTTGGTCCCCATGGGACTGCTCCCTTCCACCTTCAGCACCAGCAGCCCCGTGCTGTTTGCGGGAAATCCCAACTGCTTCGCCAGCTCGGGGTCAATCTGGTGTACCGTGATCCCCAGCTTGTCGAACGGTACACCTTTGCTAGGGTCCGCTGGTGCCGCGGCCCTCTGCTGATGTTCCTCCCTGTCCCCCAGCACGACATACAGCGTGACCGCCCCCCCGTTCCGTATCACCTCGGTTTCCAGCTTCTGCCCCATCGGCGCCAGGCTCACCAGGTTGATGAGATGGTTCTCGTCCATCACCTCATCCCCGTTGAATTTCACGATCACGTCGTCCATCTGCACCCCGGCTTTTGCAGCGGGGGTATTCACGTAGACTTCCACCACCCGCGCTCCACGCACGCGCTCCATCTTCAGCCGTGTCGCGGTCGCCGAATTGAAATTGTTATCCAGCTTCACCCCCAGGTAGGCCCGCTGCACCTTGCCGTATTCCAGCAACTGCTCCATCACCTGCCGCACCAGGTTGCACGGAATGCTGAATCCGATCCCCTCGTTCCCCCCGCTGTTGGAGGCGATCGCGGTGTTGATTCCCACCACTTCCCCCATCAGGTTGATCAGCGGCCCTCCGCTGTTTCCCGGATTGATCGCGGCGTCCGTCTGCAGGAAGTCCTGGTTGATGACCTCGGTATTCGGCCCCAGTTCCAGCGCCCGCCGCCCCTTGGCGCTGATGATTCCATAAGTGATCGACTGGCTCAGGCCGAACGGACTCCCCACTGCCAGCACGATGTTTCCGATCTCACACCTTCGGCTGTCCCCCCACTTGGCAGTCCGCAACCCCTTAAGGTCGATCGCCATGACCGCCAGGTCCGTGTGCTTATCGGTCCGGATCCACTGGGGATGGACCACCCGCCCGTCGTGCAGATGCACGTCAATCCGGTCCAACTCCGTTCCATCGACCACGTGCCGGTTCGTGACGATATACGGAGCCTGCTTTTTGTCACTGAAGACAATCACTCCGGAGCCGGTCTCTTCCACCAGTCCCCGCCGGGTGTTCCGTTCGCTTTGGATATGCACCACGCTGGGACTGATCAGCCTGGCGACCTTCGACATCCGATCGCTCAGGGCAAACACCGTCGCATCCCGGGAGGCGACTTCCTTGCTCAACTTCTCCTGGGAGTTCTCCGCCGGATTCGCGGACAGGCGCCCCACCAACGCCCCACGGCCAAACGCTCCAATGATCATCCCGGCCATCAACACGGGAATCCCAGCCAGCATCAGTCCGGAGCGCTTCATTGTGGTATGAACTCGGGTCAGGGGGGTCTGCAGGGCTCAACATCAACGCAGCAATGCCTGAACACCTCTGCCTGGAACCCGGATCTCTCTGCAAAACCGGGGCCAACACGGGAAGCGGGAAATCTCGCTTCGTCATGGGGGAGCGGAACTGTTCATCACCGCCGCTGCCCCCGGCGAGTACGCGGTAACGCACCACTCAATTCCGTATTCGGGGACAAAACAGGCCACCTCACGGGCTCTCGCCCCAAGGTGGCCTCTGGACACGGCGCTCCCTCCTGTGCCCCACGGCTCAGAGTCTTTGTCGGGCGATCCGCCCCCTAGAGTTCAAGTTCCAGGTCTTCCAAGGCAACATCTCGCTCGCCGCCATTCCCCTCAGAACCTTCAGTCGCGCGCCAGTCCGCCGACTCTTCCCTGTAGCCTCGACCGTAAATCTCTTCTTTCCGCTGACAACCGATACACAGCGACACGAACGGCAGTGCCTTCAAACGCATGACCGGAATCTTCTGGCCGCACGATTCGCACAATCCATAACGTCCCTTCCGGATCTGCTGGATCGCCGTCTCGATCTGCTGCAGTTCCCGGCTTTCGAGGGCCGCCAATTGCGAATGCAGTTCGTGCTGTTCGGTCTCCATGGCCATGTCGCACACGTCACCGGTGTTGTCCGCTTCGGCGCCGGTCAGGTCCATGTCGTTCGTTAATTTCTTGATCAGCGATTCACGCTTCGATTGCAGTGATCGCAGGATTTTCAGCAGTGCTTCTTTGCGGGCCATCGTGGTGTCTCCTTCCTTTGCAAAGCCGTTTGAGCCCGGCCTTGCGAATCCGGTGTTCATGCACCGGCGGTTCCCCTCAACTTCCCGGACTTCGCGATAAAAATCCCCGTTTTGCCCGGTTTTTCTTGAGGTTTCGTCTCCTCATCCTATTACGCCTTTTCCCCGGCTGTCGCTTGAAAATTTTACAAGTCTTCGAATTCCCGACTGCTTGGTCTGGATCCCACGCATAACCGTTTTGTGCGTCACAAACAGCCAGTTTCAGCCCCCCTTCGAGTTTGCTTTCAGCCTCCCGATTTGTGCTCTTCCCACCAAATTCGTTCCCTGTCTCACAATCACTAAATCAGGAACTGAACTATTGTATTCCTCCTCCAAATCTGGCCAGCCGATTGGTAACCCAAAACTGGTCGCCAGACGACGCAAATCTGTTAACCACAAATACGACCATCCTTTACACCAAATCCCGCCGCGCTCCATTTTGTCCTAAATCCAACAGGACACTTCTTCTCCAGCGAGAATCCCCCCATCCCCGCCTTCCAAACGCCGATCTCTTACGACTGTCTTGACCCTTTTACGACTCTCTTGACCTAGGTCCTGGCTTTGAACTGGACGCTCCCCGACCACCCTCTTTTTTCCGACTCCACGACCGTCGATTCAGACCTTCTTCGCTCCAGGTACGACCTAGACTTTCTTTGCACGTGGGCGCGGGCTGCATCTTTCAGACAAGAGGCACACTGATGCTCTTCACTTGGCTCTCCAAACGGCCCGCGCGGCATATACGCCCCGCCGTTTCCTCCATTGCCCGGTTCGAATCTCTCGAATCCCGTGAACTCCTGACGATCAGCCCCGATGAGCAGCTTTTTGTTTACCTGCTCAATCGGGCCCGGCACGATCCCGTCGCTTATCAGCAGGAACAAAACCTCAACATCGATCTGTCGAACGTCCCCGCCGCTCAACCCCTGGCGGTCAATGACGATCTCTTCGACTCCGCGGAATTCCACTCCAACGAGATGGCGACCCACAATTACTTTGGCCATCAGAGCCAGGTCACAGGAGACTGGCCCAATAAGATGGTCCGCGATCAGGGGTACGACCTCCCCGCCGCCTGGACGAGTAATGCCAATTACGTCGAATCCCTCGCCGCGGGAACCGTTATTGATACCCCCATCGAGGCCATGAACCTGCTGATCGTCGATCAAGGGGTACCCAGCCTCGGACACCGCATCCACCTCCTGAGCATCGGGGCTTCCCACGCGGATGACCACGAGATCGGTGTCGGCCACTCCTATAACGCGGGCTCCACTTATTCCAACTACTGGGCGATTCACATCACCCACCAGGAAAGCCCCGGCCTGTTCCTCACCGGCGTCGTCTTTACAGACACCAACCACAACGGTCGCTATGACCTGAACGAAGGGCTCAGTGGCGTCACGGTTTCCACGGGGGCTTTGAACACCACCACGAACGCCGCCGGGGGCTGGTCGATCAACGTCGGTACGGCAGGAACATACACTGTCACCGCCAGTGGGGGGGCATTGACCGTGGCGAGTTCTGCCCAACTGACTCTGACAGACAAGAACCGCGAAATCGACTTCATCAACGGCCTCACCGACGGCATCATCGACTTCGCGTCCGTCCCCGCCGGTCCACCACAGGCTCCGGTACTGACCCTTACCGCGGCCACGTTCACCGCCGCGAAAGGAAAACCCGTTGTCCTTGGCGGAGGAGCCATCATTACTGATCCGGACTCACCCAACTACAACGGTGGCAACCTCAGCATCCAGATCGCCGCCGGCGCCGCCTCGGGCGATCAACTCACCATTCAAAAGCAAGGAAAGAGAGCCGGCCAGATCAACCTCCTCGGGAACGAGGTCCGCTCCGGGAAGACAACCATCGGCACCTTCAGCGGCGGTGCGAGCGGAACAGCCCTCACTATTTCCTTCAACAGTCACGCCACCTTGCAGGACGTCCAGAATGTCCTCCGCAACGTGGCGTTCCATACGTTGAAGCGCGGGGCCACGACGGGCACACGCACAATATCATTCACCCTGACGGACGACACCAGCCTGCGGAGCAATTCTCCCACCCGTACCGTCAACGTCTGACCCTGGCGTAAGCCGCCTGCACTCTGGCGCGACTCTACCGGTCCGACTCTACCGGCGCACTTTCTCATCAGGTCGTGCCGCCGTATCCCGTTCCTCGGTTACCGGGATCGGCTGAATCTTCTGCAGCGGCCCATCCTGGTCCGCAATCTTCAGGACATCCCGCGAATACTCGTGACACGCGATGCACGTTGTCAGAATGTGCATGTACGTATAAGACGCCCCATCCAGATTCTTGCTCTCCGCCAACTTCACCAACTTGTTGGACTGCCGGCGCAAGTCTCCGCGGTAATGGCTGTAAACCTGGTCTCCCCGTGACGCCCAGCGGGTCGCGTCGCAGATTCGTGCCAGTTCCTCGGCCCCCTTCTTGATCTCATCGTAATCCTGTGTCACCAACCCCGATGTAATCATCTGGCTGCTCGCCAGTTTCGCCAGCATCAGCGCGGCGAGCTGCTCTTCTTTCTGTTCCCCGGGAGTTTTCTCCGGCTCCCCCTTGGGTTGCGCGGCCGACATCCAGATCCCCGCCACCAGAACCAGCCCCAGACCCAATGCCAATCGACGACCGTAAAGCTTAATCATGCCCCTCTCCTTATAATGAATTCTGCCCGAATCATTTGCCCTGTGCGCGTAGCGCGAATGCCACTTGCATTCTCGCACCCGTTTTACAGCATCTCAGCGCAACCGACAATCTCTGTTTGCTCCAGCTTCTGGTTATCCTG
>JAXMBX010000093.1:0-7587 GCA_046349635.1 Planctomycetales bacterium
GGTGGTTCTTGCCAAATTGCCCGGTGGCGTACCCTTGCTCCTTCAGCAGGTCAGCAATCGTCGGCGTCCAGTCGGGAATTCCGTGCGGACTGCCGGGCATGCCAATCGTCAGCAGGCCCGTCCGGAACGGGTGCTGTCCGAGAATGAACGAGGCGCGACCAGCGGTACAGCTCTGTTGCGAGTAAGAATCCGTGAACAGGGCACCTTCCTTGGCGATTCGATCAATGTTCGGAGTGCGGTAACCCATGATTCCGTGGTTGTAGGCACTGATGTTATGAACGCCGATATCGTCTCCCCACAGGACGAGAATGTTCGGCTTTTTGCCGCTGGCTTGCGCCGTGGCGGCCACCGCCATGTTATGAGCGGCCAACGCGGGGCCGGCGTCGGCCAACATTTTTGAATCGGTCAGGCTCGACGAGCGGTTGAGCTTCGGATCGCAACACCCCGATTTATTCGTCAGCGATTCGTTCGTCAGCGCGTCCAGCTTGCTCGGCTTCACTTCGAACTTCGGTTCGGCGGGGATCGTCACCTCCGGACGGGCCGCAACGGCTCGCCGGGAGAGAATTGATTCGCTGGAAGCGGCGACAAAGCCGACCAGGCTTCCAACGCTCGTCATCAGGATTACGGACCAGGGGATGCGTCTCAACATGTGTATTCTCCGTGATTGAGAAAGCGATTTTGCGACGGCTCAAGACAAGCCGAATGGCTGCCGCCGGTGTTAGAAACACCCTTCAGTTATTCGAGTTACGTGCCCGCAGGACACTATCATTACGAAAACAGCGTCGGAAAAACCAGTCAGAATTGCGAAACGTGCGTGGTCTTAAAAGAGACTAAAACCGACACCTTTTCCCGTCCGATGGGGGAAGCACCGGCTCGCATCACCCGCCTTCGATGCGTCGGCGTGATGCTGTGCTGTCGCCACGAACAACGGACGACGCTTCCGAACTCGAAACATCACGCTGAAGACGTGTTTTCGCCCAGTGGGATTCCAGTCCTGATGACCAAGCGGGACTTAATTCTTCCCCTTCCGTTCCTGAAAGTCCCGGATCAATTTCTTGATATCGCCACCCTCTCCCCTGCTGAAATCCCCTCCCATCGTGCGGGGTGTGATCCCCTTATTATCTTTCGCGTCGAGATTTGCTCCCCGCTCCAAGAGCAGTCGGGCCACACGTAACTTTCCCATCCGCACCGCCTCATGCAGTGGAGTACTCCAGTCTTTATCCAATGCATTCACGTTGGCCCCCGCTTCGATCAGCAACTTTGCCATTTCCGGCCTTCCCCACCACGCCGCAGCGTGCAATGCCGTCTCGTTTTCATTCCCCATCTCGTCACTCTTGTTCGGAAGATTGACATCCACACCAGCCCGAATTAACTCCGCGACAACTTCGCGATCATCGAGCCCCACCGCCAGGTGCAGCAAAGGATATCCGTCAAATCGCCGCTCATTCGCACGTTTGGGATTTTCCTTCAGCAACCTTCTGGTTTCTTCCAGATCCCCACATGCTCCCGCTGAAACGATGTCGACTTGCGCTCCATGCTTTTTCAGGAGTCGATAGACGTTCTGGAGTTTGGCATTACTCTCATAATTCTCCGGGTGAATCTGGCTGGCCGCCAGTTGCATGGCCGTTCCCCGTTTCTCCTTGCCGTTGGGATCCGCCCCCTTTTCGAGAGGTATTTTGATCACTTCTTCGTATTCCGTTCCCCACATCGAGGACATGTTCTTCACACACGCGATCAGGCTCCTGTCCAAGACCTCTTGACGATCTTCCTTTTCGGCGCCTTCAAAATCCGGATGCGTCACGAGCGCCCGTGCAGTGGAGGCATTCCCGAACATGCCCGCCACTTCCAGAGCGAACTGGCCCCCATCCTCTTTCCAGTCATTGGGGTCATCCGCCTCGGAGAAGACGTCGATTCCTCCCTGAATCAGCAAATTGATGGTTTCAGCCTCCCCATCCGCCGCCGCAAAGTGGAGCATCGTGGCGTCGTCACCAATAGCCTGTCCTCCGGTCCTTCCCCCTCGCCACGTAATCGGCGTCTTGAGGTCCGCCCCTTTCTTGATCAGTAATTCCACAACCCTGGGAAACCGGACCGCTTCGTAAATCACCGGGTAACCGTTTCCCCCATCAAAGTCATTGACATCCACGTGCAGTTGCTCGATGAAATAACGGCAGATTTCCGTACTCCCCAATTCCGCCGCCGTTCGAAATTCCTGCTGAATCCTCTCCGGATCCTTCCGCCCTTCTTTCTCCAGAAGCTCCTTGACGCGCTTCAGGTCATCCAGATAAATCGCCGACTTCAGATCACTGACCGCCCCCTGCTTCAGCAACAACGCCACGATCCGCGCCCACTTCTCCTTGCGATATTCCTGGCTCGAGTCGCGCAACTTCTTGACTGCATTCTGCAGCGGCGTCCCCTGTCCCTCACCTCCAATGCTCAGATCCGGAGACTTCTTGAGCAACAATTCAACAATCCCCGGCTCGTCGGCGAGATCGAGTGCGGTCTTCCCTTCTCCGTTGACGGATTCAACCTCCGCCCCCTGCTCCAACAGCCACTTCACCAACTCTGCCCTGCGATAACGCGACGACTCTTGCAATAAGAGATTCGGATCGATTTTCTTCATCCACTCCGGGTCCCCTGCCAGCATTTGGATCACTTTTTTCTCGAATCCCGACCGCAGGTAGGCCAAGGGAGTCGTCAGGCGCTCCGCCTGGAATTTTAATTTCACGACAGGGCTGGAAATTTTTCCTGCCCAGATTTTCTCCGCCTCACCCTGCTTCCCCGGACGTGATTCGAATTCAGCCGTGACTTCAAAAGAGTCTTCCGAATTGGGATCCGGCAACCCGATCCACATCGGTGCGTCGACAATCATGCGGTCGAATTTGACAGGAATGACGTAGCTGTCCCGCGGATCAATCTCACAGATATCCGCCTCAGCCGGAGTAGGTTTACCACTGGTTGCCCAGTAGTACTTGTGCTCGCCTGCCGGGCGACGCACTTCCGAGTTCTCCCCCGTCCGCAGATTCTTGAACCGGAACGAGACTTGATAAAAACCCTGTTTCGAGCGAGTTTCCCAGAGTCGCAACGTCCGGTTCGATTCGTTCGTCAGAACAACACCGAACGCTTGTTGATAGTCGATCGCTGTCGGCACTTTTCCTTGCAGCGTCTCGATCCGCACCGAAAGTGCTGGTTTCTCCTTCCCCGGTTCGGCCCCCTGGCTCGGAGAAACAGACAGGCCACCGAGTATCAGCGCTGCGCACGCCAGTATCCCTCTGCTCATCCGTCACCTCAGGATTACAATTCTCCTCACGTCGCCGCTTTCAGGACTTTCTCCTCAGTTCCGGCATCTTGCGGGTAAATCAGCACCCGGTCGTGCGTCAACAGCAACAGGTCCGGCAGGCCGTCCCCTGTCACATCCTGAATCCCACATTCCCGTGGCTCGATCTCAGGCTTTTCCTCCTCCTGCAGGTGCTTGGTCTCGAACGCCTTGAACGCCAGCGCGTGCTTCAAGCCTACTTCCTTGAAGTACGTCACGATTTCAACCTGGTGCGAGCGGGTGTCGATCAACGCAATGTCGGGCCGCCCGTCGTGGTTCAAGTCTCCCGCCGTCAGGTCCTGGAAATGGACCCGTTCCAGTGACGTCTCATATGTCGCCAATTCTTTCAACTGGGGATCGGACTGCGCCGCATACAGAACCGCCAGTTTCCCTTTTCCCATCAACACCAGATCGTTCTGCCGGTCTCCGTTCAGATCAGCCACCTGCACGGAGAGATACGGGAACGATCCCAGTTCGACCTCTTTCCACAGGCGATACAGCTTGTCCTCGCGCTTCAACACCCGGATCTTCCGCGTCCCCTGGTCGATCAGCACCACTTCCTGGCCCTGTTCGCCATCCAGATCCAGCGACGCCGCCCCCACGATGTTTGCCCGGGACTCGGACGCTGTGTACTGGTCAATCACTTCCCACTGCTGTTCGGCGTTCAGCTTCACACTGCGGGCGTAATGCTGTTGCGCCACGAGCAACAGGTCATCGGCCCCATTCTTCGCCAGGAATGCTCCCGCGTGCGCCACAGGACTCACCCCCTGGCTCGACTTCGGAACCACCTGCGTCAAGCCCTCCCCCGAAAGCGCGCCGACATAGGGAGGCTGATCGTCCTTTTGCCACGCGATCACATACGTCTTCCCTCCCGAATGGAACAGGCTCACTCGTTCCGGGGCGTCCTTCATTTCCATCAACAATTTGTTTTTCCCCCCCCACGTGATCGGCCCCCAGCCTGCATTGCTATGATCTCCCAACCCGCGGAGGAAATAGCCCTCTTTCTCCTTGGTGATGTACATCAGCGTCCCCTGGGACTTGGAACCGTCCCCGAGAATCATTTTCATGGGGAGACCTTCTGTCGGCACGGGCTTCGGAAAACTCAGCCGACCGGAATCGAACTCCGAAACCCCGATCGCCTTCTCCTTGTTGCTCAGCACGAACACGCGCCCCGGCTTCCCCTTGGCTCCGGAAGCAACCTGCACCTGTACCACCCCGGCGAACGTCGAAAACTCTTCCCCTGCTCCCAATCCTCCCCCCTGCTTCCCCGCCTCCGGATGCTGGCGGATCAGCACCAGTTGGGCTGTGTCCGGATTCGTCGCCACCACATCCTGCAGTCCGTCACCATCCACATCCCCGATCGCCAGATCCTGTTCCCGGCTGCTGGAGGGTTGCAGTCCATACTGCACTAACTGGCTCGACAACTCTCCTGCTTTGCGGACGGGACGTTCCAGCTTGGAAATCGCCACCCGTCCCGTTTGCCCGTGGATCGACAACACCTCCATCCCCGGCTCTCCATCCATGTCTTTCAATGTTACCGCTCGGGGTCGCTCCAGCGCAAAGCGGTACTCCGGACCGAGATCCCCTTTCGGATTCTGGAACCGCGCGCAGAATGACCGCTCCGTTTCCTCGTTCGCCATGTAACAGATATCCTGCCGTGAATCCCCATCCAGATCGGCAATCGACAGCAGGCCGAGTTTTTCCGACGTGTTCAGGAGTTTCCTGGGAATCGGAATTTCCCCCGGTTCCTGCTGCAGGAACACGAACGTCTCCCTGCGCCCCAGCACCACCACGTCATCTTTTCCGTCATGGTTCACGTCCCCCACTCCGAGGATCCAGGGGGCAGGCTGCAGGTCCGGGAGGCGGACGCTCTTCGGTTCGGACCATGTCCCCGACTTCCCCTGGAAACGGTAAATCAACCGGTCCGGCGCCCCGATATAGGCCAGATCCAGTTTTCCGTCGTGGTTCAAGTCACCGATCCCCAGTGATGCGACTGCCTTGTCCACGGGAATCCGACGTTGCTCGAACCTTCCCCCCTTCGGAATCGCGTTGGGATTGTCCGGGTCTACGATCGCCGACACCGGGCTGGGATTTTTCCGCTGAATCAACAGGTCGATCCGGCTGTGGCTGTCATCGCTCAACAGGATGTCCATCAACCGATCCTGATTGACGTCGCCGAAGATCATGTGGGCCGAGCGGTGGTTCAGCTTGACGATCTCCACCGGTTTGAAACCGAAGTAATCTGCCAGCTTCAACGCGTTGGCGTCATCTTCTTCGGCTGTAGCCCCAGACCACGCTGCGGCGATCAACATCAGGAACACGCACCCCACCCACTTCCTCCCCAGGCCGGGAACCGTCGATTTTTGCCCCCTGCACTGACCACTGAACCGTGTCCCGTCTGTTCGCATTCGCATTCGATCCTCTTCGCAACTTTCTGATCCGTCCAAATCGACCAAAACCACCGAAAAAGCGATCCAACCCGGTTACTATACAGAACCTGCAGCGATTCCAAAAAGGGGCCGGGTTCCCGAATTTCCTCTGGCCTACTCTCGCCGAACCCGCATAGAATCGGCAGTTGCGGAGTTTTCTCACTCCTTTCCTGTTTGACAAGCATCAACGGCAGAACCGCGGCTCTTCCACAACTTTCGGAAGATTCCCGTGTCCGTTTTCTGCCCTTTTCGCGGCTCATTTTTGCGTTCCGGAGCACTGTTGTGATGAATTTCTGGTCGTCAGCCCGCAAGTCGTCTCTCTTCACTTCCAGCACTTCCACCCGGACGCGACGCAAGCAGACCCGACGCTCCACTTCCTCGGTCCTGGAACGCCTGGAAATCCGGTCCCTGCTCTCCGCCACGAACCCCTTGAGCGACGGTTTTCTGTTCAACAGCGGAGGCTATCTCTCCGATCCCTCCGCGCAGCCGAAGGACGTCATCGCCAAAAGCTTTCTCCTGAGCCACGCGGCCGACCTCGGGGTCACGCCCGGCGATGTCACCAACCTTGAAGTCACCGATCAGACGACGGATGCCGAATCGGGTCTGACGAATGTCTATCTCCGCCAGACCTATAAGGGACTGTCGGTGATTGATGGAATCGCGAATGTCACCATCACGTCGGATGGCCGCGTGTTGAGCGCGGGGGTCCGCCTGATGGACAACGTCTCCTCGAAGGTCGAACTGGGTGGCCCGACGCTCACCGCCAGCGATGCCGTCCGCCGCGCCGCCTCGCGCGCCGGCCTGAGCCCTCCCAACTCTCTCTCGATGATCCGGGCGACCGGGAACTTCGCCAACCAGACCTATTTCGCCGACTCCGGGATCTCGCAGGATGAAATCCCCGCCGGCCTTGTCTACCAGGCTGACGCGAACGGTCAACTCCACCTCGCCTGGAACCTGGTCCTCCGGGTTCCGAACAGCTCCGACTGGTTCGACATCACGGTCGATGCCCAATCCGGTGCGGAAATCAGCAAGAACAACTGGACCTATTACGACACCAATCCCGTCGCAGTCACGATCTCTCCTGACTCTGCGATCGCCAGCACCACCGTGCACAACTCCAGCCGCAGCACCCCGACGTACGTCAACTACGCCCAGGGAACCGCAACGAGCCATGCCGCCACGGGAACTTACAACGTTTTTCCGATCCCTTATGACAGTCCGCTCGACGGCCCGCGCGTCCTTGTCTCCACGCCGGAAGACGCGGTCGCGTCACCCTACGGCTGGCATGACACCAACGGCGTCTCCGGAGCTGAGTTCACCGACACCCGCGGCAACAACGTCTTCGCCCAGGAAGACATGGACGGCAACAATACCGGCGGGTTCCGACCTGATGGTGGAGGGGGACTCAATTTCAATTACACCTGGGATCCGACCCAGAATCCGACCACGACCAACAACGTCTCCGTCGGCGTCACGAATCTGTTCTATCTGAACAATATCCTGCACGACATCCACTATCACAACGGCTTTGACGAAGCCTCCGGCAACTTCCAGTTCAACAACTACGGCAACGGCGGGCAGGGGAATGACCCCGTCCAGGCCGATGCCTTGGACGGTGCGGCCCTCAACAGTCCCTTCTTCCAGAACAACGCCAACTTTTCAACCCCTCCAGACGGCACCGCGCCCCGGATGCAGATGTACGACTGGACGACCACCCTCCCCTATCGCGACGGTGATCTCGACAATGGCGTGATCATCCACGAATACGGCCACGGTGTTTCGACCCGACTGACCGGCGGCCCTTCAAACTCCAATAGCCTCAATCAACTCCAAAGCGCTGCGATG
>JAXMBX010000094.1:0-7294 GCA_046349635.1 Planctomycetales bacterium
GCAGCATGCGGGGGCCGACGTTGTTGACGTTCTGCACGGTTCCCTTGCCGTGGGTGGTGACGTCGCCGACGATCAGCCCGCGTTTGTAGTCCTTGATGACTCCCGCGAAGATCTCGGAGGCGGAGGCGGAGAGACGATTGCAGACAACCACGAGGGGCCCGGTGTAGTCGATTTCTTCATCCTCATCGGCGAGCGAGCGGGGATCCTGGCGCTGGTCTTTGACCTGCACGACGGGACCGTTGGGGATGAAGAGTCCGGAGACGTCGATGGCTTCGCTCAAGGCGCCGCCGCCGTTGGTGCGGAGGTCGATGATGATGCCGTTGACGCCACCCTTCTTGTCGAAGTCACGAAGGACGGCCTTGACGTCGCGGGCGGTGCTCTTGAAGTCATCCTGTCCGGAGCTGGCGCCGTTGAAGTCGCGATAGAAGGAGGGGATATTGATGACGCCGATGCGTCCCTTGGCCCCCTTGAGGCGGGTGGAGACGTCGATGATTTCGCCTTTCACGGCGGATTCTTCGAGTTCGACTTTCTGGCGGACGAGTTCGATGATCTTGGATTCGGGGGAGCCGGGGGACATGACCTTGAGGCGGACCTTGGTGTTCTGCTTGCCGCGGATCATGGAGACGACGTAGCGAAGTTTCATTTCGACGACGTCGACGATTTCGCCTGTTTCCTGGCCTACGCCGACGATCTTGTCGCCGACTTTGAGGCGTCCATCCTTCGCGGCGGCCCCGGTGGGAACCAGAGAGGCGACGATGGTGTTGCCATCATCGGATTTCAGGGCGGCCCCGATCCCTTCCAGACTCAACTGCATGGTGATCTGGAAGTCCTTGAGGGTGGTGGGGGACATGTAGCTGGAGTGGGGATCGAAGCAGTTCGCGAGGGCGGTGAGATAGAGTTCGAGAACGTCATCGGATTCCATCTGGCGGAAGTTCCGCAGGACGGAGCGATAGCGTTTGTGGAGGCGGGTCTTGGGATCCTGATTGGCGTCGTCGGTGGGATCCTTCTTGGAGGGCTTGGCGTTGGGGTCTTTTTTCTTTTCGGCAGCGGCTTCCTGTTCGAGCTTCAGGCTGAGGAGTTCGAACTTGATGCGCTTGCGCCAGCGTTCGTTCAGGTCATCGGCGGACTTGGCCCAGGGCTGGTCCTTGCCGTCGATGGGCATGGACTCCTGGACGGTGAAATCCTGGGGCTGGTCGATCAGTTTCTGGGCATAATTCACGCGTTCTTCGAGTCGCTTCATGAAGGTGGCGAAGGTCTGGAACGCGAAGTCGATGTTTCCGGTCTTTAACTGGTCGTCGAGGCTGGTGTTCCAGCGATGGGCTTCATCGACGTCGGCCTGATAGAAGTAGACCTTCTGGGGGTCGAATTCCTTGAGGAACTTATCGACCAGGCGGGTGGAGATTTCATCGTCGATGCGATGATGGCTGATGTGGTCGCGCTCGACCATGGCACAGACCAGGCGGGCGATTTCGGAGGATCCCTTGGCCGGTTGCAACTGCTGGGCGAGCAGCGTGGTAGCGAGGAGAACAACAACAACCAGAGTGAGGCGGTTAACGGCCCGGGACAGCGGGGTGAGCTTCATAAGGGGAACTCTACCGTGAGTTGATAGTTAAGTTAGGTAAGACAGTGTCCTTCCGGTGGACTTCATTCACTTATTACGAGCGCTCGGGGGGATTTGTCGCAATCAATCTGTGAAGGAATCGCGAAATTTGACCGTGACCGTCATCCCGCTCATCGTCGTCTTGGAATGCTATCCGGTTTCCAAAACCAAGGCAAGAGGCACCTTGGGACGAGAAAGGGGTGTGGAGAACCCCTCTTGACGGAAACGTAATTTCGGAGCGGGGCGGGGGTGGTGGGGGGGGGAAAGGGAGTGGTGTAGGAGGGAGGTGGGGGGGAATCAGAGCCGCTTCATTTTCCGGACTCCGACACGAATCGAAGCTCGATTGTTAAGGATAAGGGTGTCGCGGAATGTTCTAATGACTTGAGCATGGGGGTGTCCTGTCGCCCCGGGGCGTATTCCAGTCACAAGGTCATGACATGATCCGTCATTTTCGAGTTGTCCTGCGGATTTCCTTACTGCTGACCGGTCTCGCCGTGATGTCTTCGGCGGCGGAGCCTCTGCGGAACCGGAGGGAATTCGTGGCGGCGTTGAACAAGATCGAGGAGGAGATGCCGGAGGCAGAAGTCCTGAAGCTGCTCGGCAAACCGGACGACATCCAGACGCACGAAGACCACGGGGGGATCTCCTGGGGAGGGACGCGGGAAATCTGGCGTTACGGCACGTCCGGGCATCTCACCCCGGCGACGCTTGGCGAAGTGATGATCAGCGAAAAACACAAGGTGTCGCACATCATCGGTCAGGGTGAAACTCTTCCTGAGGGAAAGTTTGAGGAGTCACAACTGCGCGTCCTGCTGGATGCGTTAGGGCGAGTCCAAAGTTTCGGGGGTTACAAACCCCACCCCGTTATTCGGGCCGTGAACTTGCTGCAACCCCTGGGCAAGGAAAAAGCCCTCGACGCGATTGAGGAGTTCGCTTATCGCTTTGAGAAGAAAAACGAGATAGAAGTCGGAGATGCGGTCAATTTCGTGATGCGTGTGCTGTTTGATGTTCCCGCTGACCCCGGTTACTTTCCTGAAATGGGATACTGGTTTTTTCGAGTGGCCCCGGCTCTGAATAAACGCTTCCCCCGTTACCCGATAATCCTCATAGAAGACATCCCCATTCGAGTCAGCCTTCCTGTGGGGCATTCTGGAAGCCCTCCCGATCCAGCAGAGCTTGTCCCTTACTTTCGGAAGCACGGAGTCGTGCGTGCAAAACCCCTCACTCCAACCAACAAGCCTTTCGCCGCATTGGATGAGTACGCCAAATCTTCCCGCTGGTATCAGGATCCCGATGAAAAGCGGGATGAAATTGTCCTCCAGGTATTGCAGCGGCAGATCTTTTCCCTGCTGGAGACTGTCTACCAAGTAGAAGAAGGAGATGGAGATCCTCCCCAATTCGACGATTTGAAAGATCCAGACGTTCGACTCACCGAGGCCTCCAAACTGCAGATCCGTTGGGACGCGAAAGCGAATCAATACACGTTTCTCGATGGCAAGTCACTCCCCGATCCGGATCCGAATCGCTATCGCCGCAAGATCTGGAAGATTCCGGAATCGGGTGAGGATGCGGCTTTGATCTTTGAACGGAAGGGGCGGCATTCCCTGAGCATCATGACTGAGAATAGTGGCGTTGAAATCCGGATTTTCAACATCAAGGCGAAAGACAAGACGTTATGCGATCCCACTTTATTTACAAGCGGGGGGGCCTTCTGGACCGGCATTCGCTTCGATGACGGGGAAGAATTGCAGGCGGAGGTGACGGTGGGGGACAAAAAGTATCTCAGTCCGGTGTTCAAGCCGTAGGGGTTATTGGCGGAGCCAGTGGCACACGTCGTCGACTTGAAGCCCACGGCCGGCAGGGCCTGCCTTACAGAGACATCGAGTTCGATTCAACACGCAGAAAAGCTGGGTCTCTACCCAGCCTACTGTAAGACCTCTTGTGGCTTCGCCACCCAAACGCCGGAGCACCGGCGTATGGACCATCCAACGATGCAAGTTGGGGAAGGGTTATTCCACTGTGCAGTGGACGAGGGCAGCGCCATCGTGGACGTGGAGCTGGTTGCGTCCGAGGCGCTGCGAGCGGGCGAGGGCTTCCTGAGCGCGGGCCCAGGCGGAGTCGGTGGTGTCGGACTCGAGGCAGGGGGTGAAACCGAGGCTGACGGTCAGCAGGACGTCGGGGCCGACTTCACTCAACTGGAACCGGGAATGACTGACGGTATTGCGGAGGGTGACGGAGAATTTCTCGGCGGC
Organism: Planctomycetales bacterium; assembly: GCA_046349635.1. Lineage (GTDB taxonomy): Bacteria > Planctomycetota > Planctomycetia > Planctomycetales > Planctomycetaceae > JAXMBX01. The sequence goes on from JAXMBX010000094.1 coordinate 3,853, forward strand.
TTCGCGGTCGAGGCCGGGCATGTAAATGGCGAATGTGTCCGCGGAACCGCGGCAGACGAGATCCTGGTCGCGGACGGAACGGCAGAGGACGGCGGAGAGGCGTTTGATGAGGCGTTGCGAATCGGTGATGCCGTAGCGTTCGCGGAGTCCTTCGAATTTGTCCACTCGCACGAGCAACAGTGCAGCGCTCTTCGAATTCTGCCGACGCCAGTTCAACAGCACATCGAGATTGGAGTGACAGGAACTCTGGTCGGGAAGCCCGGTGAGGCGGTCTTCCGGTTCCCGTTCCCATTGGAACGGAGAGTCTTGTTCGCCGGGGAACTGAACCGGTTTTTCCACAGGAGGAGAAACGGACTGGCGGAAGCGGTCGAGGACTGCGTCCAGCGCGGATACGAGTCCGTGACGTTGTTGTTCGAGGGAGCGGGCCTGCGGTTCAGTGACCAGGGCCGGGAGGGCCTCGAGTAACTTGCAGGCTTCGGTGGCATAGTCGAGTGAGCTGGAGACGGCGGCGAAGACTTTTTCGAGGCTTTTCCCGGCGCGGAGAAGGACGCGCTGGTTTTCACCCCGGCCATAGGTCACGCCGGCGAAGAAGCCCACCCCCGCGGCGATCACCAGGGACAATGCCCCCCAGATCCAGATGAGGGGGAACTCGTGGGAAGGTGCGGCGTCAGAGATTTGAGCGAAGAGCAGCATCGACAATCATCCGGTTTCTCAGGAGAGTTTGAAGCGGTTTGCGTTTTGGCCCGCATGGACTCTCGGGACACCCTGAGGTGTATTCCTCACTTACTGTAGGTCGATTCCGTGGGGGTGTGGCGAAATGTCACCATCCACGGGGGAATCGCAGGTGGGATTAGACCGGTGGGAGGGGTTGTGTGGTTGTTGGGGGGGAGTCAGAGACAGACACCCACGGGAGGCGGGGATTGCCCTACGGGGGAGGACGCTCCGCATCAAGTGAATCCATGCCCGCCCTGCTCGCGTTAACGCCAATAAAATCGTGCCAAGCACGATGTGGGCATGCCACCTGTCGATTTGAATTACCTCTTGTGCTTTCATGCACTGCCAGCTCACACGCCGAGTACGGCGGGTGGGCCACCCGACAACCAACTTGGCCTACACACTACTTATTGAGGGTGGGGGAGCCGAGGTTGGTATTGATGAACTGCAGGTTGAGGGCGAAACTCAGATCCTGGTTCTGGAAGCGTTCGGTCTGGCTCGGCTCAAGGGTAAAGACGACGACCACCTGCTGGCCTGTCGGAGAAGCGATGAGGTAATAGATCCACTGGAGAGGGATGACTTTCTCCGTGCCGCCTTCCACCGCCTGCTTCGTTTCCCCGGTGGCGACGATGCGGTAGAGATACCGCTTGTCCTTGGTGCCGACCTCCTCGGCGAGCACGACCTTTCGAAAATCCTTGCCGATCGCTTTCTCGACGTCCTGCTGGAACTGCTTTTCATCCATGTGTTCGCCCGCCTTGGCGGGGGCAATGGGGGCGATATTGCATTGAGCGATCAGGCTGCCGCGGTCGAGAAGGCGCATGACGGCCACTTTTTCATTGAGGTGGAACAGGAACCACTTGCGGGTGTGAGACCAGCGGATGTTCCACTCGGGGACTTCATCCAGAATCTGCAACTGGTCCTCGGTGGGTGGCGTGCCGTATTTCTCGGCGTCGCGCTGGGTCAGTGCATTCCCGGAGTCGAGGCTGCGATGGATGCTGACGGTCGAACTGATGTCCAGACCGGTGGTCACGGGACTGACAGAGCGTTTTTCCTTGAGGCTGAATTCCGCCTTGGTCACGAGTTGCTGTTTGATGTCGAAGAGGAAGTAGCCATCGACGGTGATTTCGGTGGCTGCTCCCACGATGCCCCCCGAGATGGAGCCAGTGAGCTTGATGCGGGCTTCCTTATCGTCGAGTTTTTCCACTTCGCAGGCGATATCGCTTTTATCGACCGCTTCCACGCCGGAGACAAACTGCATGACCCATTGGGAGGGTTTCCACTTGTCGCCAGCCTCGACGGGGTCATCGGGAAGGAGTGACAGGAGGGCGAGTTCATCAATGGGGGTGTCGAGGAGCTCGAGTTCCTGGGCGTTGAGTGGGCCGAGGGGGCTGAAATAGCGCATGCCGTCGGTGCGGCCTTCGGCGACGATCAGGTTGGTCTGGCGGCGGAGCCTGGGATTGGTGATCTGTTCCGCGACTTCGATGCGGGCCTCGGCGGAGTCGTATTTGCGGAGGGAGCGATAGGCTTCGGCGTCTCGTCCGGTGCCGGGGAGGCGGATCTCCCGATAGTCCCAGTTGGCTTTGACGCCGAGTTTGAGGGCGACAGACTTTCCCTGGGCCTGGGGTGTTTGCGAACTGCCGGATGCGGAGGCGGTTCCTGTGGTGTGCACGACGCGGGTGCTTTTGGCCGGTTCCGCGAGACGGACTCGATCGGCCGCGGGGAGGAAGGAGGCGGTCACGAGAAGCATCGTGAGCAGGGACAGATTTCTAATATGGGGATTCATTCCATTGCTCCCGCGTGGCGTGTCACGCCTGTGCGTCACTACAGATCAGGTTTCAGACATCGACGGTCAGGTTGACGGGGGATAAAGCGGTTCGAGAGGGGCGGGGGAGTTTGCCGGTTCGTTCGAGCGCGGCATTGACCGCGTGCAGAATTCCGGCGGCATCCAGGCCGACTTCCTGCAGTTGCTCGTGGCGTTCGGCGTGCATGATGTAGCGATCGGGAATTCCCAGGCGACGGATATGATCCGTGCGGAGGGCGGCATCGTTCGCGGCTTCGAGGAGTGCGGAACCGAAACCGCCCACGAGCGTGCCTTCTTCCACGGTGATGACGAAGGGGGATTCCTCCACGGCCCGGAGCAGCGTTTCCTGATCGAGGGGCTTGATGAACCGGGCGTTGATCACTCCGAGGTCGATTCCCTGGCTTTCCAGTTGGCGGGCGACCTGCAGGCATTCGATGAGGAGGGTTCCGCAGGCGATGAGAGTGCCGTCAGTTCCCCAGTGCAGAACCTCGGCTTTGCCGAGTTCGACGGGAGACGCCTGGCGGGGGATGGGGGTGGCCTGGGCCTTGGGATAGCGAATGGAGACGGGGCCGTTGTGGTGGAGGGCGAAGTCGAGCATCAGCGAGACGTCGAGTTCATCGCCGGGGGCGATGTGGACCATGTTCGGGAAGATGCGCATGTAGGCATTGTCGAAGTTGCCGTGATGGGTGGGGCCATCCGGACCGCAGAGACCAGCGCGGTCGAGGCAGAAGGTGACGGGGAGATTCTGCAAGGCGGCTTCCTGGAAGATGTGGTCGAAACTGCGCTGCAGGAATGTGCTGTAGATATCGACGATGGGTCGGATGCCGGCCTTGGCGAGTCCTCCGGCGAAGGCGACGGCGTGCCCTTCACAGATGCCGGTATCGAAGAAGCGGTCGGGGAATTCCTCGCGGATCTTTCCGAGCTTGT
>JAXMBX010000095.1:0-6262 GCA_046349635.1 Planctomycetales bacterium
CGCGGAATCCCCCCCGAAAGTTCATAAACCGCATCCAATGCCTCCGGCTCGAACAGCGACCGTTTCGCTCCGGCCGCCTGCAAACGCCACGAGACGTATTTCATCGTTTCCTCATACGACAGTCCCTGCAGGACACATTTGACTCCCAGCCGGGCTTCGAGTTGCGGGATGCGGTGGATGCGGCTGATCAGCTCCCGCTGGCCCGAGAGAATCAGGCTGAACCGGGCTCCCGATTCGTGGAAGTTCAAGAGCAGGCGGAGCGCCTGGAAAACCTGCAGATCCTCGATCAAGTGAGCCTCATCGACGACCAGGACCGGATGCCGTCCTTCCCGGTTGTAGGCGATCAGGGACTGCTGGATTGTGCGGATCACCTTGTCGAGTCCCACGATGCCCGAGGTCGTTTCATCCTCTTGGGACCCCAGTTCCACCGCGATGGAATTCAGCAACTCGGCGGCGGACATCTGCGGAAACACCAGCGACACGAACGGTCCCTGGACATCTCCCAGTTGCTCCCGGAGAACCTGCAGCAGGTAGCTCTTCCCCAGCCCCGTCCCTCCGACGAGCAGCCCCGCCCCCTTGCGGTTTTCAATCAGGTAGCGGAGTTTGAGAAGCGAGGCTTCGTGCGGATCGCTGCCGAAATACAGCCGCGTATCCATGTCGTTTTCGAACGGCTTGGAGGTCAGTTGCCAATAGCTCTCATACATGCGTTGTCATCCTTGATACGTGTCCGAGTGCCGTTCAGGCAAAAGTCTCAATCATTCCCAGCCAGGAGATACCCGCTTCCGTCCAGCGGCGGTCCTCATCGCTCTCCAGCGAAGAGGCGGTCCGTTGCCGGCTGCTGATCACGGCGATCGCCGCGTTGATGTTCGCCTCCAGCCAGGAATTTCGAATCGTCTGGTCCTGCACCAGGACTCCCGCATCGATCAGGATCAAATCGAATTGATCGCGGACTTCGGCGAGAGTCCCCGTGAGTCGGGAAAGATGTTCGGGAATGTGGTCCGGGGCGGTTTTTTCAACGGGTGCCAGCACGCAGACATTGCTCCCGGAGAGCATCAACGGCCGATTTGCGGCAGCGGGCAGAGCTTTATGCGTGGACGCGGTCCCCGGTTGCAACTGGGACCACAGAGAAGGGTGTTCCAGGTCCGCATCGACGAGGAGAATCCGGGGCTGTTTCAGGCGAGCGAGCACATGGGCGAGGGTCAGGAGGACCGATGAACAGCCTTCCCCTCGCGTCGTTCCGAAAAAGGCGACGCATTTTTCATGGCGCTCGGCCGCCGATCCGAGGAGCTGCCGTGCCAGGTGTTGAAAGCCCGCTTCGGATTGATTCAGCAGCTGTTGTGTAATGCGGGGCCAGTTCCAACCTCTCGCCACGGGTTCCACAGGTTCCACGGCCTGCGGATTCGCCGGTGGAATCGCAGCGGGCACTGGTTCCACCGCCGCTGGTTGCGGACGCGAAACGGGCTGAGAGTGTGTCTCGCGGTACGCCTTCACAATCGCTCGATCCAGAAGTGACATGTTTCTAGGTGTCCTGTCTCTAGCGATGTGACGGGGGAAATGGAGCGACGGAAGGATCAAGGGCCGGTGTCGGGGCAGGAATAAAACTTCCTCCCATTCCCCGAATTGTTTCCCCGGCCGGCGCCTGGGAATCGCGCGTGTGGATTGCCCACTTCACAGGACGATGATACGGCTCTAACTGGTTGTCCCCGGCCACGGGAATGATCGGGGCGTGAGGCACGGCCATTTTTTTGGCGGACGGCTCCGAGGGATTGTGATCGGAGGGGAAAGTCAATAGCGGGCCCCTCTCCTCTTCCGGCAGGCGAAGGACTTCCGGTTTGCGGGCCATGATGTCCGCGGACTTCGTCTTTTTGGTTTTCGGAGTATTCCGGGTCACGGGATGCGTTCCGGGACGCCACTGGTGGAACACCAGAAACACGCCGACTATCACGCCCACGCTGGTCAGCATCAGGACCAGAGTTCGACGACGGATCTCCGCACGGGCCTTCATGGCGTTTTGGCGGATCGATCCCCGGGCGGAAGCCCCGGAAGGGATGGCCGGAAGCGCGGGGGAATTGGTCTCCGGCAGTTGGGGAATACTGAACAGGACTCTGTCCCGATTCGGACCCTCAGCCTGGGGAACCTCCCTCGATTCGGGATTCCCTGACCCCCGACGCAGAAATCGTCCAACCTGGAATGTCATGATCCCGGCTATTTTGTCACGTGGCCAGTTGCCAACAGCGAAGTCGCTCCCTCACTGCAAACTCCAGTTTGAGTTGAGGTTCGCGTCAGTTTGGCCTGCGGAATTAGCGCAGCCCCCCGCTGGCGAAGAGAACTTCACAGGTAAGATCGACGTCCGATCGTGACGATCTTGAGGGTTTTACGGGGGGACGAGGGGAAAGTCATGCGGCAGCAGGGTTTAGCCTGCTGTCCGATTCACAGCCCCAGGACGTCATTCATCCCGTACAGCCCCGCCTTCTTCGTCACCAGGAACTTGGCGGCGGTCAGGGCGCCATACGCATAGCTGTCGCGCGTGCTGCTTTTCACGGAGAGTTCCAGAACTTCTCCCAGCATCCCGAACAGGATCTGGTGCTCGCCGACATTGTCGCCGATGCGGACCGCGTGATAGCCGATTTCCAAGGGGCTGCGTGCTCCGGGACGCCCGGAGCGTCCGTGCTTATGATCCGTCTGGCCCATTTCCTCGGAGACAATCTTTCCGAAATGGAGTGCCGTTCCGCTCGGGGCGTCTTCCTTGAAGCGGTGGTGCTTTTCAATGATCTCGACGTCGACCCCCTTGGTGACGTGCCGCATCATCTTGGCTGCTTCGCGAGCCAGTTTCATCGTCATATTGACCGCCAAACTCATGCTGGGGGCCAACAGGAGCGGGATCGTCTGGGCGGCGGAAAGAACCTCTTCCCGTTGGGCGGGTGTCAGACCCGTCGTGGCGACGACCAGCGGAATCTGGCGTTCTTCGCAGGTTTTGAGGATCGTCATCAGTCCTTCCGGCGTGGAGAAATCAATCACCACGTCCACCCCGCCGGTCAACTCGCTCGTCAACGGAACATTGATCTTTCCAATCCCTGCCAGTTCTCCCGCATCCTTTCCCAGCGCGGGGCTGTCGGCATTTTCGAGGGCGACTGCGACGGACAATTCCGCATCCTGATGCGTCAATGCGATGACACGTTGACCCATCCGACCGGCGGCCCCGTTGACTCCGACTTTCAGCTTGCTGCTCATGATGTTTGCCCGATTGCTGGGAAGTATTTGTGAGTGAGGGATTTCTGCCGTCAGAATATCGCGCGGAGTGCCCGAAGTGTAGGAACTGACGGGGAAATCAGACGGCAGGTTCACTCTCTCAGCCGTTCAGTTCCACCGCTTCCTCCCAATGCTCGTAGAGTTGCGCCAACTGCTGTTTCAATTCCTCGGAATCCTGCATGATTTTTTTGATCCTGGCCCCGTCGCGCAGGACGTCCGGATCTCCCATTTTGGTCTGCAAATCCGCCAGTTCTGATTCCTTCGCGGCGATCTCCTGCTCTATGTCATCCACGGTCCGGTACGGGAATTGGCGTTTCCGCTTGGCGGGTTTGGAACCGGAACGGCGATCCTCCTTCTCTTCCGAGACGCCGCGCGCGGCGGTCGTGCCAGCCTCCTCCGCCCGGCGACGAAGCATGTCGAGCCACGCGGAGTAATTGCCGTCGTAGATTTTCACCCGCGGACCGTCAAACGTCATCACCCGTGTCGCCAGGCGATCGATGAAATACCGGTCGTGGCTCACGAACACGATCGTCCCTTCGAATTGCTTCAAGGCTTGCTCCAGCGATGCACAGGCCCAGAAGTCCAGGTGGTTGGTCGGTTCGTCGAGGATCAGCACGTTGATTTTCAACATCGACAGCCGGGCCAGAGCCACCTTGTTTCGCTCGCCCCCGCTCAGGCTGGAGACGCTCTGGTGGACGATGTCCCCTCGCAGGCCGAAGCGGGCCAGTTGGTCACGGAGTTGCGCAGGAGTGATTTCCGGACGTCCGGGGGGACGGATGGCCTCAATGAGGTTGTCTTCCTCCGGAACACTCTTTAGCTGCTGGTCGAAATATCCGATTTGCACGCCGGCCCCGAAACGGACCGAACCGTGGCGTGGGGGGAGCTCTCCGAGAATCGTGCGCAACAGCGTCGTCTTGCCGCAGCCATTGGGGCCGAAGATCGCCAGCCGGTCCTCCCGGATCACCCGTACTTCAAGGTTTTCAAACAGAACGTTTGATCCGAAGCCTTGGGACAGGTCGATCCCCTCAATCACGCAATCTCCAGTGCGGCTCGCCTGCCCGAAGCCCATCGGGACTTCGGAAACCGTTTCCATCGGCTTTTCGATCAGCTCCATCCGGGCCAGTTTCTTTTCCCGGTCGTTCGCCTGGTTGCTCTTCTGCCCGTATTCGTTCTTGCGGATGAAGTCTTGCAGGTCGGCGATCTCCGCCTGCTGCTTTTCATACAGCTTCTGCTGCAAGACCATCCGCTCTTCCCGCTGCCTCCAATACGCGGAAAAATTTCCCGGATAGTCGGTCATCCGCCGTCGCTGGATCTCGAGGATGCGGTTGGTGACCTTGTCGAGGAAATAGCGGTCGTGACTGACAATGATCATCGCCTGGTCCGAATTCGCGAGGAATTGCTCCAGCCATTCCGTGGCGGAGATGTCCAGGTGGTTCGTCGGCTCGTCGAGCAGCATCAGATTGGGGCGCGACAACAGTAACCGGGCCAGCAGCAGCCGGTTTTTCTGACCGCCGCTCAGTTGATTGACGGGGTGATCATATTGTTCCGGCTGAAACCCCAGCCCGCGCAAGACTTCATCCACCCGGTGGTCCAGGTTGTAGGCATTCAGGCGGTGCATGTCCGCCATGACGATGTCGAACCGTTTCTGCGACCGCTGCCGGTCGGCATCATTCTCCGCATGTGCGATCTGATGCGCGAGTTGTTCCCCCTCGTGTTGCAGTGCGTACAGTTCTCCCAGCCCCTTGCGAGCTTCTCCGAGCAGCGTGGAACCTTCCTCGAACACGGGGTGCTGTTCCAGCAGTGCGTACCGGCAAGTCGGGTGGAATTCCACTTTCCCGGCATCGGCCTCATCCAACCCGGCCAGAATCTTGAGGAGCGTGGACTTTCCGACGCCGTTCGGACCCACCAGCCCTACTTTTTCCCCCGCGCGAATATCAAACGTGACCTGTTCGAAAACGGGTTCGGCGTCAAACTGGCGAATCAAATCGCGGACGGAGAGCAGAATCATGTCGGGTGCCAGGTCTGGCTGCTCAGTGAGCTGCCGGACTGAATTCGAGATAATCGACCGCTACACAGTGAATTCCCGTCACCGATTGCGGTTAAATGGATAAGTTTTCATTGCAGCCAAACGAGGCTGTGAATGTCTTGAGATCCTTGTTGTAACCGATTGCGTCTCAGGGGAAAATCCTGCCGTTCGCTTCGTCGCGAGTGGCTTGCAGTTCCGCCCCTCCGCCAGTAGGCTTGAAGCCTGATTTTCCCCGGGAAAAGTACGATTCTTGAAGGATGAACCGTGACCTCTCCGGTCTTGAAGCCGACACACAACAGCCAGGCCAATATGTCCGAAATTCTGATTCGCGTGGGACACAGTCCCGATCCTGATGATGCGTTCATGTTTCATGCCCTGGCGAACGACAAAATCCCCACCGGCAAGTACCGCTTCACCCACGAACTGGTCGATATCGAGACCCTCAATCAGCGTGCCCTCAAGGGGGAGCTGGAACTGACCGCCGTCAGCCTGCATGGCTATGCCTACGTCACCGACAAGTATGCCCTCTGTGCCTGCGGCGCGAGCATGGGGGATAACTACGGCCCGATGGTCGTTGCCCGGCAACCCGGTCCGATCGAAAGCCTCAAGGGGAAGACGATTGCCGTCCCCGGGAAGCTGACGACGGCCTTCCTGGCTCTCAAGCTGCTGCTCGGCGACAGCTTCAATTACGAAGTCCATCCCTTCGACGAAATCCTGAATCTCGTCGAGCAGGGGAAGGTGGACGCCGGTCTGATTATCCATGAAGGGCAGTTGACGTATCAGAACCAGGGCTTGCACCTGATCGTCGATCTGGGGGTCTGGTGGCACGATGAAACCGGCCTGCCCCTCCCCCTCGGCGGAAACGCGATCCGCAAGGATCTCGGGAAGCAGGGGATGGAAGAAGTCACCGCCCTGCTGAAGCAGAGCATTCAATACGGTCTTGCCCATCGCCAGGAAGCTCTCAAGCATGCCCTCCAGTACGGGCGT
>JAXMBX010000096.1:0-6239 GCA_046349635.1 Planctomycetales bacterium
GCGAAGCTGGCGGGAACTGATGCCGAACGAAATGGCGAGGTCTTCCAGGCTCCCTCCGTCATTCAGGGCCCCGGCTTCAATGTGGGCTGCGGCAGCATGGGCAACGGTACGCGTGCTGTCCACGGGAGCATGGCCGGGGGCGAGTTCCGGACGGCAGCGGAGACAGGGGCGAAAACCGGCCTGCTCGGCGAGGGGAGCATTCGCGAAGAATCGGCAACTTTGCCGTCGGGGTGTTTTGACGGTACAGACGGGACGGCAGTAGATACCGGTCGTTTTCACGCCGACGTAAAACAGCCCATCGAAACGGGAATCACGGGCGGTCAGAGCGCGATAGCAAATGTCGTCATCGATCATCATGTCCTCATTGTAGCGACGGCGATTAAAAGAATTCGCCGTTTTCGGACATGAAATTGGGATCGTCTTACGGGCGATAAAACGGAGATGTTACCTGGCCCCGTTCATGATCCAATCTGGCGTCAGCCGCGCGAGGCGAAGCGATTCATAAGGGTTCTTGTCCCCTCCTTCATACAGGCAAAGAATGCTGCCGTCCGGCAATTCCGCGAGGGTCGAATAAGCCGATGGGCCGCTATGCATAAGTCGGGATTGGGGCCAGGTACGCGCTTCGTCAGAACTCAAGCGGAGGGTGAGATTGACCCGCTCCCCCGTCGGATGACCATTCGGACCGAGAGGAGGATGGGGGTTGCTGAACAGAACCCGGCGGTCCCGCAGGCGGAGAAACGAGGCCTCGCATTTGGGGCAAGGGAGTCGTTTGTCGAAAGTGATCGCCGTCCATGTCGCTCCGCCATCATCACTGGTGGCCACACCGCGCCACCCCTGCCAACCCTCCTCGATGCGGGTGTTCACGACGAGAGTGCCGTCGGCCCTTTGGATGACCTGGCATTCGTCTCCACCTGGTTGGATGGGCGTGCTGATCTTCCAGGACTTTCCCGCATCGTCGCTGTACATCATGTGGGAATTCGTCGACTTCTCACCGGCGATCTTGTGGTCACAGGGGATGACGATCCGCCCGGCATGCGGTCCACGAGTAAGAATGACACCAATGCCCGGACCCGTGGCGACCCAGTTCCAGTCGGGCTTGGTCACTTTCCTTGCTTTGATGTCCCGTGGCGTACTCCATGTGAGGCCATCATCGGTGCTGGTGGTGAGGAACACGGCCTTGTTGTCATAGCGGGTGAACGGTAACCAGATCGTGCCGGTCTTGGGATCGGCCACGGGACAGGGATTACCGATCGTAATCTTCGCATCCCCCCCTTCTTCGTGCACGATCTGATGGGCCGACCATGTTCGTCCTCCGTCCGTGCTCCGTTTCATGAGCAGGTCGACATCCCCGTGATCTTGCTGCGACGTCTTGCGTCCTTCGCAGAAAGCCAGCACGTTCCCCCTCGGCGTGACCAATAGGGCCGGAATGCGGTACGTGTGGTAACCCTCCTGCCCTGAGGTCCAGAGGTTGAGTTGTTGCGGCTCAGCGGCGAGGAGCATGCTGAACTGTCCCCCCGGGAGCAGAGACAGGCAGAAAAACAGGAGGGCAGGACTAAGGGCACGTTTCATAGTGATCGTTCCACGAGGTTCAGAAACGACGAGGGGCAGTGATTGTCAGTATCTTCCCCCAAGGCTGAAAATTCAGTTTTTCCGCAAAAATTAATGGCCTCTCTTGACATATTCCGATATGGGAATATGATCACAGGCATGGCACGAACATCGACCACCGCCGACGCCTTTAACGCCATCGCCGAACCCCGACGCCGCGAAATTCTCGGGGCTCTCGCCAAAAGCAACGGAGAGCGTGACGTCACCTGGTTTGTCGAATCGCTCGGCTGGCCCCAGCCCCAGGTTTCCAAGCACCTCGGCGTCCTCCGCAAGGTCGGCCTGGTCAGTGTCGTGCAGAAAGGCAAACGGCGGATGTACAGCCTGAATGCCGAAGAACTGCGGCCCGTCTACGAATGGGTCAAGACCTACGAACGCTTCTGGGACCATCAGTTGCAGCGGATCAAGGTGCGGGCCGAAAAAAAGCAGCAGGAATCGAAACTCAAGGAATCGCCACCTTCAACGTGAAAGAGGAATTCTCATGTCCACCGCCATCGACAACGACACGATTCACACCATCGATATTCGCCAGGAGATCTTTATTGAGGCCTCGCCGGATATGGCCTTTGAGGCGATTTTGGAAGAACTCGGCCCCGGCAGCCAGATGCCGGACGGCAAGCCCTTCCCCATGAAGATCGAACCGTGGCCCGGCGGACGCTGGTACCGTGACCTCGGCGAAACGGGAGGTTACCAGTACGGCCACCTGTGGGGGCATGTGCAGGTGATCAAAGCCCCCGCCCTCCTTGAACTGATCGGACCGATGCCGATGTCCTACCCCGCGACCAACCACGTGCAATACCGTCTGAAGCCGGAGGGCAACGGCACGCGGCTTTCGTTCACGCACCGCGCCATCGGTCTCATTCCGCCGGAGCATCGGGATGGCATGCCCGAAGGCTGGGAGCACGGCATGAATCGGATCAAGGAAGTCGCCGAGCAGAAAGCCAAACGCCAGGTCTGAAATCGTTTCCCATTCAGGTTTGAAGTCTCGCAACACACCTCGACACAGATTGGAGTAACAACCATGACAACCACCAGCACCCCCGCAACCGGGCAGCGCATCGTTCCCGGGAGGAATGGCTCAAGGAACGCATCCCCTCATGGCCGAGGAAAAAGAACTCACCCGTCGTCGCGATGCAGTGGCGAAAAAAGTCCGTGACCTCCCCTGGGTGAAAGTGGAGAAGGATTACACCTTCGACGGACCGACTGCGAAGCTGTCTCTCATATCTGTTTGGAGAGAAGAGCCGGTTGGTCGTGTATCACTTCGTATTTCGACCCGACTTCTGGTCGCAGGGATGCAAGTCCTGCTCCTTCATCGCCGTCATTACAACGGCATCGTCGTCCACCTGGCCATCCGGGACATTTCGTTCATGACGGTTTCCAAAACGCCCCATCAAACAGATTGACGAATTTCGTAATCGCATGGGGTGGACCTTCCCCTGGGTTTTCGGGGGCCAACACCGATTTCGGCCGGGATTACGGTGTCTCCTTTACAAATGAAGAACTCGCGGACGGCAAGACGTTGTACAACTTCAACAGCAAGCCCTACCCCATCCGGGAGCTTCCTGGCCTCTCTGTTTTCACCAGGGATGCTGAGGGAAGCATCCACCACACCTATTCCGTCTTCGCCCGCGGACTGGAGGATTTCCTGACCGCGTATCGCTATATCGATATCACCCCCAAAGAGTTAGAGGACGAAACCCAGACGGGTGGCATGGGTTGGCTGCGGCATCATGGCCGATACGATGGCACCTTCGTCCAGCCTTGGGAAGAAAAGCCCGGCATCACCGGCCCACTGATGAAGTGATGTCCGGACCTCTCTCTTTAAGGAGTGTGCGATGCATTGCTGCTGCACCGCGAGAGCCCCCAATTGTGCCCGCAGAGACTTCCTCCGGTGCTACATCCAGAACGTGGCGGCGACGGATCATCACCGGGATTCAATTGGGGCTTCCGCTCGTGACCTTTGCCCTGGTCCCCCAAGTGCCCTGCGTGCGTGGCGGCCCCTGTGTCCCTCTTCACGGGCATCGGCCTCTCGTTCCATGCCGCGGCTGCGGTTCGTTGGGCACTCGTTCTCCTGCCCCTATTGCCACTCGTCTTGTTCTCCATACATCTTTTCCATCAAAGACGGAAAGTTCAGTTCTGACAGTTTGTCGCCGGTCGGTAAACATAACCCGTGTCGCCGGCCTCCTACTTGCGGGAGCGGCACTTGGACATCCAGGTGGCGATTCACCGGAGGCTGACTTTCGTGTCCGCCGACCGACGAGAAGTGAAGCCAGGGATTTCAACTCCCTCAGGTCGATGATCGCAGGCAGGGTTCAACGACCCGCCAGATTTCCTCGTCGACCGGAATTCCATTTCTTTCCCGTTCCGCGCGGTGGCGGTGTTCGAGTTCCCCCGGAGCCATCACGGTCGAAACCCCCGGGAGCGGAGCAGACGATTTCACATGCTGGACGAGTTCCGCCACCTGTCGGGCTAATTGGCCCGCGGGAAGGAAAGCCTCCGGCCGGATCGCAATGAACAAAATGCCGTCCGTCTTGCCATCCATGGGAGCATCTGTTCGGGTGCAGCATCCCGCTCCCGAGAGTCCCCCGGCGAGGATGTCGATCAGCATCGCCAGTCCAAAACCCTTGAGCCCCCCAAACGGGAGAATCGCCCCGCGCGGCGGGCCGTACAAATCCGCCCCGTTCGTCGTCGGCTCTCCGTGGGTATCGAGGATCCATCCTTCGGGAACCGGCTTCCCTTCGGTCTTCAATGCCCGGATCTTTCCCTCGGGAGCGATGCTCGTGGCGACGTCCAGCACGACAGGAAAGTCACCCGCGCTCGGGGCCGCCATGCTGAACGGATTCGTCGACAGTCGTCCCTCTTTCCCGCCGAACGGAGCCACCCATTGTCCATGCCCGCCGGCATTCACGAACATCATCGCGATGCAACCTTGCCGTGCCGCTTGTTCGGTGTAATGCCCCAGTCGTCCGCTGTGCCCGCAATTCACCAGGGTGACAATCCCCACTCCACTTGCGGAGGCCAGCGCGAGCGCCTTCTCCACCATATGATGGACCATCACCTGACCGAATCCATTCCCTCCATCAAGTCCGGCTGTGGCGGGACCTTCGTGCAGTACACAGACACACGCATCCGGTTTGACCCGTCCTACCCGGACCCCTTCCAAGTATTGCGGAACGCGGATGATGCCGTGCGACGTGACGCCGCATAACTCGGCGTCAACCAGGTGATCAGCGACGATCCGGGCGTCTGTAGCGCTTGTCCCCACCGATTCGAACGCCCTGGTGATCGCCGCACGAAGAAAATCTTCCTTCAAGATTGGCATGAAGTTCTCCCGGTAGGCTGCACCTTGCGGAGTTTTTCCGCGGCGGACCGGGCCGCTTCACGCAGATGGATCGCATCCGTTGCGTAGGATGCGAACCGCATTCCACGTTCCAGCCACTTTGATACCAGCCCCATATCGGCAGCGATGATCCCGGAGGCGATCTTCCGCCGGTTTGAAACTTCCACAACTCGTTCCATGGCCGCGATCATCTCCGGATGGTCCATGTCTCCCGGCACACCCAGGTCGATCGACAAGTCCATGCAACCCATGCAAGCGACGTCGATCCCGGGGATGGACAGCATCTCCTCGATATTCTCGATGGCTTCGCGGCGTTCGAACTGGATCACGACCAGCGTCTGTTCATTGTTGTGTTTGATGAACTCGCTGGGTGAAATCGCCTCTCCTCCCGTTTGTGCGGTCGTGCAGGCATAGCCCCGAATGCCGTGAGGCGGGTATTTCGCCCAGCTCACAATGTCCCGCGCCTGTTGCGGCGTATTGACCCGCGGCACGATGACCCCCTGCGCGCCGTTGTCCAAAACACGCGAAACCCAGACGTATTCCGCCTGCGGGACTCGGACAATCGGGACGATGCCCACAGCCCGCGCGGCACGGATCAGTTCCCCGACCGTCTCGATCGTAAACGCAGAATGCTCCATGTCGATGAACACGAAATCGAAGCCGGCAGCGGCGTAGATCCGGGCGACTTCGCCGGATCTCAACTCCGTCAATTCGCTGCCGATCGCGGTCTTTCCACTTTGGAGGAGGTCTTTAACCAGGTTTCTTTTCATGCTTATTCCGGAAGAGGTTGATTGCGTGTCTCCGGTGCCCAGAAGAGAACTCCCAGGCCGACCAGATAAATAAAAGCGAGGCTGATTGCCGCGGGGCGCAGCGGCATGGAATATCCCCATGATGAATAAACAAGGGTCAGTTTCGCCAGCGTCAGCGGACCGAGCGCCGTCAGATAGCGGGCGACGTTGTAGCAGAATCCGATTCCCGTGCTTCGCAGCCGGGTGGGAAACAGTTCCGGGAAATAGATCGCGAATCCGCCGAAGACGCTGGAAACGCCGAATCCGAGAATCGGAATCATCCAATAGCAATCGCTTCCGGCCCGGAGAAAACCGAAGGTCAGCGCCGTCGCTAAAAATCCGAGGAGATACGCCGCCGCGAACGCCAGTCGCCTCCCGACACGTCCCGTGAAAAACGTAAACGCATAGATGCCGCACATCCCGGCCAGATCCTGCAACACGGTCGCGCGTCCCACGTAGGTATCGTCCTCCGTCTTCCATTGCTGCAGTAGCTTCTCAGATTCAGA
>JAXMBX010000097.1:0-5245 GCA_046349635.1 Planctomycetales bacterium
GGTGCAGCGGTGCTTCTTGAAGTCGATGATCGTCAGGACGAATGTGACAAAACGCCCCTCGACGGCGTTGGAACACATGTGGTGGTTAATCCGCTCGACCGCCTGGCCGGCATCGGAGACGAAGTTCAGGGTGCTTTCGACCACGCTGGAGAGGCGGGACATCACGAGTGACGCGGGCACCCCCTTCCCCGCGACGTCGCCGAACGCGAGGCAGATTTTGTTTCCTTTCTCCAGCAGCGTGCAGCCGTAGTAATCCCCGCCGACCGCCTGGGCGGCGTCGTAGGACGCGTAGAACTGGTACCCGTTCACTTCGGGGAACTGCTCCGGCAAGAGTGCCTGTTGCACCTTGCGGGCGATTCCCATTTCGCTGTCCTGCTTCTGCTTCTCCATGTAGGTGACCAGCAGGCGGGCACTTTCATAGGACATGGCGGCCTGGGAGGCGACCGCGAGGAGCAGGTCCAGATCGTCCTTCTGGAACTGGTTCATGGGGTTCTGGGTGTCGAGATTGATGACCCCCATCGGGTTCCCGTCCAAGCCGAGCATCGGGACGCACATCATGGAGCGGATCGTGAAATTCGAGATGGACTCGGAGGCGCTGAAGCGGGAATCGTTGGCGGCATCGGCGGAGAGGATGCCGGTTTTTTCGGTCAGGACCTTATTCAGGATCGTGCGGCTGAGTTTGACCGATTCATCATCATCGGAGCGGCGGTGCTTGATCGCCTTGGGACGTAGTTTGTTCGCAACGTCATCATGTAGGAGAATACAGCCCCGATCCGCCTGGGGGAAAATTCCGAACAGCGTGTCGAGGATCTTCGGCAGCAGCGTGTCGAGATCGACGACCCCGGCGAGGCTGCGGGTGATTTCGACGACCCCCTTCAGTTTCGCCTCGGGGCGGACCTGCAACGAGCCGAGGGGACTGGCATTCGTGAGTGCCCCCATGATCTGAGTGGCATGCGCATCATCGTTGGAGAGCTGGATGCCGAACGTCGCGGAATCGGGAGAATCACTGTAAGTGCTCCCCTGCCCGCCCCCGCTGGTGGCCTTGGCTTCGTAGCGGAGGAGCATGGGGCCGATCTTGATCCGATCGGCGTGGATCAGCGCCCGGCGTCCCGCCAGTCGCTCCCCGTTGACGGTGGTGCCGTTGCCGCTCCCCAGGTCTTCGATGAAGAACTGGCCTCCGTCGCGAAAGACCCGCGCATGTTTGCGCGAGACCATGTTGGAATCGAGCTGGATTTCACATTCGGGCAACCGGCCCACGAATGCTTCATCCTTGTCCAAGGCGAAGTTCTGTGACTTCCCATCCTGCAACAACACCAGGCTGGCCATCTTCGAAATACTCCCGCGGCAATGCGATCCTGCGGACCGACGCGAGTAGGAAGAGGAGAGAGAAGCGCCGGCCCGAACGTCGATTCTAGAGCGTATCACGCTTTTGTGTCGCGTCAAAATCGATATTTTTCACGAGATTATCGCCGCGACAGACGCTCCACGTCAAATTGATGGGATCCGGCAATCCGGGCCGGATTTTGTCCCCCCAAAACAGACGGATTCCGGCGGGCATTATCGCCCCGTTCGGTCAGGTACGGGCGGGGAAAATGGTGTCGACATTGTCGCGGAGGACCTGTTTTCCCAGCAAAATCGCCTGTTCTTCGCTCCAGCCCCGGTCGATGACGAAGTCGGTCGCCAGGATCCGGGCGAGGACGCGGCGGTACATATTGAACTTCGGCAATGCGAACTCCAGCTTGTACATATCGCTGTAATAGCCGATCTGCTTCGTCCGGGGGACCGCCTGCAGCCGGGCGCGGGAGTCGAATTCGATGTAAGTGGGGATGTTCGAATACCACCAATGCCCGTTTGTGACGACGTTCGGGAAGATCCAGCTATAGCTGACCAGTTCCTGGTTCGTGCTGCTGGCGAGGACGGAAATCGGGAAGACCACCTGCGGGAAGGCATTGAGCAGTTTCCGGTACTGGATCAGCGAGACGCGGGAGTCGAACAGGTCCTGCCCCTGGTAGACGCCGGATTCGTAGACACGGCGGTTGACGCCGATCATCAGGTCGAACGGCAGGCGGTATTCGGCGCAGTTCTCCGCCAGCGTCCAGAAGACGAAGTGGCTCAGCTCAACCGCTTCTTCGGCGGTCAGTTCCTGTCCTTTCTGCAGTTTAACGGCGATGCCATCGACTTTCGCAGCCGTGGCCGGTGCGGGGGCGAAATCGGGGGGCAGGGAAATCGCACAGGCCCGGGCCCCGTTTTTCGTGAAGTGCTGGAAGAGGTGGGCGATCCCCTTCCGCAGCGTCGCGGCGTCCTTGAACTCCGTGCCGGTCGCCTTGTGGAACCGCTCCCGGGTCTGGGGCTTCGCGAGGTGAAACACGAGGTCATCCGTCCGCAGGCAGGGGATGTACCGGTTCGTATCGAAGCCCGAGAGGGGATCGTCGAAGTCATTCGTCAGGAAGACCTGTTGCAGGTTGCTCAGCTTCAGCACCTGCTCTTCCCAATCCGGCTGGGACATCTTCTTGTCCGCCAGGTCGTAGACCGCTTCCCAGTTGGACTCGTCCACCTTGTCCCCCTGAAAGCCGAGCAGATCCTGGCACATCTCCACGAACCAACTGTACTGAACGGTGTTCTGGAGGTCTTTCAGCTTGGGGATCAGGCGGGCGACTTTTTCCCTGGGGGAAATGCCCGGCTCTTCGATCCGCTCGCGCGGCAGGCCGGCGGAGTGGGCGAGTTCCGTGTAGTAGTGATACCCCAGAATATCGGCCAGATTGCGGGAAGGGGCGGCGTGGGGGTTGATGTGCGAGTGGGGATCCACCAGCGTGATCTTCTGCAATTCCTTGAACAACCGCCCCGCAAGTTCCGCCGACATGGTCTTTCCCTTTCCGCCTGTTCTTGAGGACCGAATTTCGATCCGTCGATGATACTCAGCGGGGAGGATTTTGGGAAAAGAACGGGCGGGGATTTTCAAGACTGGCAGGATTAGCCAATCTTCCGCGGCTGATGAACCTCGGGCCAATTCAGACTCGGGCGCCGTATGCTGGAGTGTTAATCCTCTACTCCGTCTTCTAACCTCCCAAATCGAGTCTGCTCTTCCAACGACTTGTCACGAGTCGAAATTTTCGTCCGGAGACGATCTGCATTCACCGTATAGTACTGGCTGCACTTGCTCGGGTCATATGTTTCGTGGTCCAGAACCTGAAATGCCTGGTATTGAATGGACTGAGACTCAAGCCATTCGAGTAACTCCAGCAGGCGAATCGGGAAATCCTCATCTTGTCGGTCAAATAGTCGTCGAACAAAGATAGGCTCACCCGTGGCAAGGGCTTTTGTCACTTCGGCGATCCCACCCGAACAAACGCCCCTCAAGCGTTTCACAATCTCAACCGTTTGAGGCCCATTGTCTTTGATTTTCAAAGCGATTTGTGCCATATGAGGTCTTCCGGTAGGTCTTTTTAAAGACGGGCCGAGGTTTTTCTTTCTGGCAACTGCAGCACAATCAAGTCGTCTCCATTATTGCCAGTGATACCAACCATCACGGAATCTTCACACAAACCCGCCGAAGCGAACGAATCAATGTGCGTATGATCCAGCTCCTTGATCCAGTAAAACTCAACCCGGTGTCCGCGCGGGTAGACTTTTCCAATATGTCGCTTCCCACTCCCCGACCGTTTCCCAGCGGATGGTTCCGGGATCGACTTCATATCCCATCAAATGCAGATTTTCAAGGTAATGACGGACGCGCCATTCGGTCATCCCGGTCAAATAGCTCGGTGCTGAAATCTCGGTCGAAATGTCCTCCTGCAGATACCATTCCCAATTAGGGGTCGCGAAGGCTTCCCAGATGGTGCCTCCGAGGAGCGTCAGTCGATAGTAGGTTCGCTCGTCCACCTCAAGCCCAAGCTTGACTCCGCGAGTGCAGCGCGTCGATCCGGGCGACATTCATCGGGATGATCTGATCGTTCCGCCGGGCTTCAATCCAACCGTGGTTAAACATTTCCACGAGCGTGTGAATCAATTCCGCGCGGGTCAGGCCATGCGACGGCTTGTTGAATTGACGCTCGATGTCCCAGCCGTCAGGGAAGGCGATATAGTTTTCAGCACAGAGCCAATCGAGTGGAGTTCCGGAATCGACGGACGTTTCCAGAAGCCAGTATTCAGCCCGCGTGAGACGAGGATGCATTCACAAAGGGACCGCGTCGAAGGGTCCCGGGCACAGAGAGTGTGAGGTCAGGTTTTATTCAACCCTCAAATCTGTGGTGATTGTAGAGGTCTCGATTCCATCACCGCAAATTCTATTTCTGCGCTCCGACCATTTGCGTCGAGGGTTTGGGGGGGGCGAAGGTGGCGAGGGCCTTGGCATCGGTGAGGTTCCAGACCCTCAGGATTCCATCCTCACCGCCGGCGATCACAAGCTTTTCATCCTCGGTCGCGGCGACGCTGTACATGTAGTCCCCTGCTCCGCCGAAGGCCCGGACCTGGGCCGCATTGTCGGAGTTGATGAGCCGGACGGTCGCGTCTCCGCCGCAGCCGATGATCGTGTTGGTCCGTCCCACGAACTGCAGCGCCGTTGCCTGCTTGGTGAAGAGGGCGATCGTGCGGACCTGCTCGCCGGTCTCCAGGCTCCAGATCTTGACCGCGTTGTCCGCGCCGGAGGAGGCGAGGATCACGCCGTCCCCTTTAAAAGCGACGTCGAGAACGTGATTGGTGTGTCCTTCGAACGACTTGATCTGCTTGCCGGTGCCCGGATCGAAGACCCGCACGAACTTGTCCGCGCCGCAGGAGGCCATCTTCGTCCCGTCGCGGGAGAAATCGATCCCCATGACGACGTCGCTGTGGGCATCCTTGAAGTCGCGGACGAGAGTGAGCTTCTCCACATCCCAGAGCATCAACTGGCCGCTGCGGGAAGGATCGCCTCCACCCGTCGCGAGCAGTTTTCCGTCCGGGCTGAAAGCGAGTGCGGAGACTCGATCCACAAACGGAGATTGTTTCAGGTCGAGGGGGGCATCCGCTTTCGGGCCGATCTGTCCGGCCAGTTTCCACTCGGGGGCCAGGTTCCAGTCCCGGGCAGTCTGATCGGTCGAGACGGAGATAACGTCCAGACCGTTGCCGAACGCGAGCCCGGTGACGGGGGCCTTGTGTCCGGTGAGGACTTCGATTCCGCTGCCATCCGCGCGCCAGGTATGGACCAGTTGGTCGTCTCCCGCGGTCGCGAGCAGTTTTCCATCCCGCGACCAGGCGACGGCGCGAATCGGCT
>JAXMBX010000098.1:0-4951 GCA_046349635.1 Planctomycetales bacterium
TCAAAGACCTTCCCCCCGTCGATCAGCGCATCACCGACCTGATTAACCAGCGTCGCGAAGCCTATCGCGCCGGAGGCTGGGACAAAGCAAAGGGTGAAGAAGTCTTCGCTAAGAACTGCGCCGCCTGCCATCGCCTCGGAGGGAAGGGGAATAAAGTCGGCCCCGAACTCGACGGCGTCGGCATCCGCGGCCTCGACCGCCTGCTGGAAGACACCCTCAGCCCCAGCACCAATGTCGACCAGGCCTTCCGCGCCACCATCTTCGCCACCAAAGACGGCAAGGTCCTCACCGGCCTCGTGCTTCGCAAGGAGGGTGACGTCTTCGTCGTCGCCGACGACAAGGGCAAGGAGCAACGCATCCCCGCCCAGGAGCTTGAGGAACAGAAGACCGTCAAACTCTCACCGATGCCCGCCGACGTCGCGGAGAAAATTTCCCCCGCCGAATTCAGCCACCTGATCTTCCTGTTATTAAACAGCTCCGCCAAACCCGCCCCCGCAAAATAAATCTGATGGGATGGCCCATACGCCGGTACTCCGGCGTGTGGGTGCCGCAGGCACAAGAGGTTTTGAAACAGATCTACTGTTCCCACTTGCCCTATTCTTTGGGTGCCATGCCCGCATCGCGTTAAGCAGGGCGGGCATGGATTCACTTGTGGGTGAACGTCTCTCCCCCGTAGGGTCCGCTGTGCGGACCATCAACTTCAAATCGATGGGTGGCAGGGGTGCACCGTCGCCGACGGAAGCCCCCGAATCTGATTCCACCCCGCGCAAAAAACACCGGCCGGGACGTGAGGTTTTCCCGACCGGTGCATTCAGAGAGAGTTTCAACAGCTCGAACGGAGAGAACATTCGATGAGTGATTGGGAGAGGTCTTGACTAGCCCCAAGCGGCAGCGCGGGGTTCCCGTCAATTTTCAGCAGTCGAACCTACTACCAGCAGCCCGATTCGTGGCTGGGGGGAGTGTTCTTGATATCGCAGGGCTGGTCGCAGAAGTCGCTCCGGTCCTGGAAGCAGCTTCCCTGCTTGCTCCCGCCGTGACCGCAGAACCCCTTGGCACTGTAGCCCTGGTTGAGCGAAGCGAACGCGGAACCGACGTCTTCCAGTTCATTGTTGATATTGTTGGCGACTTCGGAGAGTCCGACGACCAAGGCCAGCACGGCGATGGTGGAGATCAGGACCAGTTCTCCGGAGACGATGAAACCGCGTTGATCGTTGTACAGGGCGAGGAGAAGATTCGTCATGGTGTGTGGCTCTCTTTCTGAACTTAAAAACTGTGGTGTTGTGTTGCGAGTGTGTGTCGCGTTGATGATGTTCAGGGTATTAAGCAGCCCCCGTGCCGGAGTTATCAAAGCGTTCAGAATTCTTGACAACGACCTCCGATTGAACGGCGATAAGTCCTTGCCGTGAAACAGGCTGAAGAAATCCGGAGAGTGCGTAATTTTCCGCGGAGCGGCCCGTCGGACGTTCGTCAGGAATGTTGCCGAACGGCAACGCCCTCGCAGGGCTTCGACCGCTCTCTACAGCGCAGGGCCTTGAAAGACCGGGAGTTACAGCGCCCCGGCAACATCCAGACGGCGATGTGGTGCGGGGGCAACAGGGATCGCCGCTGAGACCTCTTGACCAAAAGTGGGTTTGCGCAGATGATCCCCGCCTCTCTCAATCCCCTTTTCGTCACCGAAATCAAAGGCCGGGCAGTTTCTGTCCGGAAGATCGCCGTATGTCGCGACCGATCTCCTTATGCCTGTTGCTTGCTTTGCTCATTGCGCTGCGGGTGAGTGCCCCTTCGGATCTGATGGAGGGTGCGCAGTCGAAGCAAGTGGGATACGTGATGGACGTCCTACTGCAACGGCATTGGCTGCTGCAGTACGAGATCAATGGGGAAGTGGCGACCAAGCCACCGCTGTACAACTGGTGTGCGGCGGCGATCTGCCAGATCTGCGGGACGGAAGCGGAATGGGCGATGAAACTCCCTTCGCTCCTGGCCGGAGTCGGTTTGCTGTGCTGCGTCTATTGGCTGGCGCGGCATTACTTTGATTCGCGCGTCGCTTTCTATGCGATCGTGGCGTGCATCACCTCACATCATTTTTCCAAGCTGGCCTGGTTCGCGCGGACCGACATGCTGATGACGTTCCTCCTTTACCTGGGGATCGTTGTGCAGTTGGCGTGGCGACCGGGATGGAAGCGGACATTGTGCATCAGTCTGATCATGGCGGGGTGTGCATTGACCAAAGGCCCCACCGGGCCGCTGCTGTACCTGTTATTCCTGGCGTGGTGGTGCTGGGAGAATCAGACCTGGGAACGAACCGAGGCGTGGAAACATTTCTGCGCAGGCAGTGCCCTCTGTCTGGGAATCGTGGGAGTATGGGTTGCAGCCGTATGGCAGATGCCCGACTTCCAGGAGCAGGTGATTTACTGGCAGTTGGGAGACAGACTGGTCGATCCGGAGCGGGCGCGCTCGTTCATGCTGCCGATTGTGTATCTGTTCACGCGGATCGCCCCCTGGCCGGTCCTGGCGTTGGCGGGAGTGTGGATGTCTCGCCGGCAACAGATTGCATGGCCGGAAGTGCAGGGGCTGGTGATCTGGACGCTGTTGTTCCTGGCGTTCTTCTGCGCGATTCCGACGAAACGGCACGATCACGTCCTGCCGGTCTATCCGCCGGTCTATCTGCTGGCGGGATTTGCCTTGAAGCAGATTCTCGAACCGGTGCTGCTCCCGCGGGCGCGGTGGGTGATGTGGCCTTTGTGCGGCTTCCTGATGCTGAGCCCGTTTGTCCTGCCGTGGGTCAATGAACCGCAGGTGTGGGGATTGATGGCAGGGGCATTTGTCTGCGGAGCGGTCGGATTTCTGATTTATCTGCACGGGCGACGGTTTGCATTTGTCGTCGCTGCGGCGGGGCTCTTGTGCCTGCACGGACTGTATCACCACCAGATTCATGGCGAAGGGCGGGTTGATTACGACAAACTGCTGGCCTTCGTCAAAGAGGTCAAAACCAAACGCTCACCGACGGAACGCCTGGCGGTCTTCCACGCCCATCCCTTGATCGCGTATGAATTGCGAATGCACGAAACGCTGATCAAGCCTCAGGACGTGGCGGTGCTGCAGCCGACGTGGGTGATCACGACCGAGGAGCAGATGCCGAAGTTGCAGGAAGCGATGCAGGCGGAATTGATCCTCGTGGAAAAAATATCACTGGCACCGCGACGGGACCGGGCGCAGTTGTATCGCGTCGCCCGGACGCCGGAAGAAAAACAATGGGCGCAGAAAGAACAGCCGGGGGAGCGAGTCCAATAAGCGTGTCACGCTGGCGCGTCGCGTCAGGATCAATCGCGATTGCGAGATCAGCCCCGCAACTGACCCTGCTGGGCACTACTGTGTTGAGCGCGACTCTGTTGAGCACAGAAAACCCCCGGGTGACCTAACGCGTGCAGTGGTAGAGAAAGACGCCGGCAGCGACGGAAACATTGAGCGAGTCTGTGCCGTTCTGCATGGGGATGGTGATTTTCACATCCGCCGTGGCGATGATCTCCGGCGGGAGGCCATCCCCTTCATTGCCGAACATCAGAGCGAGTTGGCGGGGACGGCGATAGTCGTGCAGTGGACTGGCTAAGGGGTCGAGGATCGTCGCGGCGAGTTGCACGCCGGCGGCCTGGAGCCTTTTGAGATCTGACGGCAGATCCGCGGACTGCACAATGGGGAGCTTGAACGTCGTTCCCATGGAAACGCGGAGAATACGCCGGGAGAAGGGATCTCCGCAACGGGGGCCGAGCAGGACAGCATGGACCCCGAACGCCGCACTGATGCGGATGATGGCGCCAAGATTTTCCGGATCGGTGACATCCGGACAGACGACGCAGGTCCAGGGAGTATTTTCCGGGGGGAGAATGTCGTCGAGTACGAGAGGGGACTTCCGGCGGCCGCAAGCGAGCAGGCCGCGGTGAAACTGAAATCCGACGAGGTCATCAATCGCACGAGTGGGGATGACATACACCGGGAGATCGGGGGGGAGGATGTCGCGCAGGCGATCGACGTAGGTTTCTCCCGCGAGGATGGAGACAGGTTCGTAGTCACTGTCGAGGAGACGGCGGACGAGTTTTTCCCCCTCCGCGACAAACAGCCCCTTCCAGCGGGTGAGGTTCGTGTCCTTGAGGTTGCGGTAAACCTCCAGGCGCGGGTCGGTGAGATCGGTGAGGTGAATGAGGGGCATGGTGGTTTAGGCGACACGTTCGGTCTGCAGGCGGTGAAGGACGTCGATGACGTGTCGGTAGGCGAGGTCGATCTCTTCTGCCGTCGTGAACCGCCCCAGTCCGAAGCGGAGGCTGGCCTTGGCCTGCTGTTCCGAAAGGCCAATCGCCTGCAGGACATGGCTGGGGCGGGGATCGGTGGTACTGCAGGCGGATCCGGAGCTGACGGCAATCCGGGTGAGTGCGTGAATGAGTGCTTCGCCATCGACGTCAGGAACTGTGACGTTGAGGTTATGTGGCAGAATGTCCGCGAACGGCGTATTGCGGCGCAGCTCCGGGAACTCGGCGTGAAGCGCGTCCCAGAGTTTGTCGCGAAGCGCGGCGAGGCGGATGGCATCGGAGTGCATTTCCCGTTGGGCGATTTCGGCGACGGCACCGAGGCCAACGATCAAAGGGACCGGCAACGTGCCGCTGCGGAGACGTTTTTCCTGGCCACCCCCTTCGAAGAGGGGTTCGAGGCGGAGCGGGGCATTCCGTTCGCGAACGATGAGCGCGCCGATTCCCTGCGGACCGTAGAACTTATGGGCGGAGAGGCTGAGGAGATCGACGGAGAGAGTTTGCAGATCGAGAGGGATCTTGCCGACCGCTTGCGTGGCATCGGTGTGCAGCAGGATGCCGCGCTGCTGGCAGAGTGCCCCGATTTCCTGCAACGGATTGAGCGAACCGATCTCATTGCTGGCGAGGATGACTGAAACCAGTTTTGTATCAGG
>JAXMBX010000099.1:0-4365 GCA_046349635.1 Planctomycetales bacterium
AAATGACGGGATTGACGTATTCCGCCGTCATGGATGAAGTCGTGGCTGTCGACATGGTGAGTTTTCCCTGATTGAAGTCTTGATGTGGTTCGAAAGATCCCTTTGCCGTCCGTTTCCGGGGCAGTGATTGAACCGTCCGTCGCGGACAATGGAACAGCCGCGACAAACCTGACAATCGGAATAACTGGAACCCTGTCACCTCGCGAAGGACGTGTTTCGGTGTGAAGAGTTACCGATTACGCGAGGTCTCACAGAACTATAGCGCAGGAATCTTGATGATGTTTTTCATCAACATGCGGAAAACTGTTGTTTTATGGAAACACGGCGGATTATTCCGACGATGACGATCCTGCGCCGCGATCGTCAGACCTCACCGAGTCGAAACCCTCGGGATCAGGGCACAATCGCGCTGGACGCGCAATCGGTGTTGACGTTTCAGACCCAGAAACGGGTCGCTGAAGTGCGAATCGATCACATGCCTACCCTGCCGCTTCGCAGCGATGCAGGCATGCCACCCATGCGGTGGCCAGGTTGCGAGCGGAAGGGGGATTTCTTTCTTATCGACGCGGCTACGGCTCAGTGAGAGTGCCCGTGGGTGGAATCGCCGTGGTCGTGATCGTGGCTGTGATTATGCCCCTCTGCACCATGTGCCCCGGCCGAGGGGACATGGGAGTGGCTTTGCCGATCGAGGATCGCCGTCACGTAGGCGACGGTCACTCCCAGCAGCAGCAACAACGACAGTTTGAAACGGTCGTGTGAGTGGAACTGGATTTCCGGGAGGAGGTCACCCAGGGAAATACAGAGGAACAGCCCGGCGGAAAAGGCGAGGACGCAGCCGATCACCAGGTTTTCGTGGGAGGCAAACTTTCCGAGACTCATCAAGAACAAGGCAACGCCGAGAGGACACATCAGGCCGAACAGTCCATTGACCACCTGCCGCCAGGCGGTGGTCCATCCCCCGGCGGACATGAGTGTGCTGATGGCCATGGCATCCAGAGGCTTGTGGAGGACAATCGCGAGCAAGGTGGCAAAGCCGGGAAGGATTGTGTGGTTGTGTCCGAAATCGGCTTTGACGCTGGCTCCCAATGCGACGCCGTCGAGGAGCGTATGCAGGGCCAGTCCGAACCCGACCCCGGCCCAACTCCAGGGATGTTTTCCGCTGGGGCCGTGATGATGTCCGTGCCCATGGTCGTGATCATGATCGTGGTCGTGATCATGGTCATGTCCGCAACCGGTGTGGATGGGGAGCGAGGAGGTCTCTCCATCGGCGTGATCAGACTCGGGGGTGGTGGCTTGCGGGCCATGCTGGTGAAAGTGAAACGTCCGGAGGAGAAAGAACATGAACAGCAGGCCGATGGTCATCCACAGAATGGCCTGATCGAGATCATTCGTTGCCAGAACCGCATGAGGAAGCATGACGAACAGGGCGACCCCCAGCATCAAGCCTGCGACGAAGGTCATCATCATCTGTGCGCGGGCATGCGTCAGGTGCATCATCATGGGGAGATACCCCCCCGTGAGAGAGGCGGCGAGTGCCATCAGGGAATAGATGATCAAAATGACGTACATCGACATGCGGACGACTTTCTTTGGGGGAGGACTTTCTGCCCGTTCACCCTCCACCTTACTGCAAGGGGGTGGCGGCCACAAGCAACTCATTTGCAATAGAAACCGAACGGCAACTCGACCGGATCAGTTCGAGTGCTTCAGCGGCTGCAGCGAACCCTGAATCAACGGGTTTCGGAACCAGAGTGCGGCGACTCCCACTCCGATTGCCGCTCCGAAGAGAACGTCGCTCAGATAATGGGAACCGGTTTCCACGCGTTGGAGTGCGACCAGACCCGCGAGAATCGGGAAGAGCCATTTTCCACGGGGGTATAACCGGACCAGTGCCATCGCCAGTCCCCAGGCGACGGTAGTGTGTGCCGAGGGAAAACTTTGATTGCCCCAGCCGGCGTGTAATCCTGGGAACCAACCGAGAAATGTTTGCCAGACGTTTGTGAGGTGTTGCAGCTCGGCGCCATTGGGTCGAAGCCGTCCGACGCTGATTTTCACTCCGTCCGCGAGCAGACCAGCAGAAAAGGAGATCAAGAGGAGGGACGGAATGGCACGGCGTCGAAGGGGATCGAGGACGGCAATCACGGCGGCGACGAGAATGACCCCGGCCGCATCTCCGAACGGCTCCGCCAGCTCGAGTGTGCGATGGATCTTTTGCAGGGCATGCCGACGGTTGAGGAGATCGGAGACCTGTAGATCGATAAAAAAGGCCCCACATCCCAGTAGTAACAGAGTGGCGGTGGCCCTCCAGCCCCAGATGGAAGCAGAGCTTCGGCTCAGGTCTGCCACTTCGACGCCGGTCTGCTGTGCTCCGACGATTTTCAGGCGGGGACGGGGGGTTTCAGGGGATGTTTTTTTGAGGGGCAACAACGGCGACGTTTCCAAACGGGTGAGCTTCTCGGGAACTGCCTGCACTGGCCCCTTTTATAACAGCATCTGTGGTTTCGCAGAAACGGCAATCAGCTCCAGAATCAGGCCCAGGACACTGAGATTGCCCGGTTTCTCGATCCCGCCTAGAATCCTCCCGCAATAATTGCCGGATGTCCTCCGCCTGTGTGTCGCGTCACGGTTTGCGAATCTCACAAGAGATTTCCGGCGACGGACACAACGAGAAAACTCGAACCCGACTTATCTGATTCGTCACGCAAGGATGCGACCGTGTCACGATCCAAAGAGATTCTCCTCCTGCTGCTGATCTGCGGGGGATTGTTCTTTACCAATCTGGGAGTTCCCGGCCTGTGGGATGAGGACGAGCCGCGGAATGCGACCTGTGCCCGAGAGATGTACCAGCGCGGAGACTGGATCGTGCCGACCTTCAACGGCCAGTTGCGCACGGCGAAGCCGGTGTTGTTGTACTGGCTGATCATGTCCGCGTATGCGGTGTTTGGAATCAACGAGTTTTCGGCGCGGCTGTGGTCGGCGTTGCTGGGGACCGGCACGGTCCTGCTGACCGCTTCGCTGGGAGCGAGGTTGTATTCGCGGCGGGTCGGATTCTGGTCGGCGATCTTTCTGGCGTCCGGGTTGATGTTCGTAGTGGCCTCGCGGGCCTGTACGCCGGATGCCTGCCTGGTTTTCTGTGCGACGGCGACGCTGGTGCAGGGGGGATTGTTGTGGGCCACGCCGAATGGAAACAGCCCGTTCATTAAATCCAATTCTCTGTGGCCGCAGATCGGAATCTTTCTGACGATGGGGGTGGGCGTGCTGGCGAAAGGTCCGGTAGCAGTCGTGCTGCCGGGGGGAATACTCCTCGCGTATCTGTATCTGTTGAAGATTCAGAACGATGGTCTGTCCTCGGGCGGAATCACTCTGCGGGGCGCGACACAATCGTTAACCGCATGGAAGACGCATGCGAGCGTGTGGAAAGCGATCCATCCGTTGCTCGCGGCGGGTGTGATTCTGGCGGTGGCGCTGCCGTGGTATCTCGCGGTGGCGATCCGGACAGAAGGGGCGTGGTTGCAACAGTTTCTCGGAGCGGAAAACGTCGGCCGATTTCTGAAGCCGATGGAAGGTCATCGGGGTCCGATCGTGTATTACCTCCCAGCGATCCTGATCGGCTTCTACCCGGGATCGGTGTTTCTGCCGTATGCCCTCTGGAATCTCACGCAACGGTTGCGGCGCAACTTTTCCTCGGCAGATCTGTTTCTGGCCTGCTGGGGTGGAATCTGGGTGGGATTCTTTTCACTCGCGGGGACAAAACTCCCAAGCTATGTGACGCCCGCGTATCCCGCGTTGGCGATTCTGACGGCACGGACGTTTGTCGAATGGCTGGAAAAACCGAGTCTGATTCCCGGCATCCTGACCCGAATCGCATTCGCGGTCCCGATCGTTGTCGGCCTGGGAGTCCTGATCGCGGTTCCCAGTCTGGCACAACATTATTTACCGGGTGAAACCCAACTGCTCTGGGTGGGGGTCATTCCCCTGCTGTGCGGCGTGTTCGCCTGGCGGAACGGCACTCAACACCGACTTGAGTCGTATGCCCGCTGGTTCGCATGCGGAGGGATCGGCTTTTCACTGGCGTTGTTTGGAATGGCGGTCGTGGAAGTGGACCAGCATCAGTCCAGTGCGCCGCTGATCGGCCTGATCAAAACGCAACATCCCAGGAAATTTCGGCTGGGGACATTTCGCTTTTCCCCTCCCAGTCTGGTGTACTATGCCGGGCAGGTCTTGACCGAACTGCGCTCTCCGGAAGAAGTGAGGCGGCATCTTTCCTCCCCGGAAAGTCCCGGCTACCTGATTGTCCGGGAGGCGGACCTGCCGCTGATTCAACCGGTCATTCCGGTGGATTGCCAGGTGATCGGACAGCGGCGG
>JAXMBX010000100.1:0-3289 GCA_046349635.1 Planctomycetales bacterium
CAACAAACAAACAAAGGCTGAATCGTGACAGACGATTCAGCCTTTCGGCGTTCTTTGCCTGAAGCGGTCCACTGGGAAAGTTGGACGGGGACGTTCAGCCGCTGACGACTTTCACGACTTCGCGCAGCATGGTCACGTCTTCCCGCGTGGCGATGATCAGGATCCGAGCGCGTGATCCGGATGCGGAGATGATCGCGTCGGGGTGGGAGGTGGCGTTCAGATCCGGGTCGAGTTCCAAGCCCAGGAAACCGAGCCCCGCGCAGACCCGCGCACGGATCTGGGCGGCGTGTTCCCCCACTCCCGCCGTGAAGACGAGGGCATCGACTCCCCCGAGTGTCGCGGCGAGGGCGCCGATTGCCTGGCGGATGCGATGCGTGTAAATCTCGATTGCCAGAGCGGCCTGTGAATTCCCCTCGTGTGACGCCGCGAGGACTTGCCGCATGTCGGCGGAAACGCCGGAGACGCCGAGCAGTCCGGATTCGCGTTGGAGTGCCTTGTCGATCTGCGAGACAGAGAGCCCGCGGTGCTGCTGAAGATGGAGGAGGATTCCGGGATCGAGCGAGCCGGACCGGGTGCCCATCATCAAGCCTTCGAGCGGGGTGAAGCCCATCGTGGTGTCGATCGATTGACCGTCGAGTACGGCCGTCGCGGAACAGCCGTGTCCCAGATGACAGATGATCAGTCGTCGGGACGGAACAGAGGCGGGGAGCATTTCCACGGCGCGGCGGGCGCAATACGCATGGCTGAGCCCGTGGAAGCCGTACCGGCGAATGCCCCATTCACGCGTCCATTTTTCAGGAATGGGGTAGGTCCGCGCGGGAGCGGGGAGCGTCGCGTGAAAGGCGGTATCGAAGACCGCCACATGCGGGAGGTCCGGAAGCTCGGCCTGTGCGGCGGCGAGTGCTTCGAGACTGGGAGGATTGTGCAGCGGGGCGAGCGCCGCGAGTTGTGAAATCTCTGCACGGACTTCCGGGGTGATCAAGGTGGAAGCGTTGAAGGGGCCGCCATGCACGATCCGGTGTCCGACGGCCGCCAGGTCCGCGGGCGCGACTCCTGAAGAGGAGTGGAACAAATCGGCCAGGAATCGGCGGACGGCGGCGTGATGCCCTTTCCAGGTGACGGTCTCGGAACGTGGTGGCCCCTCCGACCAGACATATTCGTAGTGCGTTTCGGAACCGGACCATTCACCGGTGGCCTGCGCGATGGTCGAACTGTCCGAGGACTCCATCAGGGAGCCTTTTAAACTGCTCGAACCGGCGTTCAACAGGAGAATTTTCATGCAAAGGCAGACGTTGAGGTGTCATGCGGAGGTCGAACGTCAGACGTTATCCCCTTCGGTGGAGGTACCCCGCGACGCGGGTGCGTTCTTTCCTCCCCACTTCCAGCCGCTGATTTCGGGCATGTCGTCTCCGTGCTTCGAAATATACTCCCGATGCTCGACGAGTTTGTTGTGGATGGCCTGCTTGAAATAGGCGGCTCGCGCTCCGAGTTGGGGCAACCGGTCGATCACGTCCTCCACCAGGTGGAAGCGGTCCAGATCGTTCAGTACCACCATGTCGAAGGGGGTGGTGGTCGTGCCGATTTCCTTGTAGCCGCGCACGTGCATGTTCTTGTGGTTTGTCCGCCGATAGGTCAGGCGATGGATCAGGTAGGGATAGCCGTGAAACGCAAAGATAATCGGCTTGTCCTTGGTGAAGATGGCGTCGAAATCACGGTCCGAAATTCCGTGCGGATGCTCCGTACTTGGCTGCAGCTTCATCAGGTTGACGACGTTGACGACCCGCACCTTGAGTTCGGGAAGATGCTTGCGGAGCATTTCGACGGCCGCCAGGGTCTCCAGCGTCGGGACGTCACCGCAGCAGGCCATCACGACGTCGGGCTCGCATCCCTGGTCGTTGCTCGCCCACTCCCAGATCCCGAGTCCGGCGGCACAATGCTTGATCGCCTGGTCCATCGTCAGCCATTGGGGGGCAGGCTGTTTTCCGGCGACGATGACATTGACGTAGTTGCGGCTGCGGAGGCAGTGATCGGTGACGGACAAGAGCGTATTGGCGTCGGGGGGGAGATAAATCCGGACGACTTCCGCGCGCTTATTGGCGACGTGGTCGATGAAGCCCGGATCCTGATGCGAGAACCCGTTGTGGTCCTGCCGCCAGACGTGGCTGGAGAGGAGATAATTCAGGGAGGCGATGGGCCGTCGCCAGCCGATGTGACTGCAGACCTTCAGCCACTTCGCGTGCTGGTTAAACATCGAATCGATGATGTGAATGAACGCCTCGTAGCAGGAGAAGAACCCGTGTCGGCCGGTGAGGAGATAGCCTTCCAGCCAACCCTGGCACTGGTGTTCGCTGAGGACTTCCATGATCCGCCCGTCCGGACTCAGCTTGTCATCATCCGGATAGATTTCCGCCATGTAGCAGCGGTCGGTCACTTCGAGCACGTCCTGCCAACGATTGGAGTTGTTTTCGTCCGGACTGAAGAGGCGGAAGTTCCTGGTGTCCAGATTCTTCTTCATGACGTCGCGGAGAAACCTGCCCATCTCGCGGGTCGATTCCGCATTCGTTGCACCGGGGGAAGGAACCTTCACCTCATAATCCCGGAAGTCGGGTAACTTCAGGTCGCGCAGAAAGATCCCGCCATTGGCATGTGGATTATCGCTCATGCGGCGGTGACCCTGGGGGGCCAGTTCCTTGAGCTCCGGTATGAGCGTCCCGTGTTCGTCAAACAGCTCCTCCGGACGGTAGCTCTTCATCCATTCTTCGAGAATGCGGATATGCTCCGGCTTGTCCATGTCCCCCATCGGAACCTGATGGCTCCGCCAGTAGCCTTCGCACTTCTTGCCATCAATGACGGGGGGACAGGTCCACCCCTTGGGAGTGCGGAACACGATCATGGGCCATGCGGGACGTTTCACTTCTCCACGTTCGCGGGCCGCGGCCCAGATCTCCCGAATCTCGGCGACGATCGTGTCCATGACGCCCGCCAGTTGCTGATGGACGAGCGCGGGATCATCCCCCTCCACGAAGTAGGGCTTGTATCCCATCCCTTCGAAGAACTTTTGCAGTTCGTCGTGCGGAATCCGTGCGAGGAAGCAGGGATTGGCGATTTTGTATCCGTTGAGATGCAGGATGGGGAGGACACACCCGTCCCGCTGAGGATTCAGAAATTTATTCCCATGCCAGCCGGTCGCGAGGGGGCCAGTCTCCGCTTCTCCGTCACCGACCACGCAGGCGACGATCAGATCGGGATTGTCAAATGCCGCACCGTAGGCGTGGCTGAGGGCGTATCC
>JAXMBX010000101.1:0-2520 GCA_046349635.1 Planctomycetales bacterium
GACGCACGCCATATTCATCCACTGCAAACACGCAATGGTGACGGCTGACGAGATCGCTGTTCGGTCTGAGTTGGCAGTCGCTTTCCCGCCCAACGAGAAATTTCTTCCTGTTAATCGGGATCACTGCCCCTTGATGCTTCCCTTCGACGACCTTTAATTCCGCTCGCATACAGACTCGCTCCCGAAATACGTCCTACCAACAATTATAGTTCCTGATGGGTGTCCAGCTTCGCCGTTCCGGAAGATCTCGAAAAAGGGTACGAGTCAGGTCGGAATTGGGTGAGGAGCGGCGATGTGAAGAAGTAGCCCACGAGGTACTGAGGAAGTCGGTAAAACGCTGGTAACGCGCTGTCAGTTCGGTCGTCGACACGAATGAGCCCCTGTGGCGTGGGCAAGCGTCTCTAACGCAAGTGAGGTCGCTTGCCGACAACTTCCGTTTCTCGTCTTGGAAATGAACAAAAAAAGAGATTAGTGCAGACTGAGACGAGAGCGGCTGTGTCAGGCAGTCAGTGGTGACGACTTGGTGACAGGTATCAATTCTATCGACAAAAAACAGCTTCCGGACCCCGAAAAAGGAGAACCTGGATATGAGCTGATTCAGGATCGGAGTGTGGGAGAAGTTCTATGATAGAACTAACTCAGGCTATCAGCCCCATTTTCTTTTGTCAATAAATTTCAAATTCTTTGTGAAAATTAACAAACCCTTGCAACCACTGAGGTAAAGACCTTCCGCATCCTCGGAATAACCCCACCCGGAAGGGTGTTTTTCGGCTACGTTTTGTGATGTCAAAACGCACCGGGATTCGCCCCTTTGGAAGTCGAGGAACACGGTCTCACGGGGGGCTGATTTCCCCCGTACTCCCACCACGATTCCAGTCCAGCCCCTGGGCATATTTTTCTTGGAACAGACGCTCCGCTTCACCCCTGATCTCACTCGGAAACTCTTCCGAAATGTTCCAGCGTTCCGCGAACTGACCCGCGATCGCGGGTGCGAATTCGCGAACGAGTCGTGCATCATCGAGCGACACTCCCGCGAGTTCGAACAGCCCCGGGATTTCAGGAGCGTGTGGAGAGCGTTGCAGGATCAGGCTCCCGTGCTGCAGCACCGCCCCCTTCCGACGGCGCTGGGCGCTCCCCAGGAATTTATGTTCCCCGAAGAGCAGATCATTCGGGTCTCCGCGCTCAAAGCACAGGAACGCATCGGCGGGTTTGGCGGGGGCGTTTGCGCCCCGCAGATGAGACTCGACCCCATGCCTTCTCAAGACCTCGATCACCCCCTCGTGCACGAGACGGTAGAGATCGTGAGGCTGATGCGTGAGGGGATGATCGGTGGGGAGAATGCAGGAATAGGTCCACTCCCGATCGTGCAGAATCGCACCTCCTCCGGACAGGCGCCGGACCACCGGAAGCGTCCCCCACCGGGGATCGATTCCCGCTCCCTGGGTCCCCTGAAAGTATCCCAGTGACAATGTCGCTTCCCGCCAGCGATACCATCGCAGCCAGCAGGTGTGATGGGCCAGGCTGTCGTTCAACAAGGCCTCGTCGAGCGCCATGTTCCAGGCACCCTCCCGAGGCTCCGCTTCAATCATCACCTGGCAAACTGTCGTCACGGGAGGGCCTTCCCAATCGAGTCTGAACCGACGTGCCTTATCCCGAAACCTGTTTCTTTTCCCATTGAAGGATGGGGTTCCGGGCGGCGCGGACGTCGTCCGGACGGCTGACCGGAGTCGTGTGCGGCGCCTGCTTCAGAAACTCGGGGTCTTCCCCGATGATCGTGCGGATCACGTCAGCGAAGGCGTCCAGCGTCTCGCGAGACTCCGTCTCCGTCGGCTCGATCATCATCGCTTCCCCGACCACCAGCGGGAAGTAAACCGTGGGGGCATGGTAGCCGTAGTCGAGCAGCCGTTTGGCGATTTCCATCGCGGAAATCCCTTTTTCGCTCTTCAGAGAAGAGGCAGAGGCCACGAATTCGTGCATGCACCGGTCCCCCTGCGGAACCTGCAGGACATCCTTCAGCTTCGCGAGGAGATAGTTGGCGTTGAGAACCGCCTGCTCGGAGACGCCGCGGACTCCTGCCGCTCCCAGCGTGCGGAGATAGCAATAGCCCCGGACCAGGATGCCGATATTGCCGAAGAAACTCCGCACCCGTCCGATGGACTTAGCCGGTGTGGTGAGCTGGTACTGTTTCGTCGCGGAATTGAAGGTCACGATGGGACCAGGGAGATAGTCGGCGAGAAAATCCCGGACTGCAATCGGTCCGGAACCGGGGCCACCCGCACCGTGGGGACCGGTGAAGGTCTTATGGACGTTGTAGTGCATCATGTCGCCGCCGAAGTCCCCCGGCCGCGTGATCCCCAGGATGGCATTCATGTTGGCGCCGTCGATGTAGACCAGCGCTCCGACGTCATGCACACGGCGGGCAATCTCGGCGATCTCACGTTCGAACAGCCCCAGCGTGTTCGGGTTGGTGACCATGAAGACCGCTGTCTTGTCGTCCAGATGCGACTGCAACTCGTCGAT
>JAXMBX010000102.1:0-2380 GCA_046349635.1 Planctomycetales bacterium
GAGTTTGACCAGACGGCAGGACTGTGTCGTGGGATGGGGCGATTGGTTGTCTTTGCGACAAGTCGGCTTGAGTTCGAGCAGGTCGCTTTTATGTTTGAGAAAGCGATGCGCCTGGCGCTCGTGTGCTCGCTTTGATTGACCTCTTTGAACTCTCTCATGCAACGACGTACTCTTAATTACGCCTTGATCTGGCTGGTGGGGCTGGCGTGCGGCGGGTGGCCTGGACCCGTGCGTGCCCAGACTGCCAACTGGACCCCGGTGCGCCAACTGCACGCGGTGGACCAGTGGAAAATGCCCAAGGAGACCGTGACGCCCGCGGTCACAAGTCCCACGGGAAAAACTCCGTCGAAGCCTGTCTCCGCGCAGCCTGTGCTGACGATCCCCCCCGAATCTTCGAGCGTGCCGTCCCGTCCGAGCGACGGGCCGAGGGTCACGATCATGAAACCGGTGCCGGAGGAGGTTCCGCTGAGTGGAGCGGTGCCTGGTCCCATTGTGGCCGGGGATTGGGACTATTGGATCGTGAGTGCGCGGGAATGCGATGAGCTGGCTCCGCTTGAGAACTGCGATGACTGTCTGCAGTTTTTTACCCGTCGGGAGGGTGATCCGACGCTGACGCCGCGGAGCAAAGCGGAGTTTCTGGGGAGCTTGCAGCCGAACGTGCCGGTGACGTTCTTCGTGCATGGGAGCTACATCACCACGGACAGCGTGAAAGCGGAAGCGGAGGGGACTTATCGCTGGCTGAAGAATACGCAACCGAATGGCGCGGCGATGATGGTGTTTTACACCTGGCCGAGTGACGTGGGGATTTCTTCGGTATTGCCGGTCGATTTGAACGTGCTGGGTGTGCGGAGTGAGAATTACAGCATCCACCTGGGGCGTCTGATTTCGCGATTTCCGCCGGAGCAGCCGGTGAGCCTGGTGGGGCACAGCCACGGGGGGAGATTGTCGGCGGCGACAATGCATCTGCTGGCGGGAGGAGAAGTGTCGGGGGATCGGTTGGCTCAACAGGATCTGGCACCGCAGCGTCGGATGCGGATGGTCCTGGCGGCAGCCGCGATGGACCGGCATTGGATGAATCCGGGTGAGAAGTTCGGGATGGCGCTGATGCAACCGGAGCAGGTGTTGAACCTGCACAACACATCAGACTATGCAATGAACATTTACCCGTTGCATAAGCCGTTTGGAAATCACCCGCTGGGGGGCAACGGTCCGAGCGAACGGGACGCGCTGCAGTTGGGTGCATGGCGGGGAAAGATCGTGGATTTCAACGTGGCTCCGCTGGTGGGATTCGGACATACCTGGCCAAATTACATTCACCAACCGGTACTGGCTCAGACGGTGGCCCCGTATGTGTTTTTCAATGATGGGGAGATTGCGGCGACGACCGCGAAGAATCGGCCATCGACGCAGAACCCGGTGGTAAAGAGCAGTCCGGTGAATGTTGGACCGGCAAAGGTTGCACCGCTGAAGGAACCAGTCGTCAACATCCCGCCGGTCAAGGAGACCAAGGCGAGCAGTTCTCCGATCAAAAATTCAACCGTTAAAAAATCAGGGGTGAAGAATTCCGGTTGGGAACCAGTGCCGACGAAGACGAAGGGGAGTCAATCGGGGCCGGTGCAGTTG
This sequence comes from Planctomycetales bacterium, assembly GCA_046349635.1. GTDB lineage: Bacteria > Planctomycetota > Planctomycetia > Planctomycetales > Planctomycetaceae > JAXMBX01. Next base: position 1,624 of record JAXMBX010000102.1, read on the forward strand.
GAGTTTTCGGCGACCGAGCGTTGAGCCGGTTATCGGTTCGGAGTCCAGGAAGGGGGGCGTTTTTCGACGAAGGCGGCGAGGCCTTCGCGGGCATCGGGGGTGTGGCGCATCGAGCCGGAGACCGGGACGGCCGCCAAGAGTTGTTCTTTTAGAGATGAGCCGACGCAGGACCAGACCTGGCGTTTCGTGGCGGCGAGGGCTTCGGGTGAGCCGGTGAGGATCTGGCGGATGAGACGTTCCGTGGCGGCGGGGAGTTGGTCCCTTGGAACGGATTGATGCAAAAGTCCCCACTGCAGGGCCTGGGAAGCGGAGCAGGTTTCCCCGGAGAGAAGCAGCCAGTTGGATGCTCCGACGCCGAGCTTGTAGAGGAGCAGGGGGAGAACGACGGCGGCGAGGATGCCGCGTTTCGGTTCAGGAAGGCTGAACTGGACGGTGTCGGTGCCGAGGACGAGGTCACAGGCGAGGACGAGGCCGACGCCTCCCGCGAGGGCCGGGCCGGGGAGCACCGCGAGGGTGGGCTGCGGAAAGGAAGCAATCTCCCAGAGGATTTCCTGATAGACGCGGGCATCCTGTTCCCAGAGTTGTTCAGGGTTGGGAGAGGTGGCGGTCTGCTGCATTTCGGCGAGATCCATGCCGGCGCAGAAGACATCTCCCTTGGCCTGCAGGACAAGGAGGCGAAGGTCGGGATCCTTCCGTGCATCGCGGACGGCGGTGAGGAGGAGTTGCAGGAGTTCGCGTGTGACGGCGTTCCGCTTGG
>JAXMBX010000103.1:0-1673 GCA_046349635.1 Planctomycetales bacterium
CCGGACGCCCCCGCCTCCTCTTCTGCCATCACGGCTTTCACGGCCTGACCTGCGGCTCACTCTCCGTCAACGGCAACCTCGAATTCCAACAAGGCTTCGGCCCCCTCCTCCAGGACGTCACCGCGATCCCCTTCAACGACATTGCCGCCCTCGAACGGGACCTTGCCAAGGGAGACGTCGCCGCCTTCATCGTCGAACCGATCCAGGGCAAAGGGGTCTTCCTCCCCGACGATGCCTACCTCCCCGCGGTCCAATCACTCTGCCGCAAACATGGCGCCCTCTTCGTCGCCGATGAAGTCCAGACCGGTCTCGGTCGCACCGGAAAAATGTTTGCCTGCGAGCACTGGAATCTCGAACCCGATATCCTGGTCATCGCCAAGGCTCTCTCCGGAGGCTATGTCCCCTGCGGCGCTGTCCTGTCTCGAAAAGCCATCCACGACAAAGTCTTCTCCAGCCTCGACCGCTGCGTCGTGCACTCCTCCACGTTCAGCCAGAACGAACTCGGGATGGCCGCCGGCATCGCCACGCTGCATGTCCTGAAGGAAGAAGCCATCGTCGAAAACGCCGCCCGACAGGGGGCCGCACTCACCACCCGCCTGAATCAGACCCTCAAGCAGTACGAAATGTTCGCGGAAGTGCGCGGCAAGGGCCTGCTCCTCGGCATGGAATTTCAGGCGCCGCACAGCACCATGCTCAAGATGGGCTGGAATCTGCTCCACGGCCTTGACCCCAGCCTCTTCTGCCAGGCGATGCTCATCCCCCTGATCAAGGATCACCGCATTCTCGCCCAGGTCGCCGGACATCACCTCGACGTGATCAAACTCATCCCTGCGCTCACGCTCGTCGACTCCGACATCGACTGGCTGGTGACAGCGTTCGAGGACGTCGTCGCCCGCTGCCACCGCTTTCCCGGTCCGATGTGGGAAGTTGGCAAGGGACTCGCGGCTAACTTCGCGGCCTCTCACAAACGCCCCGCCGCCTGAAGCAGAACAGTGAGCGTTTCTTAGCCCACATCGTTCCCCGTTGGACGTGTGCCACTGGCTCTGCCAGTGCCGTTTTGAGACATTGATCACAAATCGAGCATCGAGTAAACCGGGCAAAAAAGACCTTCGAGCGCAACACCGCGTCTCTATCGCTTCTTCGCCCCCAGCTCTCGCTCCAGCTCCGCGACTCGCCGCTTTAATTTCGCGACTGTCGCCCGAGGATCCTGGGGCGAAACCTTCTTCTGGAAATTCGGCGCGGGCACCTCACGATGGCTCTGCTCGACCCGGATCAGCCGATCCCCCAGTTGTCGTACTTGGTCGGAGACCTGCCGCGCCGTCTGCTCCATCCCGGCCGAGACCAGCGTCACCACGCCGAGGAAGAGCAACATCTGCCCGGCCGTCGAGATCAGCCAACCCGTCGGCGTGAGTTCCGGCCGCGCCCCATGCAGGCCGATCAACACCATGATCGTCCCACACGTCAATGCCCCCACGCCGGCATACGCCAGCAACTGACCTGCCACGGACAGCCAGTTGCTCCCCGAGCGTTCTTCAGTCGTCTTCATGACCACGTGCGGGGAATGCAAGGCATGGGCTTCATCAATACGGATCGAGTATCCCCGGCTTCCCGGCATCTCGAACTCCGCATCGTCAAACGATTCCAACTCCCCGTCGTCATTCTCAATCTCATCC
>JAXMBX010000104.1:0-1644 GCA_046349635.1 Planctomycetales bacterium
TTGAACCCCTGACCTCTTGCATGCCATGCAAGCGCTCTCCCAACTGAGCTAATCCCCCGTGTTGGGCAAATCACCGAAAGTTCTCGCCACAACAGGCCTCAAGGGCCGGCGGCTCAGAACCTGATTCCGGTGCGTCATCCGGGGATGACGACAGCATTTATCGGCTGTTCCGGACGTGCGGGTTAAATCCGCTTTCCAGATTCTGAGACCTTATCAACCTCCATAAACAGTGTCAAGTTTGCCGGTTTCGTGATTTCGGCAACAGGAAAGAGACGCTGACAGCCCAACAGGTTCGGGAATTCCTCTTGCAGATTCTGCCGGAATTCTGTGTGATGCCTGCTCCGCCGAGGGATCGGCGATGGAAACCCCCGATAAAACGGGGACGCGGGGCGGAAATCTGCGCAGGGAGGCGAATATGAAAATCGGCGTGTCACTCTTTCAATACTTCGCGGGCAAAGTCGGGGGGGCAGGGGAGGCATTGGCCCAGGCGTTGCCGCGGATCCTGTTCCAGATGGGGCCAAACGACCGCCTCTACCTGTTTGGAACCGACGAAACGCTCGACACACTCTGGCCGTTGTGCGCCGACCCGCGCGTGACCGCCATCAAGTTCCCCATGTCCCGCCGTGCGATGCACATCCGCCGCGTCTGTGACTTGGTCTGCCCCGGCCTTCTGACGCGCACGATTCTGAAGCAGATCAACAATCTGAAACTCGACATCATCTGGTATCCGCAGCAGTCGATGTTCCCGTTTGGAATCCAGGCCAAGAGCGCCGTCACCGTCGTCGATTTTCAGCACGACCATCTGCCGGGCAATTTCTCCCGCCTCGAACGCTGGGTCCGACGCCGCAAGGACCGCCAGTTCGCGACCCATGCAGATCGCACCTTCAGCATCTCGAAAATGACCCGCGACGACCTCTTCCGCCAGCATTGCGCCGATCCCGCGCGGTCGAAAGTGCTGTATCTCGGCGGAGGCAGATCCGAACTCCGCCCCGGTGCCACGCCGGAAGGAAGAACCGAACGTCCGTATATCTTCTACCCGGCCAATGCCTACCCCCATAAGAACCACCCCCTGCTGGTCCGCGCATTTCGACAATTCAAAGAGCAGCACCCCGAACAGACCGCACAACTGGTCATGACCGGCCAGCGCCAGCCGCATCTGGACGAAGAACTCGCCCGCTGCCGCCCGGAACATGGAATTTTCCATTTGGGGTTTGTCTCCGCGGAAGAACTGGATCGGCTCTACCGTGATTGCCGGGCCGTTTTCTTCCCCAGCCTGTTCGAAGGATTCGGAATTCCGATCATCGAGGGCATGAGCTACGGCAAGCCGATTTTCTGCCACCGGCTCCCCGTGTTTGAAGAACTGGTCGGGGAGAAGGTCCGCTACTTCGAGGCCACGTCTGAAGCTCCGATCATCACGACACTCGAACGGATCTTCGATCGGGATGCAGACCTCAGTGTCGACTTGGGAGCGTATGAACAGGTGCTACGTGGGTTGAACTGGGACAACTACGGGGAACACCTCTGGCGCGAGTTCCAGGAACTGGCCGCCGAATCGACCAGCGAACAGTCAGATTCGCTGCAGCGCGCGGCTTGAGTCTTTGCGGTTCTTCTGCGGAATCAGCCCCTTTTTGCGGGGACCCTGCG
>JAXMBX010000105.1:0-1569 GCA_046349635.1 Planctomycetales bacterium
TGACGGGATGTTCCTGAGCCTGGGGGTGTATCGGTTCGAAGTGGCCGGGCAGTGCTTTGTGATCGTCTCCAACGAAGGAACGGATGGGATTGTCGTCGCGGACGCGATGCAGTTCATTCCGCAGGAAGACAAACCCGCGGCGACGACTTCCAAAGAAGCCGGCGAACAGAAATCCAACGCGGTGGCGATGCAGACGGAGATGTCGAAGCTCAAGGAGGAGCGGAAGAAGCTAGCGGATCAAGCCCCGCCGCGCGACATGGCGATGACCGTCCGCGAGACGAAGCCGGTGAAAGAGATCGCCGTTCATATCCGGGGGAGCGTCCACAACCTGGGAGAGATGGCCCCCCGAGCTGTCCCCGAAGTGTTTCGAAAGATTTCATCACCTGGTTTTCCTGCAGACCAGAGCGGGCGCCTGGAACTGGCACGCTGGATTGGAGACGGAAAGAACCCGCTGACCGCACGGGTGATGGTCAACCGCACATGGCACTGGCTGTTCGGGGCAGGACTGGTGCGATCGGTCGATAACTTCGGCACGACGGGGGAACTGCCTTCGCATCCGGAACTGCTGGATGCACTGGCTATCAAGTTCGTTGCGGAAGGCTGGTCGGTCAAGAAACTGGTGCGAGAAATCATGCTCTCCAGGACCTACCGACTCGGTAGCGCCGTCACGCCGCAAAGCCACGAAAAAGATCCGGAGAACCGCTGGCTGTCGCACGGCAATCGAAGACGGCTGGATGCGGAATGCCTGCGGGACGGGATGCTGGTCTGCGCGGGGACATTGGATGAGATGCGAGGCGGGCCGGGCTTCGACAAGAAACTCGTGAGCGATTACAACTTTCAGCCGAGCGGGAATCGGCGGAGCGTGTATCTCCCCGCGTTTCGGAACAACCTGCCGGAGTTCCTCGAGGCGTTTGACCTGGCGGACCCCAGCCTGGTGACCGGGGCACGAGCCACCAGCGTAATCGTCCCGCAGGCACTCCTCCTGATGAATCACCCCTTCGTCCGGGAACAGTCCAAGAAGACGGCGGAGCGGCTGATCAAGGAGGTTCCCACAGACGAGAAGGCCCGGCTGAATCTGGCCTATCGGATGATCCTGGGGCGATTGCCGACGGAGAGCGAGGCCCAGGCCGTGGTGGAATATCTGAAACGAGAACGGGAATCAAAAGTCACACCCGTCGAAACGTGGACCCGGGTCGTGCAAGGGTTGTTTGCCTCCAGTGATTATCGATATCTGGATTGAGGACTATGCAAACATCAACCTGGTTTCGACGACGATTGCTGGCAGGAGCCTTCGTTATTTTCGGATGCCTGATGATCTTCATTCCTCTTGACTTCTTCGCCGCAAGAGAACAGTGGAAAGTTCTAGTGCTTGGACCAGGGTTTCTCATTCCAGGAATTACGGGACTGATCTACCCACGAATACTTCTCGACCCACGCCCCCCTGCGGGTGTTGTGGAATACTTGGGGGAGCATGGATCGCCTGCATTAGCGTGGGGTGGGTTAGCGTTCCTGATCGGAATTGGAATCGGAATTTTTCGGGCCTTCAGTCAGTAGACACCGCCAGATAAT